>CAZGEH010000011.1:0-162222 GCA_964524795.1 uncultured Acidobacteriota bacterium
CTGGCGGCTCTCGAGCTGCAGAAATACCGCCTGCGGAAGACGACGCTGGAACGCCTGATCGACCGGCGACTCCTGGCCCTCGAAGCACAGGCCCGCAGCTTGTTACCGGAAGAGTTGCGCAACCAGCTCGAACAGCAGGTCACCGTCACTCCCCAAGAAGTCCAAAGCTTCTACGAGGCGAATTTCCACCGCTTCGCCGACCTGGACGAGGCGAGGGCCCGGAAGTCGATTCGAGAGTTTCTGGCTGACGGAAAGAGGACCAAGGCGCTCCGGGACTTCCTGGCGGAGCTGCAGGAGCGGTATGCGGTGGCCGTATTCCCTGAATTGCCGCCCGGACGGGAAGTGGACCAGCCCGAGGTGGGAACGACCCTGACCGGCGATCCCTCATCGCCGGTGGTCGTCACTGTCTTCGTTGATTTGACCCTGCGGCGGCGCATTCAGCCGACTCGGCGGCCGCCAAGCTTTCCGCAGCCTGCCGCGAGGGGAGGTACAGATAGCGGATCGCATTGGGCGGATCCAGATGATTTCATCGTGACCATGTACTATCCGGACCCGGCGGTTACCCTGAATTGTCCTTCTTGGCGCTATTGCACGGCTGTCCAGTCCGAGCCGATGTTCCCCAACCTGTGGGAGGACGACTGGGGCCTCCTCTGGGATCCTTCCGACCCCGAGCAAAACCGCCTGGTCAACGCATCGATCGCCTTGGAGGTGGTCGGGGGATCGTTTCGCTACGACGACTGTGAAACGGCCTGCAGGTACGCCCCGAACAGCCCCTGCTGCGTCTTTTACTGTCATTGATGGCCGGCCGCCGGTCAATGTCGTCTGTTGCCTGAGGGGAGGGAGCCGATGAAGATCGGGATCATAGGGAGGTTCCTGCTGACCGGTAGCCTCTTGCTCGTGGATGTGCCGGTTCGAGGCGAGGTGATTCCGGGCCGCTGGGACAAGCTGGAGCAGCAACGCCGGCATCTGCTCTTGACCATTACGCTGCGGTCGGGCGATCGCCTGGAGGCCACGTACCAGGGCACCACCGGGGAGGCGCTGGTGGTGAGAACCCTGGAGGGTGCGGAGCTGCAAGTGCCGAAGGCGGACGTGGCCCAAGTAGGAACCATCGTAGACGACCCCGTCACGGATGGCGTCTTGTGGGGCTTGGCTGCCGGTTTCGGAGCAGCATTCACAGGCATATTGCTGGGTTGCGCGGTGGCCAATGAATGCACGGGAGAATCGGATGCCCGTCTCGGGGCTATCTGGGGTCTCGCCGGGGCAGGAGTCGGGACCGTTACAGGGTTGGTGATCGACGATGCGCGCAAGAAGCGCGAGGTGCTGTACCAGGCGCCCCCGCCGGCGACCCCTGCAAATCCCTGAGCCTGAGCGGAAAACCGACCTTTCGATGACCCTGCGCTGCGCTTCGTGGCGCTGCTCTGACGCGGTAATCTCGGACCAGGTGTTTCCCTACGAGTGGGAGGACGAGTGGGGCCCCCCCGGGTGACGTCCTAGAATCGCTGAAAAAACGGGAGGGGGTTGAGCGAGCCCGGCCTGATAAGCTCGGGTGGCTTTCTGCAGTAAAGAAAGGAGGCTCAACCCGTGAAAAAAGAGTACCACCGTCGGAACAGACAAGACAGGCGATCGAGGCGTTGCTGGACAAGCGCCGTTCGGAGGGCAAACCGCTGAGCGAACTGGTGCAGCTGGCGGGGCAGCAAGTCGTGGAAGAGGCTCTGGAGGGCAAGGTGCGAGACCTTTTGGGACGCGATAACTATGAGCACCAGGACGACGCCGAGGGTTACGGCAACAGCTACCGGCCGGGACGCCTGCAGACGGGCGAAGGGGAGATCCGCTATGCCAGTCCCCAGGTGCGCGGGCGCCAGGGCAGGGAACTGGCCGAGCTGCGCCGACTGCTTCGAGGTCGAAGCGACGCCTTGGAACAGCTCGCCATCAAGAGCTATGCCCGGGGCTGCTCGACGCGCGACGTGGAGGCCGTGTTTTGCGACGACGAGGGGCGGTCGCCGCTCTCGCGCAGCGCGGTCAGCGAGCTGACGGAAAACCTGTGGGAGGAATATAAGGCCTTTGCGACGCGGGATTTGAGCGAGCTGCGGCCGCTGTATCTGTCTGTCGACGGGATCGCGGAACGCCTGCGGGCCGGGGCGAAGCGGGAAGCCATCCGTGTGCCTGGGCGATCACCTGGGAGGGGGCCAAGGTGCTGGTGCACCTGGCGCCGGGGACGAAGGAATCGACGCAATGCTGCCGGGATTTCTTTCAGGACCTGCTGAGGCGGGCCTGACGGCACCCGTGCGCTGGTCGTCACCGACGGGGCGGCCGGACTGATCCGGGCCGTCGAAGAGTGTTTTCCGCAAAGCCTGAGGCAGCGGTGTCTCGCCCACCGGCTACGCAACCTGATGGGCAAGCTCACAGCGGGGGAAGTGATGGCGGAGTTCAAGCAGGCGGCCAAAGCCGCTTACCAGGCTCCTTCGGTGGCGATGGCGCGGGTGTTGCGCGATGACCTGGTGGCCCGTTACGCGAAACTCTACCCGACGGCGGTGCTGTGCTTCGAGGAAGACTTTGAGGTCTGTATTGCCCATCTGCACTGTCCGTCGGCTCATGGGCGGGTGATTCGGACCACCAATCTGCTGGGGTGCCTCTTCTTGGAGGAGCGTCGGCGGGTGCGGGCAGCCGGGACGGTGTTCGGGGAACGGCCGGTCTTGAAGCTGATGTTCGGGGCCGTGCTGAGGACCTCGGAGACCTGGCGGGGCATCCGGCTCAGCGAGTTCGAGGCGGCCCAACTGCGGGTCTCAAAGAGCAGCTCGAGGATGAACACTGGAAGGATCATCAACTGAATTTGGAAGGCTCAACCCAGGAAGAAATTTACAGCGCGAATCGGACTTGACCCACACCCGACGGCAGAACTTTCGGTAATATCCCTTTAGTTCAGGCGGGTTATTCTATAATAAGGAGCCACAGCTCTGACCTCTACCACATACACGGTGTTGTCGGCGGTGACAGCCACACCGCAATCAAGGCACAAGCCTTCGGCATCAAGCGAGTTCAGCACCTGCCCCGATTCGATGTCAATTAGAAACATCTTTAGCTTGTTGGAGTCGGCAATATCCTGACCCCGAAGATACACAACTCCATTTCTGACAGCAAGGATCGGCTCAGGATAATCAAGAAAAATCTCCTCCGCCCGCCATAGTCCAGTCCCATTGTTCTTGATCCCTGCCAGACGTGAGATTAAGTGAGGAACACCGTTGTTGTACTCCATAATTATGGCCGTCGTGCCATCCGCCCCGAGGACCTTTACCCAAACCAAATCTGTTGTGTAGATAGAGGACGCCCTGCAATCTGTCGTCACCTTGATGAGATCTGGCCCTGAACTGACGAACAGCGCATCTGGAGTTCCAGCCAGACCATTGGTCGCGGGTGTGAAGTATTCAGTACTGCAGACTTCAAGACCGCTATCGTGAGCCAAGCCCGCGTACCGAAAGCCTCCGCCGGAAGGAGCATCGCCAATTCCTACGTAGTAGGTGCCTGACGGACCGAGGACGCCGGTCATAAAAGGAACACTATATTCATTTCGCCAGGCCTCACTGCCATCGGGATTCAAGGCGACAACGGCCGCCAAGTCATCGACTCCCACTCCAGCGAACACGGTCCCCACTTCGTCTATTTCTGCGTCTTTACTGAAGAATGTGTTCGTCGCGTCGGCTCCCTCTTCTAAGAGCACGTCGACTGGCCAGCCCGGTAAGGACTGCCCGAGTGAATCAAACGCATAAATGGTGTGCCTTCCACCGTGGAAGAAGAGGCTGTCGCCTAGGCCAAGCAAGAGCTTTTACGAAGCGTATAGGTCTGGTGTCAAGTTTCCCGTAACGAAGTCTGTATTATCTGGGGTCATCCAGTTTCTTAGACCTGAGGGAGCAATCGAGTGAATTCGATCACCACACACATTGAAACCGCAGGAGCCGGAGTAGTGCGAGGTTACGGCAAGAACATTCCCGCCACTGTCTGTTGCCAGATCTGCCAAAGATGAATGCGGGACGTCTAGATCGAAGAAAGTCACCGGCTTGAAGGGCTGGGTTAGGTCCTTCGGTGATGCAGAAGCCACCGTAACGGCCGCTGAAGCGTAGTTGTTTTCAGTATCCGCCTCGTTACTGCTGGTAGACACCGTCACCTCGTTCGTGATCTGCAGTGGGTCCTGTACAATCGGGGCGACTACATCAATGTTGAAGAGCTCAGTCGCTCGCGGACTCAGAGTTCCGAGCTCAACGGTAACTGCACCTGCATTGGCTGAACACAGTACGGAGCAGCCGTGGAACTGAACGGCGGAGGGAAGGAGATCCGTCACCTTTACTTCTTCTGCCACTCCATCACCGATGTTCTCAACCCTAATGTGGTAATTGAGAGGGCCCCCGCTGTCGACCGGGTCCGGGCTGGCAAGCTTCGAAATGGTTAGGTCGGGAACGGGGGTAGCACCGCAGATGACGCCGGCCGCCCCATCGATCAGGGTGATCGTTCCTCCCTCGAAGTTCGCCCTTTGTCCTCCCGCGATCTCGTAGACGTCGCTGGTCGGAAACCCGAGACAACTCGCCGTCCCGCCGAGCTCGACGTATCGCGTCGCAATCGGCCCGTGAGTTTCGAACGCCTGTCCTGTTCCGCGGTTCCAGTGAATAAAGCCGTTCTCGAAATCGCTCACTCGGCCCGTTGAATACTGCGGTGAAACGAGGGCCTCCCGTTCGTCGCTCGTTGGAAGGCCCAGGTGATGCTCGGCAAATCCCAGAGAAGCCCTTTTCGAGAAGATTGCCCCGTGTATTTCCACCGTCAGGCCCGCCTGACTTCCGTTCAGGTGTGACTCAATCGACCCTCCCTCGAATCTCTGAAAGCGATGAAGTGTTCCGTGGTGAGACGACAAAGTGCCAGAGGCATCCGCAACTGGGTATCCAAGGACACCCGCCGCAAACCTTGACGCGGGGCAATCATGGCCAGACTCGACAGTAGTCCCATCGCAGATCGGTCTACTCCAACGGTCGTAGAATGGGCCACCAATGACCAAAGCACTACCCAGAGGCTGACCATTCGGATCGCGGTCGCCGATAGCATCGTGATACTCGATAGCGCCAAGTGAAAAGACCTGAAAGATCCCCTTCGTACCCCTAAAGGATACGTTCCCTTCTTTGACTGACGAGATCGCACAACCTAGACTGTCCCTCTCATTCACGTCGTCGTACCTTAGTTCAAATACCTGTCTCAACTCGTTCGTGAGTGCATCCTGTCCGACAGAAAAAGGGCACGCACCTGCCCGATTCAGTTCAACGAACTGTGAGGGACTAACATAGTTGTCACCAATCCATTCAGCATCCTTTCCGTACGCTGAAGGCCAATAGCTCGCAGAAAGCAATTTGGTCCGCACCTCAAAATGAAGATGTGCGGGGTAGTCTCTAAAAGCGACTATATTTCCAGCCGAGTCCCGATCACAAATGATCCCTTTGCCAATCGTTCCAATCCTCTCTCGACGAGTGACCTTCGATCTAAGCCCTCGTTCAGCCTCCTCCAAGATTCTTGGGGAAATCGTCTCCAAATGGGCATATTGGGTCCAGAGCCTATTAACATAGCTTTCGTCTGGAAGCCGGAAATCGTCTTCGGGCTCAGCGGTGTGCTCAATCAAAATTATATTCCCCCAATTACACCCGCCATCTCCGGCAAAGATCACCAAGCCGTCCGCTGCGGCGTATACGGGTTGCCCTCTATCGGTATCGCCTAGACCCGTGCCGTTCCAATCTTCCCCAGGATGTAAAGTCTCCTCCAACAAATCCGCATCGCTATCGCCATAATACGGATCCAAGAAATCGCCGCCGGCGACTACTATCCACCCTATGAAGGTCTTCCCCTGAGGGCTCATATAAGATGAATTCGCGGGGCTTCTTCGGTCAGATCCTACAGGGAAATCAAAGTCGGAACCGCTGCCGATCAAACATATAGAAATCAGTTGGAAACATGGTACCACCACAATTATCGCCCGCAACTGAAACAAAAGAGGCTTCCAAGAACTCATTCCAATCCCTTGCCACGCGTCTTAGTTAGCTAATCGAGCAGCTTGAAACTCTTAATCATTGTATCGATGGTTTTCCTTGTGTGATCATTATAATGCCTGTCTCTGTTAGGGTAATCGTAACTGATGCTATAAGAATTGCCTTGGTGGGAGAAGCGGATTAGAGTAAGTCGTGGCGATGCCGGTCCGGTAATCTCTGTTTGCACCGCATTGATACCATCAACTAGGATAGTCTGTTGATTTTCGATCGACGAAAGGGGATTACTTTCTGCTAGAGATGGGTTCCCACTGGCGAGTAAACTCTGTCTGGCAACGATCACACTCAAGAAGGCCTCTCCTCCTGCAGTCCCAGCAAAATGTATAAGGAGATTCTTCGTATTGAGGTCATTCTGAACCTCCTCCGATTCGGAGAGGATCCAATTGGGAGGAGTCTTCAGGCTGAATCCGGAATCATCGTTTCGGTATTCGTTCCAAATCTTTATGATTACCTTTAGTGTGTGCGGATATGTTCGGTTGCCGCTCCGTATATGAACTGTCCCCTCAATTGTTCCCAGGGGCGAATCACTAGGGACAGAGAAAATCAACGATATGGTAACCGGTTGGCCCGCACTGATTCGATCTATGGAACTGGGATAAATGCTCAACACGCCAGTGACCTCTGGGACCGGTTGTAGTGTCACATTCTCTAGCTCTCTATCGCTTGAGATCGTGATGTCCGCTGAACTGGTCTCGTTTGGTGAGAGAGTCGCTTCGACCGGATTGCGCGACCACTTGATAACGGTAGACAGCCGTTGTGAAAGCTGTTGTGGATTCGAACTGTGTGTCTGCTCGGGGCTTGTGAGAATAGGCTGTCCGAGAAGGACAGTTAAGCTCGCAAAGCCAAGGATTGGAAGGAAGAAAACTGTGTTTCTCATGTAGTGTAAATTAACGGCGGTGAGCGTTATAAACATAGGGTTCGCCCGAAGAACCGTCAACGCGAAGAACTTTTTCGCAAGGCATGGAACTACGGCAGGTGGGCTTCGGTTGGAATTGACCTTCTCAACTGTCCCCGGGCGATCTTCGTGCACTCCGAGCATCATACTGTTTCCGCGACAAGTCTTTTGTCTCTGCAATTGTTGGAGTGAGGGATAGACGGGTCAAGCGTCGAATCACGCCGTGTTGCGACAGTCGACTTAAAAGGGCGGAAAGGGATACCGGATGCGCTGGTAGAACTGCTAGGACGGATGAGGTGGCGAAGGCGAAGCTGGCGCAAGTTTCCCACTCTCGGTAACCGAGTGGGTCTCACAGCCAGCTTTGGTGGGGATTTGGGCGGTCTTTGGAACGTATATACTGAATTGTACGGAGAACCGCCCCACCTGTGCCCTTGTTTGTCTGTCGAAGTGGAATTTGTCTGCGGTTGTGTGTATATACGTAATGTATGGCTTCCTTGCAACGCTATCGCTCCCATGGCCGCGACTACTACCGCATCGTCGAGTCCTATCGCAAAGACGGCAAACCGCATCTGCACGTGCTCGCCCACCTCGGCAAGGTCGAAGATGTCCTGGCCCTGGCCCGCTCACGTCGCGGACAGCTCCGCGTGCGCTCCTGCATGGCCGGCGCCGTCTGCGCCCTCGTCCGACTGGCCGAAGAGCTGGAGATCGTTGCCTCGATCGACCAGGTGCTCGAGCGTCGCGGGCGGAACGGGCGACGCGACGGACTCAGCGTCGGCCAAAGCCTGGTGGCGGCCGCCATCGGACGGGCCTGTGCCCCCACCAGCAAGCGGGCCTTTGCCGAGTGGGCCGGGCAGACGTTCCTGCCCGAACGGATGGGATTTCAGGCGAACCGACTCACCAGTCAGCACTTCTGGGATCAGATGGACGCCGTCCCCGAGGACGCACTCGGGGAGATGGAAGAGCGGATTGTCACCCGTCTGGTCGAGGTCGAGGGACTCGACGTCGACGCCTGTGTCTACGATACGACCAACTTCTACACTTATCTCGACTCGACCAACGATCGCAGCCGGTTGGCCCAACGCGGCCACAACAAGCAGAAGCGCCACGACCTGAGGCAGCTGGGCTTGGCGTTGGTCGTCGATCGGGTCACTCGACTGCCCCTGTTTCACCATCTCTACTCGGGCCGGCGCAACGATGCCCGCACCTTGGCCGAACTGATCGCCCCCATCCGAGAAAGACTGCGCCGTGTGAAGACCCGGCCCGAACAACTCACTCTGATCTTTGACGCCGGGGCCAACTCGAAGCGCAACCTGGAGGAACTGGGAACCCATTACGTGGTGGTTCTGCGTCCTTCGGATCATCGTCGCTGGCTCGAGGAGGTGGCCGACCGGCTCGAACCGGTGACGCTGTCCGACGGTGAGACGGTCTTCGCTTACCGCCAACGCCGCCGGATTCTCGACCAGGAGCGGGAAGTGGTGGTGGTTGACAGCCCGAGGCTCGGGGAAGGACAAAAACGGGGTCTGCACCAGCACCTGGAGAGAGTGCAACAGGCCCTCGGGCGGATCGGCTTGCAGAGCCGCTACCGCGCTGCGACGCTGGAGAAGCGGTTGGATCGGATTCTCGGCCGGCAGTACATCCGCCGACTGATTCATTACCAGCTCAGTGAATCTCCTCAGGGGGCAAGGGTGCTGCGTTTCTGGTCCGATCTGGACGAGTACCGCCGCCTGACCCGCCGTTACTTCGGCCTGCGGATTCTGGCCACCGACCGGACCGATTGGACGACCGCCGAGATCATCGAAGCCCATCGCCGCCAACCGGAGGCCGAAGAGTGCTTCAAGCAACTGAAGGATCCTTCCATGATTGCCACCCGCCCCCAGTTTCACTGGACGGATCAGAAGCTGCGCGTTCACGCCTTCATCTGTGTGCTGGCCTATCTGATGATCCGGCTTCTGTGGTGGCGGCAGCAGCGTCTCGCGGGTCCCCGACTCGGCCCGCGCAGTCTGCTTTCCGAGCTCAAGAAGATTCGGCTGGCCCGCATCGCCGAACTCACCGGTAAACCGGGTCGGCCTCGCGTCTACCACCAACTGGAGGAAATGGAGCCCGATCTGGAGCCTCTCGCCCGCCTGACTCGAGCACTTCCCGAAGTATAACCCTTCCGTATATACAGGTTGTTTTCGTAACGTCTATCAAATCTGTGGCTTACAACCGTCGCTTCGCTCCGGTAGGAAACTCGCGCTAGACGAAGCAGGCTTTGCCAGCCAGCGGATCACGGAGTGTCACGAAGCAACAGGAATTGCGTCGGGGTTTGGGTTCGGGGAGGAAGCGGTGACCGATGGTGGAACTGACTGCATCCAAGGCAATCGTGGAAGTGGCCCGATCTTCGCGGCCATCCGAAAGATGGGGCATGGTCGGGGCAGAGGGATTTGAACCCCCGACATCCTGCTCCCAAAGCAGGCGCGCTACCGGACTGCGCTATGCCCCGACGCGGAGGGAAGTATAGCAGGGACGGGAATCAGGAGTCGGGAGGCGGGAGTCAGGCTTCGGGTCCCTCCGGACGATTCTCCTCCGCGCGGACACCATCTGCCGGCAGTCGCCGGACGCAGTCCGCCGGCGCCTCCCGCCGACCCGGTCTCCCTGCCGACAGCCGCTCCAGGAGATGGGCGGTCACCCCCAGCCCCTGGCTCAATGAACCGTGCCACCGAAAGGTACGCAAAAGAAGTTCTTCGCCATCAAACACCGACACACTCCAGCCCGTGCCCGGATCCTCCACCACCACCCGGAAACCGGCCCGGGTCTCGCGGTCCACCACCCGGCAGTGCGGACATGCCCGGGCGAAATCCTGTTCCAACTCCGCCTGCTGCAACGCTGACGGCAGCAGACTGTCCGCCGAAGGTCTCGCTTCCACCTGAACCGGAATTCCCGGTCCGGGGTCGATGTCCGCAGCCGAGAACAGCCGTCCGGTCACCATCATTCCCACGATCGCCAGCAATTTCATTCCCGCTTTCATGTAGGCCCTGCCTCCATTCCTCCCAAACGACGGCGAAGCCCAATTCGTTCAGGTTCGGAGGGTTCCGGGGGAGAAGCTGGTCGGTTTGCAGACAGCAGAGGGTTGTTACTCGGATCACTCGGGTCTCGCGGGTCACGCGGATCGCGCGGGTCACGCGGATCACGCGGATCGCGCGGATGATTCCGAGGCTGTGGATCGTTGTTCCCACACCAGCGAACGGCAGACCCGGTACTTCCCCGACGGCGCCGGAGCAATCTCCGCATCCGGTTCGATCTCGATGGATACCTCCGGACCCAGAATCTCGGTCAGCCGCCGCCGGAGCCAGTCGAGCCGACCCGCGTCGGGCGGTTGCAGGCAGCGCAGCCGGAAGCGGACCCTGGTTGCCGTTTCCTGCACGATCTGGTACTGCGCGATCCACTCGAACGCATCCCGAAACGCGGCGATCACCTGGAACGGATGGACCAGCCTGCCGTCGGGCAAGACCAGGTAATCAGCCATCCGTCCAGCCACCTCCTGCAGAGTCATCCCCAGCCGGCCGCAGGGGCACGGCGACGGCCCAAGCCGGGCCAGATCCCCCAGCCGGTAGCGGATAAACGGCATGGCAAAGGAATGCAAAGCCGTGGCGACCACTTCGCCGGCCTGTCCCTCACCCACCGGCCGTCCCTCCGACAGAACCTCCACGATGACCGCTTCGCTGCAGACATGCAGCAGTCCTTGAACACACTCCCATGCGATCTGTCCGAATTCATGACTGGCGTAGCCCTGCCGCACCGCCACACCCAGGCCTCTGCGGATGCGGTCCAGAGCCTGGGGAGTCACCGTCTCCCCACCCACGTGCACGAGGCGGAGGTGTGGGAACGCCCCGTGCGGCGCCAGCTCCGCCACCTGGGCCAGAACCCCCGGGAACGACATGATGACGTGGGGATTGAATCCTTCCAGCCGCCGGAGGATCTCCCGCGGCGGCAGCAGGCAGTCGATCACCGCCTGCGGAGGCACGCGCAGGCGGGAGAGCCACGCCACCCAGCCAGGGGAGCGCCGGGAACTGAGCGCGAGCTTCACCCGCGCCACCCGATGCCAGGGACGCACTCCCTGGGCCCAGAACGCCTTCGCCCGGAGTGCACTGACCAGGCTCTCCTCGAACCAGGTGCAGCGGATGGTGACCGGCTTTCCCGTCGAGCCCGAGGTCCGTCGCTGGAAGAGGCGGGCCTGGTGGTGGCGCCGGCTGAGAAGGCGTTCGGGCCCGGCCTGCTGGTAGGTTTCACGGGTGCTCATGGGAATCCGGGACAGGTCATCGAGTCCCTGGACCGATTCGGGATCCAGGCCGTGCTCATCGAACAGACGCCGGTAGTACGGAACGGATTCCCAGGCGTGGCGAACCAGCCGTCGCAGGCGCCGGGCCTGGTAGCTGCGCATACCCTCCGGAGATTCCAGTCCGGGAGGCAGCAGCGACCAGAGAGTCTCGAGTCGATCCGCCAACAGATTCATGAGGCCGGCTCCCGGTCTGGAGACTCCGCCCCGTGGGATGGCTCCTCGATCTCACGGCCCAGGGCCTTGAGCAGGACCGCCGCCAGATCATCCCCCAGCGGCTCCCAGCCGGCTTCGGTCAGGGTTGCGCAGGCAACCACCGGTATCCTCCAGCGATACTCCACTTCGAACCGTGCCATCCGGTGGCGGGCCTCGTTGGCCAACGGCCCGCTCAGCAGCACCGGCGCGCCTGGGGGCAGTCCGAGGCGGGCCGCGTGGACAAGGAAATGCGCCGTCGCCTCGGGAGAAGCCAGGGGACAGTACACCAGCGCGGCGATCCGCCGGCGAAAGGCAGGCTCCGCCAGCAGTGCCTGATTGGTGGTGTGAGTGATTCCGTCGGCCAGCTCCACGACGTGGAACGCAGGATCCGGACGGTTCAGCCTGCGAGCGGTGTAGGCGGCACTCTCGCGGGCGAAGCGGTCTGGAGCGATGCTGACATCGGAAGCCACACCCAGGGCGTCAACGAAATCGCTTCCGCCGGCCCGCTCGAGATCGACGGTCACCCGTATCGGAGCGGCCGCCGCGTCGGCCGGCGGCGCCAGCGTCCGGTCCAGCAGGCACGAAAGCCAGTCCTTGCAGCACGCGGTACCGGTCTTCTTTTCCACCGTCACCTGAAAACCCCGGGCCCGCAGCCCGCGGACCAGGGCCCGGGCGCACATGGTCTTGCCGGCATCGGTGCAGTGGCCCGCCACCACGATCAGGCGGCACTGCCCAGATGGAGCTGTGGAGCGGACGTCTGACTGATCCGAATTTGGTGACCCCATCTGCCGCTGCCCACTTCGGGCCGGTCCCGGCGTCCAAGGTTCGCGGAAAGCCTGCAGGCTGATGCTTCTTCCAGTCCTGTCCACCAGCGTTCCCAGCACCCTGACCCTGGGCCGGATGTCCGGTCCGTCGTTGGTGAAACCAAGACAGTTGACTCCGAACAGGCTGTCAACCTCCACGCCGCCGCGGATGGCGCCGTTGCGGGCGCCGGTGAGGGGGTGGAAGAGTCCTCCCCACAAGTAGGGCGGCGCGTAGCGGTTGCCGACCACGCCGACACAGGGACCTTCCTGCAGTCGCGAAAGCTCGATGTCGGCGACCGCCGGACCGCGGGGCCGCGATCTTTCCAACCAGTACAGCGAGGGATCCAACCCTGCCGGCACCGGCAGGAATTCTCCGAAGACGAGGTCGTTCAGTCCCGCTTCGCGATCCGGATCGTAACGCAGGACCCCGTCGTCTGCCAGCGGCCAGGCGCGCCGCAGGGCACTGCCATAGATCACCTGGTCGGGGTCGGCGACGGCGGTCCGGATCATGCGAGTGCAGAACCTTCCCCGGCGGAAACGGTCTCCGGGAGCCGGCCGGCAATGTCTCCGGCCGGCGGCTCGACCCCATCAGGCCGCCCGGCCTGGAGCTGCGGGCAAAAATCACAGAGAACGGTCCTGGAACACTGGACTTCCCAGCATCCGATGGGCCCGGCGAGGGCGTAGACGATCCTGGCCAGGTGGTCGGTGGTGCGACCCTTCAGCAGCACCAGATCACCGCTCTGGAGCCGGCTCTTCAACAGAGCCACCGCTTCCTCCAGTGAGCCGGCGGCCCAGACCCTGTGCGGGTCGAGACCACCCTCGATGAGCCGGCGCCGACCGTATCCGGACATCTCGCCCAGCAGCAGGCAGGCGTCCGCCTTCCCCTTAACCAGCTTGGCCAACAACCGCAACCGGCGGGGACGGTGGTGACCCGAATCCGAGAAATCCGAGACGACGAGGACTTTGCGTCCTGCCCTGGCGTCGCCCAGTACCTCCAGTCCGGCGGTGAGGGCGGTGAGGCTGGCGTTGTAGTCGTCCCGGAGCACGGTCACGCCTGAAGGGAGCCGGCTGGCGGAGAGTCTGCCTGGAATGGCGGATCGTTGAGCGATTACCCGACTGGCCGTTTCCACCGGGACGCCGCACGCGCGGGCGGCGGCAACCGCCGCCAGAACGGCCGGAACCCAGTGGTGCCCGAACAGTGTGCTCTGCAGGTGGTATGGCTTTCCTTGATGGTGGAGCCGGAAGCTCACAGCATCGGGCCAGGAGCCTGAGACGTTGTCCGCCCGCCAGTCCGCCTCGGGGCCGGCCCCGAAAGTGGCGACCCGGCAGCGAAAGCCCCGCACCCGGTCCAGGAGCAGAGGATGATCGCAGTTGACCAGTGCCAGTCCGTTGGGAGAGAGACCATGCAGGATGGCGGCCTTCTCCTCGGCCCGCTGGGCGAGGTCTTTGAATGCGGTGGAGTGGGTCAAACCTAGGCCCAGCAGGATCGCCGTGTCCGGACGGACCAGGCGGGCCAGGGGAAGCATCTCTCCCGGTGCGCCGATCCCCAGTTCCAGAACGGCGTAGCGGTGCCAGGGGCGGACTCGCAACAGGCTGCGGGGGACGCCGAAACCGTCATTCTGGTTGTGGAGGGTGCCGGCGACCCGCCAGCGGGTGCGGAGCAGGTGGAGGAGCAGTTCCTTGGTGGTGGTCTTGCCGAGACTGCCGGTGACGGCCACGAAGTGCGTCCGGATGAGACAGCGGCGCCAGACCCATGCCGCCAGGTGAAGACCGGCGCAAATCCACCGGCGGAGCCGGTGAATATCCCAGAGGCGGTATTTCAGGATCTCCAGCAGGCGGAGCTGCCGCCGGCAGCTCCGGCGACCTTCCGTGGTGATCTCTCCCGAAACCTGCATGCGGACCTCTGCCGGCGGGAGTGCGCCGACGGAAGGATAGCATGCCGGTCAGGTTTCGGGTTCCGCAAGCCGGAACCCGAAACCTGAGTGTTTTTCAGGCGTGTGCGGCGCAGGAGTGTCGGCAGGCTTTACATCTGCCGGCGAAGCCGGCCGGCTGCCAGCAGGCCGAGGCCGACCAGCGCCAGAGTGCCCGGCTCGGGCACTTCCTGACGCTGGTTCGGAAAGCTTTGCAGGGGTTGGATCGAGCCGTCGTTTTTCACTTTGTAGGGGTTCACCACCTGGATGGAACTGTCCGACTTGCCCTGGGCCAGGGTGATGAATTCCTTGGCCCAGTCGTTCCAGCCGGCTTCCGCCGGGATCTGGTAGATGGGATCGAGGGCCCGGGTGTAAAGGATGCCGTCCTGGCCGAGGAACACCTCGTCCTCGAAGAACCAGATGGCGTACTGCAAGGCCAGGGCCCACGCCCGCTGGCTGGCTGCCTTCTGGTCGTCATCAAGGCCGACGGTGCCCTGAAAATCCGGGGCGACGGACATCCCGGTGAAGGCCGGCTGCCCGGCGATGAAGGCCAGAAACTGCCCGTAAAGCCAGGCCGTCTCCGCATTCATGGGGTCGCTCTCTCCTGGAACGGCCTTGCGATACTGGGTGCCATCCCAGATCCAGCCGCCATTGGTGGCGTCGGGTCCCACCGATCCTACCGGTCGCTGGCCGAGGGAGACCGCTTCAGCCCGTTCCAGGCAGAAAGTCGCAATGGTTCCCTTGTGTACCGTACCCGTGGAATCCCAGACATCATAGAAAAAAATCCCGCCACCTGCGTAATGACCGATGGTGTAGACCCCCGGCGTAACCGCCTTGGGCTGCACCAGATCCCCAGCCTGGATCTCGATCGGATCCGAAACGATGGTGACCGGACCGGCCAGACCGACTGAAACGCCGCCGGCGGCCAGCAGCGTCCCCACCAGGACCCATACCATTTTTCGATTCATTGCCTGCTCCTTCATGGACACTTCTCCTGACTGGAGAACGGGACTGACCGTTGGTCCTGCAGTTTCTGTGCCACCAACAACAAGGCCGGGAGACAACCGGGGGATGAACCAGCACAAGAGCCTCCTTGCGCCGTTTCCGAGCTACCCGACGGGCCGTGTTTGGCCAGTGCCTTACACAGTTTGACGGCAAGAATGGGAAAGGCATTCCACAGGTCACAGGGGAGCTTGGTCCTGGGGTTGTTGGGGCCTTCTCGAGGCCCCGGGAGGCAACGGAATCCCGGCTGGAGGCTACCGCCGATCAGGAGGCATACTTGCCTTAGCTGCTCGTGCCGTCGTCCACGGTGCCGATGTCAGACAGCGCCTTGCGCAGATCGGTCCGCGTCAACTGCGGACGGAGATAGGCATTCCGCTTCGTCGGGAACCCCGACGCACCGGTCGATGAGGCGGCCTGAGCCGGGCCGCGACCTGAATCCCGATTCTGAGCATCACTCATCCAGCCACCTGCCTTTCGGCCTCCACCCAGCGTGGCGGCCGACTTCCTGGTCCCGCCGGCAGCCGAACCCAAGCGCCGGCTTTCCTTACACCTGCTCCCCGGCCGGGCCGGCACCGCCTTCCGTAGCGCCATCCGACTGGACGGCCCGCCGCGGCCGGTAGACCGCCGTCAGAACCCTGCGGCCCGTCTGCGCCAGCCGCCCCACCCGGTGCAGCCCTCCCGGTCCCAGCCGGGTCATCCCCCACCACAGGACCGTACAGGTCATCGCCAAGGCATCTCCATACACCAGACCTCTGACTGTGTGGTGGCGCAGCCCGGCATCCAGAAACTGGTCAACGTACCAGCGCACCCCCGCCGCATTTCCCTCCAGACCGAGGGCATCGGCGAGCCGCCGAAGCGTTCGCACAGGATACGCGACCAGGGTGTCATAGTCAATGATCATCGCAGGGTGTCGGGCGGCGGCGGCCAACATCCCCACCGTTCCGGCCAGCCAGAGGCGCAGGGCCTGCCGGGGCTTCACGCCGAAGGCCTTTTCCAGCGACGCCGCCGCCGCCGCCGGATGCCGCACCGTCAGGGCGAAGCGCAGTTGATAGCCCGCCTGCTCCAGCACCTCGACCCAGAAGTGCAGGGTATGGATGGTGCGGGGATCCTTGAATCCCCACAGCGGGACGCTTCCGAACCGGCTCACCGCCAGGGTGGAGGCGATCCGGCGCAGGTCATCAAATTCCGGGGATCTCCAATGCCGGGGGCCCGGCAGCCGGGCGCTGAAGGTGCCGGAACCCACCCGTCGCAGCAGCTCGGCGTTGATGGCGGCAGCCTCATGGTCCTCGAACAGTCCCTTGGGGTTGAACGGCGCCGGTCCCCGCAGGCGCGGCCCGAGCTCCACACCCAAAGCCGACAGGCCTGCCGCCAGGGCACTGGTACCGGAGCGGGGGATGCCCAGTACTAGGATCGCGATCCCGCGCGGGCGTACCGTCGGGGAGAGGGTGGTGAGGTGATGCGGACGCGGGACTCCCCTGACGCCGATCACCGGCCGGTCGCCGTCGGTCAGCCAGACGTGGCCCTCCCACGGAGCCTCACCACCATCCGTTGTGTTTCCTCCGGGCGTGCGGCGGACACCGTAATGGAGTTGCGGATTGACGCCCCGGCGGCGGAGCATGCTCAGACAGGCCAGAGCCCGGTGAAAACAGGTGGGCTTCCAGGGCAGCAGACGTTCGGCGGCCAGCACGGCGCTTCTTACCTCGCCGACCGCATGCCGGCGCCGGGAGCCGAGGACCAGATCCGGAGCGGGGCGTTCGAGGACGGCGGCGCGCAGGCGGCCGAACGGAAGCAGCCGCAGGCGGACGGCGGCGGCGGCCAAGGCCAGGACGGCCTCCAGAACGGACGCGGTCCGGCGTAGACGTTTCAAGGGACCGGCTCCTGCGGGCTGCTCCCTCCGGCCAAACCGGGGTCGCGGACCACCAGCCCCAGTTCCTCCAGTTCGCCCAGCAAGGCCTCCACGTCTTTCCGACAGGGCTCCAGTTCCACTTCGAACTCCCGGCAGAGGGCAACACAGATCTCGGCAAGGGTGACCGGGTGTTCCAGCAGTTGCCAGACGAAGCCGCCGGTCCGGTTCAGGCTGTAACAAAAGCCGGCCTCGGCATCGATGCCGAGCCATTCGTCGTGGAGTTGGCCGAAATGCACGCGGGGAGTGCGACAGAAGCGGGTCTCTTCCATAGGGGCTTCAACCCATCATGATAGCTCCGAGACGTGGCCTGACAGGAGGTCCAGTGCCTCCGGCAGGCAATCCCAGGCCTGGGGCCGGCGGAAGCGGAACAACGGCATGGCCCGCAGGAGTCGCAGCAGGGCGTCCCAGTATTCTGCCAGCGGCAGGACATGTTCCAGCAGCCAGGGACAATAAGCGCCGGCCGCCGCCAGCTCCTGAAGCGCCGTCAGGCCCCGCAGCGGTTCAATGGCCGGATCCCCCCAATCCAGGAGGTACAGGGCGCCCGGTCCGCCGGCGGCCGGCGGGCCGACACCAGACCAGGGGATCTGGAGCTTGTCCACCGAGGACAGCACCGGAGTGGCGTCCCTGCGGTCGAGGCCCAGCCGTGCCAGTGCTTCCGGCCAGAGTTTCAGGCGGGGGACTCCGCCGTGGACCGCGGGCGGAACACCCGGGGTCAGATCCACGACACAGGTGTCGTCGCTGAGCGGCACATAGCCCATCCGAACCAAGGCCGCCAACAGCGTCGACTTGCCGGAACCGGATCTCCCACACAGCAGCAGGGTACGGCCCTTTCCTCTGCAGGCGGCGGCATGCAGCAGCAGTCGCCGCCGCTGGTAGCAGACGGCTGCCCACAGGGGACCCAGCACCAGAGCCCGCAGATCCATTTCGGCAGCTCCGGCCGACGGGCAGATGGAAATGTGGCTGCCTCCTTTCACCTGAAACATCCCCAGACCGGGGAACCGCAACTCCACGTTCCCGCCCCCGCCGGCCAGCTCGAAACGCGAAGCCTCGAACGGCGCGTTCCCACCCCACTGGACCACAACATCGGGCTCGGGTGACGGCGGCGACGCATCCGGAAGCTCGGGCAAGGGCACTACGCTGTGGAGGACCAGCCCGGAGAGCCGATAGCACCGGAATTCACGCGGGGCGGTGTTTGTCATCGACGACGGGTGCCCCCTTCTCCACCCAGAGCAGAAATAGGCCCGTCAACAACCCAAGACCCAGGCAGCGGCCCCAGCGCAACCAGAGCGGCAGGGAGAATGGGCCCCGCGGCTCGGGGAGGGTTCGGGCGAGTTCGTCCAGACGATCCAGGTCCAACACCTCATTGCACCATGGCGACCGGCGCATCCCCGCCAACAGCTCGTGGATCCGATCCCGGCGGCGGTGAAGCCGCAGGAGGAAGTCGGCCCCCTGTACGCCCCGCCTCTTCCGGTTCAGGATGGGGGCGGGAACCCGTTCGGGAAAGGCGATCCTGGCCAGGCGCCGGTCAATGCCGTCGCGGGCGAACTGGTCCACCGGCAAACCCAGACAGAATTCCGCCAGGCGGCGGTCCCGGGCCGGGACCCGGCGGTCGATCCGCCAGAGGGACCGCTGCACTGCGTTCCAGGACCGGTCTCCGTCCACAAGGGTCAGCCCCCGCGCCCAGCGACGCCGGAGCAGGGGCAGGAAGTCGAAATCGTGGCCGACCTCCCGGGCCCTTTCCAGGGCGCCGGAACTTTCGAGAAAGACGCGCCGGACGGGCGAAAAGGTGATCGGGACGGGTGGAGGTCCCTGGTCAGGGGGTACCCGGCGGCGGCGCCACGCATGGTGAACCGCCTCCGGCAACAGCGGCAGGAGGCCCGAGCCCGCCAGCCGGCGGAGCCGTTTGAGGGGGGCCGCGGGTGCGGGATAGCCTGCCTGGTTCCAGGCCTCGCGGAGCCTGCCTTGCCGCAGCAGCCAGGCCAGCAGGATTTCACCTTCCCAACTGAAGATTTCGTTGCCCGCGTCTCCATCCAGGTACATGTCCGCCCCGGCCAGGGCCGCCTGACGGCTGCACTCCATCATCCAGGCCAGGTTGCCGGCATTGCGGAAGGGAGCTTCGCTGTGCTGGAAGTAGTGTTCGCCCAGATCGAGAAAACTGAGGCCGGCGGCGTCCACCGGGACGGGCCGGATGGTGGGATGAGCCTCGGCCAGCAAGCGGACCATGGGACTTTCATCCGCCACTTCGCGGAAGGAGTCGTTGCATTCAAATGCCGCTTCCAGAACCTGGGTGAAGGAAAACAGTGAAGCCTGTTGGTCCAGCAGGGAAGTGGCTGCCGCGGCGGCGATCAGGGAAGAGTCCAGACCGCCGCTGAGGAACACCGCGGCCTGGCCCCGACGGCGCAGACGCACCTGGACCGCCCGATCGAAATGCTCGCGAAAGGCCGCCAGGATCTCGCCGTCGGACCGGACCGGTTGCGGTTCCACCGCCTGGGGATGCCAGTAACGCTGGACCCGGAGCCGGCCGCCGGCCATTTCCAGGAAGTCCCCGGGGAACAGCGTTTCAACGGACTGCCAGGGACTCTGCCGGGAGAAGCGGAGATAGCTGATAAGGAAGTCTGCCAGCCACTCCCCGCACAGCCGGCGTTCCAGACGTCCGGTGGCGAAAATCCCCCGGGGCATGGTGGCCAGCAGCAGATGACGGGAGCCGTGGTGGAAGTACAGCGGGGGAGCCTCCCCCACGGAACAGGCCGCGAACAACCGCTGTTGGCGCGGTTCCCAAACCATCACCGCCCAGCTTCCCAGGACGCGGTCCACCAGGCCGGGACCCCAGCGCAACCAGGCGTCAGCCAGCAGCCGGGAATCGGGGAGGCTGGGAACCTCAGCGGACGTCAGCCCCAGTTGCGACGCCAGTTCCTCCCGGTGGTCGACCCTGGCGTCGGCCACCACAACGGTTCCGCTCGGCTGGTGGAGCAGGGGCTGCCGCTCGAACTCGTCCTCGGGGGTAAGGCGCATCAGACCGTGAACGAAGCCGACACTCCCGGCGTGCCAGAAATGCTCACCATCCCCGCCCAGTGAGCCCAGCGCCCGGGCCATGCGTTGCAGCTCGGCGAGGGTCACCGGCTGTCCGTCCAGGTTGAGGATGGCGGCGATGGCGCTCATGCTCCGGGCGAGGTTAGCACAGACCCCGGACCCGCATCGGCTGCCGGCACCCGGCGGTGAAGTCCCGCGGCCGGGGGCGGCCGCCTCCTCCCGTGACTTTTGTCAATGCGGGGCATCCCGCCCGACATCTAGACTGGCAGGCATGAGTGAGCTGATCGACAACCACCAGCGCCGAAAGAGTGTTCTGAAACATCTGATGCAGCAGCTGCACGAGGGCGAGGCGCCCCAGGCGGTGCGCACCCAGCTCGCCCGACTCATGGGTGAGGTTCCCTACCAGACGGTGGTGGAGGTCGAGCAGGAGCTGCTGGCGGAGGGGCTGCCGGCAGGCGACATCCTGAAGTTCTGCGACATCCACACCGAGGTGCTCAAGGGCAACATCCAGGCCGCGGCCCCTCGGAAGGTTCCGGCGGGCCACCCCGTGCACACCTTCCAGCAGGAGAACCGCGCGTTGCAGTGGGAACTGGATGCACTGGAGCGCCTGTTCGGCGAACTGGACGCCCTGCCGGATTCGGCCGATACCTCACCGCTGCTGAACCAGATCCGCCTCCACGTCCACCATCTGGCCGACGTCGACAAGCATTACAGCCGCAAGGAGAACCTCCTGTTCCCCTATCTCGAGCGCCACGGTATCACCGGCCCCTCCAAGGTGATGTGGGCGAAAGACGACGCAGCGCGGGAGCTGGTCCAGGGAGCGATCGAGGCGCTGTCCCAGGTGGAAGGCGCCGACGCCTCCGAGGCCAAAGCCCTGGCGGGACTGGTGCTCAAACCGGCCCACGCCGCCCTGGCCGACATGATCTACCGCGAGGAGCAGATCCTGTTTCCCATGTCCCTGGACGCTCTCAGCGAGGATGAGTGGTATGCCATCTGGCGGCAGAGCCCGGCCATCGGCTTCTGTCTGTACGACCCGCAGGAAGACTGGCGGCCCGACCATATCGCCGGCGGAAGCGATACCGAAGCCGACGAGCGCCGGATCCAGCTCCCGTCCGGCAGCCTGACGCCAGCCGAGCTGCAGGCGATCCTCAACAATATCCCCTTCGATCTGACCTTCGTCGACCGCGATGATCGGGTGCGGTACTTCACCCAGGGACGGGAACGCATCTTCGTTCGCACCCGCGCCATTCTGGGGCGAAGAGTGCAGCTCTGCCATCCGCCGGACAGCGTCCATGTGGTCCAGCAGATCCTGGACGACTTCAAGTCCGGGCGCCAGAGTCGCGCGCCCTTCTGGATCAACCTCAAAGGCCGTTTCATCCACATCGAGTACTTCGCGTTGCGGGATCCGGACGGCCGTTATCTGGGGACCCTGGAGGTGAGTCAGGATCTGACGGAAAAGCGCTCCCTGCAGGGCGAGCAGCGGCTGTTGCAGTATGCCGGGGAGGAGAAGCATGTCCATTGATCGGCCGGCCATCACTCCGGAACTGAAGCTTGCCCAGCTCCTGGAGCACTATCCGGAGCTGGAAGCGAAACTGCTGGAGCTCAGTCCGGCTTTCGCCCGGCTGCGCAATCCCGTCCTCCGCCGGACCGTGGCCAAGGTGACCACCCTGCGTCAGGCCGCGGTGGTGGGAGGGGTCGAACTGGGCCGCCTGATCAACCGCCTGAGGGCGGCGGCAGGCGATTCCACCACCTTTGAAGACGGAGAGCCGTCTCCCGGCGATGTCCCGCCGCCTGCCTGGTTGGACCCTGCCCGTATCGTCCGGAGGGTGGACATCCGGCCGATGCTGGATGCCGGGGAGAAGCCTCTGGGAAGGATTCTCAAAGACCTGTCGGAGATGCCGGCCGGCCAGGTCTACCAGTTGACTGCTCCCTTCGTCCCGGCTCCGCTGGTGGACCGTGCCCGCGCGGAGGGTTTCCAGGTGTGGTGGAAGCATTCGGAAGGCGACGTGGTGGAAGTTTACTTCTTCCGGGAAGCGGGACAACTCGTGAATCTGGGGTGAGTGCGGGGTTCAGGTTTTCGTGCCGCGGGCTCGGCACGGCATCGAGGCAGCCGTGACGGAACTGGTGCAGATCGAACCGGGATTGAGTCCTGCAGCCGGCGGGGGGCTCCCACTGCCGGCCGCCACAGGCGGGGAGAAGAGGCCCGGGGAATCCCGAAGGCGGCGGCGCGAGTTCGTCCGGCGGGGGGAGGACAACTCCCAGACCTGGAGATCCGCCTTTCAGCTCGTCTTTCTGGCGCTCAACGCCTGGATCGGCATCCAGTTTTTCCTGTGGGTGCTGCATTGGGAGACCGGAGGCCGGACGGTGGCGGTTTCGCGTCCGCCGGGAGTGGAGGGTTGGCTCCCCATCGCCTCGCTGATGAATCTCAAGGCATGGGTGCTGACCGGCCAGTTGCCGGACATCCACCCGGCCGGGGTGTTTCTGCTGGTGGCCTTTCTGGGCATGTCGCTGGTGTTCAGGAAGAGCTTCTGCGGATGGCTGTGTCCCATCGGGACGGTCTCGGAGACCCTGGCTCGGGCCGGCCAGGCGCTGTTGGGACGAAATCTGATGCTGCCGCGCTGGGCTGATGTGGCGCTGCGGTCCCTGAAATATGTGCTCCTGGGATCGTTTCTGTACGCGGTGGGCGGCATGTCGGTAGCCGCCATCCGGCAGTTTCTGGACGGTCCCTATGGCATCTTCGCCGACGTCAAGATGTTGAATTTCTTCCGGCATCCCAGCCTCACCGCCATGGTGGTGCTGGGGATGCTGGTGGTGTTCTCGCTCCTGGTCCGCCAGTTCTGGTGCCGTTACCTGTGTCCCTACGGAGCGCTGATGGGACTGGCGTCCTGGGTGAGTCCGGCGGCCATCCGGCGGGTGTCGGCAAACTGCATCGACTGTGGAAAGTGCTCGCGGGTGTGTCCGTCCCGCCTGCCGGTGGATCGGCTGGCGACGGTGCGTTCGCCGGAGTGCATCGGGTGCTATCAGTGCGTCGCCGCCTGTCCCGTGACTGGGGCGCTGGACATGCGACTGGGACGGCGCCTGGTGCTGAGTCCGGCGTGGTTTGGTGCCGGGGTGGCGGTGATCTTCCTGGCGCTGGTGCTGGTTGCCCGTTTCACCGGTCACTGGCACACCAACCTGCCGGACCAGGTTTACCGGGAACTGGTTCCTGTCGCTGACCGGTTTTCGCATCCCTGACGCCCTTCGACTGAGGAAGTGAGCGCACCGGGCGCGACCTTCGGGGTACGCCGGGCCCCGGGGCGACCCCCGCCTGCAGCACGGAGTTCTCGGCGAGGGTTCAGGTAGCGGCGGCGACGATCGCCTGGGCTTCCTTCTGGATTTGGGTCAGGTGCTCCCGCCCCAGGAAGCTTTCGGCGTACAGCTTGCAGACGTCCTCCGTCCCCGAGGGGCGGGCGGCAAACCAGCCGTTCCGGGTAACTACCTTGACTCCGCCGATCTCCGCCCCGTTCCCCGGGGCCCGGGTCAGGACCTGGAGGACGGGTTCGCCGGCAAGCTCCCTGACCGCGATCCGTTCAGGAGACAGGCGTCCCAAGGCAGCCTTCTGCTGTGGTGTGGCGGGGGTGTCAATGCGTTCATAGACCGCCACGCCGAATCGCTCCTCCAGCGAGCGGTAGATCCGGGAAGGGTCGGTGCCGATGACAGCGGTCATCTCGGCCGCCAGCAGGGCCATGATGATCCCGTCCTTCTCGGTGGTCCACACCGAGCCGTCCTGGCGCAGGAACGAGGCACCGGCGCTTTCCTCGCCGCCGAAGCCCAGTGAACCGTCCAACAAACCCGGGACGAACCACTTGAAGCCCACCGGAACCTCCACCAGCCGCCGTCCGAGATGGGCGGCCACCCGGTCGATCATGCCGCTGCTGACCAGGGTCTTTCCCACAGCGGAGCTCTCCGGCCACTGGGGACGGTTCTGGAACAGGTACCAGACGGCGGCCGCCAGAAAGTGGTTGGGGTTCATCAGCCCCTGTGCCGGGGTGACGATGCCGTGGCGATCGAAATCGGAGTCGTTGCCGAAAGCCAGATCGAAATCGTCTTTCAGGCGGATCAGGCCGGCCATGGCATGGGGCGAGGAGCAGTCCATGCGAATGCGGCCGTCCCAGTCCAGGGACATGAAACGGAAGGCAGGATCGAGACTGCGGTTGACCACCGTGATCTGCAGCCCGTAGCGGTCCGCCACGGGATCCCAGTAGTGGAGGCCGGCCCCGCCCATGGGATCTGCGCCCAGGCGCAGTCCGGCTGACCGGATCGGTTCGAAGCGGATCACCTGTGCAAGGGAATCCACGTAGAGTGCACGAAAATCGAAACGGCCCACGCAGGGTGAACGCAGCGCCCGGGAGAAGGGAGTCCGTCGGATTTCGTGTTCCCCTCCCTCCAGAAGCTGGTTGGCCCGGGACTCGATCCACTTCGTGATCGCGGTGTCAGCGGGCCCGCCGTGAGGGGGGTTGTACTTGAAGCCTCCATCTTCCGGAGGGTTGTGGGAGGGAGTGACGATGATGCCGTCGGCAGCCACCCCCTGCCGGCGCTGCGCCAGGATCGCCAGGGACACGGCTGGAGTCGGGGTCGGTCCGTCGTCGTGGGACTGCAGAACCTGGACCTGGTTGGCGGCAAGAACCTCCAGCGCCGTACGGCGGGCAGGCTCCGACAGGGCGTGAGTGTCGTGGCCCAGAAACAGCGGCCCGCTGATCCCCTGGGAGCGTCGGTATTCGCAGATGGCCTGGGTAATCGCCAGGATGTGGCGTTCATTGAAACTGCAGCGCAGGGAAGTGCCGCGATGGCCTGAAGTCCCGAAGCTGACCCGCTGGGCAGCCTCAGCGGGATCAGGCTGCAGGGTGTAGTAAGCGCTGACAAGGGCTGGGATGTCGGCCAACACGGATTCCGGCGCTTCTTGGCCCGCCGCTGGATGAACCTGCATGATCCTCTGTCTCTCCTCGAGTTAGTGTTTCGACCGATCCGGGATTGCCTGGCCAGTGTCCCACGGGAGTCGGGAGACCGACACCGGGACAGGCCCGAGTCAGGGCGGACAGTGTTCCACTTCGGTTTCCAGCTTCAGCAGCATCTGGCGGGTGACGTCCTTGAGGGTCTCCCTCACCCCCGCGTTTTCAGCGGCAATCGCCTGGTAAACCGGTTCGTCGGCCAGCCGAAGGCGATTGACCAGAAAGTCGACGCCGTAGACGTCCTGGCGGTCCCGCTTGTTGAGCTGGAGGACATACGGGAAATCTTTGGGATCGATCCGGTAATACTCCAGATTTTCCTTCAGGTCCCGGATCGCTTCGTCATTGGCGTCCAGCCGGTCGATGGTGGAGTCGGCGACGAAAACGATGCCGTCGGCGCCCCTCAAAACAAGCCGGCGGGTCGGCGCGTGAAACACCTGCCCGGGCACCGAATACAGGTGGAGCCGAACACGGAAGTCACGGATCCGGCCGAGAGTCAGGGGCAGGAAATCGAAATAGAGGGTGCGCTCCATCTCGGCATACAGGGAAATCAGGCGGCCCCGCTGCTCCGGTTTTACCGAGCGGTAGATCTGGAGGATGTTGGTGGTCTTTCCCGACAGCCCTGGCCCGCAGTAGACCAGCTTGCAGTTGAGTTCGCGGTTGGCGTAGTTGATGAACGACACGGACTGTGACTCCCCGGCTGGAGTCGGCGGCGGTGACGCCCCTCAGCGGGCTCCGCCGCGCCAGCCGTTGTCCCCTCATTCGGGTGGACTGTCCAGGCCGTCGGCGCCGGCCAGGATGTCATCCAGGACGAGGGCAGCGCGGTCCAGTTTCCGGCGCGCCATTGTATCGTGGACTCCGCGGTCGAGCACCACCAGTAACACCGCCCGCTCTCCCACGGGCGCCAGAAGCAGGCTCTGGTGAGGTCCCCATTGCAGAAACCGCTGGATCCCGGGCCGGCCCAGCGCCTCTCCCAGTGCCTGGGCGGCCGCCATCACTCCGGCAGCCAGGGAGGCCAATGCCTGGCGGTCTGGCGGGTCCCGCCGGATCACCGCCGCCAACTCCTGTCCACCGCGGCTGATCAGATAAATGCCGGCTCCCTCCGGCGGAAGCAGTTGCTCCAGCGTCTGGCGCAGCTTCTCGCCGTCTCCAGGTCGCAGGCGGATCTGAAATTCCGGAGGTGACGCACCCAGGGCCATGGCTGACGATGATAGCGCAAGGGCCACAGATTCACAGATCTCACAGGTTTCTATGCTCTTTTCCTAATTTCTTACTCATCCTCCCTTCTTCCTGTCTTCTCCCTTCTTTCCTCGATCTGAAAAATCTGTGGAATCGGTGAATCTGTGGCTCCTTGGTTTCCTCGCACTGCCTCCGCTGCCATAATCGGCTGCAGACGACAGGATGCGTTTCACCAGCGGGTTTTCTGAAGACCGGGCCTTGCGCGACGGCACCCGGGTGCGAATCCGGACGCTGCGTCCCGAGGACCGCCGCAAGATCCTTGAAGGCTTCGGACGGCTGTCGCAGCACTCCCGCTATCTGCGCTTTCTGACCCCGAAGAGCCATCTGACCGACGAAGAGCTGAGGTATCTGGCGGAGCTGGACAGCGGAAGGCATTTCGGGCTGGTGGTGGTGAAGCTGGATGGCGACGGCAGCGAGGGCGACGGTGTGGGCATCGCCCGTTTCGTGCTCTGCGACGGCGATTCCCGAGTAGCGGAACCAGCGGTGACCGTCACCGACGAGATGCAGGGCCGGGGTCTGGGCAGACTCCTGTTGCAGCGTCTGGCAGACGCGGCCGTGGAAAGGGGGATCGAGCGCTTCCGCTGTTTCGTACTCTCCGAGAATCTGAGAGTCCAGGACCTGATCCGGCGGGTTTTCCCCGGGGTTCATTTCCAGGTGCGGGGGGAAATGGTCACCGCGGAATTCCCGGTTCGCGAGCACGTCTGAAGCCTCTGCTATGCTCGCGCCATGAAGATCCACTTTCTCGGCGGAGCCCAGACGGTGACGGGCTCGCAGCACCTGCTGAACTTCAACGGCCACCGGATCCTGCTGGAGTGCGGCCTGTACCAGGGCCGCCGCGCCGAAACCTACCGCCGCAACCAGAACTTCGCCTTCGACCCTTCCCGGCTGGACGCCGTCATCCTCTCCCATGCCCACATCGACCACAGCGGGAATCTGCCCAACCTGGTCAAACGCGGGTTCCGGGGACCGATCTACGCAACTCATGCCACCGTCGATCTCTGCCAGATCATGTTGCGGGATTCCGCTTACCTGCACGAGAAGGATGTGGAGTGGCTCAACAAGACCCGGCGGCGGGAGCAGCGGGAACTTGCCGTGCCGCTTTATACCATCGAGGACGCCGAAGCGGCGATGGAGCATTTTGTCGGGCTGGACTACGCTTCCGAGGTGGAGGTGGTCCCGGGAGTCCGGATGAGTTTCCGCGATGCGGGCCATATCCTGGGGTCGGCCGGAGTTCTGCTGGAGTTCCCAGGCAGCGGCCGGCAAGTGCGGCTCGGTTTCACGGGGGACCTGGGCCGCAAGGACATGCCGGTGATCCGCGATCCCGACTATCTGCGGGAACTGGATCTCCTGATCATGGAATGCACGTATGGAAACCGGCGGCATCGTCTGTCCGAGGATGTGGAGGAGGACCTGGCCGCTCTCGTTCGCCGGGTGGCGGAGCGGGGCGGTAAGATTGTGGTCCCGTCGTTTGCGGTGGGCCGGACCCAACTGCTGGTCTACATCCTGCACAAGCTGTTCAATCAGAACCGGATTCCGGACCTGCCCATCTTTGTGGACAGCCCCCTGGCGGTGAACGCCACCGAGGTCTTCCGCCGCCATCCGGAGTGCCTGGACCGGGAGACCGAGCGGGTGTTCCTGCGAAACGGCGAGGATCCTTTCGGCTTTGGGCGCCTCCGCTACGTCCGGGATGTGGAGGAGTCAAAGAGACTGAACGACCTGACCTACCCCCACATCGTGATCTCGGCCTCGGGGATGGCGGAGGGAGGGCGCATCCTCCACCACTTGCGCCACAGCGTGGGGAATCCCCGGAACGTGGTGCTGCTGGTGGGCTATGCCGCTCCCGAGACCCTGGCCAGGAAGCTGATGGACGGCCACCGCAGGGTTCCGATTTTCGGCGAGGAGCACGAGGTCCGGTGTGAGGTGCTGCGGATCGATGACTTCAGCGCCCATGCCGATCGCGATGAGCTCCTGGAATTCCTGCGGATCGTCCCCCCCGGCCGGCTGAAGCAGGTGTTTCTGGTGCACGGCGAGCCGGAGCAGGGGCGGCCGTTCCAGGAAACGTTGCGAAGTCTCGGCTACGCCGGTGTGCACTACCCCGCTGCCGGCGATGTGTCTGAACCGGTTTGAGCCGGCACCCGCTTCCAGTGGCAGCCGTGAATCGACACGCCGTGGTGTGGCCGCATCCGCGGCCCTGTGCAACGACTGCTCCGGTCCCCTCGGCACTCGGGGTTACCCTGAGATCGCCCTTACCGGACCTTGCACCCGGGGGCGACCGCCGGACTGGAAATCGTGTCCGACGCGGCCCCTGCAGCGGTTCCCGCCTTGGCCCCAGTCGGTGAGCCTTGACGCTGACCAGGTGTTCCGGTATCCGCGGGTCGATCCGCTCACCAGCGGGCGCCGGCCGACCAGAAAAGGATCCTGTGGCGGGTCAGCGTTGCCTGCTCAACAAGTCCCAGAAAGCGCGCGGATTCAGAATGGGTAGAGGTGCGGCATCCGCCAGCTCCAGAAGATCGCGGTCTCCGGTCACCAGAACATCAGCGCGCCCGGCCATCGCCGACGCGAGGATCCAGCGGTCATCGGGATCACGAATGGGCACCTCCCAGGGTGCAGACGGTTTCGGTACGAGCTCCTGTTCTCGCAGGAACGTCAGGATCTCCTTGACGGTCGCGGCCGGCAGCCTGATTCGCTGGATGAGGACTTGACCGAGTTCGTTGACGACGACTTCTCCCATAATCAGTTGGTGTTCAGCGAGGACGGCCCGCATCACATCTGCGCAGAGGCCGCGAGTCGCAAACGCCGCCACCAGGATGTTGGTGTCGAGGAACACTCTCACGAGATATCCCGGGCAACGTCCTCATCGGTGAGGTAGCCCCGGGCCTCGGCGAACGGCAGGACGCGGCGGCGCAGCTCCTCGAAGCGGCGGAGAGACAGTTCGCGCCGTAGGGCGTTCCGAACGATCTCGCTGCGGCTCTGGCCGGTGCGCTCGCAAAGCCGGTCGAGGAGTCGCTGGATGTCATTATCGAGGCGGATCGTCAACGTGCTCTTCATGTGTTACACTGTAACACAATCGCCCATGCGTAACGTCGGATGCGCCGGGTAATTTGGACGCAGTCGGCACAATGGGGGCCCGCCATCCGGACCATGGGAACGGGAACCCGGCGTGTGGTATTGACGATTCAGCCGGGGGATGGTGGCGCGGCCGAGACGGTCATTCGACGGGAGGAAGAGCCGGCGCCAAGCTGGTAGAATCCGCCGTATGGTCCTGCTGCCGCTGCTGTTACTGGTCGGCATCCACGAGGGGCAGATCGCTTCCCAGCGCCGGGACCCGCTGGAGTACATCCGCATCCTGGAATCTGCGGAACGGGTCAAGAAGCTGCAGGTGCCGCGGGTGGTGGAAGTGCTGGGAGTCAGGCCCGGCGACAAGGTCGTGGACCTGGGTTCGGGATCGGGCCTTTTCACCCGCCCGCTGGCCCGCCTGGCCGGCCCGGACGGCGTCGTGTACGCGGTGGACATCGACCGTGACCTGCTGGAGCACGTCGAGGAGGTCGCCCGGGAGCAGGGCCTGCGAAACATCCGGACGGTGCTGGCGACCGAGTTCGACCCCCGGATCCCGGAACGCGTCGATCTGGTGCTGATCTGCGATACCCTCCACCAGATCTCCGATCCCGGCGTGTATCTTCGCGGCCTGGTCCGCTATCTCAAACCGGGCGGCCGGGTGGCCGTCATCGATTATGAGGACGACTGGCCGGAGCGCTTCGAGTCGGTGAAATACACCGTCGCGGATCTGGATCGCTGGATGGCGGCGGCCGGCCTGCGCCTGGAGACCAGCTTCGACTTTCTGGAGGGCAACTTCTTCCGGATCTATCGGGAAGGCGAGTAGACGGCGATTCCAGGCGCTTTTTTCAAAGCGGATCACACGGATCGCACGGATCGCGCGGACTCCGCGGGTTCCGGCCGCTGGCATGGTATGATGGCGGCAACTGTTTTCCACCCCACCACCGGGAGGTAAGCACATGCATCGTCGACAATTTCTGGTGAATTCCGCGTTGACGGCGGGAGCCTTCGTCTGGGCCGGTCGGCCGTCAGAGCTGCGGGGAGCGGTCCCTTCCAGCGGAAAACTCGCTTCCGACCGTGTGTCCTTGGGTAAGACCGGCCTGGAGGTCACCCGACTGGCCATGGGTACCGGGACTCACGGCGTCGGCCGCAAGTCCAACCAGACCCGGAAACTGGGTATCCAGGGCGTCGCCGATCTTCTGGAAGCGGCCTACGACCGGGGAGTGGCCTTCTGGGATTCCGCTGACCAGTACGGCACCCATCCCCACCTGCGTGAGGGGCTCAAGCGGGTCCCGCGGGAGAAGGTGGTCATCCTCACCAAGACTCACGCCACCACCGAAGCGGAGATGAAGGCGGATCTCGACCGCTTCCGGCTGGAACTGAACACTGATTATCTGGACATCGTCCTGTTGCACTTCATGACCCGCGGCGACTGGCCGCAGTTGAAGCAGAGGGCGATGAACGTGCTGTCGGAGGCGCGGGAGAAGGGGATCGTCCGGGCGCACGGGGTCTCCTGTCACACCCTGGAGGCCTTGCAGGCGGCGGCCGACAGCCCCTGGGTGCAAGTGGATCTGGCGCGCATCAATCCCGCCGGTGCGGTGATGGACGCCGACGTCCCGACGGTGGTTTCGGTGTTGCGCCGGATGAAGGCCGACGGCAAGGGAATCATCGGAATGAAGCTGTTTGCCGCCGGCCAGCTCCGCAGCCGCATCGACGAATGCCTGCGCTATACGCTCAACCTGGACTGTGTGGACTGCTTCACCATCGGCACCGAGAGCCGTGAGGAGTTCGAGGACTTGGTGAACCGGATCGCCGCGGCCTGAGGGGCGGACAGCCACCCGTAGCACGGCCGACGGCCGTGCAACCGTTCGAGTGGCTGGGTCGACCGGTCTGGTTGCCGGTCTGGTCCTGCACGATCGCGCGGAGGTGGGCTCGTCCAATGGGCGCAGACTGAACAGTCCAGGCGAGACGCCGCGGGGCACACCGTGCCCCTGGACGGCCTCTGCCCCGAGCACAGCCGTCCAAGGCAGCCACCCGTAGCACGGCGCCTTTCAGTGCGAGCTCTGCCCCGCTAACCCAGCCCGGCCCGGATCCGTTCCACCAGGCGGGCGGCGGACAGGCCGAACAGGTCCAGCAGCTCTTCCGGCTTGCCGGAGCGCGGCAACGCCGTCACCGCCACCCGGTCCAGGCGGCAGGCGCCGGGACCCAGGGCCGCCGCCACCGCCTCGCCGATACCGCCTTCCGGGTAGTGGTCCTCGACGGAGATGATCCAGCCGGTCTCCCGTGCGGCGCGCTGGAGGGTCGCTTCATCCAGCGGCTTGACGCTGTAGAGGTCGATGACCCGGACCCCGATACCTTCCTCACCCAGCCGCCGTGCGGCTTCCAGCGCTTCGTGCAAAGTGACGCCCGCCGAGACCAGCGTGGCCCGGTCCGAGCCGCTGGAGCGCAGGGTCTTGCTGCCGCCCCGCACGAAAGTCTCCTGGTTCGAGTAGATCACCGGGGTCTTGGGCCGGCTGGTACGCAGATAGACAATGCCGGGAATCTCCACTGCCAGTGCCACCAGCTTCTCGGCACTCACCGCGTCGCTGGGATAGAAAACCGTGGCGCCAGGCACCGAACGCATCATGGCGAGGTCTTCCAGTGCCATCTGGGAGGGTCCGTCCTCGCCGATCGAAACCCCGGCGTGGGAACCGCAAAGCTTCAGGTTGACCTGGGAGATCCCCGCCATGCGGATGAAGTCGCAGGCCCGGCTCAGGAAGCACGCAAACGAGGATGCGAAAGGAATTTTGCCCATGGCGGCCAAACCGGCCGCTGTTCCCACCATCGCCTGTTCGGCGATATAGCATTCGAAGAAGCGGTCCGGGTGCTCTTTCAGGAAGTTGAGGGAAAAGGTGGAGTTCTTGCAGTCGCCGTCCAGGGCCACCACTTCCGGATGGGCATGTCCCAGCCGGGCGAGGCCGCTGCCGTAGGCCTGGCGCGTGGCCACTTGAGCCCCCATCGTGTAATTGGGCGCTGCCACCGGTTGCGGGTCTCGGGCTGCCGCCGGCACAGACGCAGCCGGACGGGCCAGCACCAGAGGTTCCGGGAGCGGGCGGTCTTCGCCCAGCTCCGCCAGCGCCTGCCTGACCTGTTCCGGGTCGGTGACCGGCTTGCCGTGCCAGCCGTCGGCGTCCTCCATGAACGACACGCCCTTGCCCTTCACCGTCCGGGCAATCACGGCGTGGGGGATCGTGCGGTCGTTCGCCGCCCGCGACAGTGCCCTCACCACTTCTTCCAGATTGTGCCCGTCCACCACCTGGGTCTGCCACCCGAAAGCCTCGAACCGGCGCTGGTAGACGTCCAGCCGATGCTGATACATGGTGGGTTCGCTCTGTCCCAGCCGGTTGACGTCCACCACTGCCGTCAGGCTGCCCAGCCGGTAGTGGGAAGCCAGTGCGGCCGCCTCCCAGACTGCCCCTTCCGCGGTTTCACCGTCGCCCAACAGCACAAAGATCCGGTTGTCGACACCATTCAGGCGGGCGGCCAAGGCCATGCCGACGGCATTGGCCAGTCCTTGGCCCAGCGAACCGGTGGCGACGTCGACGAAGGGGCTGCGCGGGGTGGGATGTCCCTCCAGCTCCGAGTCGATCCGCCGCAGGTTCTTCAGCTCCGATACCGGATACGCTCCGGCTTCGGCCAGTGCCGCCCACAGAATGGGTGCGGCGTGACCCTTGGACAGCACGAAGCGGTCGTTGGCCGGATCCTTCGGCCGGCTGAGGTCGTAGCGCAGGAACTGGAAGAAAATCGCCGCCACGATCTCGGCACAGGAGAAACAGGTGGAAGGGTGCCCGGACGCCGCCTCGGTCGTGGACAGAAGGGAATGGCGGCGAAGGCGGTTCGCCATGATCCGGAGAGCTTCCAGTCGGCTGGGAGTCAGATGCCCATACATGGTTGTTTCCTCAAGTCGCGACTTTGACACGCCAAAAGGCTGATTCAGAATCGTAAGGTGAGCCGGTGCATCCTGGCCGGCCCCGCCGGTTCGGAGCGGTCAATATATCCAGCGCCGCCCACCCGTGCAAGCAGGCGGTCCGCTCAGCGTTTCCGTCACCCGCGAGACCGTCCTCCGGGTTATCATGGGGAAGACCGCCCGCCGGTTGGGCCTGCTATGCAGCGTTTGGAGCTCCAGGACAGTTACGGCCGAGGTATTACCGATCTGCGGATTTCCGTCACCGACCGGTGCAACTTCCGCTGCTTTTACTGCAAAACGCCGCATTCTCTGCACTATGCCGATCGCGACCAGATCTTGAGCTATGAAGAGATTGTGCGGTTGGCCGGCCTGTTCGTCGAGATGGGAATCCGCAAGCTGCGGGTCACGGGCGGGGAGCCGCTCCTGCGCCGGGGTTTGGAACATCTGATCGAGTTGTTGGCGCGGATTCCCGGAGTCGAAGATCTGGCCCTGACCACCAACGGTTTCAACTTCTTTGAAAAGGCGGAGGCACTCAAAGGGGCGGGCCTGAGGAGAGTCACGATCTCGCTTGACTCGCTGCAGCCGGAGCGTTTCCGGACCATGACCGGGTATGCCGACCTGGATCGGGTGTTGCGCAGTATCGACCGGGCGCTGGAGCTGGACTTCCGGCCGGTCAAGGTGAACTGCGTGGTGGTGCGCGGGGTCAACGACGATGAAGTGGAGGAATTCGCCCGTTTTGCGAAGGAACGGGAGGTCGCGGTCCGCTTCATCGAGTTCATGCCTCTGGACGAGGATGAGCAGTGGTCCCGCGAACGGGTCGTCACCGGGGCGGAGATTCTGGCGCGGGTGAAGGCGCGATATCGCCTGCGGCCGCTGCCGGCGGCGTCGCCGGCGGAAACCTCCCGGAACTACAGTTTTCCCGAAGGGACAGGTTCGATTGGGGTCATCACGACGATCTCAAATCCGTTCTGCGGCGCCTGCAGCCGGATCCGGCTGACGGCGGACGGGAAGATCCGCACCTGTCTGTTCTCCATGGTCGAGCACGACGTGCGGGAGCTGCTGCGGAACGGGATGGATGACGAAGGTCTCCGCCGGTTCATCCGGCGGACGGTGAACCGCAAGGAGCCGGGTCACCGGATCAACGAGCCGGACTTCGTGCCGCCGCCGCGAAGCATGTCGTATATCGGGGGGTGAGAGGAAGGTCCGAAGGTTTCGGGTAAGGTTAATGGGCCTCAGCACGAACTTCGAGACCCCCTCTACACCACCCGCGGGACGGGCGACCTCGGTCAGATCATGCTGGCGGATTCGGGAGTCCACACAACCTTCGCCCTGCGGGACACATCCTACTGGCGGACATAGGGCCGTAGCAGACTCGAGTGCCGTGCAGTTGTTCCCTGACAGATGTCGCCGCCTGGACTTACGGGTTATGCGAGAGGAGAATCCGATGTCCATCAGCCATACCGTCGGCGTCAGTCTCCTGATCCTGCTGACCCCCGGTGCCCTCGGGCCTTGGGGGGCATTTCGCTACCGTCCGTTCCTGAACCGGGTCTGACCGTCCCGGTCCCGTCCTCTCCACCCGGCCAGGTCGAACCCGCGGAGCCTGACCGGCCCTGCACCGGCTGCGACTGGGTCGAATTGGGAACCGGGCTCCACCTGCAGGGTTGCTATTACGACACCCGGCGTTTCAGGGTGTCTCTGATTCTCAACAACAAGGGGCCCGCTGCTCTGCCGGTGGACCTCACCGTTCATTCCCTGCAGGGTGACCGCCTGGAGCTGCCTCCGGTGGTACTGCCCGGACAGTCAGCGGAGACCCTGAGCCTGAACGGGCTGCTCCGGATCGCCGGGGCGAGTTTCCAGGAGGGCAGCGTTGAGCTGAGCTACCGCTATGCGGGCTGTGCCCTGGTGCTTTCGGCGGGGCTGATCCTCGAGGACGCTGCTGCGGGGATTGCCTTCGACGAACTGCTGGTGCGCCCGCACCACCGGGTGTCCCGCCGCCTGGAGGGTCTGTGGTGGGTACCCTCACCGGCCAGCAGGCTCGAACTTGTGTTCAACACACCGTCCTTTCCGGCAACCCACCCGATGACCGCTCAGCAGCCCACCCGGATCCGGCTGTTGTCAGGCGGGTCGACCGACAGCGCGAGCTGCTCCGCCAACCGATCGGGGCCCCGGCGGATGGTGACCTGGCAGGTTCTGGACCGATGGGGAGAGCCCATGCTGCACCCATCAATGCCGGTAAGCGATCTGGGAGACCTTCATGTGAACCCAATTGGCGACGGCTGCCTCATCACAGAGATTGCCACCGGGAGTACCCTGACCGGACCAGGCGGCGAGTGGCCAGATAGCTACTCCATGTGTTCCGGTGTCTGTTACAGTTCTCCGCCCTGCACAACAACCGCCACTCAGGTCTTCACAATAAACGGTAAACGCCTTTCCACTGATCCCATCTATGTAACTTATCAATGCAGTGCCATCGCTTTTCCAAACAAGGAGTAGGCGGCCATGCGAAATGTGCTCTTTGGTTTTCTCCTTTGCGGATCCATGACGTCCTTGGTCATCGCCCAGTTCAAACCGGCCAAGTTGCCCAAAGGAATGAGGCTGTTGGGTGAAGATTTCATCGAACTGGTTGTGAAAGAGTACTCGATCGATGGGCAGCCGTTTACCAGTGTTCTGAAAGATCTGGTTCGCCGGTTTGGAATTCAGTTCAGCGTCGAGATAGCTGTCCCACGAGAGTTCACGGATTCCCCGATTACTCTTCAGCTCAGGGACGTCTCCTTGAAGGAGCTGTTCAATCAGGTCATCAACGCCGGGAACTTTGAAGAAGCAGAATGGGGAACCCATCCAAGTTTGGCCGATCGGTTTTATATAGAGATTGGACGATCTCATAGGGGTTTCGATTATCCCCTTGATCTCAGATTGGGAAAGTGGTCTGCGCCGCCAGATATGTTGCCCGTGAACATTCTCAATAACTTTCTCGGAAGTATTCCTCAACTCAGGCGGCGGTTTTATGGTGAAGGAGGGACCATAGGCAGTATGCCTCCCTACGTCAACTTCGGTTGCCGCGTCGTTTACCAAAGCGAGAATGAGAGCATCAAGCAGATCCTTGAAAACCTCGCCGGGATCGGCAACCTGCTGGATTTTCATCTATGTGGCCGAGGACGAGAGTCGGAGTCGGTTGATGGCCTTCTAGGCCAAGCATCGGTGAAGTGAGGCGCAGCTTGTGGTGTGTGACGGGCAACCTGACAGGCAAGTACGGAGTCCCAAGTTGCGGATGGTGATCAACGACTGGAGCCTGGTCTGGGGCGGGCTGTTCGACGCGGTCACCGGACAGTGGACCACCTCGGCCTACGGCCACTCCCAGCACCGGGAAGGCCGCCACGTGGACATTCCGTTCCGCGTCTGGACAGGAGGAAGCGCCATTCCGAAAGTCGATCCGAGCAACTGCGAGTTGCCGGATCATAGCGTCTGTGGGGAAGCCTGGGACGAACTTGAACAGGCCCTAAATACAGCCTTCAACAACAACTGTCAGATCCATTCGCCAGGCGCAGCGAACGCTCACTGGCACTGCGAGAAGTGAGGCGCGGGGAGTGAAGAGGCGCCGGCTCAAGCCCGGAAGGATTCGCCGCAACCGCAGGTGCCCTTCACATTGGGGTTATTGAACTTGAACCCCGATCCCTGGGAGGTTTCCACGTAATCGATCTCTGTTCCCTGCAGATAGAGCAGACTCTGCTCGTCCACATAGAGATTGAAATCGCCTACCGGGATCACTTCGTCTACCGCATCCGCCTGCTTTTCCAGCCGCATGGCGTACTGGAAACCCGAACATCCGCCCCCGACCACGGAGACCCGAATCCCGCTGTAGGCCGCCGGGTCCTCCTGCGAGGCGATGACCTCCCGCACCTTGTTGGCTGCACGCTCCGTCAGACTCACCATATCGTCAGACTCCTTGAATTACCTGTGACGAGCCCTCCCGCCCGGCGGTTTCATCCCAAACCCCGACTCACCGCCCCTCCACACCTTGCACCCTTAATCCTTTGAACCTTTGAACCTTTAAACCTCTCCCCCCTACGAGATCCTCGCAAACGCCAATGACACGAGGGTCCGCTGTTCCACCTGGTGGGCGCGGGCGGACCCCGTCGCCGGGGTACCCGTGGCGCTGCGCTTGACCGACCGGAAAGTCCGGTCGCCTGCCAGACGCCGCAGCCGGGGTTCCACGAAGAACAGCGCCCCCATGTTGGCAGGCTCCTCCTGCACCCAGACTACCTCCTTGGCGTTGGGATGACGGTCCAGCTCGGCCCTGAGCTCCTCTTCCGGGAAGGGGTAGAGCTGGTCGAGAAAGATGATCGCCGTGCCGGCGTCTTCCCGGTCTTCCCGCTCTTTGCGCAGTTCATGGCCGATCTTGCCGGTGCAGACCAGGACCCGGGCCGCGTCGTTGACCACGGCGTCACCCACCACTGTCCGGAAACGGGGCTGTTCGAACTCGGCGATGGGGGAGGCGGCGGACGGATGGCGCAGCATGCTTTTGGGGGTGAAGACCACCAGCGGCTTGCGCCATGTCCTCAACGCCTGCCGCCGCAGGAGATGGAAATACTGGGCCGCGGTGGAGGGCTGCGCCACCTGGATGTTGTCACGTGCCGCCAACTGCAGATAACGCTCGATGCGGGCGCTGGAATGTTCGGGACCCTGTCCTTCGTAGCCATGGGGCAGCAGCATGACCAGCCCTGAAAGCAGCTCCCACTTGTCTTCGGCTGCGGTGATGAACTGGTCGATGATGATCTGGGCACCGTTGGCAAAATCGCCGAACTGGGCCTCCCAAAGGACCAGCGCGTCCGGATAGTCTCGCGAGAAACCGTACTCGAAACCCAGAACCGCCGCCTCGGACAGCATCGAGTCATAGCAGTCGAAGCCGGCCTGGTCAGGGGCGATGTGTCTGAGCGGGCAATATTCGTGGCCGTTCTCGATGTCGATCAGGAAGCTGTGGCGATGGTTGAAGGTGCCCCGTTTGGAATCCTGGCCCGTCAGGCGGACGTAGCAGCCGGAGCGCACCAGGGAGGCGAAAGCCAGGGCCTCCGCCATGCCGTAATCGACCGGGCGACTGCCCCGTCCCATCTCGAGGCGCTGTTCCAGCAGCTTCTTCACCTTGGGATGGATGTGGAAGTCGTCGGGGTAGCGGGTCAGCCGTTCGGCAAGTTCCGCCAGCTCGGTGCGGGGGAGTCCGGTGTCCACCTCCAGCTCGGGGTGGTAGCGGCCACCGACGTAGCCGGACCAGTAGTCCGGCAGGACACGCATGACCGGGCGGCGCGTCATCTTCTTGGCCCGTTCGATCGCCTGCTCGTACTCCTGGCGCACCGCCGACTCCAGCGCATCCAGCTCGGACCGCGGGACCTGGCAACGGGCGGCGTAGCTCTTCCACAGAGTTTCGGTCTGTTCGATCTTCCGGTACAGCAGGGGCTGGGTGATGGTGGGATCGTCGACTTCGCTGTGACCGTAGAGACGATAGCCGATCAGGTCCAGGACCACGTCGCTGCCGAACCGGTGGCGGTACTCCACCGCCATGCGGCCGGCACGGATCACGGCGTCCGGGTCCTCGCCGTTGACGTGAATGATGGGGATCGGCAGGCGTTTGGCCACATCGGTGGCAAACCGGGAAGAATGGAGTTCTTCGGGAGTGGCGGTAAAGCCGATCAGGTTGTTGACGACCACGTGGATGGTACCGCCGACGTTGAACCCTTCCAGAGCTGCCAGGTTCAGGGTTTCCGCCAGGATCCCCTGTCCGGCGAAAGCGGCGTCGCCGTGCATCAGCACCGGCAGGACCAGCTTTTCCGACCCGGGCCCCAGCCGGGTCTGCCGGGCCTTGGCGCGGCCCACGGCAACGGGGTCAACTGCTTCCAGATGGCTGGGATTGGATACAAGGTGGACCGGCACCCGGACTCCTCCGGCGGTTTCGTAGTAGCCGGTGGCGCCCAGGTGATATTTGACATCGCCGCCGCCCAGGGTGCTCTTGGGATCCACGTCCTCGAACCCGGCGAAGATCTCATCGGCCGGACGTCCCACCACGTGGGCCACCACGCTGAGACGGCCGCGATGGCTCATGGCCATGATGACCCGGTTCACCTGGTATCCGGCCGCCCCTTCCACGATTTCGCACAACAGGGGGACCAGGGCGTCCACGCCCTTGATGGAGAACCGCTTGTTGCCCAGATAGCGGGTCTGCATCACCTGTTCGAAAATGTCGGTCCGCAGCAGCCGTTCCAGCACTGCCCTGCGATTGACCTCCGGGGGTTCGGATTCCATCCGGGCCTGGATCCACTGGCGGCGTATGGGGTCGGAAATGTGCATGAACTCGATCCCGATGGAGCCGCAATACCAGCGCCGAAACCGCCTCGCGGCGGGGCTGTCGTCATCGAGTTCCGTACAGGGCTCGGGGACCAGGCGCCCGAAGGGATCGAGATCCGCCTGCAGATAGCCCCACTGGCGGAAAGCGTCCGCCACCCTCTCCTCTTCTGCCTTGAGCACTTCCGTAGCCATGGACTTGTGATGTCCGAGATCGCCAGTAGACCAGCGCTGGTGCGATCAGGACCACAATAGTATAGTTCCGGCCCATGGGTAAGAAGCTCCTGATCGGCTGCCTGGTGGTGGGCGTAATCGGAATCATCGCCGCCGGGATCGCTGGCTATTACTTCATCTACCGGCCGGCTCGCGATTACATTGCCGGTTTCGCTGAGGTGTCCCAGGTCGTGGAGCTGAACGACCAGGTGGAGAACCAGCAGCCCTTCACCGCGCCACCGGATAACCTGCTCACTGAAGCGCAGGTGGCGGCCTTCGTGGCGGTCCAGCGGCGGATGGTGACGGAACTGGGATCGGTTCTCGACGAGCTGCGGGCGAAGTACGAAGCCTATGGCGAAGGAGACAGCCGAGCCGGGCTCGGAGAGCTGCTGGGAGCCTGGCGGGATATCAAGGATCTCGTCCTGCAGGCGAAACGGATCCAGGTGGAGGCGCTCAACGAAGCCGGGCTCTCGGTGGAGGAATACCGGTGGATTCGGGCACGGTTTTACCAGGCGCTGGGTGCGGAGTTCTTTTCTCTCAACCTGGAGAAGATCGCTGAGGCCGTGCGGCAACAGAATCCGGATGTGCTGCAGGAGGCCGAAGCTCCCGAACTGGTGCCGCCGCAGAACCGCACCCTGGTGGATCCCTACCAGGACGAAGCCGCCGAGTGGCTGGCTTACGCCTGGCTGGGGCTGTGACCGGAACACCCGGACACCCGAACCTGTGCCCCGCACACCCGTCGCATCCGTGTCCGTGTTCAGTCCGTGTTCAGTCCGTGTCCGTCCGTGTGTCCGTGTCCTTGTCCCCGCCTGATCAGCGCAAGCGCATTCTCCCGGCCCACCTTCTGCCGGCCGGCGTCGTCGGTCAGGCCCAACGACTGCAGAAATGCCATGCACTCCCGCATCGAGGCGCTGGAGCCCACCAGATGCTTCCCCACCGGATTCCACAGCCGTCCCGATGGTTCCAGTTCCACTTCCTGGCCCAGGGTTCGGTAGCGGCCGGGCGGAAGACCGGCCACCGGCGCGGCGTCGCTGACCACGACCGTTCTCTCCACACCGCGGCACTGAAAGGCGACCCGGATGAGCGATGCTGGCACGTGATGGCCGTCGGTGATCAGCATCAGGGTGAGTCTGGGCTCCGCCAGTTGGCTCCACAGGGGGTTGGGATGACGGGGCAGCAGATTGGGGATGCCGTTGCCGAAGTGGGTGACGGCGCGGGCCCCGCAATCACACGCTCTGGAGATCTCGGTTTCGGAGGCCAGATGGTGGCCCAGACTTACGGTCACTCCAAGCTCGGTGGCAGCCGTAATGACGTCCGGCGCCCCTGGCAGTTCCGGGGCCAGGGTCAGCAGGACCACCCGGCCGCCGGCCAGATCGTCCAGTCGCCGGAACAGATCCACGTTCGGAAGCTGGACACTGTCCCGGGAATGGGCGCCCCGGGCGCCGTCCTCGCGAGAGATGAAGGGTCCCTCCAGGTGGATTCCCAGAATGATGGCTCCTGACCCGGAGCGCGACGCCGCCTCGGCCAATACCGGGAGATTCTGCTCGTAAACCTCTATCGGACTCGTGATCACCGTGGGACAGAAGGCCGCTGTCCCCCGGCTCGCCAGCTCCTCGGCCACCCGTTGCACGGCTTCCACCGTCAGGCCGGGCGCCGAAAAGTCGATCCCGGCGAAGCCGTTGACCTGCAGGTCCACCCAGCCGGGAGGCAGTCCGGCCGGGCTCATCGGGATCCGGCTCCCCACCGTTCCAGGGTTTCAGGTTTCAGCAGGGATGCGGACTCCCGGTCAAGCAACAGCAGGGTGTCGGGATGGCGGCGCAGGATGGAAGCGGGGACCATCGGCGTGATGTCGCCCTCCAGGGTGTTCCGAACCGCCTCGGCTTTGCGCCGGTCGGGAACGATGCAAAGGATCCGTCTGCTCTTCAGGATCTGTTGGATGGACATGGAGATGGCACGGCGAGGTACCGCTTCCAGGGCAGGGAACCAGCCTTCCCCAAGCTGTTGCCGGCGGCACGCCTCGTCCAGTTCCACGACGATATACGGCTCCGGAATCTCGAAATCCGCGGGGGGATCGTTGAAGGCGATATGGCCGTTCTCTCCGATGCCGATAAAGGCCATATCGATGGTGACGGCACGGATCAGGGCGCCCAGCCGCTCGCACTCCTGGCTGGGATCCGGAGCGTCCCCGCAGACGTAATGGAATCCGCCGGGTCGCAGCGGCTGTTCCACCCGCTCCCGGAGATAACGCCGGAAGCTGGCGGGATGGGTTTCCGGCAGGCCGACGTACTCGTCGAGGTGGAAGAAGACCGTGCGCCGCCAGTCGACGTCAGGCTCCCGGGCCAGGGCCTCCAGAAACTCGAACTGTGAGGCTCCGGTGGCGGCGATGAGGTGCACGGTGGGCACCTCATCCAGCCGGCGTCGGATCCATTGCGCCGCGTGTTCGGCGGCGGCCCGCCCCAGGGCCTGCTTGTCCGGAAGTACTCTGACCTCGAACAATTCTCACCTCCTCAGCTTGGAGCCGGTCGGTTCCTTGTGTTAAATGGCGGCACTGTGCACATCTCCACCGCCGACTGGGTTGTCCTGGGTCTGTATCTGGCTGTGGTCGGCATCATCGGCCTGCTGGCCGGCCTCCAGGTAAAGGATACCGACCATTACTTTCTGGGCAAGAGAAAGTTCGGCCGCTGGCTGATGATCGGCCAGAGCTTCGGGATCGGAACCCATGCCGAGATGCCGGTTTCACTGGCGGGCGCCGTCTACACCACGGGCTTCTCGGGCATCTGGTTCCACTGGAAGAACCTTTTCGCCACCCCCTTCTACTGGGTCATGGCGCCGGTCTTCCGGCGCATCCGGCGCACCACCCTGGCCGAGATGACGGAGGACCGCTATGGCGTGTGGATGGGTGGGGTCTACACGGTCTTCGCGCTCTGCTATTTCACCCTCAACACCGCCAGCATGCTCAAGGGTGCGGGCAAGGTGATCAACCAGGCGGCCGGCGGAGATCTGGGGGTGGACCGGATCGTGATCGCCATGACCGTGGTGTTCATCTTCTACAGCTTCGTCGGGGGGCTGGTCGCCACCGCCTGGACGGACTTCTTCCAGGGATTCCTGATCATCGCCCTGTCGTTCATGCTGCTGCCCCTGGGCTGGGGGGTGGTGGGAGGTTTGGATGGCATGAAGGGCTCGCTGGAGAGCTACCGTTTCTCGCTGGCAGCACCGGAGGGAATCACGCCCTGGATCATCTTCATGCTCACCATCAACGGACTGATCGGGATCATGGCCCAGCCCCACATGCTGGCGGCGGTGGGGACGGGCAAGGATGAGAAAACCTGCCGGATCGGTTTCTTTTACGGCAACTTCGTGAAGCGGGTGTGTACGGTCGGCTGGGCGCTGGTCGGCCTGATGGTGGCCGCGCTGACGGCCCAGGGGGCGTTCGGGGTTTCCGAACTGGCCGATCCCGAAGACGCTTTCGGCTTTGCCTGCCACCACCTGCTGTTTCCCGGAGCCTTGGGCCTGCTGATCGCCTGTGTGCTGGCGGCCAACATGTCCACCTGTTCCGCCTTCATGGTGGACAGCGGCGCCCTGTTCACCCAGGGCTTCCTGCGGCGCCACCTGATTCGGGGACGGGACGACCGCTTCTATCTGTGGATGGGCCGGGTCAGCGGCCTGGCTGTCACCCTCCTGGGGGTACTTTACGCCCTGTTTCTGATCGACCGGGTGCTCTACTCGTTCCTGCTGACGGAGACCCTGGCCACCTACATGGGGATCAGCGTGGTGGGAGGCATCGTTTGGCGGAGGGCGAACCGGTGGGGAGCACTGGCTTCACTGGTGGTTTCGGTGGCGGTCAACTTCGCGCTGTATGCGTGGCGGGGGGAACGGCTGGATCACTGGGATGCCAACGTCTTCCTGGTCTCCCTGCTGGCCGGCATCCTGGCGATGGTTTTGGCCAGCCGGCTGACTTCTCCCGAACCGCGGGAGCGGATGGAATCGTTTTTCGGACGGTTGGAAAGTCCGGCGGAAGGCCCACAGGGAGCGGTGGATCCTTCTCCGCCTGATGAGGAAACGCGCCGCCGGGTTGCCGCCGAGGGACGGCAGTCGCTGCTGGTCAACCTGCTGTCGCCCCGCCGGGGCGCCGCCGGCGTCGGGTTCTGGAGAGCCTATCGCGATGACCTGGGCGGTTTTCTGCTGGGCTGGTGCTGGGCGGTGGGCCTGGTGGTCGTGACCTGGCTGTGGTTGCGCGGTTAGGGATGGTTGCCGCTCTGCTCCGACAGTTCGCATCCGGCCTGGCGCCGCTGACAGCCGCCGCCGCCGTTGCGGCCTATCTGTACCCACAGCTCTTCCTGCCCTTTGGACCCTGGTTCCTCTGGTTCTTCGCCGCCACGATGTTTGCCTTGGGGACAGTCCTCAATCCCCATGACTTCGAAGAACTGGGCCGGCGGCCGAGTTCGGTGGTTCTGGGAGTGGCGACCCAATACACCGTGATGCCGCTGCTGGGATTCGCAGCCGGCCGCCTGACGGATGACCCGTCACTGGCGCTGGGCTTCGTGATCGTGGGCTGTGCGCCGGGGGCCATGGCCAGCAACGTGATCGTGTATCTGGCGGGCGGTGCCGCCGCCTATTCGGTGACCCTGACGACCTTTTCGACGCTGCTTGCACCGCTGGCCACTCCGCTGCTGGTAGAGCTCCTGGGGGGTGTTTTTATGCCCGTACCGGTGGGTCCGATGATGGGGACGATCCTCTGGTCGGTGGTGGTGCCGCTGTTGGCGGGGATGCTGTTGCGGCGATTGCTGGGCGGCCGGGCGGGGCCGATTTCACAGGCCGCGCCGGCGGTGGCGGTACTGAGCATCGTGGTCATCATCGGCTATGCCGTGGCTGCCAACCAGGCCATCCTGCGGGAGGTGGGTACCGGCGTTTTTGGGCTGGTGGTGGCGGTGAACCTGTTGGGATACGCGGCAGGCTGGGTCCTGGGCGGTGTCTACCGCTTCTCAGGACCCGTCCGGCTGGCCCTGGCGATCGAGATCGGGATGCAGAATGCCGGTCTCGGTGTAGCCCTGTCCCTCCAACATTTCGATTCCCGGACCGCCCTCCCCGGCGCCGTCTTCGCCACCTGGTGCATCCTGACTGCGGCCCTGGCGTCCAGCGCCGCTCAGCGTTTCAGGTGGGCCGCCAGGAATTCCCAGATCTCGCGCCTGGACTGACGCGCCTCCGGCGTGTCCAGCCGGTTGAACTGATGCCCGCCGGGAGCGTCCTGGTAAATCCTGTACTGGAAACCGGACTTTCCGGTCGCCTTGAGCGCTTCGATGAGGCGTTCAACCTCCAGCACATTCACATCCTCGTCGTTGGTGTTGCCGTGAATCAGCAGAGGCGTCCCCTGGTACTTGCCGGCGTTCCAGGCTGGAGACCGCCGCCGGTACTCGGCGACGTTTTCCTCCGCCGTCTTTCCGATGTGGTACTCGGCCGAAAACAGGCTGCGGTACTCGTCGCCCTTGTAGCCCATCCTGGCCACCAGGTCGCTGACCGGGACTCCGGCGTAAGCGGCGGCGTAGACCTCCGGGTAGTTGAAGATCGACATCAGCGCATGCAGACCTCCGTGGCTCCAGCCGACGATTCCCACCCGGGCCGGGTCAAGAAAGGGAAAGGTTTCCAGCATGAACCGCCGAACCGCCTCGGTATCCTCGATCTCGAGTCCCCCGTAGTCGATGGACTGCTGGAAGGTTCGTCCGAAGCCGGCGCTGCCCCGGTACTCCGGTGCGGCAACCACGTACCCTTCCGCGATCAGTTCCCGCAGGATGTGGATGTAGGAAGCGGTCAGATACCCGTGCACTCCCCCGTGGGGGAAAAGAATGAGCGGGTGACGTCGGGACCGGTCAAGCTGACGGGGGATGATGACGTGGGTGTAGATGATGAGGGGATTCCCAGCCCCCTGGGCCGTGGGGTTGGGCTCGCGGCCTCGGGGCGGACCCGTCAGGCGAAAGAACTCTACGGTGGCGGCTTCGGCCAACCCCTGGGCAAGTTGAAGCTGGTCGAGCTTGCGGTTTAGGATGTCGAACTGGAAGCTCAGTGATCCTACCTGTCGGCGCAGGGTGTCCAGCTCGGAGCCGGACCGCTCCTGACCGGCGGCAGGCGCCACACAACACAGCGCCGCGAGCAGAAAGGGCAGGGGGCGGAAGACACTTCGGATTCTGAACATGACTTGAACTCCTCCGCCAGCATGCGTCATCGGCGGACCGGCGACAAGGGCCGGTGCCATCGACTTGCAGGAGAATGCAGGTTCCGCGGTCTCAGGAAGCCTGGGGAAGCGCGACTAACGCACCAGGGCTTGGGCCGGCACCGCCGCCAGGAAATCAGCGGAACCGAATAGCTCGAAGCCGACCACGGGGCGGGTGGAACGGACTCGTACATAGCCTCCCAGTTGACGGTGTAACCCCTGGATCCACTCCGGAAGGAGTCGAGCCCGTTTCTCTCCCGCCGCCAGCTCGGTGAGGACAACACCCTTCGGTTGTCCGTCCGGGGCGAAAACCTCCAGGCTGATCAGGGCCGGCCCCAGGTTGGGGTTCAGCAGGGTGATGCCGGTAAAGATCCGCTCCTCCTGGGCCAGGTGGCTGAGCACGAATTCGCGTGCGCCGGCTGCGCTCAGTGGAAGGGCAGACGCCCAACGGCCCCCGGGGTCCGAAAAATGGACGGCGCCCAGCAGCAGCCCCCCCAGCGTGCGGACTCTGAGCCAGCCGACCAGATGGTCCAGCGTGAACAGTTGTGCCGCCGGCACCCGCAGCAGACTCCCGGAGCCAAGCGGCAACGTGACCGCCGCCCGCAACCTTCCCGCTTCGTCGAACGCTTCCAGCGTCACGTCGGCCGCCGGGCCCAAGTTCACCACGGTGATCCGGGTATCGATATCCGGTCCGACCGCCAATTGGGCTCCAAACAGCTCGGGGGCAAGCTCGTCGGCCGGTAGGCCCGGCAGCGCCATCACGGTTTCCTCGTCACCGCTCAGCAGGAATCCGGAAATCGGAGCCTGGGCTTGGGCCTCGAGCCAGCCACCGGCGCCGGTGGCGAACAGTGCGGCAGGTTCGAATTCCGCCATGGCCCCCGGCGGCAAACCCACAGTGGCCTGCTGAACCGTTCCCCCCAGGGCGGTCCAGCGAAGCTGGACGGAAACCTCCCGGCTGTGGGGATTGATCAGGAACACCCTGGTGCGTCCGGTGTCGCCGACCTCGGGAAAGACCAGCCTGGTGCTGTTGGCGGTCGAGAGGAGCGCCCCGTCCAGTTTGCGCAGCAGGTAGTCGCCCAGCAGCGCAAAACCTGATACTCCGGAATGGGCTGAGGCCAGCTCGAGCCAGCCCCCAGGCCGGGAGAACAGCTCGCTGAAGAGGACCGAGAACTGGGTGCCGGCGGCAACCGGCAAGTGTCGCGCCTCCACAATCGTGCCGGCGGGTGAGCGTTGGCGCAGATCCAGCCGGATCTGCTCCGCGGCCGGCAGCCCCGGCAAGGGGACTGATGCCAGCTCCGCCGGGGATGGCAGGTAGGTGAAGGCAATCCCCAGGAACTCCTGCACCTGGCTGGACAGGGAGGGGAAGCTGAGGAGGGGCGCGGAATCGGAACCGGATTCCAGGGCACCGATGTCGACGCGGGCGCCCGCTGTCCGGGTGTGGCCCGCCAAATCCAGGTCAAATGGCGCCTCGGCGTTGTCGCCGGCATCGATCGCCGGCGAACCCGGCCCCAGGCGGAAGTCTCCGCCTGACGCATTCACAAATCGTGGACTGCCCTGCAGATTCCCGTTGCCGGCGGGCAATGTTCCTCCCAGCAGCGAAAAACTGACCTGGCCGCTGCCCAGGCCCAGGTGGTCGGCGCCGTTGGCTGCAATGATGCTGTTGGCAATCCGGGTATGCGCCGGTTCCTCCGCCACCACTCCCGAAGTGTTGGCTGCCACCGTTGTATTGACCAGCCGCAGGGCCGACGCCGTGGCCCGGACTCCGTTTGCCGCCGACCGCGCCACCAGCGTGTTCTGGAGGGTCAGGGCCGAGTCCGCGGCGAGGACGCCGTTCTGATTGTCAGTGAAGAGGTTCCGGTTGCCGAAGACCACGGCACCGCTTCCCGCCTGAAGTCCCGCGAACAGGTTGGCCGCCAGGCGGTTGCCGTAAAGATCGGCCTGAGCCTGTTCGGCCACCTGGATGCCGGTTCTCCCGTGGCCCGCTACCAGGTTGTCGAGAGCCGCCAGGTAGGAGAAGGCGGAGCGGACAAAGAGCCCGTCGGCCGCCGGACCGGAGCCATTCTCGATGATGTTTCCCTTCAGCAATGCCTGGGACGCGGTCAGCCGGACCCCCTGAGCCCCGGAACCGCCCCCCACATTGGAAATCCGGTTGTCGAACAAGGCCAGCGGCGCGGCGTTTACGGCCATGACGCCGTGACCGGAATGTATATCCACCGCCGGTTCGATGACTGACTGCTGGATCAGCACCGAGCTGTCGGCGACCGCTATGGCGGCGCCGCCCGACGTTTCCACCCGGCTGCGGAAGACGTGCAGCCGGCTGTTGGTGGCCGAGATTCCGTAACCCGTGGCGGCCTGTGCCGTAGCCTGCACGACCGAATCCACCACCGCGCCCGAGGCATGGTCGAATTCGATCCCCCGCAACCCGCCGCGGACTGTCAGGCCTTCCAGGGTCACCCCCTCCACATCACGGACGCGGATCGTCGCCGTATCAACGGCGTGGACGGAACCATCCACCACCGGCCGGGCCCCCTCGGCCGCCCGGATCCGGATGCCGGCCAGGGGAACTCCCTGCCGGTTGACGCCGACATTGACCTGCTCAAAATAGACGCCGTCATCCTGAACCTCCAGGATGTTGCCCGGGTCGGCGACTTCCAGCGCCGCGGTCAGACTTGGGAAGGCGGCTCCCCCACCCTGCCGGATGCTCAGGACTCGGTCCGGGTTGGGGACCAGTACTGCACCCCAGATCGGTGCGGTGAGCAGCTCGGTGCCGGCGGCGTCCCGGACCCTGAGATAACCGGAGATGCCTCCTCCCGACAGGGGAAGACTCACCACCGGGACGACCTTCACGGTGACGGACTGGCCGGGCTCCAGCGTGGCCGCCGGCGGCTGGATTGTGAAACTCACGGACGGATTGTCGTCCTGGTCCGCAAAGTCGAGGTGAACGGTCCTGCGCTGACTTCCCAGGTTGGCAAGCTGGAAGTCACGCGACGCCAGGCGTTCGGCCTGGTATGGGTCCAGCGGGCCGAGACTCCAGCTCACGGGGTCGAGGGCCAGTTGCCCGCGGAGGGCGGCGGCCAGGTCGAGCCGTCCGTTGCCCACCTGGGTCACCGTCGCGGCCCCATCTCCGTCGGTAGGAGTCTTGGCGGCGGAGCCCACCAGCAGGCCCTTGATCTGCCGCGGACTCCAGTCAGGCCGGAGCTGGCGGAGCAAGGCGGCGGCCCCGGCCACCGTCGGGGTGGCAAAGCTGGTGCCCGCGACGCTGAGCGCGAAGCTTCCCGACGGATCCCGGGCCTGGCAAGCCGAGTTGGTGCAGTTGGCGGTGTAAATCCGGTTTCCTACCGCCACCAGGTCGGGCTTGAGGGAGCCATCGATGGCGGGCCCCCGGCCGCTGAACGCCAGCAGCTCCTCTCCCGGAACCGTCAACGGCTGGATGCCGATGGTGCCGCTGGCCTGGCTCACGCTACGCAAGTAGTCCCTCAGACCTTCGCCTGCGGAGCGATCGATCATGACCGACGGGCCCCGGACCCGGGTGAACTGCATGATGACGGTCCCCTCCGCTTCATGGTTGTAGACCACCATGGCGTTGGCTCCGGCGTCGAACACGTGGTCCGCCTTCTCCTGGAAAAGACAGCTCCCGCGCCGAACCAGGACCATCTGGCCGGCCAGGGAGCCGGGTGGTAAAGGCGAGCAGGCGAGTTCCGTGGGGTCCAGGCCAAGGATCGAACGGAAGGGGAAGGGGCCGATGGAGCCGGAGATCGAGACGCCTCCACCGGCTGTGGAGGTGCTGGACTGGAGATGGGAGGGAGGAGCAGGTTGGCCCTCCACCCGGAGCGTCAGACTGAACTCCCGGCGGCTGCTGACGGCACCCACGGTGATGGCCTCCGGGCTGGTGCCGGGTGACGTGACCGAGCCCGGGGCTGGACCTTCATTCCCGGCGGCGATCACCACCACCACCCCGGCCTGGACCGCGCGGGCGATGGCTTCCTGTTCAGGATCGCCTGCCGGCGGGCGCGGAGCTCCCCCCAGACTGAGGTTGATGACATCCATACCGTCCCGCACGGCGTCCTCCACTGCCTTGATGATGGCCGCGGACGTGGTTCCGGAGTTGACTCCGGGGGTGCCGAACACCTTGTAGTTACCCAGCCATGCCGCCGGAGCCATACCCTGGATCAGCGCCAGCGGCGCCTTGACGGGACGGCCGGCGGCCACCGCCGCCACCCGGGTGCCGTGACCCTGCTCATCCGCCGGAGTCAAAACCTTCTGGCCAGGGCGGTCAGGGAACAGGTCGTGGTAGGAACGGGCCACGACGATTTTGGCATTGGTGAACGAGAGACCGCTGGAGTCCCATTTTGGGAATCCGGGCGGCATCTGCAGACCGTCCGGACGGAACATGGGGTGGGTGACATCAATGCCGGAATCGACAATGGCGATCTTGACCCCCCGTCCGGCGTTATCGGCACCGCCGGCGGCCGCCCACAAGGCCTCCGCCCCCACCATGGCGTTGGCGGTGTCCAGAAGCGGGTAGCGCAGCTCCGAGGGAACCACCCGGGAGACATCAGGGTCCTGTTCCAGCAGGACTTTTCCCTCCGGGCTGGTGCGCACGAAGACGGCGTTCATCAGGAAGGAACAGGCTCCCTTGAACTGGAAGCCGCCTGGCAAGGCCTCTTCCACACGCTGGAGGAGGGCTGCCTGCGCCGCCTCGACGTCGCGGGCCATGGACTGCGCCTCGACCCCCTCGAAACGTGCCCTGAGCGCGGCCCTGGGAGTGGCCCGTTGCAGGCGATCGAGCACGGGTGGCTGCCTGAGCACGGCGATGTAGAGCTGTTCCTCGGGCGGCTGGGCATGACCGGCGACCCCAGCCGGGATGAGCGCGGCGAGGGTCACCAAGGTGCGTACGTTGAACATGCAGGTCGTACCTGGATTGTAAATCAGGCGGTCCCGTCTGAGGACGATGACTCGGGCGGCTGGGAGTTTTCGGGATCCACCGGCCGGCCGCTGGAGCCGGCGGTCTGCATTCGGTTCAAGGCTTCACAGATCCGGTCCACGTCATACACCGCCCCGCGCCAGATCCCGCCGCCGGCCTGCTGCAGAGCCGCCCACAACCGGGTGTCGTCGGGCAGGTGAGGGTTCGGCTGCAATCCGGGGTGAGGGGGACGGGAGGCCAGCAATCGGGATGCCTGGACCGGATCCAGCCGGCCTTCCGCGGTGCCCACCAGATTCACGGAGCCTTCCAGGCGGACCCGGTCGATGACGATCTCGACCAGGTCCCCGTCACGCAGCCGGCCGATCGGTCCCCCCGCCAGGCCTTCAGGGCTCACGTGCCCGATGCAGGCGCCGGTGGAGACCCCAGAGAACCTGCCGTCGGTAACCACCGCCACCGACTTGCCCCAGGGGATGAACTTCAGCGCTGAAGTGACCTGGTAGGTTTCCTCCATGCCGGTGCCCAGCGGGCCAATTCCGGCCAGAACCAGGACGTCACCGGGTTTTATCCGCGAGGTCTTGATGGCCTCGACCGCCGCCGGCTCTGAGGTGAATACCCGGGCCGGACCGCAGAGACGATAGACGCCGTCGGGTCCCGTGACTTCCGGGGCGATGGCCGTCGCCTTGACGACGGCGCCCTCCGGGGCCAGGTTGCCGCCGGGGAAGACGGTGGTGGGGGTAAGTCCTGCCTGTCGTGCGCGGTCCGGCTCCAGGATCACCAGATCGGGGTCGATGCCGTCGGCTGCCAGCCGCCTGCGAGCCGAAGCCCGGCGCGGCGACTGCTCCCACCAGTCCAGGACTTCGCCCAATGGGCGCCCGCAGAGTGTGGGCACGGACGGATCCAGCAAACCCAGTCGCCGGAGGTGCAGCATCACCTCGGGCACTCCTCCCGCCAGATAGACCTGCACCGTGGGGTGGTTGCGGGGTCCGTTGGGGAGGGCATCCACCAGCCGGGGGACGGAGCGGTGGATCCGCCGCCAGTCATCGAGGCCCGGCAGTCGGAGGCCCGCCGCGTGGGCGATCGCCGGCAGATGCAGCAGCATGTTGGTGGAACCCCCGAAGGCGGCGTGTACCACCAGGGCATTCTCGAGGGCAGAGTCGCCCAGCAGGGCGCGGGTAGTGAGTCCGGCGCCGGCAGCGGCCATCAGGGCGTGGGCGGAACGGGCCGCCAGTTCAATCCATGGTTCGGTTCCCGAAGGACAGAGGGCGCTGTGGGGCAGCGCCAGGCCCAGCGCTTCGGCAGCCACCTGGGAAGAGGCCGCCGTCCCCAGGAACTGACACCCGCCGCCGGATGAGCCACAGGCCCGGCAACCCACGTCGGCTGCATACTCCAGACTGATCAGCCCGTGGGCGAAACGCGCGCCGATGGTCTGCACGGTACCGGCATCCTCGGCATCCCTGGCCGGCAGCGTGACACCTCCCGGGACGACGACGGCTGGCAGATCCGGGCATCCCGCCACTGCCATCAACATGGCCGGCAGACCCTTGTCGCAGGTGGCAATGGCCAGGACTCCCCTGCGCCGGGGAAGCGACCGGATGAGGCGCCGGACCACGATGGCCGCGTCGTTGCGGTAGGCCAGGCTGTCCATCATGCCGGGTGTCCCCTGGCTGCGCCCGTCGCAAGGGTCGGTGCAGTAGGCGGCGAAAGGGATGCCTCCGGCCTGGCGGATGGTTTCGGCCGCCCTCCGGACCAGTTCGAGCAGCTCCCAGTGGCCGGTGTGATAACCCAGGGCCTCCGGGCCGGAGGCGCCCGGCAAACCTCCCTGGGTGCTGACGATCAGGTAGGGCGGATCGTTGGTCCGGGCAGCCTCCCAGCCCATGCCGGCATTCTGGGTCAGCCCGAACAGATCTCCGCTGGGACGGCTGGAGAGCAGGTCGGAGGTCAGGGGAAGGCGCCCTTCCGGCCCGGCGCCGGAGGTGGGGGTATCCTCAAAAGACACCGAGTCGCCGGCCAGGGAGAGGAAGGACCTGGGATCCGGCGGGGGCTCCGGGGAAAAAGTCATCCGCCTGTGACCTCTACTTCTTCCGCTGCAGCGACATCTCCATGACCTCCTGCTTCAGGAACGACTTGAGTCGCTGCTGGACGTCGAGGGGAACGTCCACCTGCTGCTCGCGCAACAGGCGGGTCATTTTCTCGGACTTTTCGAACGTCTTGACGAAGTTGATGCAGGGAGCGCACCCGGCGAAATGTTCATCGAGGCGGCGCTTCAGGTCCGGGTCGAGAGTCCCCTCCAGGTAATCGGTCAGCAGATCCACGCACTCCTGGCATTTGAAGAAGTCTTTCATCGACGGTTCTCGAAATACTTGGACAGTTTCTCCCGCACAAACAGACGGGCCCGATGAATGCGGGTCTTGGTCGTGGGTTCCTTGAGGCCCAACAGCGAAGAAATCTGTTTGATGGAATACCCTTCGATGTCCTTCAGGACCAGCGGTACCCGGTACTCGAAAGGCAGAGACTGGACCGCGTCATAGAGCTCCGCTGCCAGCTCGGAATTGAGGTAGACCTCTTCAGGGTCTACGGACCATCCATAGATGGGGTGGTCGAACTCGCCGTCCTTGGAGAAGGTGGGCAACAGATCCTCGATCTGAGTGGTTCGCTCCTGTCGGGCGCGGTGCTTGCGGAGCCACATGATCCCGTTGTTGATGGCGATCCTCCTCATCCAAGGCCATATGTCACTTTCCTCCCGAAAGGTTTCAATCTTCTTGATGATTTTCAGGAGTGTGTCCTGAAGGATTTCCTCGGCGTCGGACGGGTTCTTGGTGTAGTTGAGGATCACCCCGAACAGCGGCCGCGAATACTGGTCGACGAAATCGTCGATCACGTTGGGGTCCAGATTCTTCAGGCCCTCCACGATCTGCTGCTGGTCGAGTTCTTTCGGCTTCATCCCAGCCTCGCTTTTATGCCGCCCGGCTGGTGCAAGTCAAGCCGGACGGGGTCGCAGGTGGCGCCGGACCGCCGGCATTCACAAGGCCGGCGCGGATGGATTACTCTTGGCCGATGAGCGCCCTGGTCTTTACGGTGCTGGCGGAGGATCGGCCGGGTCTGGTGGAGCGGGTGGCGGGGATCGTCGCCTGTCATGGAGGAAACTGGTTGGGAAGCCGTTTGTCGAGTCTGGGAGGTTGTTTCGGGGGACTTGTCCACGTGGCTGTGCCTGCGGAACAGGTGGAGGGCCTGCGGGAGGCTTTGCAGGCGCTACGGGCCGAAGGCCTCCTGGTCACGGTGCTGCCGACCCATATGGAGACCGGTACGGCACCCCATGAGGCGGTGGAGATCGAGGTGGTGGGTAATGACCGTCCCGGCATCGTCAGCCGCATCTCGCAGGTGATTGCCGCCCGCGGTATCAACGTCAATGAGCTGGAAACCGAATGGACCAGCGCGCCCATGGCGGGCCACCCCATCTTTCGGGCCCGGGCGGCGCTGCTGGTACCGCCGGATGCCTCGGTGACGGAGCTGAAGCGCGACCTGGAACGAATTGCCGCCGACCTGATGGTGGATCTCAAGATCGGCAGAGCCTGAGACCGGTGATCCCCTCCTCTCCTGAGCTGTCCGTCGTCATCCCGGCCTACAACGAGCAGGACCGGATCGGCGCGACGATCCGTTCCCTGCTGGATGCACTGCCCGGGCGCTCGTCTTCCTTCGAGCTGGTGGTGGTGGACGACGGCAGCCGTGACCGGACAGCCGCCCTGGTACGGTCCTTCACCCGTCCCGAGGTGAGGCTGGTCAGCTTGCCGGAAAACCAGGGCAAGGGCTCGGCCGTGCGGACAGGGGTGTTGAAGTCGCGCGGCCGGTTTGTGTTCCTGCTGGACGCCGACCTCCCCTATGCGCTGGAGTTTTTCGACGACGCGCTGGCAAGGCTCCGCAGCGGCGGGGTGGAAGCGGTGGTCGGCGCCCGGGATCTGCCGGAATCGTCGCGAGATTCTTCGTTTCCCCGCCGCCGGCTGATCGCCGGACGCCTGTTTTCCCGGCTGGTGAACGGCATGCTGCCGCTTCAGGTCTTTGACACCCAGTGTGGCTTCAAGGGATTTTCAGGGGACGTGATCAGGGCGGCGGCGGCATGTACCCAGGAATGCGGGTATCTGGTGGACATCGAGCTGCTCCTGATCCTGCGGCACTGGGGGTCTCCGCTGGTGCGCCGGCCGGTGCGACTGATCAACCACCACGGCTCGAAGGTGCGGCTGGTGAGGGATTCCCTGCGGATGCTGGTCAGCCTGGTACGGATCCGCCAGCGGGACCGCCGGGGGGAGTACCCCAGACAGCGCCTGTCGGAACGGGACGAGCTGGCGTTCTGTCCCGCCTGCGGCGAGGCGCGGAGCCGGTTTCACGCCCTATCCGGGGGAGTCCGCTTTGTCGGATGCCGTGGCTGCAGGACGATTTACCAGAACCCGCGCCTGCGGCAGGAGTTGGCCGGTGAACTCTACGGGCGGGACTATTTCGCTACCGGCCGGGTGGAGTCGGGTTATCCAGACTACTATGCGACCCTGTCCGAGCAGCGGGAGACTTTCCGGGATCTGTGGCGGCGCTTGTGGAACCTGCCGGAGGTGCGTCCGCGGCGGGTACTGGACGTCGGCTGTGGTTCTGGGGAATTCCTGCGGGCGGCTCCGCCCGAAGTGCAGGAACGTTGGGGAGTCGATGTGGTCGAGCCGCCGGATTTATCCGAGTTCCGGTTCGTGGCCGGCAGTTTCCCCGCGGTAAGGCTGCCGCCAAGTCACTTCGATCTGATCGCTTTCAACGATCTGTTTGAGCATTTTGTGGAGCCGCGGAAGGTCCTGGAAGCCTGTAGAGACCTACTGGCGAAGGGCGGAGTCCTGGTGATCAACACGCCGGATCCGGAGTCGTGGATAGGCAGGTGGTCGGGCCGCGGCTGGGTGTCGCTGAAGCGGGAACATTTCGCGCTGTATCCGCGGAAGGTTTTGCGCAGCATGCTGGAAGAGGCGGGTTTTGTCACCCTGTCCGAGTTTCCAGCACGCCAGCAGGTCACGTGGCGCTTTCTGCGGCGCCGTCTGGAACGGGTTTCCGGGACGGCGTCGCGGATGGGTGACCTGCTGGCGGGGCTGGGGCTGTTGCCGGCCCGTTTCTGGGTCCCGACCAGCGGCAGGGTGTGGGTGGCAGTGCGGAAGGAGCGTTGATGGTTGAGAACTGGCTGCGTTGGGCGAGGGAACTGCAGGCGCTGGCTCAGACGGGGATGCACTTCAGCGACAACGACTATCACCGGGACCGCTACCGGCGGATTGCGGAGATTGCGGCGGAGATGACCGCGAAACCGGCGGGTGTGCCGGCGGAGCGGGTGCTGGAGGGTTTCCTGGAGCAGGCCGGGTATGCGACTCCGAAGGTGGATGTACGCGGAGCGGTCATTCGGGAGGGAAAGATTCTGCTGGTACGGGAGCGGCAGGATCAGCGCTGGTGTATGCCTGGGGGTTGGGCGGACGTGGGGGAATCAGCCGCCGAGATGGTGGTGCGGGAGGTTCGGGAGGAGAGTGGGTTGGCGGTGACTCCGGTCAAGCTGGTGGCGGTATTCGATGCGAACCGCGCCGGGCGGCCGCTGGAGTTTTACCATGCCTACAAGCTGGTTTTCCTTTGTCGCTGGCTGGAGGGCGAGCCGGCCGCGGGGGACGAGACGCTGGATGCAGGTTGGTTTTCCCCGGACGGATTGCCCACCCTGTCTGAACAGCGGACTCATCCCCGTCACCTGGCGGAAGTCTGGGCGCACGCGGCGGATCCGGCGAGGTCCACGTACTTCGAATGATGGGACGAGCCTGCAGCCTCGGGTCCCAGCCTGTCGGCGGGCGCTGCCAGGCGCTGAACCTGCTGTGAACCCTTGATGTCAACCCTTACGGCGGACGTGCCCCTCAAGCGCTTCAATGCTTCGCCTGTTTCCTGACCGGCCCCCCGCGAAACGCCGCCACACCGGAACCGCCGGCCGTCAGTGAACCGGCGCGGCCCTGGGGGTGCGATGGGCCCGCCAGACCCGCACCGCCTCGGCAAGCAAGCGACGGTAGTCCGTACCTTCGAAGATGCGTCCCCCCACCGTCACCCGATACCGCAGGGGCTGTTCCACCTGGCGGGTTTCCGGCTCGGCACACGTTTGCTGTAACGATCCTCCCGACTGCATCGACTTGACCTCCATGCCTGAATCAACGTACGAGGCGGAAAAGTTGACGGCAGACCGCCTCAGAATTTCCGCATGAGACCCACCACCACCCCCTGGATCCGCAACCGGTCAGGTTCGACATAGATCGGCAGAAAAGCCGGATTGGCCGGCTGCAGCCGGATCCGGTTTCCCTCCCGATAAAGCTTCTTCAGGGTCGCCTGCTGGCCGTCGATCAGCGCCACCACCGTCTCGCCGTTCTGGGCCGACTCCCGCTGCTCCACAATGATCAGGTCGCCGTCCTGGATGTGCTCCTCGATCATGGAGTCGCCCTCCACCCGCAAGACGTAATTGGTGCCGCGGCTCAAAAGCCCTTCCGGTACGGTCACCTCCTCCGGGGACGCAATGGCCTCGATGGGCCGGCCCGCCGCGATCCGCCCCAGCAGCGGCAGCCGTACCGGCGCCGGGGCCTCGGCGCCCTGCAACTGGATGGAACGGGCCCGCCCCGCCAGCCGCCGGATAAAACCCCGCTCCTCCAGCACCCGCAGATGTTTGTGGACTGCATTCAGGGACACAATGCCGAACTCGCGGGCGATTTCCTCCATCGACGGAGCATAGCCGTGCCGCTCCAGAAAGGCCGTGATGAAATCCAGAATCGCTCGTTGTCGCCGGGTCAATGGCATAATCGTGATGGCTCCTCAACCCCACTCTAGGTGAAGAATAGGTGAAAAGTCAAGAAGAAAGTGAAGAAAAGGGAAAAGTCGACGGCGAAGCCTTGGCCCAGGAGAACCGCAACCTGCAGTGGCTGCGTTTCCAGACCGACCTGCTCCGGGCGGTCCTGTACCAGGACCGGGCGCTGAGTCTCGCCGACGCCCGCCATCTGGTCCACAGCTTCCGCCGTCGCGTCCTGGAGGTGTTCCCCGGACAGGAGCATACTTTCGACCTGATCCTGTTGCCCCGCTTCGACCGGATCTTGCGGGAGCGATGGGGACAGGGCGTGGACGTGGTGCACTAGAACTGTGGGCCACACGGATCCCGCGGATCACACGGATCCCGCGGATCCCGCGGATCACACGGATCACGCGGATCACACGGATCACACGGATCACGCGGATGACGCGGATCACACGGATCCCGCCAGAACTCCGGCGCCGGCGGCCGCAAATGGTCGGGCAGGCACTGTAGGATCTCAGATGGATGCGTGCGGTTGTCCAGCGCGTTACTGAGGCGGAGGTGAAGGTCGATGGAACCGTAACCGGTGCCATCGGCCACGGGATGGTGGTGCTGGTGGCAGTGGAGACGGGAGACGGCGAGGACGACCTCTCCTTCATGGCCCACAAGCTCGCCCGGCTCAGGATCTTCGACGACGACGCCGGACGCATGAACCGCTCCATCGTGGAGACCGGCGGCGCGATCCTGCTGGTCTCCCAGTTCACCCTGTACGGCGACTGCCGGAAAGGCAACCGGCCCAGCTACAGCCGTGCCGCCGGTCCCGAAGCCGCCGAATACTGGTACCGCCGCCTGGCGGACGCTCTTCGGGAAGAAGGACTCCAGGTGGAAACCGGCGTCTTCCGCGCCATGATGCAGGTCCGGCTGGTCAATGACGGCCCGGTAACCCTGATCCTGGATTCCCGGAAGGACTTCTACTGAGCTCGAGGAAGAGGGGAAGCCGGAGACGGGATACGGGAGTCGGGAGTCGGGAGTCGGGGGTCGGGGAAACAGGAGCTGGAAGTCGGGAAGCCGGCGGCGGGTCGTCTGGCACCCCTTCCCTGGGCACCTCGCCGCTCCGCCCGGGTCTGACCGTCAATCAACACCTCCGCTTCCGGAGGCCCGGCCGAACGGGTCGTCCACCAGTCTCACCCGGCTCCGGTACGGCTCCGGGAGGTTGGGAGCGATCACCGGCTCCCGGAACAGCAGCACCTGGATCGTGTAACGCCGGCGGGCCACCTCCAGCCACTCCTCCAGTTGCTGGGTGGTCTTGCGGACGGACAGCACCTGACGCAAGGTTTCCTCCACCAGCTCCAGCGGAGGCGCAGTCTGGCCCTCCCGGGCCAGTTCCTCCGCGTAGGACTCATAGGCGGTCCGGATCTCGTCCGGCAGCACGATCACGAAAGGTTCGAAACGCAGCTCCACGAACTTGTTGACCGCCAATTGCCGCCGCAGCAGTTCCCGCAATTCAGGCATGCTGAACCCCAGCCGGCGAAGCTCTGCCTGTAACCCCTCCGGCCCACCGAATCGGCCTGAATACTGCTCGAGATAGCGGTCCAGCTCGGGGGCCGTCACCTGGACAAAGGGGGTCTTCTCGCTCTCCCGGAACACAATCCACTGATTCACCATCTGCTCCAGCACCTCCCTGAGCAGCCGGTCCCGCTCGGCCGGCTCCTCCGGGACGCTGAACCCCCGAAAACGGATGAACCATTCCAACTCCATCAAGGTGATGGCGTCCTCGTCGACGGTGGCCGCCAGACGCTCCACCAGTTCGGCGTGCAGGGCCGGGGATCCGGCCAGGAGCACCAGGGCTGCCGCCGCCAGGAAGCCTGCTAGAAGGGATGTCCGATGTTGAGATGGAGATTCCAATGCTTGAATCCTTCAATCCTCGGCGGATCCGGATTGTATGCCAGGTCCAGCCGGATCGGTCCGATGGGGGTCCGGATCGCCAACCCCAGTCCCGCGGCGGATGAAACCTCGCCGCCACCCAGCTCGGCGATTCCCGGAAAGACGTTGCCGGCGTCCAGAAACAGGATTCCCCCCAACCGGTTCCAGACCGGAAACCGCAGTTCCACATTGCCCACCAGCAGCGCATTGCCGCCCAAAGGCACCGGGAATTTCCGCCCCTTGTTGTCGGTCAGCAGCAACACTTCGCCGGTTTCCGGGTCCCGCAGCAGCGGCCCCGCCAGATCCACCGGCAACCCGCGCAAGGTCGTGGGGCCGCCCGCGAAAAACCGCTCGCTGATGGGCACGGGATTGAGGCCGCCGCCAAAAGGCTCGATGACTCCGATACGCAGCGAGGAGGCCAGCGTGAGATCCGTATATAGAGGGTGGTAGTAACGGCCCTGGGCCAGGAAACGCACATACTGGCGTTGCGAGCCCCAGGGGCGCGCCGCCAGACTCACGTCTCCATTGAGGAAGAAACCGCTGTGCGGGTCGGTGGGATCGTCCCGGGATTCGTTCAGATACGACACCGACAGCGTGGACAGTCGCAGTCTGCTTTCTTCGCGGAAGAGCTGGAGAGGTTCCTCCAGATCGGCGGGGACATCCAGCCGGACATTCTGGAACTGGTACCGGAAGAACAGGCTTTCCCGGCGGCTGAGCCGTCGTTCGGACTGGGCCGAGCCGATCAGCCGGAACGCATCGTAGGGTCGACCACGCAGGCGGACGGTTCGGGCGGCGACGTCTTCCGAAATCCGCTCCTCGTTGTCCACGGTAAACGAGAGCACGGTGGGGAGCGGACGTCCCAGCAGGCGGGGCAGGTTGTAGGTGAGGTTGGCGCGCTGTTGCCGCGAACCGGCCCGCAAGTTGAGGGAAAGAGTGCGCGCCGCCCCCAGGAAATTGGCGTCGCTGATGCCGAAAGTTCCCCGCAGGCCTTCGGATGCCAGGCTGCCGAAGGAGTGACTGTAGCCAAGGCCGTAGAACAACGAATACTTGCGTGCCTCCTGAACCGAGAACAGAACCAGCCGCTGCCGCGCCGGTTCTCTTCCCGGGATCTCCCTGACCCGCACCCGGTTGAATACCGAAAGGTTGTACAGGCTGGTTTCCGCCTGCAGGTTCCGCTCCAGGGACAGGGGCTGGCCTGCCGCCACCTGGATCTCCCGCTCGAACACGCTGCGCCGCGTGGCGTGGTTGCCGGTCACGACCACGTCTTCCACCTCAAACCGGTTGCCTTCGTGGATGAGGAAGTGGATGTCCACTGCCTGGTCCTGCCGCCGGACCAGCCGCGGTTCCACCCGGACGTCGCGATACCCGCGCCGGTCATAGTGGGACAGCAGAGCGGTTCTTCCCGCCGCCGGCAGGAAAGGGCTGAAGGGGTCGCCCGCCTGAAAACCCAGGGCCGACAGGAGTTCTTCCTGTGCAAATGCCTGGTGACCTTCCAGGACGATTTCGCCCACCCGGTACCGCGGGCCTTCCCGGATCCTGAACACCAGAAAGAGCCGGCCGCCGGAATCGGTCATTTCCGGTTCGACTTCGGCATCCAGAAAACCCAGACGCTGGTAACTGAGCTGGATCCGCTCCCGGTCCTGCCGCACGGATTCGTCGGTGAGCAGTCCACGGGAGAACAGGCCGGCCCGGCGGCTGGTCAGGACCCGCTCCAGCTCCGCCCCGGCGAGGGCGGAAGCACCTTCGAACAGGATCTCGGAGAGCTCATATCTGCGTCCCGCATCCACCCGGAAATGGACGCTCTCGGGCGGAAAATCCGTGCCCTGGACCGAGCTGTCCACCCGGGCCCGAAAATAGCCGTCCTGTTGGAGGCGGTGGCGCAGTTCCTGGGCGGTCTCCTCAACCGGCAGCCTCCCCGGTTGCTGGTTCCGGTAAAGAGGGAGGGAATCCAGCTCCCGTTCCGACAGCTCTATCCCCTCGAAGATGACCTGGGTCCGTTCCCGAGGGACGACTCGCAGTTCGAGGCCGACGCGATCCGTCTCGGTCTGGACGTCCGCTCCGTCGCGCAGATAGACCTCCGGATTGAAGTATCCCCGCCGGGCCAGCCAGCGCTTCAGCCTTTCCAGTTCCTCCGCGAAGAGTTCCTGAGAGAACCGGCGGCCGGGCCGCGTATCCATCCGGGCGATGATTTCCTCCGGGGCGAACTCCCCCTCCGGATCCACCCTGAACTCGCCCACCAGCACCGGTTTGCCGGCCTCGATCCGGAAGGTCACGTCCAGCAGGGCCCGCACCGGTTCCACTTCCCAGGCGGTTTCGACCCGGGCATGGGGATAGCCCTGGCGGCGCATGGCCCCACGGATCCTTTCCATGCTCTCCTCCAGCCGTTCCTGCGAAAAAGGTTCTCCCTCCCGCAGTGTCAGCTCCCGGCGCAGCAAACGGGTCGCCACCTCGCTTTCGCCTTCGAAGCGGATTCTCCGGATAAGATAGCGGCGGATCAGGCGGACCACCACCTCGACCCCGCCCGCAGTGGGCAGCCGCTCGATCTGGACGTCGTGGAACCGCTCGGTGGCGAAGATCCGGCGCACGGAATCCCGGGCCAGAACCTCACTGAACGGCTCGCCGGCGCGCAAAAGCAGGAGCTTTTCCAGATCACCGGCCGAGATCCCTGCCACCGGCCCGTCGGCGGCAAAGCGGATTCGTTCGATGGTGGGCGGAGTCGGGGGAAGAGCCGGTTGCGCCGGCAATGCCTGGAGGAGACCAGGCAACAGGGCCGCCAGCAAAGCTGCTCCCGGACCCAATCTAGCCCTGCCTTGCATCATGCGAGCGTTCCTGCCGGGCGGCCGTCTCAGAACCGCTTCTTGATCTTGAAGTCAACCGCAATCGTGCCTTCCCCGGGGCTGCTGCTGCCGACGGCGGTCAGCCAGTCGGTCAGCCGGTACTGGATGATGACGGTCTGATCCTGGAAATTGTTGCCAAGGCTCGAGATATAGGTGATTCCCAGCTCTCTCGTGAGCTGTTTCCCCAGCGTGATTCGTGCCCCGGGATCGCGGCCGCGGGTGTCGTCGACAAACGGGTCGATGGAGAAGCGTTCAAATCCGAAGAGGCGACTGGTCTGGTTCTCCACCACCTCGCCCAGCGTCTTGCTGAGCAGGGTCCCGGCACTGTAAGCCATCAGGGTGGAGGTGTCGGTCTGATCGGCCCGTTCCGTGCCGAAGATCTCTTCCTGGGTCTGGCCCGCCGCCAGGAGGGACACGATGCTGGGTGTCGAGAGCGGCGGGTCAGAGCGAAAGTTGATCTGGAACTGGTCTACCGGACCCCGGACCGACAACGTCACCGCAAACTCCCGTACCTGGGTCTCCGCCTCGAAGTTGAGGAAGGGCGTCGTGCGGCGCGGGTTGTTGAAGCTCACTGTTCCCCGGGTGATCTCGTAATCGTTGCCTTCCAGCCTCAGGTTGCCTTCATCGATGGTGATACTTCCCAAGACTACCGGTTCCCCCAGAGTCCCGATGACGCTCAACTCTCCGCTCCCCACGATCCGCGCCAGGTTGTTGTTGATCCGCAAACTCTGGTATGCCTCGACTGTGAGGTCGAGGCCCACCTGGTCAGCAAAGGTGGGCTCGGAAGGCAGATCCGTTTGGGCAGAAGCGAAGCTGTAGATCAGCTCCGGCACCGTCAGGTTGCGCGTGTATTCCGCCGCGCGCACGTAGATCACCCCCGCCAGGAGGTAGGAATCAAGGTTGCGGATCAGGTCCAGATCCACATCCACCACGGTGTTGACGTCCTTCGGATACGGAACGGTCAGTCCATAGCCAAAGGCGTTGAGCTGCCAGCGCGTCGGGGTCAGCCCCTCCAGGAAGATCCCGCCGGTGAGGGTGAGCGGCCCGTAGGTGGTCTGTAACAACATGTCGTCCACGGCGATCTGGGTGGCAGTGAAGCGGAGGTTTCCATCCGCCCGTTGGACCTGGAGCGGCAACTCGGGACCCGCCAGTGTGCCCCGGCTCACGCGGGCCGTCCCCACCACGCGGGGGCCGTCCAGAGGACCGGCGATCCTGGTCTCGAGCTGCACTTCACCGGTGGTCCGCACCTCGGGCAGGAACAGATCGAGGAGCTGGAGGTCCACTTTTCCCGCCACCGCCAGATCGAGCTGTTTGCGGTCGCCGAACTCGACGCTTCCCTCCAGCGCCACATTGGTCTGGGTACCGACCAGACGGGCGGGAGGGACCCGCAGGACGCCATCGCTCCATCGCAACTGAACCGGACTTTCCAGGCTTAGCTGGAAGGTGGACGTGCCCAGTCGCAGATGCTCCAATAGGAGTTCGGCCCGGAGTTGCTCCCGTTGCTCGAGCTGTCCTTCCACCGTCAACCGGCCGCGCAACTCCCCCTCCACTTGAGGCAGATCGAGGTCGGGCCGGAAGCGCCTGAGGAGCTCACCAGGGTCCATCAGCTTCAGCGGGAGCTCCAGGCGGAACGGATATCCTTGGTCGAAGCCCACCGTCCCGGTGACGTGCAGGGGTTCGCCCAGCAGGTGGAATTCGAGTTCTCCCCGCAAACCCCGCTGGAACGGCTCCCCGCGAAACCGGACCGTCTCGATGCGGTGCCCGCCGAGCTGAACCGCCGGGGCGGTCAGGGTGGCGCTCAACTGTGGAGACTCCAGGCTTCCCGTCGCGTGGAGCTGGATGTCGGCCCGACCGGACACGGGCAGCGTCTCCTGCCACGGGAGCTGGGCCAAGTCCAGAGCCTCGCCTTGCAGCTCGGCCTCCATCGTCCGGTCGTCGAGGATGTAGCGGAGACGGCCCCGAACCTGTCCGCCCAGTACCTCCGCCTGCAGGGCGTCCGCCGAGATGCGGCCCTGCCCGAAACGGTACCGGCTTCGCAGCGAGACCTCGGGAAAGCCGGAGAGCGCCAGACTCCGCACCTCCAGCTCGCCGGAGGCCTTTCCCCCCTCTTCTGCGGACCACTCCAGCGTGCCCCAGATCCGGCCGGATTCCAAATGCCAGTCGACGGCGGCCAGGTCCAGCAGCAAATCGGCGGCAGTATCCCGAATTTCCAGGTTGGCGTGGGCCAGTGAGAACGGATCAGTCCGCAGGTCCAGGGAACCGGTCAGGTGAATCGGAGAGCCGTCGATGGAGATCCCGGAGACTGCCAGCCGATCCTCCCGATAGCGATAACTTCCAGCCATCGCGCCCCAGGACCTTCCCCTGACGAGCGTTCCCGCCGCCCTAAAACGCCCCTCGGCGGTCAGCGGATCACCGGGTGCCCCTTCCAGCAGGACCGTCGCTTCCAGCGGCCCTTCCAGCCGGGGATAAAAGCTGAAAGGCTCCTCGGTGGGGATCAGCTCCCAGCCGTACAGGATTGCCTCCACCTCATCCCCTTGGGGCCAGGCGAGTTGCCCGCTGACCCGGTAGGCCCCGTCGAAATCCACTTCTGCCGTGAACTCTCCCACGCCCTGGGGCGTCCGGAGCGACCCGGATGCGGCCCGGACGTGATCTCCGGCAATGGAAATCTCGGCCCCCCCGTTGAACTCCACGAGCTTGCCGCCCAGGTCGTTCAACAGACTCCCTGAACAGGTCAGCGCCCCTTGGCCCCGCATCTGCGGCACGTCCAGCCCTGCCCACGACACCTCCGCGGTGAGATCGCCAGCCGCTCTGGCCAGGGGAAAGCGGACGCCCCAGTTAGTCAGGATCGATTGAAGCTGGATTCCCACCGCCCTGAGCTGGGCGGAGGAAACATCCTCGTCACTGAAGGCGAGGTAGCCCGACGCGCCTCCGGTTCCTCCAAGAATCCGGAAAGCGGCGTCGTGGTAACGGACACCCTGACGGTTCATCATGATCCCGCAGCGGAAGTCGGAAAGTCCGATCTGCTGGACTTCGATGCGGGGTGAGGTGAGGTGGCCGCGCAGCTCGAAATCTCCCCGCCTGCCCTCCAGCTCGCCGATGACCGTCACCTCGGAGGGGCCGAAATGGGAAGCCAGATCGGGATCGGTAAAGCGGGAGGGGTCGGTCCTGATTTCAGCCGCGAAAGAATAGGCCAGCTCCCGCAGGTCATGGATGGAGCCCTCCAGGTGGACCGCCACGAGATCCGACGCCAAGTCCGCGGGATCCAGGTCCAGCCGGTTTTCCGACAGGCGGAAACGGGCAGCGAAAGTGTTGAGCGGGACCCGGTAGTCCTTGATCTGGAAGACCAGGTCCTTGAGATGGATCGAGCCGGCATAGGCCGGCGGGTCGGGAAGGTAGGCCAGCTCGACGTCGAAGCCTCCCGCATCGGTGGCGAATTCGACGGTCTGGTCCTCGTAAGTCACGCGGGCACGTGTGAGGACGATCCGTCCGATCCCCAGGCGGACCGGCGAAAAAACTGGTCCCCCGGGCTTGGGTGCGGGAGCAAACAGGTTGAGGATGTTCAGCCGCCCGTTGCCCTCGCGGCGGAGCTGGAGATCCAGTCCGTCCACCTCCAGTTCATCCAGGCCGATCTTTGGACTGGGGGCTGCCAACCACGAGAAATTCAGGCGGACCCGGTCCAGATGGATCGCCGGTGTTCCCTCCGGCTGGTTCTTTCCGGCGATGACGAGGTCTTGGATTTCGAGAACGCCTCGCAGCAGGCCGATCTCCAGGGATCCCAGCCGGATCTGGACGGGAAACCGGCTCTCCAGAGCCTGGGTGACGGTGGCGCGCAGCCACCGGTGGAAGTGGTCGGACGCGAGGTACAGCCGGATCCCGATCCCGGCTGCCGCCAGGACCAGGAGCAGTGAGGCCGGGATCCACAGTTTGCGGCGTCGGGCCATCGGTCGGTGAGGTCCATCTTAGCAGACAGCCGTCGAGAACGATCCGGAGATCACTCGGATCACGCGGATCACTCGGATCACGCGGATCTCACGGATCACGCGGATCTCACGGATGTGCCAGATCAGTCGGATCAGTACTGACACCTTTACCGCGGGCGCCGCACTCGCTAACCTTGCCTTTTCGGGTCTCGATCGAACCACCCGGGAAGGGGGCAGTATGCCAAGAACGATGTTTGTCCTGCTGGCCTTGACCTTGACCGCCTGCGGGACTCCCGAGGGCTTTCAGGAGATCGCTCTTGACGATTTGCGGGACCGGATCGAGGGCGGCTGGGCCGGCCAGATGATTGGCGTCAGCTACGGAGCTCCCACCGAGTTTCGATACCAGGGCCGGATCATCGCCGAAGACGAGCTTCCCGCCTGGTCTGACGAAAGGTTGCGCAATGCCATCCACCAGGACGATCTCTACGTGGAAATGACTTTCGCGAGGGTGCTGGACGAGAAGGGTCTGGACGCCACCACGGAGGATTTCGGCGCGATGTTCCGGGAGAGCCGCTACGCCCTCTGGCATGCCAATCTGGGGGCACGCCGCGCTCTGCGCAGAGGTGTGCCGGCTGAAGAAAGCGGCACCCCCCGCCATAATGCCCACGCCAACGACATCGACTTCCAGATCGAAGCGGATTTCATCGGATTGATGTGTCCGGGCCAGCCCGTTTCGGCCAACGAGCTCTGCTGGCGGGTGGGGCGTGTCATGAACTACGGGGACGGGATTTACGGCGGCATGTTCGTGTCGGGGATGTATGCCGCCGCATTCTTCGAGTCCGATGTCCGCAAGGTGGTGGAGGCGGGCTGGGCTGCTCTTCCTCCTGACAGCCCGTATGCACGGCTGATCCGCGACGTCCTTGACTGGTCCGCGGAACATACCTCGGAGTGGCAGCGGGTCTGGCGGATGATCGAGGACAAGTGGAACCGCCGGGATCCCTGTCCGGCGGGGGCCCTGACCCCGTTCAACATCGATGCCAAGCTCAACGGCGCCTACATTGCCTTGGGACTCCTTTACGGCGCCGGCGATTTCGAGAAGACCCTCCAGATCGCCACCCGCGCCGGACAGGACTCCGACTGCAATCCCTCCAACGCCGCCGGCGTTCTCGGAGTGATGACCGGCTACCGCATGATCCCGGAGCGCTGGAAGAGCGGCATCGAGGCGGTAGCGGACGAGAAGTTCGATTACACGGACTACTCGTTCCGGGAGATTGTCGAAAGTACCTTCCGGCGTGCTCTGGCCATGACGGAACGCAATGGAGGGCGGCAGGACGGGGATCGCCTGCTGGTGAAGGTCCAGCAGCCGGAACCTGCACGGCTGGAGATCTGGGACGATTATGGTGATCCGGTCGAGCGGATCGGGGTCAACGATCCCCGCTGGACCTGGAAGGGCAGCTGGACACCGCCGCGCCGCGCGGCCCGCCCGCCGGAACTGAGGGAATCCGCCCGGGCGGGAGACAGCGGTCAGGTGGCCTTCGAAGGCACCGGGGCCATCCTCGTGGGACCCTATCTGCCGGACGGGGGCAAGGTGGAGATCTACCTCAATGGCGCTCTGGAAGCGACGATGGATGTAGCGTCGGACGAGGAGCACGAGAAAGGTGATGAGTCGGTCTGGCATCGCTTCGGTCTGACCCCGGGCCGGCACGAGCTGCGGGTAGTGGTGCTGGGTGAACCGGGCCCGGGCGCATCGGGCAGCCGGGTGGTCATCAAGGACTTGGTCGTGTTCCGCTAGTTGTCGGCGGGGAGGGGGCCATGTGGATCGTTGAGAGTTATGGGTGGGCCGTCTTCTTCTGTGTGATCACCATGCTGTGCTGGGGGTCCTGGGCCAACACCCAGAAGCTGGCCGGACGCCAGTGGCGGTTTGAACTGTTCTACTGGGATTACGCTATCGGGGTCTTTTTGTTGTCCACGGTGGCCGCCTTCACTCTGGGCAGCGGCGGCGGGCACGGGCGGCCGTTCCTGGCGGATGTCCAGCAGGCCAACTACGACGCCATCCAGTCGGCCCTGCTCGGGGGAGCGGTCTTCAATGCCGCCAATATCCTGCTGGTGGCGGCCATCGCCATTGCCGGCATGGCAGTCGCCTTCCCGGTGGGAATCGGACTCGCCCTGGCCCTGGGCGTGGTAGTCAATTACCTGTCGACCCCGGTGGGGAACCCGTGGCTGCTGTTTGTGGGGGTGGCGCTGGTGGTGGCCGCAATCGTGCTGGACGCCGTGGCGTACCGAAGTCTGCCCGGAGCGGCACGCGGTTTGAGCGGCAGAGGACTGATACTGTCGTTGGCCTGCGGTGTATTGATGGGGTTTTTCTATCATTTTGTGGCCCGCTCCATGTCCACCGACTTCCACCACCTTGAGGTCGGCAAGCTGGGGCCCTATACCGCCGTTTTCTTTTTTTCCGCCGGCCTGCTGGCCAGCAATCTGGTGCTGAACACGCTGATCATGATCCGCCCGTTTGTGGGCAAGCCCGTCTCCTTCACGGACTACCTCGAAGGTTCCGCAGGAGTCCATCTGGTGGGTGTCCTGGGCGGGGTGATCTGGGGAGTCGGCATGCTCCTGAGCATCCTGGCATCGGGTCCGGCGGGGTTTGCGATCTCCTACGGGCTGGGCCAGGGGGCGACACTGGTGGCAGCCATCTGGGGGGTTTTCGTGTGGAAAGAGTTCAGCGGCGCTCCCCCGGCCACTCACCGGCTGCTGGCCCTGATGTTCGTCGGCTACGTGGCGGGCCTGATCCTGATCATTGTGGCGAGGGTGGCATGAGCCGGCCCCGGGTGGTGGTGGTGGGAAGTTCCAACACCGACATGGTGGTGCGGTTGCCCGTTTTGCCCGCCCCTGGAGAAACCGTGCTGGGAGGCGATTTCTATCAGGCGGCGGGCGGGAAAGGTGCCAACCAGGCGGTGGCGGCGGCCCGGCTCGGGGCGGAGGTGCGACTGGTGGCAAGGGTGGGGGACGACAGCCTGGGGCGGGAAGCTGTCCGGCGGTTCCAGGCGGAAGGCATCCTGACTGATGCCGTGGTCGTGGACCCCCAGGCCGCATCCGGAGTGGCTTTGATCATGGTGGACTCCCGCGGCGAGAACATGATCGCCGTGGCGTCGGGTGCCAACAGCCGGCTCACGCCGGCCGATGTGGAGGTGGTGTCGGAGCACCTGCCGGGCAGCGTTCTTCTCGTCCAGCTCGAGATCCCAATGGAAACCGTCGAGCACGCGGTCTCACTGGCTTCCAGGGCCGGTGCCCTGGTGATTCTCAATCCGGCGCCTGCGCGATCTCTACCCGATCCTCTCCTGCACCGGGTTTCGATCCTCACTCCCAATGAAGGGGAGCTGGCCGTCCTGGCGGGGCGACCGGTCCACGATCTGGAAACAGCCCGCCTGGCGGCGACAAGCCTGCTTCGACGTGGCGTGAAGACGGTGATCGTCACGTTGGGAGCACAGGGGGCACTGCTGGTGGATTCCGGCGGAAGCCGCCTGGAACCTGCCCGCCGGGTGGAGGCAGTCGACACCACCGCCGCCGGAGATGCGTTCAATGGAGCCCTGGCGTGGGCGCTGGCCGGGGGAGCCCCGCTGGCAGAGGCGGTCAGACTGGCCAACCGGGCGGCCTCCATCTCGGTGACCCGTCCTGGAGCCCAGCCTTCCCTGGCCACTCGCCGTGAACTGGAGGAGCTGTCCTGAGGGCGTCTCCGGCCATGGCGAGGCTTGCCGGTGTGTACAATCGAAGAATGTCTCGTTGCCGCCTCCTGACCATCCTTCTGCTGCTGGCGGTGGCGGGAGGTCTGGCGGCCGCCCAGGAAGCGGGGCTGCTGGAGTCGCTGCAGCCCACGGGGCATGTGAACGACTTCGCCGGTGTGTTTGCCGCTGACCAGCGGCAGCAACTGGAGACCACCCTTCGCGAGCTGGATGCAAAAACCGGCGCCCAGATTGCGGTGGTCACCCTGCCTGCCCTGCAGGGCGAGGAGATCCGTGACTTCTCCAACCGCCTGTTCGAGCGCTGGGGCATTGGACGCCGCGGCGATGACCGGGGGATGCTTTTCCTGGCCGCCCTGGAAGACAGGAAGGTCTGGGTGGAGGTCGGCTACGGGCTGGAAAGCCTGTTCCCCGACGCCAGGGTCGGGCGACTGCTGGACGAGCACGTCATTCCCCGCTTCCGGGAGGGTGATTACGCCGGCGGACTCTCGGCCGGGGCCCTGGCCGCCGCTGTCCGGATCGCCGCCGAAGCCGGGGTCACCCTGGAAGGGGCCCCGGCGGGAGGAGTGTCAGGCCCAGTCGAAACCCGGCCCATGACCTGCGGTGAGCTGGCCGTGGCGGTGGTGTTCCTGATGGTTGCCGCTTACGTGCTGATCCGCCATCCCTGGCTGCTCATCCTGTTGCTGAGTTCAGGGAGAGGAGGCCGCGGGGGGAGCTTCCGTGGCGGAGGTTTCGGCGGTGGCGGCTTCGGGGGCGGCGGGTTCGGCGGTTTTGGCGGCGGCAGTTCCGGCGGCGGCGGTGCCGGAAGGAGTTGGTGAGATGGCTCTGCTGAGGAGTTCGCGGATGGTTCCCGAGGATCTGGCGGCGGCGTTGAGGGGTCTGGAACGGCCGCGGGTCCTTTCGCTGATGTTGTACGGTTCCGCGGCGGCGGGCGACCATAGCGCCCGGCGCTCCGACTACAACCTGATGCTGGTGACGGATTCACTGTTGCCCGAGGATCTGCGGGCGTTGCGGGATGTCACCCGACGCTGGGTGCGGGTGGGTCATCGACCGCCCCTGCTGTTGACCCTGGACCAGTTGCGGGGTTCCTGCGACGTCTTTCCCATCGAGATCCTGGATCTCCGGGAAAGCCATCGGGTCCTGCTGGGGGAGGATGTAACCTCCGGTCTGGTGGTCCAGCCGGAAAATCTTCGCCTGCAGCTCGAACACGAGCTGAAGGCCAAACTGATCCGGCTGCGGGAGGCCTATCTGCTTACCGGCGGAAGATCCAGCCAGGTACTCCACCTGGTGATCGACTCGGTGTCTTCGATTCTGGTGCTGTGTCGGGCGACTCTGCGGCTGTTCCAGGCACGGGTGCCCGTGCGCAAACTGGACGCCCTGCTGGAGCTTTCCCACCATCTCAAGGTGGATGTACCGGTTTTCGAACAGGCCGTGGCGCTCAAGGAAGGACGGCTGGCGCTGCGGGATGTGGAAGCCGAGGATCTGTTCGCCCGCTACCTCGGCGCTGTCGAGGCGCTGGTGCAGCAGGTGGACGCCTTCATCCATCAGAAGTCCTGATTCATGGAGAAATTATGGCCAAGAAAATCCTCATTGCAGTGGTAATCGCCGTGGTGCTGGTCGGCCTGCTGGTGGGAGCCAGTATCGTCAGCACCTACAACGAGCTGGTAACCCTGAGAGAGGCCGTGGATAACAACTGGGCCCAGGTCGATACCGTGTTGCAGCGCCGCTATGATCTGATCCCGAACCTGGTGAACACGGTCAAGGGCTTTGCGGCCCAGGAACAACAGGTTTTCACGGAGGTCACCCGCCTGCGCAGTCAGTGGGGGGCAGCCAGAACCCCGGTGGAACGGGCCGAGGCGGCTTCCGGTCTGGAAGGGGCGCTGTCGCGCCTGCTGCTGGTGGCCGAGAACTATCCGGAGCTGAAGTCGAACCAGAACTTCCTCGCCCTGCAGGATGAACTGGCTGGGACCGAGAACCGCATCGCCGTGGAGCGGCGCCGTTACAACGAAAGCGTGCGGGCCTACAATACCCGGGTGCGGCAGTTTCCCACCAATCTGGTGGCGGCGCTCACCGGCATGGATCGGGAGGTTGCCTATTTCGAAGCCGCGGCCGGCGCCCAGGAGGCTCCTCGCGTCCAGTTCTGAACCGGCAAGGGGGTCCCATGGAGTTCCCGGCTGAACCGTTCAAGATCAAGGTGGTTGAACCCCTGCGTCTGAGTACGCGGGCGGAGCGGGCAAGGCTGATCGAAGAGGTCGGCTTCAACGTCTTCCAGATTCCGGCTGAGTCCATCCTGATCGACCTGCTCACCGACAGCGGCACCTCCGCCATGAGCGACAGCCAGTGGGCCGGACTGGCCATGGGCGACGAGTCCTACGCCGGGAGCCGCAACTACTATCACTTCGAACGGGCCGTCCACGAAATCTTCGGCTTCCGGCATATCATCCCCACGCACCAGGGCCGGGTGGCCGAGAACCTGTTGTTTTCGGTAGCGGTCAAGCCGGGAGACATCGTTCCCAACAACACCCACTTCGATACCACCCGGGCGAATGTCGAGTACCGGGGAGGGAGGGCACTGGACCTGATCGTGCCGGTGGGGCTGGACCCGGAAGCCCGGGACCCTTTCAAGGGGAACATGGATGTGGATCGGCTCCAGCACCTCATCGAAAGCCAAGGGACGGAACGCATTCCACTGGTGATGCTGACCATCACCAACAACTCCGCCGGCGGCCAGCCGGTGTCCATGGCGAACGTCAAGGCGGTCCGGCAGATCTGCGACCGTTACGGGATTCCCCTGTTTTTCGACGCCTGCCGCTTTGCCGAGAACTGCTGGTTCATCCGGGAGCGGGAACCGGGATACGGTGCGAAATCGGTACGGGAGATTGCCCGGGAACTGTTCTCCTACGGGGACGGCTGTACCATGAGCGCCAAGAAGGACGGCCTGGTCAACATCGGCGGATTCCTGGCCTTCAACTCCGACGACTGGGCGCGCAAGGCGACCAACCTGCTGATCCTCATCGAGGGCTTTCCGACCTACGGCGGACTGGCCGGCCGCGATCTGGAAGCCATGGCCCGGGGTTTCCAGGAAGTGCTCAACGAGGACTACCTGCGCTTCCGGATCAGCCAGGTGAGGGGTTTGGGCGAGGATCTGGCGGCGGCCGGCGTCCCGATCATCCACCCGGTAGGGGGCCACGCGGTCTACGTCAACGCGAAGGCCTTTCTTCCCCACATTCCGCCGGAGCAGTTTCCCGGCCAGGCCCTGGTGGTGGCCCTGTACCGGGAAGCGGGAATCCGGGCGGTGGAGATCGGGAGCCTGATGTTCGCCCACCGCGATACCACCACCGGCGAATGGCACTACCCGGCGCTGGAGCTGGTGAGGCTGGCGATCCCGCGCCGGGTGTATACCTCCATGCACATGCGCTATGTGGCCGAGTCGCTGGCGGACATCCATCGCCGGCGCGAACAGTTACGCGGCTTCCGCATCGTGGAGGAGCCGCCTTTTCTGCGCCATTTCACCGCGCGGCTGGCGGAAGTGGCCTGAACTTCAATAGGATTCCGGCGGGCCCTGGGGCTCCTCCAGCGTCTGCCGCAGCGATTCCCGCAAAATCTCCTCGGTGATCCGCTGGATCTCCTGTTCCAGCTCCTTGAGCCGCGGCTGGAGTGCACTGGCGACCTGCTGACGGATGAGGTCCATTTTCTGCTGGAGTTCCCGGAGCCGCGCCTGGTTCTCCGGCGTCAGCGCCGCCACCTGGGCCTCGATCTCCTGGCGCAGGCTGGACTCCTGTTCCTGGAGCAGGCGGCCGATCTCGCCGCTGACCCGCTCCATCTCCTCCCGGATCGACTGCAGCTCCTGGTTCCGCTGCCGGATCTGCCGATGCTGTTTCGCCTGCTCGCGGCGGAAGCGTTCGACTTCCTTGCGCAGCCGGGCGTGATCGGCATGGCGGGCCCGGATCTGGTGGAGCAACGGCTGCATCAGGGTCTGGACCTCAGGGTCTGCGGCTGTGGCCGGGCGGTCGTCCAGGAGGTAGCGGTACGAGCCGGCCGTGTCGCCGGCCGGCTCGATTCGCAGACGGCGCTGCTCCCCCGCGGCGCGGCGGGTCAGATCGAGATAACCGCCCGGCTCAATGCTTTCGACGTCCGAGTAATCGCTGCGGAAGCGGACCCCTTTCAGGTGGAGCCTGATCTCCGCACCCCCCTCCTGCCACGTCCACGTGCCGGTACCCTCGGGTGCCGGCGGCGGCGTCGGAGGAGGCGGCGGCGGAGGGGGCAGCGGCGGTTCAGCGGCTTCAGACACGGCGCGGGGTTGGGGTGGAGGGAGAGGGGCCGGTGGTTGAGGGGGAGCGGGAGCCTCCTGTTCCTGCAAGGTGTTACCCTGCCGGGCCTGCAGATCTCCCCAGCTTCCCACCGCCACTCCAGCTGCAGCGATTCCCAGAGCCGCCGTCGCCGCCAGCCAGGGGCGGGTATGGCGGGGCCGGCTGGGATCGAGGATGGCCAGCATCCGCGATTCCAAATCCGAAGAAGATGCCAGCGCAGCCAGGCCGGTCCAGCCGGGGACTTTGGTTTCACCGGCGATTCCCAGCAGATGCCGGGCATACTCCTGGGCTCGGGTACCTTTCAGCAGGACGAGATCATCACAGGCATGCTCACTGTCCGCCCGCAACCGGCGGCGCAGCCTCCAGACCAGAGGATTGATCCAGTACAGGGCGCATGCCAGGTCGACCGCCAGGTACCAGACCAGGTCCCAACGCTGCAGGTGGGCCAGCTCATGGCGGAGGACCATCTGGAGTCGTTCAGCGGGCCAGGCCCCGGCGGTGGCGGGCAACAGAATGGCCGGCCGCCGCAGCCCTGCCAGCGCAGGCACGTCGAGCTCGGGACTGCAGAGGATCTCCAGGCCCCAGGCGCGGGTGTCCGCGAACGGAAGTTCAACGCACCCCCGCACCCCGCGGCCGATCAGGCGGGCCGTGCGCCGGTGCGCCCAGACCAGACGGATCAGCAGTGCTCCAGCGCCCAGCAGCCACAGCGCCAGGACCGCCGTCATGGGATTCACCGTGGAGTGAGCCACAACAGGCGGCGCCCCATGGCCAGGCGTGGCTTCGGACCGGAAGTCAGGTCCTTCTGCGGACGTCACTCCCATCTGGACTGGGGACGGGATTGCGCTCACTGCAAGGGGGGTGGGGACGCCTGCATCGGCAAGGCGCCATCCGGGCAGCACCAGGGCGAGTACCGGGAGCAGCAGCAGGAACACGGCGAAGGCCGCCTGAACGCTGTGACGGAAAGCGGCGTCCCGCCGGCGGAGTGTCAGGGCGGCGGCCGCCGCCAACGCCGTGAGGATACCGGCCTTGAGCTGGATTTCAAGCCAGAAGGTCGTGAAGTTCTGAAGGTCACTCATGCTCGGTCCTCCCGGGCTTTCTCGATCAAGCTGGCCAGCCGGTCCAGTTCTTCGGCCGTCAGCCGATCGCGTGAAACGTCGATCAGTGTCGCCATGGCTTGAGACGCCGAGCCGGCGAAGAAAGTCTCCACCAGTTGCCGCAGGGCGGAACGCCGGACCCGGCCGGCGTCGGCCACCGGTACGTAGACGTAGCGTTGGCCCTCGACCTCATGGCGGAGCTGTCCTTTTTCTTCCAGGACCCGCAACAGGGCCCGGACGGCGGAGTAGCTGGGAGGGTCGGGCAGTGCCGCCAGCACTTCGGCGGCGGTGGCTCGCCCGCGGGCGAAGATGATTTCCATGATCTGGCGCTCCCGCCGGCTGAGCTGGTTCAGTGCCGAGCGTCGTCGCATGGTGGACCTCCTTTCGATGCTAAAAATATAGCATGTTGTTTTTTCAGCATCAAGGGGTTTCCCGCCGGATCGCGCGGATCGGGCTGATTACGCGGGCCAAACGGACTGGGGATCACGAGGTTCGCCCGACACTCCGCCGCCTGTGGTAAAGTAGGCGCTTCCCGGCGCCGGACGCCGGTCATGAAGCCAATCACCACCCTCGGCCCAACCGTTCCTGGAGAGAATCCCCTTGAGCCAGCGACCTGATCTTCGCAACCTCGCCATCATCGCCCACGTCGACCACGGCAAGACCACCCTGGTGGATGCCATGCTCTGGCAAAGCGGCGTCTTCCGGGCCAACGAACAGGTCGCGGAACGGATCATGGACTCCATCGACCTGGAGCGGGAGAAGGGCATCACCATCATGGCCAAGAACACGGCCGTCGTTTACCGCGACGTCCGCATCAATATCGCCGACACTCCGGGACACGCCGATTTCGGGGGCGAGGTGGAACGGACCCTCAAGATGGTGGATGGCGTCCTGTTGCTGGTGGACGCCAGCGAAGGTCCGCTGCCCCAAACCCGGTTCGTGCTCCGGAAGGCGCTCGAAGCCAACCTGCCGTCGATCGTGGTCCTCAACAAGATCGACCGGGCCGACGCCCGCCCGAAAGAAGTGCTCAACGAGATCTACGACCTCTACATCGACCTCGACGCCACCGAGGATCAGCTCGGATTTCCGGTCCTGTACTGCAACGCCCGCGCCGGTCTCTGCCGGACCGCGCTGGACGGAGCCGATCAGAGTCTGGAACCGCTGTTCGAGGAGATCCTGCGGACGATCCCGGCGCCTCGCCATGACCCGGACGCCTCGTTCCAGATGCTGGTGATCAGTCTGGATTACGACGATTACGTCGGCCGATTGGCGGTGGGACGTGTGTTCCATGGCTCCCGTTCAGTGCGGGAGCAGGTTGCCGTGATGCACCCGGACGGGTCCAGTTCCACTGCGGAGATCTCGGGCCTCTTCGCCTATGAAGGCTTGCGCCGGGTGCGCCTGGGGCGGGTCGGCCCCGGGGACATTGTCGCCGTGTCGGGGATTGACCGGATCGCCATCGGAGACACCATCACGGACCCGGAGCGTCCGGTGGCGTTGCCCCGCATCCAGGTCGACGAGCCGACCCTGGCGGTGCTGATCTCGGCCAACGATTCCCCGCTGGCCGGTCGAGACGGCAAGCATCTGACTGCGCGCAAGATCCGGGAACGGCTGGAACGGGAGTGCCTGACCAACGTGTCCATCCGCCTGGAACCCGGCCCCACTCCGGATGCCTTTCAGGTTTCCGGCCGGGGCGAACTGCAACTGGCGATCCTCATCGAGATGATGCGGAGGGAGGGCTTCGAGCTGTCCGTCAGCCGGCCCCGGGTCCTGACCCGTGTGGTGGATGGCGTGACCATGGAGCCGATGGAGAACCTGGTGATCGACTGTCCCGAGGAATTCATCGGGGTGGTCACCGAGAAGGTGGGAATCCGGCGCGGGAGGATGACCCGCATGGTCAACCATGGGAGCGGTCGGGTCCGGATCGAGTATCGGATTCCGGCGAGGGGGCTGTTGGGTTTTCGCACGGAGTTTCTGAGCGACACCCGGGGTTCGGGGATCATGAACCATCTTTTCGACGGTTACGGGCCGTGGCAGGGCGAGATCTCCCACCGGACCTGCGGGGCGATGGTGGCGGATCGTCCGGGACGGGCCACCGCGTATGCCATCGAACACCTGCAGCCGCGGGGCGAGCTGTTCGTGGCCCCCGGGGAAGAGGTCTACAGGGGCATGATCGTGGGCGAGAATGCCCGGCCGCAGGACCTGGAGGTCAACATCACCAAGGAGAAGAAGCTGACCAACATGCGTTCCTCCACCGGGGAGGAGCTGACGCACCTGATCCCGCCCCGGCGGATGAGTCTCGAACAGGCCCTGGAGTACATCCGCGAGGACGAGATGCTGGAGGTCACCCCCGCTGCCCTGCGCCTGCGGAAACGGGCGCCCAACCCCTGACGGCGCGGGCAGGAACTGCGGCGGAGTCAAGGAAAAAAGAGGTGGGCCGTGAACCCCTCTCCGTGCCGCCTCGCTACCCCGTTACCCCGTTACCCCGCTACCCCGCTACCTATCCATCTCCCACACCAGGTGGCGCAGCTCCGGGCGGATCAGTTTCTCCCAAGCCAGCCGGACCGCCTTGGGGGAACCCGGGACACAGAACACCAGCCGGTCACCGATGGTGCCTGCCACGGCGCGCGACAGCATCGCCGCCGAGCCGACCTGTTCCCAGCTCAGGAAACGGAACAGCTCGCCGAATCCGGTCAGAACCCGCTCCAGCCGTCCGCTGACTGCCTCGAACGTCCGGTCCCGGCGCGAAAAACCCGTTCCACCGTTGATGAGCACCACCCGGGCCCCGGCGGCAAACAGGTGGTCCAGGGCCGAGGAGACGGCGGCCGGATCGTCGGGAACCACCAGGCAGCCGACCACTTCATGGCCAGCGGCCCGAAGCTCCTCCCCCAGCCAGCGGCCGTTGACGTCCGTTTCGGTCGTGCGGGTATCGCTGACGGTCAGCAGTCCGACGGGGATCGGGCCCACCACCTGGGCCGCCTGGCGATGAAGGTCCCGGGAGTCCATTCCAGTCCGCGAGCCGTTATTCCGGCGGAGGAGGTACGGGAAGCTGGTCTTCCGGCACGTCTTTCCACTTCTCGCCCTCTTCCACCAGCATGGTGGGAATGCCGTCACGGATGGGGTACTTGTAGCCGTTGTCGTCACACACCAGCCAGCAGTCATGGACCAGCCGGAGCCGTCCCGGGTCATCGCCGTAATCTTTGGAGTGGACAGCCACCGGGCAGCGAAGGATTTCCAGCAGCTCGGGATCGATGGGAGGCTTGCGCTCGGTTTCCATACTCGCTCCTATCCGGGAGGCCAGGCCATGGGGCGTCCGCCCAGAATGTGCAGATGAAGGTGATCCACGCTCTGTCCGCCGTCGCGGCCGGCATTGATGACAACCCGGTAGCCGCGGGACTCCAGCCCTTCGGCACGAGCAATCTCCGCCGCCTTGACCAGCAGATGGCCCAGCAGCCGGTGGTCCTCCGGTCTGGTCGCCGCCAGCGACGGAATCTCCTGCTTCGGGACCAGCAGAACATGGGTGGGCGCCTGCGGATTGATGTCCCGGAAAGCCAGGCAGAGGTCGTCCTCGTAGACGATGCTCGCCGGGATCTCCCGGTCGATGATCTTCTTGAACACGGTCATGGGCCTATCCTCGCCGAATTCCCGCCGGAAAGGAAGTTTACATCACGGGGGGGCTGGGCTAGCATCGTGCGGATGTTGGAGGCGGAAGGGCGCATCGAGGCCCCCTGGCGTGGATTGGCCAGCCGCCTGGGAGCCGCATTTCTGGGAGCGATTCTGGTGGTGGCTGCGGTCGGCAAGCTGGGCGACCCGGTTCTGTTCGTCGAGCAGATCCGCAAGGAAGCGCTCGACCTCCTCCTGCCAGCCCATATTGTGGCTTTGGTGGCGCTGGCCGTCGAGGTTGGGCTTGGCTTGGCCCTGCTTGCGGGGATTCGCCACCGTTGGGTGCTGGGCGCCAGTGCCCTGCTGGTGGCCCTGTTTCTTTTCCTCACCGGACGGAACTACTACTTGGTCCTGATCGGGGAACGCGACCCCAACTATGACTGCGGCTGTTTCGGCGTGTTTCTGCAGCGGTCAGCCACCGAGGCCTTCTGGCAGGACCTTGTGCTACTGGTTCCCCCCCTGCTTTTGGCGGCCCTCAGCCCGCGGGCGCTGGCAACCGCGCCGTCGAAGTGGCGTTCCGGTCTGGCCGCGGCCGGGGCGGTGGGCATCGTGTTGTATACTCTGGCCTTCGTCGACCTGCCCCGCCGGGAGCCGATCCTGGAGAATGCGGGCGAACCGTCGGGGATGCTGCGTCCCGCCGGACAGTTTTTGGTCCGGGTCGACGGCGCCGACAGCCAGGGAGGTCAGGTCTTCGAATCCGACACCGATCTCCGGCTGGCGGTGCAGGTGGACGGCTGGAAGGATCTGCTGATCCTCGATATCCGGACCTCCCGGGTCTGGAAGGTTCCGCTCGATGGGACCCGGCGGATGCCGGGCGGTGAACTGGAAGTGCCGCCGGATCTGCCCATGACCGAGATCGGCGGCTTCGAGGTCGGCCCGGAGGGATTGACGCTGGCATACCAGGGAAGCACGGTCCAGATCCGGAACCGGTGACCTTTCCGGAGTCTTGCCTTGAGGCGTGGATCCCCACCGTCCCCGGCACCGATTCCCCGGCTTCCAGGAAGCGGGGCAGCGAAGCAGGAATCTGTAAGAATCTGAAAAACCCAAGGTTTCAAGCCGTGGACAGAGGCTTTTCCCATGAGTCAGGACGTAAAACGAGACTACAGCTCCACATTGCAGTTGCCTCGGACCGGATTCTCCATGAAGGCGAACCTGCTGCAGACCGAGCCCGGTCACCAGCAGCGGTGGGAGGCGCTCGATCTGTATCGCCGGGTCCAGGAGCGTCCTTCTCCGGCCGGCCTGTACGTGTTCCATGACGGCCCGCCTTACGCCAACGGCCCGATCCACATGGGCCATCTGCTCAACAAGATCCTGAAGGATCTGGTGGTGCGTTCCCGGCTGATGGCAGGATTCCGCGTCCCTTATGTACCGGGCTGGGACTGTCACGGGTTGCCCATCGAACATCGGGTGATGAAGGAGCTGGGGGCCAAGGGCAGGGAGCTGCCCACGGTGGAAATCCGGCGCCGTTGCCAGGCCTATGCCGAGAAATATGTCCGGCTTCAGTCCGAGCAAATGAAACGGCTTGGGACCCTGGCGGATTACCGGCACCCGTACGTCACCATGGATCCGGCTTACGAGGGTGCGGTCCTGGAGGTGTTTGCCAGGCTGGTGGCGGAGGGGCTGGTCTATCGCGACGTCAAGCCGGTGCACTGGTCCATCGCCAACCAGACCGCGCTGGCGGAGGCGGAACTGGAATACTACGACCGGACTGACACAAGTGTGTATGTGTTCTTTCCGCTGCAGAACCCGGCGCGCCTGCCGTCCTCCATGGGGCTTCCGGCCGGAGCCGCGGCCTCACTCATGATCTGGACCACGACCCCCTGGACGTTGCCGGCCAACCTGGCGGTGGCGGTGGCGCCGGAGGCGGAGTATGGGCTGTACGAGCACTCCTGGCAGGGGACGGCGGTGTACACGGTGATCGCCGACCAGCTCGCCGGCGCGGTGCTGCGTCATGGAACGGGCGAGTTCAGGCGGCTGGGCGGCTGCCGGGGCGCCGACCTGGTATCCGGACTCGAATACCGTCACCCGTTGGTGGAACGTCTGGGGCGGGTGGTGGCGGCGGATTACGTCACCATGGAGGACGGCACCGGTCTGGTGCATACCGCTCCCGGTCACGGTGCCGAGGACTACTTTACCGGCATCCAGGAGAGCTTGCCGATCTACTGTCCGGTCCAGGGTGACGGCACGTTCGACCAGACGGTGCCGGAATGGCTGCAGGGAGTCGACGTCTGGACCGCCAACGGGATGATTGTCGAGCGCTTGCGCGACAGCGGGCACCTCTTCTACGCTCACGACTACACTCACAGCTATCCCCACGACTGGCGCAGCAAGACCCCAACCATCTTCCGGGCTACAGAACAGTGGTTCGTGGCGGTGGACCGTCCTTTCGGAGCGGAGCGCCGATCCCTGCGCCAGCGGGCGCTGGATGCGGCGGCCAACCACATCCGTTTCGTCCCCGACTGGGGACGGAGCCGTCTGGAAGGGATGCTGGAGGCGCGTCCCGACTGGTGTATCAGCCGCCAGCGCGCCTGGGGGCTGCCGATCCCGGCCTTCCATGGGCCGGACGGTCGCCCTTTGCTCACCGCTGCCAGCGTGCGCGCCGTTGCCGAGGTGGTACGCAGGGAGGGCTCCGATTTCTGGTTCCGGGCCGATCCCCTGCAGTTGCTGGCGACCTATGATCCCGCGGCCGATCCGGACGCTCCCGACTGGCTGGGGGCGGAGGGACGGCCCGGCCTGGAGAAACTGCACAAGGGCCAGGACATCTTCGACGTCTGGTTCGAGGCGGGCTCGTCCTGGAATGCGGTCCTCAGGGAGCGCGGTATCGGTTACCCGGCGGACCTTTACCTGGAAGGCTCGGACCAGCACCGCGGATGGTTCCAACTCTCGCTGCTGCCGGCCCTGGGTGCCACCGGCCAGTCGCCCTTCAAGACCGTGCTCACCCATGGGTTCATGGTGGACGCCGAGGGGCGGAAGATGAGCAAGTCGCTGGGCAACGCCATCGAGGTGCAGGATGTGCTCAAGACCCACGGTGCGGACATCTGCCGGTGGTGGGTGAGTTCCCTGAACTATGCCAACGACATCAAGGTGGATTGGGAGTTCTTCCGCATCGCCGGTGACGAGTACCGCAAAGTGCGCAACACGCTGCGGTTTCTGCTGGGCGCCCTGAACGGCTTTGACCCGGGCCGCCATGCCGTCGAGCTGACCGAAGCCGACCGCAACAGCATCGACTGGTGGGCGCTGCAGGTACTGGGCCGGTTCCTCGACGTGGTGCGTGCGGGCTACGAAGAGTTCCAGTTCAAGCGGGTTTCGGAGGCGATCTTCAATTTTTGCAACGACACCCTCAGCGCCGTCTACATCGCAGCGGCCAAGGACCGCCTCTACTGCGATCCCGTCGACGGCCGCCGCCGCCGCCGGAGTCAGACGGTCATGCACAGGATTGCCGAGTCTCTGATCCTGGCGATGGCACCGATCCTGGTGCATACGGCTGAGGAGGCCTGGCTGGCCCTGCAGGGGCTGGGCATGGAAGCCGGGGACTCCGTCCACCTGAGGTTGTTGCCCCAGTGTTTCCAATGGGAGGAGGATCCGCGCTGGAAGGAAGTGATGAGCTTCCGCCAGGAGGCGCTCAAGGTGATCGAGGATTACAGGTCGGGGGAAGCCGGACTCAAGAACCCGTTGGATGCCGGGATACGGGTAGCGGCGGGCGGGGCGCGTCTGGCGGCTCTGTCCTGGTGCCGGGAGGAACTGGCCGATCTCTGCGGGGTGAGTCGTGTGGTTTTGGAGGAGGGCGCGCCGGAGCTCACGGTTCTGGACCTGCGCCAGGAGCCCCGCTGCGAGCGTTCCTGGAAACGGGACGGCACGGTGCGGCAGCGTTCCGACGGCGGCTGGCTGTCGGACCGGGATGCTGCCGCTTTGGGGCTGGCTTGATGGCCTTCGGGGTTGCGAGGTGACCCCGGGGGCCGGGAGTTCCCCTGAGGCGTCGATGACGAGCATCCGCGCACTTCAGCTCGTCAGGCGGTGCCTGGTCCTGTGAGGCGTCGAGGTTTTTTGGCGCGGCCTCCGGGTGCGAAAAGACGGGCTAGAACCGGCGGCTTTCGGAAGGCTGGTCTACGCCCTCTTCAGATCTTCAGCAGGTACACAGTGGAGTCGTAGAAGACGGCGCTTCCGCCCACGACATCGCTCAACGGCGACCGCAGGTACCGGTCCACATACATCGCCGCGTTGGCGTGAATTCCTGTACCGCGCCGAGGGTCGCCGGGCAGGACTTCTCCATCGATGATCTGATCCCGCGCCCCATAGGCCCAGTGCCCGAAACCCAGGTCGAAACTCACGACCCCGGGGCTGAGGTGGTAACTGATCTGCACCTGCCCTTCAAGGGGTTTGGGTTCGGTCGGCCCCAAATCCCAGCGCCCGGCTGGGTTGGAGGCCGAAACGATACGGACCCGCTGCCCCGGCCGCAGGCCCAGCCGGCGGGCATCCAGCTTGTTGAGCCAGATCGTGTTCTCAGGCTGGATGTCGGTCAGCCAGTAATTGGAAATGGTCCGGCTCTTGGTGGCCAGCATGGAGCGTCCCGTCACCAGCCGCAATCCAGCGGAGGGATCCACTCCGGGAGGCGGAGGAGCGGCTTGTTCCAGAGGCCGCCCCAAGGAGTCGGCAACCGGGAGGTATGCCGCCGTACCCTTCAGGTACGCACCCGTCATGGAATTGCGGGTGGTCGCCGCCTTTTCGTGATACAGGTTGACCAGCTTGCCGTACTTGGCCTTGACCTGACCTCCAGCCCATGCCTCGTCGTATCCCCACCAGCGTCCGCCACGGTTGAGGACGTAAACAACCTTGGGCCACCACTGGGGACCGACTACCGCCTGCCAGCGCTCAGGATCGAAAACCTCCGGGGACAGGTGGCGCCGGGCTTGAAGGAAAACCTCCATTTCCTCCGGAGAAGCGTCAGGGGCAATGTCAGAGCCGTCCGCCTTATCACCGAAGGCGATGTTGGCCACCATTCGGAGGTAGAAGTCTTCGGGGCGGGTCAGATCGCCGGCGCCGAAACCGCCGGGCCCAAAACCGGGAATCCCGAGCCGTTCCGCGAAAGCCAGGAACACAGCCTCCATGGAGAGGGGCATTCGTTCTCCATAAACTTCCACAGTCTCGTTGGGAGAATTGACCGCCGGCTGACGCACCGGCGAAACCCGGTGCACGATGGAAGGATGGGTTCGGTGGAACTCCCAGCGCTCCAGATAGGAGAGATCCGGGAAGATATAGTCGGCAAACATGGAGGTTTCGCCGATGACGATGTCGGACGCGATGAAGAGAGGGAGTTTGTCCAAATCGGTGAGGGTCTCGACCAGACTGTGGCCGGCGGGCAGAGCATAGACCGGCGATCCCATGTACAGCAGCAGGATCTTGATGGGGTAGGGGTAGGCGTCTCCCAGGGAAGGGATGACCTCCTGGTAAACGTCAGAGGAGAGGGGATACCACGGGCGCCTGGCCGGGTAGCCTTCAAAGATCGTGCTCTTCTCGTAACTCGCGCCGCCGCGGATGATGTCGATCCCGAACGGGGAGACGCCACCCGGCTGCTCAGCAAGCTGGAAGGGACGTCCGGAACCGCCGGTTTCCCCATAGCTTCCCGCCCCGTAAACCAGACCTCCCTGCCAGTCCAGGTTGCCGATGAGAAGGTTGAGAGTTCCCATGGTTGCCAGGACGTTGTAGAACCCGTTGGTGTGTTGGGACACGCCGCGGTGGATCTCCACCACCGCCCGCTTGCCGTGGGAGGTGAACTCGCGCGCAAGTTCCACCACATCTTCTTCCCTCACCCCCGCCAATTCCGCCCAACCGCGGACGGTCCGCCTGGAAGCCTCTTCCCACAGAATCTGGAGGCTTGACTTGACGCGGATGCCCTGGAGTTCCGTGTCCACGAAAAGGTCCCCGGTGACGGCGGTTGCGGTATCCGGCGACTTGAAGGCGGTGGGCTGGCCGTCGCGCAGGCATACAAAGGTGTCGGAGTCTCCGCCGAGTCCGATTTCGGGAGCGCGCAGAAAGGCGCCGGTGGTTCCGTCCGGCCGGATCTTCACCAGCCACGCGGCGTTAGTCCAGGTCGGCTCGCCTGCAGCCATGGCAGCGGCGCGGTTGCAGTTGGCAAGATAACGGGCGTCGAAGGCTGCATCTTCCAGGATCCAGCGAATCATGCCCAAGGCCAGGGCGGCGTCCTGGCCGGGTTTGACGGTGAGGTACTTCCAGGCCTTCGCGGCAATCCGGGTGTAGCGGGGATCGATGACTGCAATCTTGAGCCGTCCTGAGGCGAGTCCCCGGGTAATCTTGGGGGCCTTGAGGGGCGGCCCATAGTTTCCTTCCAGCACATTGGCCCCCCAATAGATGATGAACTCCGCATGGGAGGTGTCCGCCATCCAGTATGCCTTGGCACCGCCTGAAAACTTGCCTCCGCTGGGCTGCTCGGACATGGCTTTGCCGGCAAAATAGATCGAACCTTGACAGACCGTGGTGTGGCCGTGGGCATTGGTGCTTCCGAACCCCGAGCGCACAAAACGGTTGAAGAAGTCGGACCGCCCCGCTTTCAACCGCCCCCAGTTGAAAACGAACTGGTTGTTGCGGGGTCCAAAATCGGGATGATCCGGGTCGATGAGAGTGTGGAGGTGTTCGCGATACTTCTCCTGGAACTCGGCGGCCGTCATTTCGTGGCTCTGGATCCTGGCGACGTCGGCGGCCATGTCTTTGAAAAGCTGGGGATCGCGCAGAGCCCAGAGTTCGCGCAGTCCTGTGACCGTGCGGCCTCCGTCCTGGGGGAACAGGACCCCTCCTTCGACGATTTCGTCGATGGCCTGATCGAAGCTGATGGTGATCCACTTGCCCTCGCCCCGGGCGCCGGCGCGCTTCAGGACCTTCACAATCCGGTAAGGATCGTAATGAGTCTGGATTCCCGCCTGTCCCTTGGGACAGATCGCGCCCATGAGATCCGCGGCCTCTTCCACCGGGGTGTCCCACGGCAGGTGGGGATCCATGGTGCGAGGAGCGTAGGGGTTGCCGTCGATCTTGACCGCCATCCCCTCCTGGATCCGAACCTTGATCTCACATCCGGTATTGCACTGCAGGCAGGTCGTGTAGATGTAATCCGAAGCCGTCAATGGCGCGATCCCGGCAACCGCCGGCCCCCGGCCCTCGGCCGAAAGGTCCTGCAGGGCGGCCAGACAGGCGCCGCCCAGAAGCGGTCCCTGTCTCAGGAAGTCACGGCGCGGCGAGACTTGCTCGCCGTTCGGAATACCTCGTGGAACGGAGTGCGTTTTCTGCATGGTCAAACCTCAGATGTGACAGACCGAACAGTCCACAAAGGATGCTTCGGGCATGGGTTCCGTGAAGTAAACCACCCTGGGTTCGACGCCAAAATTGGCGTGGCCTTGGAAGACTCGGCGTCCCTGGGTGACTTCCATGACCAGACTGTCGGGATCGTTGGCGTCGCCGAAGTACATGGCGCCACCCAAACATGTGACCACACATGCCGGCAGAAGACCGGCAGCCAGTCGGTGGCTGCAGAACGTGCACTTGCGCGCTGATCCGGCAAGGTCCGTCTGACCTGGGATTCGGGCCTGGGGTACCCCATTCTCCAGGAAGGTCCTTTCCTCGAACGGTTGGGGTGCCGGAGTATCCTGGGTGTGAGTTGTGCCGGGGTCGATATGGGCGGCTCCGAAGGGGCAAGCCGCCACCGCCAGTTCGGCCAGGGAGCCTTTGAGGGCGAGATAGTCGAACTCCACGATTCCGTCCGGACGTTTGGTGATGGTACCTGGCGGCACTGCGCGCTGGCAGGGTGGAGCATCGCATTGCAGGCAGTTGAACGGCTTGAAGATAGAAACCGGCCGGTGCCCAGGGGTCAGCCGAATCTCCACCACCCTGCGGAAGGCGGTGCCGGGGCCGGTGGGATTCTCGGCCCGGCAGGCGACGGTACAGGCGTTGCAGCCAATACACTTCCGGGTGTCCACCACCATGAGCCAGCTCGGCGTCACCCCGCTGTCCAGAGCTCTTTCAAGCTCCCGCTGCATCCGCACGACCAGATTGCCGGTAGCTTCGGCCAGGACGGGAGGCGGGGGCGCCGCCTCGACTTCCGTATCGGACAGGCTGCGGATCGTACCGGCTGCAGCCAGCCCCACTCCCAGGCTGCCGACCCTCTTGAGAAACCGCCTGCGGTGTCTCGTTTTCGGTTTTATGCTCTTCTGCATGCACAACCTCCACCCCGGGAGCCCCGGACGCTGATGGATGCACCGCTTCGGGTTCCCACTCCGTAAAGCTTGGACAAAAGACAGGCATCGGGGAGGCAGTGTCGGCTGCCTCCCCGATCGCGCTCTGTCTGGCCCCTCTGTCAATCTTACTGAGCATCCGCCCTGCCCGGAATCACCGGGAAGGCGGTCAGTATCGGCACCTCGTCCGGATAGGTCACCGCGCCGTCGTCGTTCTGGCGCAGGGTCAGCGCCGCAACTGGAACCTCGCAAGCGACCGTCACGACAGCTTCCAGCTCCCTGAGCTGGGCCACCAGTTCGGCCGCGGCGCCGGCATCCCGGAAGATCTCCCAGATGAACTTGCCGAGCGCCTGCCCCGGCTGCAACACCAGCTGCACCTGGCCAAACTGGGTCTGGAACGCCTGGTCCCAGACGCGGATGGTCAAGGTGGCCGGGGATCCGGGCGCCAGATCGTCACCGGCCGGATTGACCAGAGCCAGGCCGGTGTCCTTGGCTCCAAGGGAGTCCAGCAGGAGCGTGAAATCCTGCAGCGGACGTGTGGCAGGGACCCCCGCTTCGGTCATCGTGACTCCGTTGTCAGTCCGGGTGAACACCGCGGTACCAGCAATGTCCGGGCTGTCGTCGACGACCTGGGAAGAACTCTGTCCGGTGAGACCGCGCTTGACCTTGACCACCGCGTAACCGACCTGGAGCCCTTCTCCTGTTCCCGGGCTCTGGGCGGCGAAAACCTGGCCCCGGCTGAAAGTGAGGTCAAAGCTCGTGGCCGGTCCCTGTCCCCCGAGCGTCACGGGAATGGGATTGCCGGCGCGGTCAAAGAACTCCACCACCACCTCCCGGTCCTCTCCGACGCTGGCCAGCAGGAGGCTGCTCTGGAACTGGATGCCGGCTGCCGTGCCGTCGCCGAACAGCGGGAAGTAGAAGATGTCCCGATACTCCGATTCCAGGTGTGAAACCTGGAAGCCCAGCTTGCGCATGGTTTCCCGATCCAGGGGTTCGGCATAGTACAGGTGCTGGTTGTCCACGGTGGACTTCAGGTAAGACCACTCGGAGTTGGCCTGTAGATTGGTGGGGTCTCCGTCATACTTGGCAAAGTCGTACTTGAGGGCCGTCTGCCAGTCCGCCGGAATCGGCACGACGCCGCTGGGCCCCACAATCTTGCGCGTGTCGGGGTTCCAGCGGGTCATGGTGATGGAACCGCTGGAGTTGTACTCCTGGATGGCGGTGTTGTTTCCGCCGTAGTTGGCGTGACAGTCCTTGCAGTCACTGGCGTTGCGTTTGATGGTGTGCGAATGGAAAGACGAAATGATCACGTTCGTCTTGCCGTCATAGGTATGGGTCATGAAACTGCCCAGCCGGACCTTGCCGTCCTTCTTGACCAGCATCTTGAAGTTCCAGATCTGGTTGATGGCCCGGTTCTTGCCGGTGGCGATCAGGGTTTCGAAGTGGCAACTGGCGCAGGCGACGCTGCCCTCGGCATGACAGGCGGCACAGTCCACTTTCTCCCCGTGGATGGCGTGAGCCTCGTTGACCGCCAGATCGTTGTGGCACTGGACGCAGGAGACCTTTACCGCACCCGGTTCCTTGAGCGAGGCGTATGCCACCCCGTCATCACCGTGGAGCTCCTCCTTGCTGTGGCAAGACATGCAGGTGAAGCCGGCATTGGCGTGGACATCAGCTTTGGGGTTGGTCTCCGCAACCCCGTAACGCTGGCGTTCGTACACCTGCCGGCTGTGGCAGTTGAGGCAGGACTGCTCGGAAACTGAGAAGTCGGCCGCATGGCAGTCGCTGCACCCCGGTTGATACGTGGCCGGATCGATATCCTGGCCGGCCGCGTTCTTGCCGGTATTGGAGTGGCACTTCCAGCAGGCCAGATCCTGCATGGGAATGTCCGTGATCAACTCCATGCCTCCGGACGACTTGGCGTAGGAAGTAAACTTGCCTTGCCTGGTTTTATGGAGACTGGTGTTGAATTTGGCCTGGGCGAGCAGGTGCGCGCCAAGCAGGCCGAGCAAGAGGGCGAGGAATGCGACCCGTCGTCTCATATTGGACCTCCTGGGAAAAGTGGATCCTGAGCTGGGAGCGCGGGAAGGACTGGGACTGAGGAGCCCGTTTCCGAACCGAACGAGTCAAACTGTCACACACGCCACCAGTCTAGTCTTCATTCATCCTCATGGCAATGTAGTTCTGGGAAAACGTTTCAATCAGGCATCTATTTCCAGGAACTTCGCCGGGGGCTGCTCCAACCAGCAGCCTCTCCGGGACTCACTCCCGCCATCCGGAGGCCGCGGCCGCAGCCGGAGGGGGATGGTATCCTGCTTCCATGCCGACTCTTGTGCCGTCGCCGACCGTCATCGCCGCTGCCGGCGAGCCTCCTAAACGCATCGAGGAGTTCATCGGGAAAATCAACACAGCGACTGCCGGCGTCAGCATCGCCCGCATGCAGAGTCCCCCAGGCTGGAGCGAACCCGGTCAGTGCCCCGAGTTCGACGAATACACAGTGGTTCTCAAGGGCAAGCTCGTGGTTCGAAGCCGACAGGGCATGCTTGAGGTGGGAGTCGGGCAGGCGGTGATCGCCTTCGGCGGCGAATGGGTCCAGTACAGCACTCCGGAGGGTGCCGAGTACATTGCGGTTTGTGTCCCGGCGTTCACTGCGGATACGGTGCACCGGGACCCGGAGCGGGAGAAAAGCCGATGATTGCTCCGGTGGATCCGCCGGAAACCATCCCGGTACGGCGTCAGGACCGCGCCCAGTCATCCCCCGAATGGATCGAGCAGATGCTCCGTCGTGCCCCGGTGGCGACCTTCGCCTTTCCGGGACCCGAGACCCCCCATTTGAATTCCAACCTCTTTGTGTTCGATTCCGGGACGCGGACGGTCTATTTCCATACCGCTCGCACCGGCCGGACCGCAGAACTGGCTGCTGCCGGTCCCCGGGTGGCCATGCAGGTCTGGAGCATGGGGCGACTGCTGCCAGCAGAGACGGCCCTGGAGTTCAGCGTCGAGTACGCCGGGGTCACCGTCGAGGGGCCGGTTCGGCTCCTTTCCGGAGACGAAGCCGTGGCGGCGCTCCAGAAGCTGCTGGACAAGTATTTCCCCCATCTGGTGGCTGGTCGTGACTATCGGGAGATCACACCCCAGGAGCTGGCGCGGACCGCCGTCTATGCGCTGAGCGTGGAACGGTGGAGCGGCAAGTGCAAGCAGGTGGGCGACCCGTTCCCCGGTTCCTTCCAGTACCCGGTCTGGGGCCCGGCGAAGCTCCCAATCGGGCAAGCGAAAGCCTGAAGGGATATCCCGGCGCCGATCCCGCCCCCGCGCAGCCAGCAGACATGTTGGGAGGTTTCGAACGCCGGCATGAATCCCGGGAAGCGCAGTCCGCCGTCATATACTCGTGAATCAGCATATCGCCGGGCACGCCGTCGGCGAGGAGGTACTCATGCAGGATCCGGAAGCCGCTCCTTTCCGGGAAGCTCTGGAAATCCGCCGTTCCCGTTTGCACGAAGCCCTGCACCGGAATCGGGGTGGGACCGAGCTGGAGAGGCTGCTGGCCGAAGTGGACGCGGCTCTGGCCAGGCTGGAGGACGGTTCCTTCGGGTTGTGCCGGACCTGCGGCGAGCCGGTGGAAAGCGAACGGCTGCTGGCCGACCCCCTCACCTGTTACTGTCTGGACCACCTGTCTGTCGAGCAGTACCGTGCCCTCGAACAGGATCTGGAGCTGGCCGCCAGGGTGCAGGGACGCCTCCTCCCGCCCCGCCAGGTCACGGCAGGCTGCTGGGAAATCGTTCACTATTTCCGTCCGGCGGGACCGGTCAGCGGAGACTACCTGGACCTCATCCGCAGACCGGGTTCGGATGGGGAAGTCTACGTGTTTCTGGGCGACGTGTCCGGCAAGGGGGTAGCGGCGTCGCTGCTGATGAGCCACCTCCATGCCGTGTTTCGCAGTCTCATTCCCGGCGGAGGGTTGCTGTCCCAGATGGTGGAGCGCGCCAACCATGTGTTTCGGGAAAGCTCGCTGGCCTCCCAGTATGCCACCCTGATCAGCGGCCACCTGGGGCCGGACGGCCTGGTGGAGCTGTGCAACGCCGGCCATTGCCTGCCCTACCATCTGAACGGCGGCGGAATCACCCCGGTCGAATGCACGGGTCTGCCGCTCGGCATGTTTGCCGAATCCACCTTCGAATCTTGCCGGATGAGGCTTGCGCACGGTGATCGACTGGTGCTGTATACCGACGGCCTGGTGGAGGCCCGCGATCGTGGACAGCGGGAGTACGGCACCCAGCGCCTCGAGGGCGCCCTGGCGCAGGCGGCAGCCGGCGGCAGCCGGGAAATCCTGGAGCGGCTTCTGGAAGATCACAGCCGGTTCCTGGGAGGGGTTGCTCCCCAGGATGATCTGGCGCTGATGGTCGTCGAGCGCACCGGTTGACCGTGTTTCACACGGCGGACGCCCGGTTCCGCGACGGCTGTTGGGACTGCCGCCGGAGGAGGTTGGTATGCACAAGACCCGTCTGAGTCTCTGGTACCTGTTTTCCTATCTGGTATTCGGAGGAGCCGGCTTCCTGTTGGCTCCGGGTCCGGTGCTGGTGATGTTCCAGAGTACCGGTGAATACGGTTTCCCCATGGTCCGCCTCGCCGGCGTCCTGCTGCTGGGTCTGGCCATCATCGTTTTTCAGGTGATCCGTCACCGGGTCGAGATCCTCTATCCCACGACCCTGGCGGTCCGGTTGGTGATATTGGCGGTTTTGGCCGGACTTTACTGGAGTTCCCGCGATCCCCTGTTCCTGATCCTGTTCGGGATCGTGGGGCTGGGGGTTTGCCTGACCGGCTGGAACTATCTCAGCGAAAGATCTGCGGCCCGCTGACGCAATCCCCGGAAGCGGGCGGGGAGGCAGGGATGCGAGAGTAGCCGGAGGTCGAAGCGCAGCGGAGACCTCCGGACCGGACGCACCAGCGACAGGGGCGGCACCCTGAAGGGGTGCCAGAGACGCACGCTCCCGCCCCCTGAACGGCTGCACGGCCGAGACGGCCGTGCTACGGCGGTTGCATCGAAACAGTCATGCCTGCGGCACAAACCGTCCTGGGGCCGATGGTCGCCCGGGTGTCCCGCCCGGATCCCCTTGCACCCCCGCCCGCGCCCCGCACAGGGGCATCCCGGAGGGAGGCCAGAAAATAGCCGGAGGTTGGAGCGCAGCGAAGACCTCCGGACCGGACGGGCCAACAACATGAGCGGCACCCTGAAGGGGTGCCAGACAACCGTTCTCCCGGCCGCTTTTGGACAACTAAATCTCCTCGTGTCAATCATTTGCCGTGGTTCAACCCCATCAAGGGTACCGGAGTCAGCGGCGGAAACTGAGCGACAGAGGCTCGCCCGAGGAGTCGAAAAAGCGGAAGGCCCCCTCACCGGCTTGCTGTGAGTCCCAGAACAGCAGCATCCTGTAGCCCAGTCCCGACAGGAGACGCCCGATCACCAGTGTCTGCGGCACCTCAGGTTCCGCTTCCGCAGTCGCCACCAGTGAGCTGAGCAGAAAGTCCCCCCGCTGGTTGTAGCTGCCCAGCAGCGGCAGGACACTCACCGGTCCCGTCGAGACCACCTGCAAAAAAGACGTCCAGTCCGGTTCCATTCCCGGCCAAAGTTCCCGAACAAAGAACGACCAGCGTTCGCCCGGGGCCAGAGTGACCGTCTGGGGAGCCGGCGGAGAAGGCAGCTCCGGGTTCGGCTGGAACTCGAAGCGGACCTCCGCCGGGAGATCTCCCGGATTGAGCACCGCCAAGGCCGTCCAGCGGGTCCGCCGTTCGGGGCAAAGAACGCGGTGTTCCACCCCGGCAGGCAGAGCTGGAATAGCGGTCTCGGAAACCACCGCGGTCCCCCGGTACTGAGTGACCACCGCCGAAACCGCGGGCATCTGCGGCCCCGAAACCAGGTCGACGATCACGTACCCGTAAAATTCCTCCGCGCCCTGGGGGATCGTCACCACCTCCACCTGTCCCGGCGCCAGGTCCAGCAGGATCTCCGGGCGGCCTTCCAACAGCGCGGCAGTACCATCGGCGGAGTGGAAGCGGAGCCGGGACTGGACCGCCTCCGTGTTGGTGTTGGCGATCAGGATGTCCGTGGAATAGGCCTCGCTGCCCGCCAGTTGGGCGAGGTAGACCGGCTCGATCCCGCCAGGTTTCAGGGGGGTGACGGGAGTGAGGAAGTACTCTCCCCGGGCGCCGATTCGCGAGCGCAAGACCAGGAGTCCCACCGGTCGGTCGGATGTGGCAGTCAAGGTACCTGTGAAAGTGGGCAGCGGTCCGAAAAGTTCGTCCAGAAACTGGGCTTCCGAGGCACCTGCCGGCAACGTCACCGAACGAGTCCTGGGCGGATCCACACCGCTTCTCAGGGTCAGGACGACTGTCCGTTCTCCCTGTCCCGGAGGATTGATTACCGCCAACGCCGCTCCTTTCCCCGGCTCCACCGCCAGCGGGAAATCCCACCGCGTGCTGGGGGGCGCGGAGGGTATCCGGACCAGCGAGGTGAGAATTCCCCGGACGGAGAATTCCATCAGGGCGGTGACGCCTGGAGCGGGCCCTGAAGAGGGTTCCACCAGCACCCATCCCACCCTGAGCTCCGCCTCGCTGCGGTCCGTGTAAAGCTGGCCGGCCCCGCCGTCCGCGGTGGAGTAGTCCGAACTCTCCGACGGCGGATGCATCTCCACCTCAAACCAGAAGGTGCCCGACTCGAAGGTCGAAATGTGGAAACGGCTGGAGTCGGCACTCCGGGAGATCGGGTTGACGCGGGTTCTCCGCTGCCCGCGTTCATCCAGCGCCCAAACCTCGGCCTGCGGTGATCGGGAGAGGGTGAGATCGAGTTCCACCTCGCGGACCAGGGTAGGAGCGGTACCCCACCGGTTGTCCAGTGAATTCCCGGCGGCATTCCAGACCTGGCCGGTGTTCTGGTGTTCCGACCAGATGGACAGGAGATAGCGTGGCGACTCCCGCCACGCGACTCCATCCAGTACCTGCAGGAGCACGGCGGTGTGGTCCGGGCTCTGCCCGGTCACCGTGAAACTCCAGTCCGGAAAGGTGATGGTGTGCCCCGCGAGGAAGCCGATGGCGCCCTCGACGTCGTCCCCCCGGATCTGGAGGCGACTGCGTTCGGGCTGTTCGCGGTTCCATTCGAGGCTGCCTTGGTCAGTTGCGATGCGGGGGGCCAGCGGACGGCTGTCAAACCAGGAGGTTTGGGAGGCCTTGAACGAGCCGATTCTCAGTCCGGACTCCAGGAAGGCGGCAGGGTAGAGTCCCAGCCCCTTGAGGAAATCGGCAGCTCCGGTCTTCCCCTGCACGAAGCCCAGCCATGCCTCCTGGAGGTTCACATCCACCTCCAGCCGCTGCACCGCCGGTCGGACCTGGCCCCCGAGAAAGATGCGAGCGGCGACCGGCATCTGTCCGGTCTTGACCGGGTTGCCGGCCAGCGAGAAGAACGAGCGGGTATAAGTATCCCGGTAGCCGGCGGTGCTGCCGGCGTAGTCGAACAGGTAAACGGCGTCCCAGTCCTGATATGCCCCTACTAACGCCATCAGCAGCGGACCCTCCAAGGCATAGCGGTTGGGGAAGACGTGGTTGAACTCGCTGACGGTAAACGGTTTCCCCTTGCAGGCCTGGGCCGCCAGGCTGAGCAGGCTGTCCAGGTGGTTGAGAAACGACTGGTTGCCGATGATCCAACCGGTGGGGGACCAGGCGGGAACCGACGGCCACCAGGGGTGATCCCAGTAATAATGCCCGTCCACGAAATCCAGCTCCTTCTGGATCGCCACATCACCGAGGAATGCCCACCAGGGGGCGGTGCCGCTCACCAGGGCGCGCACCCCCAGATTGCGTTTCAGGAAGGTGCGCATGCCGGTGAAATAAGCCAGGTCCAGCTCGTGGTAGAAACGCAGGAGATCCAGGTTCCTGCGTTCCGAGTAGCGTCCGAATTCCCCGCGCGGGGGGCGCCGCACGGTCTGGTTCAGGAGGCTTTCCCCGCTGTCCAGGCCGATGGATCGCACTTCGCGGAAGGTAATGTCATCCAGCCAGATGGTGCGGGGCGCCGCACCCAACTCGAAGGTGATCCGGGCGGTGGCAGGGTCGGTCTCGTTGGCGATGAACCGGGCTGTATACTCCTTCCAGCTCGTGGTCAGGGTAAACTCCTGGCTCAGCCCGTAGTTCTGCCAGGGATCCGCCCCCTTCATCATGTCGAGGCGGATGGTGGCGGAGGCCGATGCCTTCGCCTTGAACGAGATCTCGTAGCGGTGGCCTTCCACGATGGAGTGTCCAGTCTGGATGGCCTGGACATGCCAGTCGACCCCGTCGGAACGGGTCACGTCGACCCGCAGCGCAGGACTGCTGTCCGGACCCGCTCCGGGCGTAACAACGGCACTGGCTTGAGCCTGGTCGCCGATGGCGTACACTGACCACTCGCTGAGACCCTCCGAAAACCGGCCGTTACGGACCCGGTCGGTACCGTCCACCGGCGGCTCGTCGGATTCCCATGCCGCCGCCAGGGCCCCATCGCTGCTGTAGCGCCCGCGCAGCCACTGGTTCCAGAGCTGGTCCAGTTCCAGGCTGTAAAGCTGGGGCAGGGAATCCGCCCGGTTGGGATCGAAATTGAGCTCGTCGGCCAGCAGACTCCCGAACAGGGAATCCTCGTTGGTGATCTCCACACAGAAGACCGCCGGATCCTCGGCATAGGTGAGCCCCGTGTAAGGGTTGCGATGCAGCAGGAGCTGGCGGGCGTAGTCCCGCTGCAGCTCGATCATCCGGGGGTGATAGTGGGAAACTCCGCGAAAGAAGTAGTTGGTGGTGAATTTGTGTGTTTCCGCGATGCCGTCTCCGGGTCCGAAATGCCTTGCCACCTTCAGGTTGATGTTGACGTAGATCCCGTGGCGGCGGAGCTGGTAAACCAGATAGTCCCAGCGATCGAGCTGTTCCGGATCCAGGTGCTGCGTGTCGTTGGGGAAATGGCGGGGGTCCCAGATCCCGTCGGGCCGGGCGAAGTAATCCATATGATGGAAACGCACCAGGTTGAAACCCAGCTTGGCCAGTCGCGCCGCCACCTTTTCCGCCGACGCGCGGTCCGGGAAATTGGCGTTGAAGGTGAAGTTCACCCCCCAGAAACGCGCCCGGCGTCCGGTACGGCTGAAATAGAAGTGTCCGTCGGCCCGCGCCACCACCTGACCCCGGCTCTCGATGGCCTCCAGAGGATCCTGCCCCGGATAATCCACCAACAGCCCGGAGGCGTCGACGAGGGTGGGGGTGGCGTCGTCCCAGGGCAGGGTGAAGGGGAACCACCGCTGGGCCGAGACCTGGGGCCAGACGAGAAGAAGCGCTGAGAAAGCAAGGACGAAGCGTTTCATGGCCATGCCCTGACTCCCCCGCTCCGCAAGCAAAGCCGATGCAACGGATCAACGGCCGACGCTGATGGGGGTCAGCTCGATTTGCCGGAACTCGATCGGTGCTCCCTCCGACTGGAAGCCGATGAACCCTTCCTTCGGCTGGGCGTCCAGCGCCCAGTTGACCAGGCGGCCATTGATCTCCAGCACGATAGTCCCTTCCAGGGAGAGGATCTCGTAGCGGTTCCATTCGCCCGGAGGATTCTCGGCCGCCACCATCTTGCGGGTATTCATGTCCGACTCCGGATTGACCCGCCCCGGCTCGGTTCTGCCTTTGGATCCAGCCATGAACCAGAAATCGCCGGCGTGTCCGCTGTAAAGCTGGGCTTCGATGCAGTAGGGCCAGATCTTGTCGGGCCCGTTGATGTGCAGCAGGACACCGCTGTTGCCGGTGGCCTCGGGCCATCGCCACTCCACCACCAGCCGGTAGTTGCGGAACGCCTGGCGGGTCTTGATGTAGCCGTTGGGTTTTCCGCTGCAGCGCAGGATGCCGTCGACCACTGACCAGGTTGCTTCCGGTCGCGCGGCCGGGTCCTCCAGGTAGAAAGTCCACCCCGAGAGGTCCTTGCCGTTGAAAAGCGGGACGGTCAGGTCTTCGGCGGCAGGGGCGGGTGCAGCCAGCAAAGCCAGCAAGGGCAGGAAAACAGGCACCGGGAACAGGTACATGATGAATCCTCCGCCGGCGGTCCGGAACCACCGGCGGCCTGCCGGCGTCCGGACGCCACCTCTCCAGCCTATCCGCCGCCGGCAGGCGAGGCAAGCTGCTGCCGGTCAGCGGCGGTCAAGCTGGGAGAGAAGCCGGTCGAGACGCTCCAGGGATTCCCGGCCGTAATTTTCGGTCAGAGTCCGCAGCAGCTCGAGCTGCAGGTTGGCCCCGGAGACCAGACAGGCCTCGGCGGCGTCCCGCAGATCTCTCGGACCGCCTGCGAACAATTTCATGGCGACGAAGTCCTCGAGGCCCACGATTTTCAATGTGCAACCGGCCACCGGCGCCGGGATGGTGCGGGTCACAAAATCCGGCGCCAGACCTCGAAGTCCGGTCAAAAAGTCCACCCGATTGCCAAAGCCGTCGGTCACCTGGATCAGACCCTGGACCGGATCATCTGCATCGCCTCTGACCACGCGAACCTGCAATCCCAGGTGCTCGAACCTGGCAGCGAGGCGCTCCGGCCCCTGGGGGACTCCGGCCAAGGCGAGGACCGCATCGGCGTCGAGACTTGAGCGTGGGACTCCGTGGAAGGACGCGGCAAGTGCTCCGATCACTCCGTAAGCAATGCCCAGATCGTCCAGACAGGGGACCAGAGAACACAGGAGAAAAGCTGATTGACCCGGTCCGGTGGGCTTCATGAGCTGGTGTTCTCACCCCGACGCTGCTCTTGGCGACGGCGACGGTACTCCTCTCCGGCGCGACGGAACATCTCCACGATCCGGGACAGGTTGACCGCGGCCTCCAGTCTTTGCTCGGGAGTCATCCGCCGGCACAGCTCCAGCATTTCTTCACCAGCCTGAAACCCGGCTCGGCGACGCATGACGGCTGAATTGTAGCAACGGCTCAATGCCGAGGTCGATCCGCCGCGAAGGGGGCGGGGGTGTTGTCACGAATGCTAATCCAGCCGATAATCCCACATGTACTTCAGGCTCAGGTCGATGGCCCGCGCCTCCTCCCCAGGAGTCGGTGCCCTGCGGAAGGTGCGCGCCCTTGCTCGGGAGAAAAGTCATGTTCCAGCAGCGCCGCTCCTTCCTGCCCGGATTCCTGGTTGGTTTCGTGATCCTCCTGTCGCCGGCCGGAGTCCGTGGCCAGGGCTGCTCTTACTTCAATGAGACATTCACCGGTACAGCTTCCAATCCCTGGCAGGCGGCCAACGGGCAATGGACCTACGGCGACAGCCGGATCAACGTCACCGGAATCACCAGCGGTTATTGGGCTTACGCGGAAGCGCCATTTTCTCCATCCGACTTCTTTGTTCTGGACGTCGACTTCCAGTTGACATCTCCCTCGGGGACCGGGGCTGTGGCGATCTATCCGTTCACCGAAGGCGACGTTTTTCTGGGAGTGGGCGAACACACCGCCGACGGGGTCGGAGCGCTGATATTCGCCAGCGGGAATGCCTATCTGTTTGGGTGGGACGTGGCAGCCGGCGAACACGGCGAATGGTTTCAGTCCGGTGCTTACCGTACCACGGGAGCCGTGACCTCGCTGGGAGTGCGGTACTCCGCCGCGGAGATTGTGCTGCGGGTCAACCGGGCCGATACGACGCTGAAGTTCACCGGCCAGTTCCAGCTTGCGCCGGCGGTGCTGGAGAAGCTGTGGCTGATGGCGCTCGGATCGGACACCACAGCCTGGTTCGACAACATTTGTGCCGGCCCGGCGGCCGTCCCCGCCACCCGGACTCTGACCGTGACCCGCACCGGAAGCGGCCGGGGCACCGTGACCAGCAGTCCAGCCGGCATCTCCTGTGGCAATACCTGCTCGGCGAGCTGGACCCAGGGAACGGTAGTCACGCTGACGGCGACGGCGGAATCGGGATCGTCGTTCGCCGGCTGGAGCGGCGGCGGGTGCAGCGGGACCGGCACCTGCCGGGTGACCCTCAGTACGGACACTGCCGTTACGGCGCGATTTGAGGCGGACACACCGCCGCAGACCAATCCTGACGGGGTTACCTGGTATTTCCCCTATTACCAGGGCGGAGGCGGCGCCTTTACGGCGTTTGCCGTCTCCAACGGGTCGACCCGGTCGGCGACGGTGGAGTTCCGCGCTTATGGGGGCGACGGCAAGCTGCTGGCCTACCCTCGCAACCCCCGCAGTCTGGTGCTGAAGGCGAGGGAACAGCTCGCGCAGCTCGGCCATGAGATCTTTGGAGTCACGGCGCAGACCGCCCAGTCGGGTTGGGTCGAGCTGCACAGCGACAACCCGGAGATTGGCACCTTCTTCCAGGTGGGCACCGGGGACGGCAGGGAGCTGGATGGCTCGGTTCCGTTTCCCGAAGCCTACCGCAGGCTCATCTTTACGCGGGTGCACCATGGCAGCTCCGCCTTCAGGGGAAAGAGCTCCCAGACGCTGATCAGTCTTGCCAATCCCAACGCCCACGCGGTGACCTTCAACCTGTCTGTGTACGGTTCCGGGTCCTCTCAACTCCTGGCAGAGAGACGGAACGTGACGATTCCGGCCCGCGGCATGCTTTTCGGCCCCTTGCATACCCTGATGGGCAAGAGCCTGAATGTCAGCAGTGGTTACGCCGTTGCGGAGGTGACGGCCGGCGAAGGGCTGGTCGGTTTCGAGCTGATTCAGTTGGCGGACGCTCGCACCCGGATCGGGCTCAGCGCCTGGGGCGGCAACCTGAGCCACGAGCTTTACTCCGCACAGTTGGCCCACTTGAGTGGCTTCTTTACCAGCATCAAGCTGGTCAACACCGGCACGAGCAGCCGGCGGCTCACCTTCCGGGCGATCGGAGAGTCAGGGAACGTTCTGGCCCAGGTCGCCGACCGGAAACTCAACCCCGGCGAGGTCCTGGAACAGGACGCAGGCCAGATCTTCGGCTGGACTGCGTCTCAGACCGTGGTGGGCTCGCTGCAGGTGACCGCGGACGGCAGTGGTGTGGTGGGAGACGTCGTGTTCGGCGATGCCGCGCGACTCACCACGGCGGCCGCCATGCCGCTGCAGAACCGTCTACTGACTCGCGGGACCTTCAGTCAGGTGGCCCAACTGCCCGGGTTTTATACGGGCTTGGCCTTCTACAACCCAGGCGGTGCAACGGCCAACATTACGGTGGAGGCGTTCCGGGCCGACGGGGTCCGCTCCGGAGTGACCCAGCCGCCGATAACGCTGGCGGCAGGCCGCCGGATTTCAAAACTGCTGAATGAATACCTTGGATCGGGCTTCCAGCAGGCCGGCGGATACATCCTGGTTCAGTCCGATCAGCCTTTGATCGCGCAGCAGCTTTTCGGCAGCGTTACCGTGCTGTCGGCTGTACCGCCGGGAGTCCAGCTTCAGGCGGTCTCCGGCCCGGGCGGCAGCTATCTGGTTCCAGCCGACCAGTCGGACCGGTCGGGGGCCAGGACCACGCTCAGCTCGGCCCCCACTGACGGGCTGGTGGAGCCGGGGCAGACTCTGCGGTCCGATGCGATTTCAGTCAGTGTCACAGGCGGGGCGCCCCTCACCGGCGACGGGTATTTCAAGCTTTCGGTTCCCCTGAGCTCAACCCCGGCGGATCCGAGTCGGCTCCTGCTGAACGTCAGGACCCGGACCAGCGCCCTGTTGCCGGTGCTGGGTCGATACAACGCTGCCACCCGTGCCTATGAAGTCGAAGTTCCTGGCGTGGACAACGGGTGGGTAGTGGCCGTGGTGGAGAGTTCGGGCGTGTCGCTGGTGGCCGGGGAACCGCCGGATACCTCGGCAGCCGGCTGGTTGACCCCCCCTGAGTGGGAGAGCTGCGAGTTTGTGGCGGTGGTTCACAACAACGCGGCGACGGCTGCCCAGGTCAGAAACACTTATCTCCCGACGGCGAGGAGTGTATGCGTGGCCCTCTCCGGGGCGGGGTTCCGTTCACCACGACTGTATCTGGACCGGCGACGGAGTCCGGCGGCGCGGATCGTCCACGTCAAGAACGGGGTGGGATCCATGTTCACCTCGTCCCTGCCCGACCAGGATCCGAATTTCGTCCTGTCCGATCTCAATGAGGACCAGATGCTGCTGTTGGGCCAGATGTATGTGGATCCCCAGCAGTTGGCGCAGCTCAGCGCGTCGTATGGAGTGACCCTGGGGAACATTTTCATCCATGAGCTGTTCCACGCGGTGCAGTGGGGTTACGACATCCGGTTCACCTATGTCAATGAAGGGACCCAGCAGAACCCGGTGTGGCGCAGTCCGCTCAAGGCGTACTACGAAGGCACCGCCACACCGGTGGGGCAGACCTGGCAGACGGTCTCTTCGGTGACTGGGCCGTCCGTCCACGTGCGCGCCCTCCATGGCGGCGAATACGCCTACCTGGACCAGCCCATCGATGATTTTCGCGCTGATTACTACACGAAGCAGGACTTTTTCGTATGGATTGGCCGGCAGTACGGGAACAACAGTTTTTCGTACTTGGAGCGGATGCTGGAACAGATGGGTCTGGATACCACTGCCCGTTACAACCTGACTCTGGATCAGTATGTCGAGCTGTACCGTCAGGCGGCTGACGTCGTGTTCCGGACCCTGTTCTCGAAGGGCTATTCGGAGATCTATACCGAATTTGCTCTGGACCGCCTCTATCGCCACTCCGCCTCCGCCATCCTGCGGACCTCGGAGGCGGCCGACTTCAAGGCCAATAGACTCGCCGACGGACTCATCAAGGCAGCCGGTTCCAAACCCCAGATCGACGCTGAAAGCGCCGATGCCGCCAAACGGCAGGCGGTCTTCGCTTCCCTCAAGCCGCTGAGCACCGTGGCCGCTCTGATCCCGGTCTCCCCAAGCATGGCCCAGGGGGGCTCGGTGCCGCTGACCTTCGAAGTGGTGGGCGGAGAGGTGAAGAAGGAAGCGGTGCGCATCACCGTCTTCAAGGAGGATGCCACGGGTGTGATGCTGGCCGGCGGAGAGATGCCGGTGTCGGATATCAGCCGGCCGCTGGCGGTGCCGGTAAGCGCTGCGGTCAAGCGGCTGACCGTGATCATCAGCAATTCCTACCTTCAGAACAAGGTGGTGAAAGTGACCGTGACGGCCGGCTCCGGTGGGGCGTGTCCGGGTGGGGCTCCATATGTGATCCCGCCGGGGGAGCGGGTGAATTTCGAGATCACGTTGGTCAACACCGCCGACGTCAAGGACTGCCCGCCCTGGGAGACCTCGAGCCTGAAAAACGTCCTTCGCCGGGTCTGCGTGTTCTTCCAGGACGGAAAGATTCAGCCCCGATCAGAAACCTGTTACAGCCATCCGCAGGAGGTGACTGGCACCTATGACGCGTGCTCCGGCAACCTGAGCTTCGCCTTCAAGCTGTCGGGCGTGACGGGCACCTGGGCCGACTGGACGGGCAACGCCACCGGCAAGCTGCAGACTGGCAAGATTTCAGGTACATGGACCGGGGTTCAGAGCTTCACATACCAGGGCACACCGTGCGAACGGAACCTTTCGGGTACGATCCACAACTGAATCTTTTCCGGCGGGCTGGCGGGACGGGGTCTGCCTCGGCTCGCAGACCCCATTTCCCGCGATCCCGTTTCCCTGTCCCCTTCGGAAACGGGATTGTTGCCGGAGACGGGGTGACGGAAAATCGGAGCCCGACCGGGGGGTGCAGGTGGTGCGTGAACGAATGCGGTCGGGCTCCGCGTCACCGCTGTGTTCGACAACCCCGATTGTGATCTCCGTCCGCGGGGCGGCCAAGTACACGCAGGCTACGTACCGGTACGTAACCCCTCGACTCCGTCTAGAATGGGGAAGGGCGGACCACACCCGCCCGGACCCGAACCGTTGTCGGGAGAGGGGAAGACCTTGTCGGTGATACCGGAATCCGAAGTTCGGTCGGAGTTGGAGCGTGTACTGGCGAGCCCGGTCTTCGCCCACGCGGACCGACCGAGCCGGTTTCTGCGCTATGTGGTGGAGAGGGCTCTGGCCGGAGAGACGGCAGCTCTGAAGGAATACGCCATCGGAGTGGACGTGTACGATCGCCCTCCCGGTTTCGATCCGCGTTCGGACTCCATCGTCCGCGTGGAAGCAGGCCGTCTGAGAGCCAAACTACGCGAGTATTACGATCTTTACGGGGGGGCGGATCCGGTCCGGATCGACCTCCCCAAGGGCACTTATGTTCCCGCCTTCGAACGGGTGGTCCGCGGACCGGAATCCTCCCGCGTTTCCCGGTCCGGCCTGCCGCTCAGGTTCTGGTTGCTGCCGGCAGCGGGCGTGATCCTGCTGGGAGCCGTGCTGGTGCTGTGGCGGCAGCGTTCCGATGTCAGCGAGGTGCCGCAGGTTCGTTCGATTGCTGTCCTTCCTTTCATGAGTCTCTCGGGGACCGCGAAAGGTGAGCGCTTTGCTGACGGGCTGACCGAGGAGGTCATCGCCCGTCTGGCCCGGGCGCCCGAGTTGAAGGTGCCTGCCCGCAGCACCACGTTCCAGTACAAGGCGAAGACCGTCGACCTGCGGACTCTGGGAGAGCAGCTGGAGGTGGACGCCGTCCTGGAGGGCAGTGTCCGGTGCGAGCTGGAGCGTTGTCGCGTGACAGCTGAACTGGTTCTGGCCAGGGACGGCTTCCACCTCTGGGCGGAAACCTACGAGGAACCTGCGGACGACCTGCTGGCTGTCCAGGAGCGCATGTCTGCCATCATCGCCGAGGATCTCCTCCGGCGGGTGCAGGGGTTGGCTGGCTGGCGCGGCCGCGGAAGACATACTCCTCATCCTGCAGCCTTCGCCGCCTATGTGGAGGGTTCCCGGCTGTTTCGGCGGGACCGGCTGCGGGGACAGAGCTCCGAAGGCCTGCATCCGGACCATCAGCGGGCGATCGAGTTGCTGGAGGAAGCGGTCACGCTGGACCCTGAGTTCGCCGAAGGGTGGGCCGCCCTGGCGGACGCCTGTGAATTCGCAATCTCCCTCGACCGCCAGCGAGGGCCCAAGCTCGAAGCCCGGGCCGACGAAGCCTCGCGCCGGGCGCTTCGTCTGGATGACAGTCTGGCTCTGGCTCATGCTGTTCAGGGATCCCTCAGGTTTTATCGGCGATGGGATTTCGCCGGAGCCGAGAGCGCATTTCGGCGGGCCGTGGAGATCCACCCCCGGGAGGCTCGCTGGCAGAGTCACCTGGCGGATTTGCTGCTGATCCAGGGGCGCATGGCGGAGGCGGCGGTGGAGCTGGATCGGGCTATCATGCTGGAGCCGAGGGCGGGCGGGCTGCTGACACAGAAGGCGTTGCTGCTTCACCACCGGGGCCTTTACGAAGAAGCGATTCGTTTGGCGCAGCATGCGGAGGTCCTGGATCCGGGCGTGGTGCTCCCGATCTGGGTACAGGGACTGTGCCAGGAACAGTTGGGACAATGGGCCGAAGCCGAGCGCTCTTTCCGGCGGGCGCTGGAGTTGGCTCCTTACGACGTCCGTGCCATCACCGCGTTGGGGCATCTTTTCGGCCTGAGCGGCCGTCGTGAAGAAGCGGAAGCGATCTTGGGCCGCTTGAAGTCCTGGGATGAAGTTGCCGGGAAAAGCTACCCGATCGCCTTGGTCTGTGTGGGGCTCGGCCGGTATGACGAAGCCTTGAACTGGTTGGAAAGAGCGTACGAGGAACGGGATCCCAGCTTCCCGTACCTCGGCATCGAGGCGCGCCTCGCTCCACTCAGGGATCGCCCGAAGGCGCAGGAGCTCTTGCAGCGACTTCACCCGGGTTTGAAGTGGGAGTTCTCCCCAATGCCGGGGGAATGGGGTCGGACCACCGTATTGAACTGATGCCGGGGGAATGGGGTCGGACCACGGCATGTGTTGTTGGCCCGCGTCTTCCGGAGGTCTCCGCTGCGCTTCGACCTCCGGCTATTTTCTGGCATCCCTTCCGGATGCCCGCCGGGTGCGGGGCGCGGGCGGTGGGTGCAGGGGGGACGACCCGGGCGGGACGCCCGGGCCACCACGGGCCCCCGGACGGGTTTCGCCGGAATCCTTTGGCACCCCTTCAGGGTGCCCGGGACACTAGAAAAACAGCCGCACGCCCCCGTTGATCACGCGGCCGTCCAGCGGGGCCCAGGCGTCGACCGTCCAGCGCCCGTCGGCCAGCGGCTCGTGACGCAGCAGAGGCTCCCAATGCGTCTGCCGCACGTTGGTCAGGTTCTCCAGATTCAGAAACACGCGAAACTGCTCGAACCGTTTCTCGGCCAAGACGCCCAGCAGGACATAGCTCCGACCCATACTCCGGTAGGGATTGAGCTCCAGAGGCTGTCGGCCGGTGTAATACGCCTCCAGCCCGACCCGACCCCACTCTTCGTTCTCCCAGATCACATTGAGGCTTGCGGAGTGACGGGGGGTGAGGGGGACATCCCGGCGGCCTGGGCTGAAGGGATCCCCCTCGGTGGAAAACGTGTAGTTGTGGGTCGTCATCAGCAGGAGGTCGCCGCTGCGATACCGTGCCAGCAGCTCGGTGCCCCAGGTGCGGACCGGGCGGATGTCGTTGGCCAGTGCGATCCGGTCCACAGCGACGAACTCCCGTTCGACCGGGTCGCGGATGACCGACCCGAACAGCGTGCCCACCAGCTCGAACCGACCCCGGGACCAGGTCACGTCGAAAGAGGCGCTACGAACCCTTTCCGCCTCGAGTTCCAGCGGGTCCAGGCGCGACAGGCCCGTCTCCTCGATCTCCTCCACAAACGGCGTCGGCGCGAAGAAGCCGGTCCCGGCGGACAGGCGGACAGTCCACTGCGGGTTGGGCCGGAGCAGCAGCGAGATCCTCGGGCTGATGAAGGTCCCATACTCACTGTGGGCGTCCACGCGGCCGCTCAGACCCAGGGTAACCTGGTCACCGAGCGCGATCTCGTCCTGGAGGATGAGGGAGGGGGTGACGAAGTTGTAGTCGAAAACTGGGAAGTTCCGATTGTGGTAGATCTCCTGCTGGAGGGCTCCCCCCATGACCCAGACGTGACGTCCGGCGGCCCCCTGAAGCACTGTTTCCGCAAACCAGGTCGACCGGACTCCGCGGTCCCGGGCGTCCCCGAAGCGGCGGTTCTCGGCCTGGTGTGCGAGGGAGCCGCGAATGCTCAGTATCCGGGAACTGCCCAGGGGCAGCCGCGATACCACCCCGCCGTCGATCCGGCGGGTATCGATTCCCTGGGAGAAGGGTCGCCCGTCCGGGGCGGTTTCCCCCGCCATGGTTCCGCCCCGACGGTCTTCGGCCATGACCCCGACCGTGGCGAAGACCGTTCGTCCGCCGGCTCCGCTCCAAAAGACACGTGGGCGGAGCACGCCCCTGCCGTACGCTGGCAGGTCCGCCCACCCGTCCTCGTCGAGGTCCTGGCGGAGCTGGCCGTGCAGCCCCCCGATGAGAGTGTAGGCCCAGTTCCCGCCGGTGGGTTCTGTTGCCCAGAAGGTCAGGTCGCCTCCATCCTGGGTACTGGCGTTCAACAACAGCTCGCGGTGACGCCTGCGCGGAGACTGGGACACCAGGTTGATGACTCCGCCAAGGGCGGATGGACCATAGAGAGCCGAGGCTGCACCCTTGATGATCTCCACCTGGCCTAGGTCCAAAGGCGGTACCTGCAGCAGGTTCAACGAGTTGCCTTGGACCCCGTAAAGGGGAAGTCCGTCGGACAGCATCTGGGAGTACCGACCCCGCAACCCCTGGATCCGGACATTCGAGGCACCCGTGGACGGCGCCGTATTCTGGACGCGGAGGCCGGTAGTCTCGTTCAGTAGCATTGCCACGCTGCCCGGCGTCATCAAGGCCTTCTCCTCGATCTCCTCGCGATTGACGACCTCGATGCGCACCGGCTGGTCTTCGAGCCGGCGGTCGGTCCGGGAGGCCCGGACCACGATCTCTTCTTCCAGTTCGATCTCGGAAGTCAGTTCCACGATGAGATGTGTCTCCGCGCTGGCTTCGACCGCCACCTGGACCTCAACGGGGAGATAGCCTGCGGCCGAGACCACCAACGAATGCCGCCCCGGTTCGACCGACAGCAGGGCGATCCCGTCGTCACCGGTCTGGGCGTGGTGGGTGGGGGTTGTGACGGCGGCACCCGTCACCGGGCGGCCTTCAGACTGCACCTCGACCTTCAGTCGGGCGGGAACCGCTCCCGCAAGGGCCGGCCAGAGCCCGGCCAGGCTCAGTAAAGCAGCCGGTACGTGGGATCTCATGACTCCGGGACGGGTTGCCGGGAACCATTCTATACCGCGGTTCAGCGTAATCGGCGCGATCCGCGTGATCCGCGTTGAATGCGGGCGAAAACCCCTTTCGAGCGGTCTCAGTCCTCGAAACGCAGATAGAAGGGTTCACCCTTGACCCGCTGCGAGTCTCTCAAGGCCTGCAGGGCCTGACCGACCACGCCGAAGGGGAGGGGCTCGACGGTGATGATGTCCGGAATGTACACCTCTCCGTCGACTTCCATCCGGAATCGCCGCCGCTGGACCGAGTCCTCAATATTGAACCCGTGGGCTCCCAGGATGCGGGAAGCCTCCGCGATGCTGCCAGGTATGTGGCGCAGGTTCATGCGGACATAGCCCCTCCGGCTGATGCGCCGGATGTCCGCCAGAGGGATCCGGCACTGCAGCGAAGGCAGGGGATCGGAGACGCCTCGCTGGAGATTGCGAGCCAGCCGCAACAGGTCGGAGATGACCGCGCTGGCAGTGGCGTGCCGCCCGGCTCCACGGCCGAGATACAACTGGGGCCCGCAGCGTTCTCCCTCCAGGTAGACAGCATTCATCTCGTTGCGGACCGCTGCCAGCGGGTGGTTGCGCGAAATCAGCGCCGGGTATACGTGGGCCTCCAGCGCTCCGTCGGGGGCCAGTTGGGCGGTGGCCAGGGACTTGACGGCGTAGCCGGGACCTCCCTCCTCCACTCCTGACTTGGCGGCGAAGTCCAGGTCGATGGGCGTGATCCCGTTGATGCCTTCGCAATGAATCTGTTCCGGTGGAATGTAGGTGTCGAAAGCGAGGCCGGCCAGGATCGCCAGTTTGTCACGGGCGTCGAAACCGCCGGTGTCGAGAGTGTGGTCGGCCTCCGCAAACCCCTTCTCCTGGGCGAGCCGGACGGCGTGGTCGAAGTCCATCCCTTCTTCCATTCGCGAGAGGATGTAGTTGGAGGTGCCGTTGAGAATGCCCGTGATCCGGGTGAAACGCTCGCCGAGGAACCCCCGGATAGTCCGGATGACGGGAATGGAACCCGCGACGGCAGCCTCGAAGGCCAGATCGGCGCCTGACTCCCGGGCTGCCGAAACCAGTTCGGGCAGGTGCCGCGATACCACCAGCTTGTTGGCTGTCACCACGCTTTTGCCGGCGCGCAAAGCGCGCAGCAGGCAGGTTCGAGCCGGCTCCTCGCCGCCCATCAGCTCCACAACCAGGCGGATTTCGGGGTCTTCCAGGATGTCGTCCAGGCACTCGGTCAGCCGTGGGAAAGGAAGTTCCCGCGGTTTGGACAGGTCGCGGACGGCGATGGTCTTGAGCTGGACGCCCGCAGCCGCCGGGTGACTCCCCAGCAGAAACTCGACGACTCCGGTTCCAACGGTCCCAAACCCGATCAGGCCGACGTGGATGGTCGAAGATGGCATACGATGACGCTTATGAACTTGGAGACTGAACCGGGGGCTCCCGGCGCTTTTGACCGCCGGCCGGGAGCCGCGCCCGAATTCTGGTGAGTCCTGCTTAGCCGATCAGTTTCATGGCGTTGGGATCCCAGCCGTAGATCTTGTTCTCGAGATAGCAGAGGTTGGCCAGCAGGGCGGGAGCGGCTGCCCGCTGTCCGAAGGTGCCGTCCTCCACCACCTTTCCGCCCTCACGGATGGCGCGGAAGAAAAACCGGAAATGGTCGATGCGGGAGTCATATCCTTCCGGAACCACCCATTCCGTTTCGCCCGCGGTGGGGGTCAGGTGTGGCCGGGTCTCGCCCGTGTGGATCCTGCGGTATTCCTCGATCCATGCCTTCTGCTGGGCGTCCGAGAAGGTTCTCACTGAGTTGTAGCCGTAAACCAGCTCCTCGAAGGAGGCAATCTGGGGGAGGCTGCGGACCACCCGGATGCTGGTGTCGCCGATGTGCATGATGCCTTCGTTGCCAATCAGGCTGAACGTGGGACCGTGCCCGCCGTCGGCGAAATGGGCGCCGAGAAAGAGGGTGAAAGCGGGATGGGTGTTGGTCTGGGGGTACTCATAAAGGCCTAGGATCAAGTCTGGCACTTCCCGTTTCTCCTTCCAGAAGCGGATGCCGCCCGTCGCCATGGCCTTCGTAGGCCCGGTGGAATCGATGATGTAGTGCAGGGCGGAAAAGCGGTGCACATACATGTCTCCCGCGACACCCGTTCCGTAATCCCAGTACTTGCGCCAGCGGAAGAAGCGATCGGCGTCGAACGGCACCTTGGGAGCCGGACCCAGGAAGCGGTCCCAGTCGATGGTCTGGGTGGAGGCGTCGGTGGGAATGGAGTACTCCCAGGCACCCAGCGCCGAGTTCCGGCTGATGAGGATGTCAGCCATGTTCAGCTCGCCGATGATCCCCGACCGGTACAGCTCACGCGCTTTCTCCGCGAGGATGTCACTGACGGTCTGGCTCCCGATCATCAGGACCTTGCCGCTCCGTTTCTCGGTCTCGATGAGCTTGGCGCCCTGCTCGATCTTCTGCACCATTGGTTTCTCGAGGTAGACGTGCTTGCCGGCTTCCAAAAACTCGATGGCGAGCGGCTGATGGGTGTGGTCGGGTGTGGAGATGATGACCGCGTCGATATCCGGGCGGTTCAGGATCTCCCGATAATCCCGAGTTACCGCCACATGGCTGCCGAAGACCTCCCGGGTCCTCTCGAGCCGTCCCTGGTAGCAGTCGGAGGCGGCGACCAGCTCCACTCCCGGCACCTTGAGGGCGGTTTGAGTGTCCTCAAACCCGATGATGCCCATACCGACAGTAGCCAGACGGATCCGGTCGTTGGCGGCAAAGACCGATGCGCTTGCCGGCCGGGTTGCCAGGACGTTGGGCATCGTGGCGGCGGCCGCCGAGGCGGCCGTGACCTTGAGAAAGCTTCGACGTGTGGAACGATTTTGAGGCATGGTTTTCACCCCCGTATGGTTGAACCTGTCCAGAGCTGTCAGTCCAGACCGCAAGCCTACCCCGAAACGTCTGGTGGAGCAAACGCCCCTGTGCTACGCTCGGCCCCGTGCGTCCCGCATTGACCTTGCGACTGCCTCCCCAGGGGCGTTCTGCTGTGCTGCTGGTGTGGCTGCTGCCTTGGCTGCCGGCCTGTTCCGCGGATTCCCCGGAGACCGCCGCCAGGGAGGAGCCGCTGGTGAGTTTGGATGCCGAGGCCGGCGCCTACGACCGGCAGGACTGCCTGCTGCGTTGGCCGCTGCCGGCGGATCGGCTGCCGGTTCGACTGATCGAAACCACCGACGGACGGGCAATCCCGGTGCCTTCCCAGTATGACCCTGCTTCGGGTGAACTGGTCTGGGTGGCGCCGGGCGAGTTCCTGCAGGGTACGACGCGCTCTTTTGCGGTCCTTCCCGGAGAGGACCGGCGGCGTGTCGGAGGGGTCGTGCGTGACCCGGACGGGCTGGCGCTGGAGCTGGAGGTCCGCGGAGAGAAGGTGCTGAGGTACAACTGCGCTTTGGTCTCTCCGCCTGATCCCTTGATGCCGGCCAGCCTTACCCGTGGCGCTTACATCCATCCCCTCTGGGCTCCTTCGGGGAAAGTGGTGACTGACGATTTCCACCCGGACCACGCCCACCAGCGGGGAATCTGGATGGCGTGGACCGAGACGCGATTTGAGGGCCGGACTCCCGACTTCTGGAACTTGGCCGAAGGAACGGGTGCTGTCCGCCTCGCCGGGATCGAGCGAATGCTTGAAGGGCCGGTGTTTGCCGGCGTGGATGCGCGACACCACCATGTTGACCTTTCGGCCCCCGGGGGAGAGGTACCGGTATTGGAAGAGGATTTCGAAATACGGGCCTATGTTCTCGGCGGCAGAAAAGCCGGGTTTTTCCTGGTGGATGTGAGGTCGAGGCAGCGCAATGTGGCGGCCAGCCCCCTGGAGTTGCCGGAATACCACTATGGCGGTTTTGGAGTTCGGGGAGCCCGTTCCTGGACACCGGACGTGCTGTCGGTGCGAACCTCCACGGGGAAGGACCGGGCGGGTGCGGACGCATCCAGGGAACACTGGATCCTGATGGAGGGTCCATTGGGAGACGGGCAGCCGGCCGGCGTCGCCGTGTTCGGTCACCTTGCGAACTTCCGTTCGCCGCAGCCGGTGCGCATGCATCCCGAGATGCAGTACTTCTCGTTCAGCCCGCAACGGATGGGAGGATTCGAGATCGTCCCGGGATCGACTCTGGTTTCACAGTATCGGGTCCTGGTTTACGACGGCTCCGCCCCGGAGTCGACGTTGCAGGCTTTCTGGTTGGACTTTGCCGAGCCGCCGGTCGTCCGGGCGCGGTGACCCACGCGGGAACCGTCTCCCCCTTTTTGGGGGTCAAATGGCTCCTATAGAAGCCATTTTTACCCCCAGAATCGCCTGTAAGGCATTACCCGTTGCCCTCGGGGCGGCCGGGAGAACGGATGTCTGGCACCCCTTCAGGGTGCCGTCCCTGTTGTTGGTCCGTCCGTTCCGGAGGTCTCCCCTGCACTTCGACCTCCGGCTATTCTCTGGCATCCCCCGGGATGTCCCAATCACTTGCCGTGGTCCGATCCCGTCATGACCCCGTCATCCGGGGCTCTTCGTGTACAATCGGCCATTTAGGTGTGGCTTGGATTCCCGTGGTCCACGCGCCAGGGGCGGGGACGTCTTTACAGGGTTGAGCGGCGATGCTTCGTTATCTGATTCCCCCGGAACAGTGGCGGGTCCCGGTGTTGGTCACCGGCGGCGTGTTGGCTGGTCTGGGTCTGCACGTCCTCTACATTTCCAACGCTGTCTCCTATCTCTCCGACGCCCCCCAGACCTGCGTGAACTGCCATGTCATGAACCCCCAGTACGCCACCTGGCAGCGGGGAAGCCATGGACGGGTGGCGACCTGTAACGACTGTCACGTGCCGCAGGACAATTTCGTGAAGACCTATCTGTTCAAGGCCCAGGACGGGATGCGGCATGCCACCATCTTCACCCTGCGGTGGGAACCGCAGGTGATCCGGATCAAGCAGGCCGGCAAGGATGCGGTGCAGGGCAACTGCCTCCGGTGCCACAGCCGGCAGCTCCATCCGCTGTCGCTGCGGGCCGAGGCGGCCCCCTTTAACCCGGCGGCAGGGGGACGTTATTGTTGGGACTGTCATCGGGAGACGCCTCACGGCCGGGTCAACAGCCTGGCGTCGACACCTTACGCCCGGGTGCCGGCCCTGTCGCCGGTCCTGCCCGAATGGCTGGCCCGCTACCTGGGGGAACGGAACCCCTGACCCTTGACCTCAAGACCGGGCCGGACCCGGGATCGGGAGTGTTGGGATGAAGACCATTCGCGAACTGGTAAACGAAAGACCCTGGCTGGGGTGGCTGTTGTTCCTGGGCACCGTGGTGGCGGTGTTCCTTCTCGGGGTGCTGGCGTCTTCGATCGTGGAGCGGCGCAGTGAGAGCGTGGCGCTGCAGGTGGTCAAGCCGATCCCGGAGTGGGAGCCCCGCAACGAGGTCTGGGGGCAGAACTACCCCCGGGAATACGAAAGCTACCGTAGAACTCTGCGGACCGACTTCGCCAGCAAGTACGGGGGTTCGGTGACCATCGACTACCTGGAACAGTACCCGGAGCTGGTGGTCTTGTGGGCCGGCTATCCCTTTTCGAGAGAATACAACCAGGCCCGGGGCCACGCCCACGCGGTCCGCGACGTGCGGGAGATCCTTCGCACCGGGGGTCCCGAGACGAGCACCATGGCCGCCACCTGCTGGACCTGCAAGAGCACCGATGTGCCCCGGGTCATGGCGCGGGACGGTGTCGCCGCCTTCTACAACGGACGCTGGATCGACAAGGGTTCCGAGTTTGTGAATCCCATCGGGTGCCAGGACTGTCACGATCCCTCCACGATGAACCTGCGGCTGACCCGTCCGGCCCTGGTGGAGGCGCTGGAACGCCAGGGACGCAGGGTGTCGGAGCTCACCCATAACGAGATGCGGTCCCTCGTCTGTGCCCAGTGTCATGTGGAGTACTACTTCAGGCCGGAACCGAAGAACTATCTGACCTTCCCGTGGGACCGCGGGGTTGCGGCGGAAGCCATGGAAGCCTACTTCGACGCCCTCGAGTTCTCGGACTGGACGCACCAGCTCAGCAGGGCTCCCATGCTCAAGGCCCAGCATCCCGACTACGAACTGTACCTGACCGGCGTCCATGCCGCCCGGGGTGTCTCCTGTGCGGACTGCCACATGCCTTACCGGAGCGAGGGCGGGGTGAAGTATACCGACCATCACATCCAGAGCCCACTGAACAACGTGGCCAATTCCTGCATGGTTTGCCATCGGGAGCAGACGGAGCGGCTGGTGCAGGACGTCTACGAACGGCAGGACAAGATCCACGAGTTGAGGCGGATCGCCGAGCAGACGCTGGCGGCGGCCCATATTGAGGCGGCAAGGGCTTGGGAAGCGGGCGCCGGGCAGGAGGAGATGCAGCCGGTCCTGCGGGCGATCCGGCACGCCCAGTGGCGTTGGGACTGGGTGGCTGCTTCCAATGGCATGGGGTTCCACTCCCCGGCTGAGGCCCTGCGGGTCCTGGGGACGGCGATCGCCAAGGCCGAACAGGCGCGCCGGCTGGTGGCGCTGGTGCTGGTGCGCCACGGCGTCCAGTACCCGGTGGAAATCCCGGATCTATCCAGCAAGGCCAAAGCCCAGGCCTTCATTGGACTGGATATGGAGCGGCTGCGGGCAGACAAACGCAAGCTTCTGGAGACGCTGGTGCCGGAGTGGGATCGTCTGGCGCGGGAACGCCGGGGGAGCCTGCAGGAATACTGAGCCTGACCGGAGCCCATGGCGGCGTCGGGTCACAGACCAGCCGCCCGGGCGCCGGACGCCGCTCGGGTAAAGAGGCAAAAAGGCAGTGCGTGCTTGCGCCAGTGAACCTGTGGGACTAGAATGCGAGGTTGGGCGGAGACCCCGCCAGGGACCCGTGAACGCGGGAGTCTCCTGAGGACGGAGGGACACAATGAAGGTTGGTTTTCCTGTCGAGTACAATTTCGGGCTGGAAAGCCGCGTCTACGAGCATTTCGGGTCAGCGCCGCTGTTTCTGATTGTCGATTCCGAGAGCTTCGATTTCCAGGCGGTTCCCAACCGTAGGGGCGGGAACGGCGACTGCCACCAGTGGTCTTCGCTCCTTGCCCAGGGCTGCCGTGGGGTGGTGGTGGAAGGGATCGGCAAGAGTGCTTTTGAACAGCTTCGCCAGGCCGGGGTGGCCATCTATCGGGGGTGCGGGATGAGGATCGCCGATGCGTTGGCCATGCTGCGGTCCCAGCGCCTGGAAAAGCTGGACTGCCCCATGGAATCCCGGAGCAAGCTGGTGGTCAGCCACCTCTACTGAAACAACCGGGGAGAGCGGCGCCTCAGTCGGCTGGGTCGGTGTGTTCCGGCTCTCCAGAGGGTCGGTCAATCCACGAGTCGGTCGCGTCATACCCTGTCCGGTGCGCAAACTGGCCTCCGACGAGGCGGCCATGGAGAGGAGGAACTCGATCCTCTCCTCAAGCACAGATGCACCTGAAGCTGCATTCTCCGCACTTGATGGTACAACTGAACTCCCGCACCGAGGAACAGTTGCCGCGGCACCAAGCGGCCCAGTCAGAGCAGTATGCCGACGGGGAGCAGGGGATGTGGCAGTTTTGCTCTTCTGCTGACGGCGGCCCGTTCTGAGAATCGCCGCCGAGGGCTTCCGCGCTTCCGGAAGGGGGACACAGCGGTTCCTCCGCAATGTTGCACCTCCACATCCGCCCGTCGTCAAACTTGGCCTCCTGCAGGACGAGCTGCACGCGCCCCGCAGGCGAAACATCGAACGCCAACCTTCGAACGTGTCTGCCTCCCTTTTGCACGACGCACAACTCAGACCAGGCCTCGAAACCGCGCAGCGAGCCATCGTCGTCGTAGTGGTAGGCCACGATGGTGTGTTCCCTGGGTTCAGGATCGAGAGAGTAGATCAGCAAGCTGACCGCCGGGTTGTCCGGGTCCGCAACCAGGATCGGGTCCATGATGACCGACGGAGAATCGGCCACGGAGCGGGCCCCAACCTGTGCGCCTGGCCCGGTCGCCATGCCAGACAAAAGCAAGATCGCCGTCATCAGCATCAGGTCACACCTCCCGGCTTGTGTTTGGAGTCAAGCGATATGATCCGTCTGAACGACTGTAGAGTCAAGTGAAATCCCTAATGAACGTCGCACAATATCCTACAGGTAGAAGTGTGTGGATCCTTACGGATTTCGGGCAACCTAGCCCACCAGCGCCGTCAACTCGCGCACCCGGCGTTCCAGGCGCGCCCCCATCTCCGGATCCGTCAGGAATGACCGATAGCGCTCCGGCAGAAAGCGCAGATCCGTACACTCGCGGATCGCCACCAGTTCCTGCAGCTCCTTCTGCAGGGAATAGTTGGGGGAAACGAAGTTGCGGACCACCTCCGCCAGGATCGTCGGGTCAGGGCGGTCCATGCCCTTGAGGGCCGCCCTCCGGATGGCTTGCACCACAATGCTCTCCAGATCCGCTCCCGACAGGCCCTCAGGGATTTCCGGCAGGGAGGCGGGATCCAGGTCGACGCCGTTCTTGCGCCCCAGCGTGAGCATCAGCTCGCGGCGCTCCTCGGGCGTCTGGGGTGCAAACAGCGGGATGTGGACTTCGCAGCGCCCCTGCCGCTTCAGGTCCACCGGGAGGAGATCGGGCCGGCAGGTCAGCAGCATCCAGATGATCCGCCCCCGGTACTCCGTGTTGCTCATCTGGTTGCTGATCATGGCAAACAGCCGTCCCGACGTGCCGCTGTCGCCGTCGGCGGAACGGTTGCCCAGGGCCGCGTCCGCCTCGTCGACGATGACCATGACGGGCCCCAGCGCCCGGATTACCGAGAGCACCTTCTGCATGTTGCGCTCCGAGGATCCGACCCATTTTTCCCGGATGTCGCGAAACACCACCGCGGGGATTCCGATCGACCCGGCAAAACACGTGGCGGTGAAGGTCTTGCCCGTGCCCAGCACGCCGCACAGCAGATAGCCCATCGGCACGGCACCCAGCCTCCCCTCCCGGATCAGGCGGGCGTCCTCCAGCAGGCGTTCCCGCACCGCCGGCTGGGCGACCACCATGTCCAGCGTGTAGCGGGGAGTCACGAAGTCGACCAGTCCAAAACACTCCTTCTCCACCAGCTCTTTCTTCGCCCGTTTGACGTGGGCCAGATCCAGGCGCCGATAGGCCTGCAGACTCCGCCGCACGACCTGGGAGAGCCCCACCAGGGTGAGACCGTTGGAGAGCTGTGCCAGTGACGCCCGTTCCTCGGGACCGAAGCCTTCCGCTTCCGGGTGGTCCTGGACGAAGCGGTCCAGATAATCGCGGCGGGCGCTTTCGTCAGGGATGGGCACCTCCAGTTTGGCCACGAAGGGGTTCTCCACCAGCCGGCGGTTCAACTCCCCGAGATTCTCGGTCACCAGGCAGATGGTGATGTCCGCTTCACGGATGCGGGGATCGTTGGCCCAGTTGAGAATCTTGACCAGGTTGGCGCCCACTTCACCGGACAGCCATGCCGAATCCACGGACGGGACGATCAGCTCCGGATAGCGGAGCAGCAGCGCCACGCGTTTGCCGTTGGCGCCCGCTGCAGACTCCAGCAGCTTCTGGAGCAGATAGCGGTCCAGGACTTCCAGCGCCTGGCTCGGGTCTCGGGGAAGAGCCCGGGCATAGTCGGAGCCGGAGGCGAGGTCCAGTGCGGCCAGAGCCCGCTGGAAGTCCTGGCGCGCCGCCCGGCGGCGCTCGAGATTGGGATCCACAAATGCGATCCCTGACCCCCGGTCGTAACGGATGATGACATCGCGGCGGGCGAAGATCTGGCTGGAGAGGTATTCCTCCAGCGGGAGATACGCCGTGATCCGGTTCTCGGCATCGCGGACCGGGACCAGGTCGTGCACGTTGCCGTACAGGATGAAAACGCTTGCCGCACCGCTGACGTAGGCTTCGGTCAGATCGCGGACCCAGCCGGGCTGGCCGGAGGTGAGCGGGGAGTCAGGTCTCATTGGGTCTGTCCTTGAATCTGGGTCTGGCGCAGCGGTGAACCCAGCAGCTCAGGAGCCGGTCCGGAAGCGCCCAGATCCACCGCTGGCAGGTCCATGGAGCGCAGCATCTCTTCCACCGACGACAGTCCGGCGGTTGCCGAATTGACCTCAGCCTCGATGTAGGCCGGATCCTGCCGGGTGAGGGCTTGCTCCTGGATGAGCATGATGGAATTCTCCACTCGAACCAGCCGGGCAGAGATTGCCTGCAGGTTCTCTTCTGCACGGGCCAGGTTCTCCAGACGCCGCCGCAGGACGTCCACGTTGTCGCGGTAAGCGGCCCGCAACGACTCCGGACGGCTCTCGTCCGCCATCAAGGCCTCGTTCCGTTTCAGGTCTTCTTCCAGCTCCCGTTTGGGCACGGATGCGCAGAACGCCTCCAGCGCCTGTTCATAGGCCAGGGTGCGCAGAAAAACCCACAGGAGCTGGTTGACACTGCGCGTCTGGTGGTTCTCCAGGATGGTTCCAACACGGTTGGGACCGCCGCTCTGAAGCAGGGAACCCTGCAGGGCGAGACAGCGCTGTCGGACCATTTCATATCGCTTGCGGCGGGGCGGATTCAGCGCCGCAATCAGCTGGAGGGCGGTGTTCTCAGCCGCCTCGTCCCGTTCGCGCGCCCGTCTGCGGGCCTGAACCACGGCCTGGAAGCGCCGCCGATGGGACCTTCCCAGCAGGTAGAGAATCTCGAACCCCGCTACCAGCGGCCAGATGGCCAACGGATTCAGGGTCACAATCCCGGCCAGGAACCCTCCGATCAGCAGAATCAGGTTGTACTGGTCCTTGAAAGCTTCCTTGATGTAGTCGAAGAGGGTCAGTTCGGGATCGCTCATGAGAGTCAGGCTTTCTCGCCATGAATCCGACTCTTCAACAGAGCCACAATCTCCCGGAAATCGGCGCGCTGTTCCACCACCAGGGGGGGATCATCCGGCCGGGGAAGGGGCAGTTCCTCCACCACCCGGCCCGGAGGACCTTCCATCAGGTACACGCGGTCACCCAGGTAGGCGGCTTCGGTGATGCTGTGGGTCACGAAAAAAACCGTGGACTGCATCTCCCGCCACAGCCCGATGAGCAGCTCCTGCATGGCATACCGGGTCCCGGGATCCAGGGCCCCGAACGGTTCATCCATCAGGACGATCTTGGGCCTGACGGCCAGTGTGCGGGCGATCGCCACCCGCTGTTTCATGCCGCCGGACAGCTCGTGAGGGTACTTGTGTTCATGCCCCGCCAGACCCACCCGGGCGACCCACGACATGGCCGTCTCCCGTCGTTCGCCCTTCGGCATGCCCAGCACTTCGAGTCCGAACTCCACGTTGCCGAGCACGGTCCGGTTGGGGTAGGAGGTGTAGTCTTGGAACACCATGGCGCGATCGGCTCCAGGGCCGGTCACCGGGCGGCCGCCCACCAGAACCTCTCCGCTGGTCGGAGGGAAATGAGGCTCCAGGCCGGCGATCAGCCGCAACAGAGTGGACTTGCCGCAGCCGCTGGCCCCAAGGATGGTGATGAACTCTCCGTGGTCGGGGATGTTCTCCACCACGAAATTGACGTCCTCCAACGCGAGAAAACGCTCGCGGCCGCGGCTGAATTCCTTGCTGACATGCTTGAACTGGACCACCGGCGGGGTCGGCCCTTCCGCCTCGGCGTGGACCGGCACCGGCCGAGGGGTCCATTCTCGGGTGCCTGCCGCGGGGATTGGAACAGACGCTGGAGCCTGATCGCTCATGGGTGACTCTTACTGTTTGGCGAAAATATAGGGAAACAGCCGCCTCTGGATCGCGTAAAGCAGGCGGTCGATACCGAATGCCAGCAGTGTGATGACGAACAGCACCAGATAGATGTGTTCCCGGGGCCCCCGGCGTTGGGCCACCTGGATGATGTAGCCGAGTCCGAACTTGGCGTCGATGAGCTCCGCCAGGACGATGTAACCGAAGGCGAGACCGAACAGCAGGCGCATGGAGTTGAAGATGTCCGGCATGGCCAGCGGGATGAGGACCTTGCTGACCACCTGGCGCCGGCTGGCGCCCAGGGTGTAGGCGGTCTGGACAAAGCGGTCATCCACATCCAGCACCGCCCGCGTGGTGTCAGCCAGAACGAATCCCACGCAGGCGATGAAGATGAAGAAGACCTTCTGCATCTCGCCCAGACCGAACCAGACCAGGGTCAGCGGAATCAGGGCGGCGATGGGGATGTTGCGCAGGAACACACTGATGGGATGAAACACGGCTTCCACGGCGCGGACGCAACCGCCCAGAATCCCCAGGGGGATGCCGATGAGCGCCGCAAGACCGAACCCCAGGAGGATCCGGCCCATGCTCCAGGCGATGCTGCGGGACAGGGCGGCATCGAACCAGAGAGTCTTGACTTGGCCGGCCACCTCAGCCGGGCTGGGCAGGGTCAGCGGGGAGAGGATGCGTTCCTCGGGGCTGCCCAGCGTCAGCAGGAACCACAACAGGAGAACCGTGACTACCGATCCGACCTGCAGCGCGATCGCCAGCGGCCGGGTCAAAGCTTTCCGGAGGTTGGCCTGAGTCATCCTCACATTTGCTCCAGCGGATAAACCTTGATCTCCACGCGCCGGTTCAGAGCGTGGTTGCCGGGTTCGATCTCACGGTTCCACCCCACCCCGTCCACCGAGAACTGGTTGGGCTGCAGCTTGAAGCGTTTGACCAGCTCTTCCTTGACCGCGTTGGCCCGCCGCATCGACAGGTCGCGGACCGCCTCGAAGGGCACCGCGCCCTTCATCGAGGCGTCCGTGTGGCCCTCGATGACTACCCGCGCCATCCCGAACTGCCCCACCAGACGGCCGACCTCCTCAATGATCTTGATGACATTGGGATCATAAAGCTGGCCCTGGTCGTTCTTGCGGAACAGGTCCGCGGAGTTGGGGTAGAAATGGATCCGCTGCACGTTGGTGAGGATCTCGCTGGCCTCCGCCTGGATGGCGCTGACTCCCTTCGGGGTGAACGTGACGGTGTATTCGTCGCGGGAGCTGGCATACGGCTGGACGTTCTCCAGGGCCTTGATGAAGCTGAAATCCATCACCTGATCGAAGCGGACCGCGGAGCTGATGGAGCCCAGTTTCAGATACAGCGTGCTGGCGGTCTCCCAGTAACGCTCGAAGTTGGTGGGGTTGTTCTGGTTCAGGAAAAACTCCCGATTCTCGGCGTAGTTGGTGGAGTGGGCATCAGCCAACATGCCCAATGCCTCGTCCGTGGACAGTCCGTAGGCCTTGCCCATGATCTCTGCGGCCCGGCGCCGGTTAGGCTCCTGTTTCAGATCCTCGACGGCATCGAAGAACCCTCGAACCAGGCCGTCGACGATCTTGGGGTTGTCGCGCACGAAATCGGCCCGTCCAAACATGACGTCGGCGATCAGCTTGTTGGCGGTGGCGGTGCTCACCAAAAGTTTGTTCCCCTTGACTTCCGACAGGTTGTAGATGTCGGGCGCCCAACTGACGCAACCGGCCAGCGAACGGTCGGCGTTGAATGCCGCGGCGGCCTGGAAAGCATCTTCCGTGAACCGGAAGTCCACGTCGGACGGCTGGAGCCCGGCGTTGATGAGCAGGTTCAGCAGGAGATAGTGGGAAGGCGAGTGCTGGGCCAGTGCCACTTTCTTGCCGCGCAGATCGGCCACCGAGTTGATGTTGTCGCGAACGACCAGTCCGTCGCCGCCGTTGGACCAATCCACCTGCAGAAACGCCCGCGGCAACGCCCGTGAGTCAGCTTTCAACTGTTCGAAAAACAAAGGGATCATGTCCAGCGTCCAGGCCGTCACGTGCACATCGCCGGAAGCGAAGGCGTTGATGGAGGCGGCCGGGCTGTCGATGATCTTGATCGCCACCTTGAACCCGTACTTCCGTGCGAACAGGCTGTTGGGGTTGGGATCCGTTCCGCCGTTGGCGTAGAAGATCGGAGCCCAGCCGGCCCACACGTTGAGCCCCATGACCACCGTGTTGTCCTGCAGCGGCTTGTAGTTGGCCACTCCCTTCACCGGCGGGAGGACCTCGGCGGGAACAAAGCGGTACTCCTTGACGGTGGTGATCCCGGTGGTGTCGGGGGCCTCGGACTCTCGGCCGAGGTCATCGGCGGTAAAGACAGCCCCGCTTCCGCCTTCCGGGAAGATCCAGTCCCGCAGGGAATAGATTCCCAGCGCAAACAGCCCGATCACCACGACCAGAATCAGAATCCAGGCGGCCGGCTTCAAGCCGACCCGCGGTTCTTCTGTCATGACTCCCTCCTCTGTATGGTTCGCTTCCCGGCGCTCCGGGGCGCCAAGACCGGGCGCCGAGTCCGCCGCCCCCGCGACTCCCCACGCTGCCCGGCCACCGGCACCGGACGCAGGAACCGGCGGGTTTATTCAAGCCGGCACCTCCGACCGCGCTGCAGGACTTATGACTGCTTGCCCGCCTCCGGCTCGGCGACCGGCTGCGCCGGGCCCATGGTCTTCTCCACCTTGACCGGCGCCGGTGCCTCCGCCAGACCTTCCTCAATCTTGAACTGCTGCAGGAGTTCCATCGCCATCGCCTTCTCGGCCGCTTCGCGGGCCTTGATGCGGTCAACCCCCTCGCTGGACAGGTCGGAGGCAACTTTGGATTTCGCTTTTGCCTGGTTGATCTGGTCGTCCAGCCGTCCCATGATCCGACTGAAATCGGTGCTGACGTCGAACTGGGTGTTGAGAGCCCCCGCCGCCTCGGCAACTTCGGCCAATGCCCGCTCCATCTGCAGGGCGGCCTTCTTCTTCTCCAGTTCCTGCCGCGTCTTCTGAATATCGGAGAGGGCCGTCTTCATCTTGAGGAGATTGTTCTGGTACGCCTCCTGGTGAAGGCGGAGCTGTTCCTCGTTGCTGATGAGGTCCTGCTTGACGCGGGACAGTTCGAGCGCCATCTGGCCGGCCACTTCCTCGTTGCCGGCCTTGAGGTGGGCCTTGATCTCCGATGTCAACCTCGCGACCCGACTTCTGCCATCATCTACCTGCTGCTGTACCTTCAGGACGAGGGCCTGGTAAGTGGTCAGGCCCTGGCGGCCTTCCTTGAGCCGCTCGGTCGCTTCCTCAAGCTTGGCCTCGGCAAGCTCGATGACGTACTTGTCTTCCATCCCCGATATGAAGGTATTGACGATGGCATACCAGATACTGCGCAATCGACCAAAGAGGCCCATGATTCCTCCTCCCCGTCTACCGGCGGATGTGCTGTGTGGGCCTCATGCTAAACCAAACGGTCTGTCATGTCAGCCGCGCCCGCCGAGTATCAGCCCACCGGCAGGCCGACACCGGCGGCCCGGCGCTCCCGCAGCACCTCCCGGCGAAACCGGAACCGCTCCGCCGGACGGCCGCCGGTATGCAGCTCGAGTTTGCCGGTACCCTCCACCAAACCCGCGCGATCCACCAGCCGGCGGAAATTCTGCTTGTGAAGACGCACTCCAGCCAGCGCCTCCACTACCCGCTGCAACTGCAGGAGGGTGAAAACCGGCGGAAGGAGCTCGAACACCACCGGCCGATACTTGATCTTGCCCCGTAGCCGGCCCAGCGCGGTGGCGAGCATCCGACGATGGTCCAGAGCCATCCGACGGCCCAGGCTGACCGTCGCCCACTCCGCCTGTCCCGACTGCGGAGACTCCGCCACCAGACCTGCTTCATACAGCAGCTCCAGCCGTTCCAGGACCCGTTCGCCGTCCCAGGCGGAACCATCCAGGCCGAAGGCGATGGCCAGTCTCTCCCGGCGGGAATCCTGCAGCGATGGGTCCGAAGCCGCCCACTGCAGGAGGCGGGGGATGATCTCTGAATCGATCACTTTGGGGCGCCGCCAGCGCCAGTCCTCCCAGGGGAGGTAGGAGTAGCAGTCCCGCCATCGGGCCTGCAGGTTGCCGGCGAGCCGGCCCTCGCGCACCAGGGCCAGGTAGGCGATGGAGATGACTCGCGGCCCTCCTACACGCTCCACCGGGTCACGGTGCCGGTCGCCGAAGGTATAAAGCTGTTCCACGTAGCCCAGTTCCAGTCCCGACTGTTCGCGAACCCATCTCCGGACACCCAGTTCCAGGGTCCGGTCGCGGGCCGGATCCAGTGGGCCGAAGGGGAGAGCGTCAAGGCGATGCCCCGGCTCCGGTGAAGGCGGCGGGCCGGAGACGGTCAACACCCGGGGCGACTCGTCGGTGACGGCGATAATGACAGCGTTGAGGCCGATGGCAAAGGGAATTTGGTTCATCCGTTCTACTTTCCTGATGTCAACCTGAGTGACACCCCTGAGTCACGTCGGCTTCGCCATTCTCCTCCTCCGCCCGGGACCCGGCCGGGGAGAAGGTTGCAGACTCGCACCCCAGACTTTGTCTTGCCACGAAATGCAAGACAGCTTCGGCGTGTACCACCGTTGCCAGCGTCAGGCCGCACCGTACACCGGCACCAGACCTCCCCGCGTACTCCGGTTCAACGGCGACGCCAGAAACACGATGGTCTCCGCCGCCTGCTCCACCGACGGCCACGCGTGGGCTGGAGCGTCGGGCATGGCACGGCGGTTGGCCTCCGTGTCCAGGATCGACGGCACCACCGCGTTGACCCAGATTCCTTCAGCGGCGACCTCTTCCGCCAGAGCGCAGGTCAACGCCGCCACCGCAGCCTTGCTCGCGGTATAGCTCACCATGCCGGCTCCCTGGCGGGGCTCCACCGCCGGACGGGCAGCCACATTCACGATCCGGCCGCCGGTCCGGGTGCGGCGGAAACAGCGCACCGCCTCGCGGGAGCACAGGAAGGCCGTCAGGAAGTTCAGACGCCACTGGTTCTCCACGGACTGTGCCGACTCGTCCGCCACCCCGGACGCGGCGAACCCTCCGGCACAATGGATCGAGGCCCAAAGCTCGGGAATACCCCCATAGAACGCCGTCACATCGGCCTCAGATGTCAGATCCACCGGCCCCACCAACTGGATGTCCGGATCGCTGTCTCGGGTCACCGAGGGTGGGGGTCCGGACCGGCAGGGGACGACGCAGCGGCCCCCTCGCCGCCGCACCTCCGCTACCACCGCCCCGCCGAGGGCGCCGAGCCCTCCCGTGACCACCACTGTCCTGCCGATAAAATCCTGAGACCTGACCGAGTGCATGTTCCAATCCTTTGCCGGCTTCCTCCGGCCGGGCGCGCCCGGCCGGGTCCGAAAAGAGACGGCAGTCCCACCGGGCGGTTCTTGGGGCCGCCCTATCGCCTCTCCACCAGCACGACCGACGGATCCAGCGGGTAGCGCCCGAACCGCTCCCCATAAACCGCCAGTCCTCCCGGCAGGGCTTCATCCACCTCCAGACGGATGACCAGCTCCCGTTCCCCCGCCTGCAGGCGTTGCAGGATCGAAGCCGGAATGGGGGTGTCCACGAGGTAGCCCCACGTCCCTGCGTCGCGCAGGTAGCGGTCGCGGAGCTGTGAGTGCCAGGAAAGAATTCCCCGGTGGTCGGCGGGATCGTCCGGCAAATCGAACACACCGGCTGCCACGCCGTTGATCCTGACCCTGACACGGCTCGGGTAGGGGTCCTCGTCGGTCATGGGATAGGCGTTGCGGTTGAAGGCGGGGTCATGGCTCCCAAGCCCCCGCATGTAATCACCGCCGGCTTCCCGCCGGTCGGGGACATCCTTGCCCAGCAGTCTCCGGGCAGACAGCTCCATCCGGATCGAGCCCGTGGACCCAGGTCCCACCTGCAGGCCGGCGGGGAGCTGAACCCGGTACTCGAAAAAGCCGGCGCCGGTGCCGGCGACCTTCAGGCCTTCCAGAACCTGTCCCTGGTACCCTCCGTTCCAACCGGAGTCGGAGTAGGAAGCGGGCGCGAAACGCACGACGTGGAGGCGTCCGACCTCCTCTTCGCGAACCTCATAACGGGAAGACGGATGACGGCCGCTCAACAGAGTCGTGAAGTTCCGGTGCAGAACGGCTCCCGACACATCCTCCACGAACACGGCAAACACCAACACCGCCGGATGCTCGGGCAGCTCGAGGTGGACCGGTTCCAGTGCGCCGCCGGTCCATGAACGGGCTTCCGCCAGACGTTCGTCTCCCCAGTACTCCTCCGCCCTCCCCAGGTCGTCCCAGCCGTAAAGGGCAAAGCGGAGCCTGACCTGCACGGGATCGGGATCCAGCCGGTGCACGGAAAGCCACAACGGCACCTCGACCCTCGATCCAGGCTCAACCTCCCGGCTCAGCTCCTGACCGGGGATGACGTAGATCGGACTGTGGAGATCCCGCAGCGACATCCCGGGAACAAGTTCGTCCAGCCCTGTGAACTTGTCGGATCGGTCATAGCGGTAGTAACCGTTCCATTCGTTGATGACGTCGTGGTGTTCCGTGTAAAGCCAGCCGCCGATCTTCAGCCGTCGCCGGAACGCGTTGAGCATCAGGTGATAGTCCCAGCTCCAGTCCACATCCCCCGTGCTGCCCTCGTAGCCCCAGACATTCCCGCACTCGCTGTTAAGGAGAGGCTGTTCGCCCTGCACTCTGCCCTGGACAAAATTCCACTCTGAGCCAGGGAAAGTCCGCCGTGTGATCTCGTCCAGCTTTTCCTCCCAGGCCCAGCCTGGCAGGTAGGAGTGCCAGGTGTTCAGGTCAGTGGCCACGTGGTCGAACTTGAACGGCGAGTTGTCCTCCACCAGCCGGGTCGGATCGAGACTTTTCGCCAGCCGGTACATGGACTCAACCCACTGCTGCGTGGCTGGGGTGTAGCCCTGTCCCTTCGTCTCCAGACCCCAGGTCTCATTGAAGATCACCCAACTGAAGACGCTGGGGTGGTTGAAGTCGCGGTGGATCATCCCGCGCAGTGCCGTCTCGGCCTCCCGGCGCATGTCGGAGTCCGGTTCACCCCAACTGTTGGGGACGTCGGCCATGATCAGGAGACCCAGACGATCCGCCCAGTACAGCTTTCTGGGGATCGGGATCTTCACGTGGACCCGCATGGTGTTCAGGCCGAGGCGGAGACTCCGCAGGATTTCATCCCGAATGAACTCGTCCGAGGGAAACGTGTAGAACCCTTCCGGGTGGTAGGCCTGATCCAGCGTCATCTGCAGGTAGACCGGCCTGCCGTTCAGCGCCACGTAAGGATGACCCGAACCGGGCAGCTTGACAACGCCGATCTCCCGAAAGCCGAAATAGGTGGAGACCACGTCAGCGGAGCCGTCGCCACGCAGGCTCAGGCGAACCTCGTAAAGGTAGGGGTCTTCGAGTTCCCAGCGGCGGGCGTGCGGCATCGGCACGGTAAAACTCCCCCCCGACGCCCCTCCAGCGATGGTCCCGGTGACTGCCGGATATTGGCCGGCAGGAAATTCCAGGGTGTACTCCAGCACCTGGCGGGCGGGTTCCAGCAGTTGCAGATCCACTGCCACCGAACTTGTCTGCAGGTCGGGACGAAAGCGGATCCCGGCGAGCGGGTTGGCGCCGCGGGCCTCCAGGTAGACCGTCTGCCAGATTCCGCGGGCATTGCCGTAACCCTGCTTGCCTTCCAGCTTGAAAGACCGGGCGCGGTCGTCGACGCGCAAAATGAGCTGATGGGAACGTCCAGGACGGACGTGCGGCGTCAGGTCGAACTCGAAAGGAAGGTATCCTCCCTGGTGGGTCCCAAGTTCAAGGCCGTCAATCCAGGCAGTAGTCTGCCAGTCGCAGGCCCCGATGACGACGAAGATCCGGCGGCCCTCCCAGTCGGACGGGATCGTCACGTCGCGGCGATACCAGGCGATTTCCGCCTCATCGGAGACCGTCGACAACCGGGAGCCCCAGGGAAAGGGGACGCGGATGCGCCGGCCCGAGACGGCGTTTCCCCGGTACCAGGACTCGTCCAGGCCGCGGTCTTCCCTGTCAAACCTGAAGTCCCACCAACCGTTCAGGTTGATCCACTGGGAACGGTGAAAATCCGGCCGCGGATGCTCCGGAAGCGGAATTTCTTCGGACGCTGCGGCGACCTGGATACAACAGAGCAGAAAGAGCGCAGACCCGGGGAACAGGTGGCCGGCCATGGTTCCTCCACTATAGCGGGAGGGTACGGGATGCTTCCAGCTTCCCGCAGGGTTCAGGGTATTATGACCTGTGCCCCGACTCGGAAGACGCGATGGACGCTCATCTGCCTGTCATGCAGCATTACACGGATGCGGATCGGCAACGGATCGTCCGGGAGTTTCTGGGCGGCGATTCCCGTCCGGTGTGCAGTCTCTGCGGCGAGGAAGTCCTGATGAGGATCAGTTGCCCGCCGCGGGAGCGGGTCCGCATCGAGGCGGAATGCCCGGGTTGTGCGGAGACTTTTGTGTGGTCGCCGCCGCTGGTGACCGGTGGCTGGGAACCCCTGCACATCGCCTATTTCCTGGAACGCCGCCGGCTGGATGCTGAACTGCGGTGCCCTTATGACGACTGCCGGGTGGTGACGGTCGAGTACTCGGACGAAACCGTCGTTTTCCGGTGCCCGTTCTGCAACCGTCAGGCAGCCGTGCGGGATGGGACTGGCGGGACCGGGCTGTCGCTTGACACCCGGGGAGCTGCCAAAATATAGTCTTTCGAACAGGTTAACCAGACATCTTCGAGAATCGCAAGGTAGGGTTGCGGTGGTAAAGCAGGATATTGTCACTCGGGTTTCGGAGCAGAAGGGCATCACGAAGGTCAAAGCCGAACTGGCTGTGGATGCGTTCTTCGAGGAGATCAAGTCGGCGCTTCAGAACGGAGAGCGGATCGAGCTCCGGGGCTTTGGCGTCTTCGTGGTCAAGCCACGCAAGAGCGGCATTGGGCGGAACCCCCGGACAGGCGCCGAGGTCCCGATTCCCCCCGGAAAAACGGTACGCTTCAAACCGGGCAAGGAAATCCGGTTCTCCGAGTAATCCTCTTGGCCACTGACCCCTCCCTTGCTCCCCTGGACGCCCTGCCGCAAGTCGGCTGGATGGCAAGCCCCTCGCCGCCTCGCGAGAAACGGCTCCTGCCTGTCCTGTTGCTGGGACTGACCTGCCTGACGACACTGGCGGCCGGTTTCTTTCTCGACCTCGGCTTCTCCGGCTCGGCCGCTGCCGCCGAGCGCCTGGGCCGGCTGGTGACCCGTCCCTGGGAGATTCTTTCCGGCTGGCCGTTTGCGGTCTCGATTCTTGCCTTCCTGCTGGCCCACGAGCTGGGCCACTATCTCACGTGCCGCCATTACGGGATTCGAGCCACTCTGCCCTATCTGTTGCCTGCACCGCCCCTGGTGGTCCCCTTCGGGACATTCGGAGCCCTGATCCGGATCAAGTCGCTGTTCCTGGACCGCCGACAGCTTTTCGACGTAGGCATCGCCGGGCCGCTGGCCGGATTTGTGGTAATTGTTCCCATCCTCGTGATCGGGATCGCCCTCTCGGTGGATTACGTTCCTCCGGAGGAGCCTGGTTTGAGTCTGGAGGTGGGAGAGCCTTTGCTGTTCCAGCTCGCGGTACGGCTGTTTTTCCCGGGGACAGGACCCGACATCAACCTTCACCCGGTGGGATGGGCGGCCTGGTTCGGCATGCTGGCGACCAGCCTCAATCTGCTGCCGATTGGCCAACTGGACGGCGGACATGTCGTCTATGCGCTGTTCGGAGAACGAGGGCATCGCCTGATCTCGGTGGCGGTGTTTGTCATGCTGGTCATGCTGGGCCTTTCGGCGTGGCCCATGCTGACCTACCTGCTGTTCGCGGTGGTGGTCCTGGTGGTGATGCGTTTCCGCCATCCGCCACCCCTGCTGGGGGAGGGAAGCTTGGGCCGTGTCCGGATCTGGCTGGCCGTCGTGGCCGCCGTGATTTTTGTCCTGACCTTCATCCCGGTGCCGGTGAGACTGGTAGAGCACGTCGGGCGGCTGTAATCCTCCCGGAGAATCCGGAGCGAAGTGCTAGAATCGCGCTCGCGATGGGAGTCAAGCCCGACACCTGGATCGTCGCAATGGCCCGGGAACACCGGATGATCGAACCGTTCGAAGAGAAGCTGGTGCGCGGGAACTGCCTGTCGTACGGCCCCTCATCTTATGGGTACGATTTCCGGGCTTCCAGGCACTTCAAACTGTTCAGGGATGGCCCCGGGCGGGTCCTGGATCCCAAAGAGATCGATCCGTCTCACTTTCTTGACCTGGAGTCGGACCACTGTGTGATCCCTCCCCGGTCCTTCGTGCTGGCCCGTTCCCTGGAGTACTTCCGGATCCCGCGGGATATCCTGACGATCTGTGCCGGCAAGTCCAGCTATGCCCGTTGCGGCGTGTTCGTCAACGTCACGCCTTTCGAGCCGGAGTGGGAGGGTTTCGTAACCATGTCCGTGGCCAACTTGGGGCCGCGGCCGGTGCGGATCCACGCCGGCGAGGGGATCGCCCAGGTGATCTTCATGTCCGCCGACGAGGTCTGTCAGGTGTCTTACCGGGATCGGGGCGGAAAGTACCAGGCCCAGCAGGGGATCGTTCTCTCCAGGGTGGAGCGGGATGGAGCGGTGGAATCCTAGGTTCGGGCGCCGGGTGTTGTTTGCGGCCGTATCGGCGTTGCTGGCGATGCTGTTGGCTTCAACTGCGTGCGGCTACCGGGTGGCCTCCCGGAACCGGACACCGCTGCCTTTCCGTTCCATTGCGGTTCGACCCCTGGAAAACGAGACCACCGTCTACGAGGTTGAACAGATCCTGACCCGGGCCCTGGTGCAGGAACTGGTCAAGCGATCCGACCTGCAGGTGACGAGTGACGAATCCGGTGCCGACACCTTGTTGACCGGTGCTGTCCAGCGGGTCACGGTCAGCCCCATCGGCTTCTCTCCGACGGGGTTCGCTTCGACGTTTCTGGTGACCGTCTACGCTCGTCTGGAACTGGTGGAGCGGGCGACCGGGAAGCGCCTGTTCAACGAACCGAACTACGCCTTTCGCGACCAGTACATCATCAACGCCGACGTCGCCGAATTTTTCTCGGAGGCGAACCCGGCCCTGCACCGGATCGCTGAAGACTTCGCCGCCTCGGCGGTGGCGACGATTCTTGAGGATTTCTGAGCTTCCCCGCGACAGACCGTCATGACCCTCAAGGAATTCAAGGCCTCGCTTCAGAATCCGCAGCCGGTGTACCTGCTGGTCACCGACCAGCCTTTTCTGCGGGACCGTGTCTATGAGGCGTGCCGGGACCAGGTTCCCGAGGAGTCACGGGCCTTTGACTGGATGGTGGTCGACCTGGAGGAGACGCCGCCGGAGGAGGCGGCAGGAAGGATCCGGACCCTGCCCTGGTTTTCAAACCGGCGCTGGGTATATGTCCGGAACGCTCACCTGGGCGAGAAGGCCCTGGCTCCCTACCTGAACGCGCCGTCGGACCGGACGGTCCTGGTACTGGAGGCCGCCCGGCGTCCGGCCTCATGGCCGAGGCTGCCCGAGATCGAACTGGGACCGGTGGGCGACCCCGAAAACGTGGTCCGCACGCTGGCCCGGCGGGAGAACTATCAGATCGAGGAGGATGCCGTAAGACTGTTGGTGGATCTGGTGGGCTCGGATCTTCAGCAACTCCAGTCGGAGCTGGAGAAGCAGTTTCTTTATTGTCTGGAGTCGCGCAGGATCGATGTGGATTCGGTGCTGGCGCTGGTGATGGACGTCCGGGCGCGCGACGTCTGGGAGCTGATCGGTTGTCTGGCGGGGGGCAAGGCGGCTGAGGCGGTAATCCTGTTGCAGCGGCTGCTGGAAGGGGGAGCCGCTCCGCTCCAGGTGCTGGCCACCCTCTACTGGAACTTCTCCCGACTGCTGGCTTTGCGGGAACGCCTGCAGGAGGGGGAGCGGTACCCTCAGGCGCTGGCCGAGCTGAAGTTGTGGTCCTACCGGGGCCGTGAGCGGGAGGTCCGGGGACTCCGTGTGGAGTTTCTGCGGGATCTCCTGCTGCGGCTGAGAGAGGCGGACCGGCTGGCGAAGACAACAGCCACCGACTTGGCTGTCCACCTGGAAGTCCTGCTGGTTGACACCTGTCGCCGCCCGTCCGTATAATCGCGGTTTCCCAGTCGGCCGGCCGTCGCTGCAGCTTCGGACCGGGCGGCTGAACCCAGGAGTCTGAAACGTATGCCGAATATCGAGTCTGCGGTCAAGCGGATGCGCCAGAACGCCAAACGGCGGCTGATCAATCGCAGTCACCGCTCCCGTATGCGGACCATGATCCGAAAGTTCCGCCTTCTGGTAGCCGAAAAAAAGCTGGACGATGCCCGCAAGCTGCTGCCTTCGGTCTTTTCGGTGATCGACAAGACCGCCCAGAAGGGGACGATCCATCGTAATACTGCGGCCCGGCACAAGTCCCGGCTGGCCCGGAAGCTGGTCGCAAGTTAGCTCCTCCCCATCTTGAAGAAGCTGGTTCTGCCCGACAAGGGTGCCGAGATCCTCTTCGACGTCCGAGACGAGAACGTCCGGTTGCTGGAGAGCCTGTTCGGCGTCAGGATCAGCGCCAGGGGCTCAGTTCTCTCAGTCGAAGGCGAGGACTCTGCCGTCCGCAACGTGGAGCGGATCCTCAATGATTTCGCGGAGCTGGTCCACGAGGGCCACGAGTTCAGCAACGGCGATCTGAGGGATGCCTTCAGACACCTGGCTGAGGAGTCGGCCTCCAGCCTGCGACAGTTCTTTCCGCCTCAAATCACGATCCGCACGCCGGTGCGGGAGGTCTTCCCGAGGTCTCCCAACCAGGTGCGCTACCTCCGCGCCATCGAGCGGTATGATCTGGTTTTCGCTGTAGGTCCGGCGGGAACCGGAAAGACCTATCTGGCCGTAGCCCAGGCGGTATCGCTGCTGCTCAACAAGCGGATTCGCCGGATCATCCTCGCCCGTCCGGCGGTCGAGGCCGGGGAAAAGCTGGGATTTTTGCCCGGGGACATGCAGGAGAAGGTGAACCCCTATCTGCGTCCCCTCTACGATGCCCTTTACGACATGCTCGAGGCCGAGAAGGTGGAGAAATTCCTGGAGCGGGGCGTCATCGAGGTGGCGCCGATCGCCTTCATGCGGGGGCGTACCCTCAGCGACTCGTTCATCATCCTGGATGAGGCCCAAAACGCCACCCACGAGCAGATGAAAATGTTTTTGACCCGGATCGGGCTGAACTCCAAGACCGTCGTGACGGGGGACATCACCCAGATCGACTTGCCTCCCGGCCAGAAATCGGGTCTGGTGGAATCGATCCGGATTCTCGGCGGGATCAACGAGATCGCCGTCTGCCGCTTCGACCATCGCGATGTGGTACGGCACCGCCTGGTGCAGATGATCATCCAGGCTTACGAAAAGGACCGGGAAAGCTCGTGAGGCAGTCGACGGTCCACATCATCGGTGTACCGATCGATCTGGGAGCCGGACGGCGGGGGGTGGACATGGGGCCCTCCGCACTGCGGATCGCCGGCCTGGACACGAGGATCGAGAGACTGGGCTTCGAAGTGCTGGATGCCGGCGACCTGGATGTCCGGATTCCTGAGGAACTGGCGGTGACACCCTCACACCAGATGTACCTGGATGAGATCACCCGGGTCTGCGACCTGCTTTCCCACAAGGTCAGGGAAGCGCTGGACAACGGTCATTTCCCGCTGGTGTTGGGCGGCGATCATTCCATTGGCGCGGGGACGGCGTCCGGAACCGCCGCCCACTACCGGGATCGCGGTGAACGGATCGGTCTGATCTGGCTGGATGCCCATACCGACATCAATACCCCGGAAACCAGCCCTTCAGGAAACGTCCACGGGATGCCGGTAGCAGCTTTGCTTGCCTTGGGTCCTGAGGAGCTGGCGGGACTGCAGGGCTTCGGCCCCAAGGTGGACCCCTCCTGCTGCGTCATCATCGGCGCCCGGGACGTGGATCCGCTGGAGCGTGAAAACATCCGCCGCTCCGGAGTGAGGGTTGTGACCATGACCGAGCTGGACAAACGGGGGATGAGCGCGGTCATGGAGGAGGCGTTGGAGCTGGTGTGCCGCGGCACAGCGGGTTTTCACTGCAGTCTGGACCTGGATGTGGTGGATCCCCAGTTCGCGCCCGGAGTCGGTACCCCGGTCCAGGGGGGGATCACCTATCGGGAAAGCCATCTGGCCATGGAGATGATCGGCGACAGCGGCCGGCTGCTGTCTCTGGAGTGTGTCGAGCTCAACCCGGTTCTGGATGTCGTCAACCGCACGGGCGAGCTGGGTGTGGAACTGGTCTGTTCGGCGCTGGGAAAGAAGATTCTGTGATGCGGGATGTGATTCTCCTGTGTGGAGGCCGTTCGGCCGAGCATGAAGTGTCGCTGATCTCGGTCGCGTCGGTGATGCGCAATCTGGATCCGGATCGATACCGGATCGAGGTTGTGGGCATACGCAAGGATGGTTCCACCATGACGGCCGAAGAGCTGGCGGGGGCTTTGCAGGTGTGTCCCGGGGACCGGGTCAACTTGCCCGACGTCCGTTCCTGGGTGGCGTGGCTGGAGTCCCGGGCCGCGTCCGGGACGGCGGACCTGGTGGTTTTTCCCGTACTGCACGGCCCTTACGGCGAGGACGGTACGGTCCAGGGCCTGCTGGAAGTGTTGGACCTGCCCTATGTGGGGGCTTCCGTAGGCGGTTCCGCGGTGGGCATGAACAAGGTCTACTGCAAGCGGATTCTCGAATCCGCAGGGTTGCCGGTGCTGCCCTGGCGGGCTTTCCATCGCGAAGCATGGCGGAAGGATCCCGCCGCCTGCCGGCGACAGCTTGACACCGGGCTTGGGTGGCCGCGGTTTGTGAAGCCTGCCAGCCTGGGATCGTCCGTGGGAGTCAGCCGCTGCTTCGAGGACGGACTCGAGGCGGCGGTGGAGCTGGCGTTTCGTTACGACGATTGGGTGGTGGTGGAGCAGGGAATCGAGGCCCGGGAAATTGAGGTTTCGGTGCTGGGAGGGTTCGAACCCGCGGCCTCTTTGCCGGGTGAAATCATTCCCGCAGATGTCTTCTACAGTTATGAAGCCAAGTACCTGGACGACCGGTCGCAGCTGCTGATCCCCGCCCCACTGGACGCCGGCCAGACCCGGCAGGTGCAGGACCTGGCGGTAAAGGCTTTTGAAGTCCTGCAGCTCGAGGGCATGGCGCGGATGGACTTCTTGATGGACCGCCATTCCGGGAGACTCTGGATCAACGAACCCAACACCATCCCGGGGTTTACCCGGATCAGCATGTATCCTAAGCTCTGGGGTGTCTCCGGGCTGCCGTTCGGCGCACTGTTGGACCGGTTGCTGGACCTGGCGGTGGAGCGTCACCGGCGACGCAGCCGGCTGGAGGTGTCAAGGTGACCGCCGGCCCGCCCGCCGACCGGGGGGGTGGCTGCCTGTGCCGGGAGCCGCGCCGCTTGGCACGAGAACCAGGGGGAATCATGAAGATCCGCGCCACCACGATTACGGCTTGCACGCTGGGAGCGATCCTGCTGTCGGTCTCTTTGGGCTGGGGCCACGATCCGCGCGCCCGGACACCGTTGCGAGTCCCCGACATCCTGGGCTATCGGACTCTCAAATGTGACTTCCATACCCATACGGTGTTCTCCGATGGTTCCGTCTGGCCCGACGTGCGGGCCGAGGAAGCCTGGCGGGAAGGACTCGACGCTGTGGCGATCACGGATCACATCGAATACCTGCCTCACAAGGAAGATCTCGGCGCCCGTCATGACCGCTCCTTCGAGATCGCCCAGCCGCTGGGGGAAGCGCTGCGGCTGACCATGATCAAGGGTTCCGAGATCACCCGCGACATGCCCCCGGGCCACCTGAATGCAATATTCCTGGAAGACTCGTCGGTGCTGGACACCGGTGACGACTGGCGGGCCGCGGTCCGGGAGGCCCACCGGCAGAAGGCGTTCATTTTTTGGAACCATCCCGGGTGGTCCGGCCAGCAGCCGGACGGTGTGGCCCGTTGGTATCCCGAGCACACGGAACTGGTTCAGGCCGGCATGCTCCACGGTATCGAGGTGGTCAACAGCCGCGAATACTACCCGGAGGCCCACCGGTGGTGTCTGGAGCACAGGCTGACCATGTTGAGCAACTCGGACGTCCATGCTCCGTTGAACCTGGAGTATGACGTCGTGTTGGGAGACCGCCGGCCCGTGACTCTGGTATTTGCCCGTGACGCCTCGCGCGAGGCGATCCGCGAAGCTTTGTTCGCGGGGCGGACCGCCGCCTGGTCCGGCAGCATGCTGGTGGGAGAAGAGCAGTTTCTGAAGCCGATCTTTATGGAGTCCGTCGTGGTGCTGAACCCGTCGGTGGAGTTGAAGGGACGTCGACAGGCCTACGTTCAGATCGAGAACCGTTCCGATCTGGACTACCAACTGGTGGGAGGTTCCGGCCCTTCGGAGCTGCGGATTCCCGCCTCTCTGGTCCTGCGGGCCGGACGTACGGTACTGTTGCCGCTGCGGGCGGCGTCGATTCCGGGAGATGCGACGGGCACGCTGTGGGAAAGGGATGTCACCCTGAAATACCGGGTGGATAACCTGAAGATCGCGCCTGACGTGGGCATGCCGGTGGATTTCTCTTTCCACATCAAGGCGCTGGCCGATTAGGTGTTGTTCAGTGGACACCGGTGAGTCATCCGAGGCCCCGGTGCTGACAGGGACTTCGGGCTTTGCGTACGACAAGTGGAAGGGATCCTTCTATCCCCGAGAACTGCGCTCGTCCGCCTATCTCTCGTGGTACGCCTCCGCACTGGATACCACGGAAATCAACCTGACGTTCTACCGGATGCCGTCGGCCCGGATCACCGCCCGGTGGGCTGAGGAGGTGCCGCCCCATTTCCGTTTCTCCATCAAGCTCAACCGCAGGATCACCCACCACAAGAAATTGGAGGAAGTGGACTCGGAGATGGAGTACTTCCAGAAGGGGATCGCGCCGGTCCGCGACCGCCTGGCGGCGGTGCTGGTCCAACTTCCGCCTTGGGCCGGAAGCCGGCTTGAAGTCCTCAAGAAGTTTCTCTCCGAGTACGCCGGGCGGCTGCCCCTGGCCTTCGAGTTCCGGCATCAGGGCTGGAACACGGAGGAGACAGCCAGCCTGATCGAAAACCACGGCGGCACCACGGTGCTTTCCGAGACTGACGACCATTCTCCTGTCCGGCGCTCCAGCGCACGCTTCCTGTATCTGCGGCTCCGTCGGAGCACTTACACTGATGAGGAGTTGCGGGACTGGGCAGAATGGCTGCGGGATGCCGCGCGTCCCGCGTACGTTTACTTCAAGCATGACACCGAGGCACCCTCCCTGGCTTTGCGTTTCCGCAGGCTGTTGGGGGAGGGTGGGAGCGGATGAGCAGGCGGGCGGCTGCAACCCGAGCCTGGTGGATGGCGGCAGCGCTGCTGGCAGCGCAACCGGCGTTGTCGTCGACGCAGGGCCTCCGGACCCCCAGCAGCCGGCAGCAACCTTCCATCAGGACCACCAGCGAGGCGGTGTTGGTGGACTTCGTCGTTCGCGACGGGCGGGGAAGACCGGTCGTCGATCTTCGGCCGGAAGAGATCGAAGTTTATGAAGACGGGGTGCTCCAGCAAATCCAGGGCTTTACGCCCAGCCGGTTCGCAGTCTCCGCGGTGCAGCCGGGGGCCGGTACGGGAGATGTCGCCGCGATGCCTGCCGGCGGACCTGTCGACCAGTCCGAAGCCACGACCGCTGCCGCCGACCTGCAGTTCCCCAGTCTGGTAGCGCTGGTTTTCGATCAGCTCTCCATCAGCGGCCGCAACCTCGCCGGTACGGCCAGTCGGCAATTCGTCGAGCGCTTTGCCGGGCCGGAAAGCCTGGTTTCGGTCTGGGTGATCGATCACGGCCTTCATGCGGTGCAGGAGTTCACCGGAGATCCCAAGCTGCTGATCCACGCTGTGGAACGGGCCACTTCCCTGGCGGAGGTGCCCTACCAGGACCTCAGCAGGGAAGTCATGGAGCGGATGGAGCATTACATGGAACTCCGCAGGCGGGAGCGGGGGCCCCTCACCGACGCGCTTGGAGCCATGGCGCCGCGGATGGATACCATCGAGATGAAAACCGCCGAGCTCGTACTGAACATCCTGCGGATCTCCGAGACCGGCCAGAGGGAACAACAGGGCCGGGCGTCAATGCTCGGCCTCACACGGCTGTTTCGGGCCCTGGGTGGAGTCAGTGGCCGGAAAAGCGTGGTGTACTTTTCGGAGGGGATCGAGCTTCCCCCCGCCATCGAGCAGTACTACGACGCCGCCATCCACCAGGCGAACCGTCATCAGGTGGCCGTCTACGCCGTGGATGCGCGGGGCCTGCAAGCCGAACGCCAGCTCGAGGAGGCGGCACGTGGCCAGCGGTTGGCGGCGGAAATGGGACGTCTTCAGCAAACCACCTTCACCGCTTTCTTTACCCTGGAGGACATCAAGCTGGTGGATACCAGCCGCGAAGTGATTTTCAAGAATCCCCAGGGATTCCTGCGGGCCCTGGCCGAAGGCACAGGGGGCAACTTGATCGCCAACACCAACGACCTTGCTGGAGGTTTGGAGAAAGTTGCGCAGGATCTGCTCAACCACTACGAGCTGGCCTATCTGCCCGCCCGCATGTCCTACGACGGACGCTTCCGCAGGATCGAGGTGAGAGTACTCAGGCCCGGCGTGTCGGTGCAGGCGCGCAGCGGATACTTCGCCTTGCCTCCCGATCCGGGCTTTGAGGCGATGCCGTGGGAGTACCCGCTGCTGCAGGCCCTGGTGTCATCCGGCCCCCGCCGTGACCTGACGCTGGACATACGGCTCCTGCAGTTCCAGCGACAGGACAACGGGTTTCATTGTGTGCTGGTGGCCGAGCTCCCGCTTGGGGAGCTGGACTTCCAGCGGATCGAAGACAGGTTCCAGACCCGCCTGGCCGTGTTGGCGCTGATCCGCGACAGCCGGGGCCAGGTGGTGGAGAAATACAGCCAGTTCTATCCCGTTTCGGCACCTTCCCAGAATCTGGAGGCCGTCAAGGCGAGTTTTGCGGTGTTTCTCAAACAGCTCGTGCTGCCGGCGGGGGAGTACACGGTCGAGGCCATCGCCGACGGAGGGAACAGGGGAGCCGGGATCGTCAGGCAGCGCTTCGAGGTGGGCCGAGAAACCGGCGGAATCCAGTCGAGCTCGATCGTGTTGCTGAGGGAGGCGCGACCCCATCCGGAGGAAGATCCCGACCCTGACGATCCCCTGAACTACATGGGTTTGCGTCTGCTGCCGCGGGCAGGGAAGGTTCCGCTCGCCTCCGGACAGGCGCTGCCTCTCTACCTGGTGCTGTACCCGGAAGCCTCCCGGCCGGAGCCGCCGCAGTTGACCTTCATGGTGAAGCAGAAGGGGCGGACGGTCCAGTCGCTGGCAGTCCAACTGCCGGCGGTGGATGACCAGGGCCGGATCCCGTGTGTGCTGAGTCTGCCTTCGGACTGGTTCCCGCGGGGCACCCACACGGTGGTGGCGGAGATCCGCCAGGGAGACTTGCGCTTCGAGGAACAGCTCGATTTCGAAGTCCGCTGACAGGAGCTTTCGGTGGCGGCCACCGGAGGAGAAGCGGATTTTCCGGCGCCTGGGGGAGCCCAGGTTCGGACCCGCCCGGGTTATGGCTGCAGGATCGCTGTTTCCCGGCCGCCCACCCGGATGCGGATCTCCTTCACCGTATCGAACTGGAGCAGGGTTTCCTGGATCTGCGCCCGGATTGCCTCCACGCGGCAGGAGCCCGAAACACCGGTCTCGAAATCCTCGGAGAAATCCACTGTGGCGACACCATCGACCAGCTCCACTGACAGCAGCCGGAGTCCCGGATTGAGATTCGAGTAATAGCCGGCAGCGGCCTCCTGTTCGGTCGGTCCGTCCAGCAGTAATTGCAGGGCCGCTCTTGCCACCGATTCTGTGGCGGGGACCCGCCGGTGGACAGGGTAGACCTGGCCACAGCGCAGACTCTCGGGATCCTGTTCCGAACTGCTGAAGAAGACCTGGAGATCCAGGAAGGCCGGCCGCTCCCCATCCCGCCGCTCCGCCGGTGTTTCAGGAGGGAGCGGCTGCCTGCGGAAGCCTGTGGTTTGCCACCAGTAGACGGCCATGGCGGCAATGGCCGCCAGCATCAGCAGCGAGAGGAGTTTCCAGATCAGTTCCCCTTTCGGCTTCCGCGGTCTCCTTGCCGACTTTGCCATCAGCTTACCTCATGCGCGCGCCGCAGATCCGGGCTGAAGGCGGGGCCGGCGTTCCAGGAATCGGGCGATCCGGTCCATCCCCTCCTCAAGCTGTTGCAGCGAAGCGGCGTAACAGATGCGGATGTAGCCTTCGCCGTGTTCCCCAAAATCGACCCCGGGGGCCACTGCCACCCCCGCCTGTTCAAGCAGGTCGAAGCTGAAACGGTAGACGTTGCGGGTATATGCCGAGACGTTGAGAAACAGGTAGAAGGCCCCGGCCGGTTTACCGGCCGCAGGAAGCCCCATGGCCTCCAGCCGTCCGATGAGGTAACGCCGGCGCCGGTCATACTCCCGGCGCATGGCCTCCACCGCGGGTCCTGCTTCCCGTAACGCCGCCGTTGCCGCGATCTGTGCGAAATCCGGCGGGGAGATGAACAGATTCTGCTGCAGTCGTTGCAGCGTACGCAGCATCGGCGGCGGGACAATGGCATAGCCCAGCCTCCAGCCGGTCATGGCGAAAAGCTTGGAGAAACCGCTGACGACGATGCCAGAGCTGTCCCACTGGCGCAGCGAAACGGGGGGGCGGTCATAGACCAGACCGGCGTAAATCTCGTCGGAAAGAATGGTCACCCGTCCCTGGCACCACTGCACCAGCGAGGCAATGGTTTCTGGGGAGAACACCGTCCCCGTTGGATTGGAAGGCGAATTCAGGACCAGCACCCGGCTGCGGGGGGAAAGGGCCCGCTTGAGGTCGTCGATGCGGTACTCGAAACCCGCCTCCTCCCGCAATGGAACCGGCACCGGCTGGGCGTCCAGGACCCGGACGAACTTTGGGTAGCACGGGTAGCCTGGATCGGGCACCAGGACTTCATCACTGGGATCCAGCAGTGCGGCGAACAGGAGACTCATGGCCGACGAGCTCCCCAGCGTGATGATCACCTCGTCCGGGCGAACCGGCGCTCCGAATCGGGCAGAGTGCCACTCGGCCACCGCCTCGCGCAGCTCGGGTCTGCCGAGCGAATGCGTGTAATGAGTGTGGCCATCCCGGATGGCGCGGATCCCCGCTTCCCGGACGACATCCGGGGTGTCGAAGTCCGGTTCCCCCACCTCCAGATGGACCACGTTTCGCCCTTTTTTCTCCAGTTCCTTGGCCCGCTCCAGAACCTCCATGACCAGGAAGGGGACGATGGCATCCGATCGAACGCTCATGCGTACCCAGTCTTTCTTTCAGGCCGCAGAGGCGGATCTCACCTGGTTGCGGCCGGCGGACTTGGCGGCAAAGAGGGCCTCGTCGGCGCGTGCAAACAGGCTGTTTTCATCCTGGGCGTCATCGGGCAGATTGGCAACACCGACGCTCACCGTCAGGCGGGTCCGGTAATGGGCGACTTCATCCACCACTTCCAGCGATTCCACCGCCTGACGGATGCGATCCATGATCAGGAAGGCGTTGGCCTTGGAGGTCAAGGGCAGGAGGAAAGCGAACTCCTCGCCGCCGTAGCGGGCCATCATGTCCGTATCCCGGCACAGCCGGCGGCAGGTGTCGGCGAGCCGCTGCAGGACCAGATCTCCAAACGCATGACCAAAACAGTCGTTGATCCGCTTGAAGTGATCCACGTCCATGACGGCGAAACAGAGCGATTGGCCGTAGCGGCGGGCCCGACGGACCTCTTCGTGGAGCCTCGCGTCCAACGTCCGGCGGTTGGGCAAGCCTGTGAGCTCGTCGGTGGTGGCAAGCTGGGTCAACTGGTCCAGCAGCCGCTTGAGCTGGCTCCGCATCTCGTCGAAAAACCGGCCCAGCTCGTGCAGCTCGCTGGGTCCCCGGACTGCGATTGGGGTGGTCAGATCGCCGGTCCGGACCCGCAGTGTTGCCTGGATCAACTGCCGGACCGGGCCCACGATGCCCCGCAAAAGGATCAGGGCGAACAGCAGGCTGGCGGCGACCGTGACCACCACCGCCACCTTCAGCGCCGCCCGCAACCGCTCGATGACGACGATGGTTCCCTCGCTGCGGTCGGATAGTGGCTGGACCATCGCCACCCGCCAGCCCCGAATCGGCTCCAGTTCGGGCAACAGCCCCACCAGGCGGACTACCGCCGCCACCGCCTGGTCGCCGTCATAGAGCTGGCCGACCCCGATCCCGTCGGGGTTGCCGGCAGCGACCTCCAGCACCGGGAAACCGACCAGGGTGTTCGACAGCAGCCCGAGTCCCGGGATCCTGCGTGCCAGCATCGTTCCGTCTGCAGCGTAAACGAAGATGTCATGGTAGACGCCACCCTTGATGTCGGCCTGGGTCAGCAAATCCGACAGGTAACCCAGGTTGAAGGTTGCCAGCAGGCCGCGGCCCGAACGGTCTCCCCGCGGGAGCCAGAAGTCCAATGCCGGACTGGCGGCACGCAGCATGTAAGGGGTGCTTATGGTGTTACCCTCCGGAAAGATCCGGTCGAAGCTGCGCAAACGTTCGGGCAGATGCAGACAGTCGCCGACCGACAGCTCCACAGCGCGGTGAGTGACCAGGGCGACGCAAGGGAACTTTTCACGCCCGATCTGGCCCGAGGCTGTGGTGCGCAGAAAGCTGCGGATGATCTTCCGCGGTTCGCTTTGCAGGTCAGGCTCTCGGACGAGCCGGCGGAGATCGATATAGGCCCGCATCAGCTCGCGGTCGATCTGGTTTCGCACTCCTTCCACCTCAACCGCCAGCGCCTGCCCCAAGTAGACCTGCAAGTTGTACTCGATGAAGCGGAAAGCAACGAAACCCAGGAAGCCCGTGGGCAGCAGTCCACCGATCAACAGGAAAGCCAGCAGGCGAAACCCGATGCCCAGAGGATTCAGCAGGGTATGCATGTCAATCAGCCAGAGCCAGTGCCCCCCAGCGGTAGCTCATCTCGACCTGTACGTTCTCCCTGGTGATCAGGCGGACCGGCACCAGTCGAACCGGAACCTGGTACGCGCCATTCTGGATGATCTCATCACTGGGGCGAAGGTATCCCCGGTGGAGTTCCAGCGCAGCCTCATATGCCGCGAGGCCCAGTTCATAGGGGCGCTTGTCCACCTCGCCCAGAAGGTCGCCGTCCAGTACGGCCAGACAGGCATCATAATCGGCATCTGCGCCCACAATCTGCACCCTGCCGTTCAAACCCCGCTGCCGCAAAACCTCCAGGGCCCCCATGGCCATGGCGCTGTTGTTGGCCAGAATCCCGTCGAGTCTCCCGTACAGGTCCAGTGCCTCTTCCACTGTCAGCCGCGCCAGAGCCCGGTCCCAGCGGCGATGAGGGCGGCGAAGCACCACCCGCAAACCCTTGTGCTGGGCCAAGACTTCGAGGTTCCCCTGGGTTATGGCCGCCGCCACCGAATGACCTTCCTCACCCTCCAGGATCAGGACGTTGCCGTTGCCCCCCAACTTTTCGGCCAGCAGCCGGGCCTGCAGCCGCCCCACCGTCCGGCTGTCGGCGGTCACGTAGAGACTCACCGGCGAATCCGCCGGCAGACGGTCCAGCGCCACCACGGGGATCCCTTTCCGCACCACATCCCGCACCAGCCCCGAAGATCCCATTGTGCTGACCGGCTGGAAGATGAGGACGTCCACGTCCAGAGACGCCATGGCTTCCAGGTCCTGCCGCTGTTTGGACTCGCTGTTGGCCGAAGAAACCCAGAGCAGGTCGACGCCGTCGGCAGCCATGCGGTCGGTCATGGCGGCACGCATGGTGACGTAGACGGGGTCACGCATGTTGGAGACAATGACCCCGATCCGCGGTCGCCCAGGTTCCGCACACGAGCCTGCGAGCCCGACCGGCAGGCAAAGGAGCAGGACGCTACCCCAAAACCGACTCACCGACGTGAACCCCCAGCGGCCGCAATCGGCCAGCCGCTCCTCCTCTGCATGCACCGCCTGCCGGATGGCAGACGTGCTTACCACAAAGATATCCGCATTCTAGAGATGCGATCCCCGCGGGGTCAATCGGAACTCTCCCGCAGGGCCCGTTCGAGATCTTCCAGCAGATCCTCAGCGGCTTCGATACCCACCGACATCCGGACCAGGTGGTCCTGGATCCCCTGAGCTTGGCGCTCTTCCCGGCTCCAGCCTGAGTGTGAAGTGGTGGCCGGCCGAGTGACCAGACTCTCGGGACCGCCGAGACTGGGCGCTTCCACCGGAATTCGCAGCCGCCGGAGGAAAACCTGGGTCCGGGGAAGAGCCCCGTGCAGCTCGAAGCTCAGCATCCCACCGAAACCTTGGAACAGGGCACGGCCGGCGGGATGGGAGTCGGACGACTCGAGACCGGGGTAATAAACCCGATCCACCGCAGGGTGGGACTCCAGGAACCGCGCAATCTGCAGGGCGCTTTGGTTCTGCTGGCGTACCCGTAGCACCAGGGTACGGATGCCGCGTTGCAGAAGAAAACAGGCGTGGGGGTCCAGTGCTCCTCCCCAATGGAGCAGCCGCCGGTTCACGGCGGCGACCCGGTCCGCCGGACCAATGACCGCCCCAGCCACGATGTCCGAATGGCCGTTCAGATACTTGGTACAGCTATGCACCACCAGGTCGAAGCCGTGTTCCAGCGGGCGGAAATTGACCGGTGTGGCAAAGGTGTTGTCAATGACGGAAACCAGCCCGTGCTGCCGGCAAAACTCCACCACCCCCGGAAGGTCGCCGATCCGGACCAGCGGGTTCGAAATGGCCTCCACCAGAAAGACCCGCGTGTTCGGCCTCAGCCGCCGTTTCCAGGAGTCCGGGTCGGCCGGATCCACCAGGTCGCAGTCGATGCCGTAATGGGCAAAGTCCTGCGACACCAGGGCACGGGTGGCTCCGTAAAGACAACTTTGTGCCAGCAGGTGATCGCCGCTCTGCAGCAGCGACAGGAGCGTCGCTGAAATCGCCGCCATACCACTGGCAGCCACCAGCCCGGATTCGCCTCCCTCCAGCGCCGCCAGCTTCTGATGGAGTGCCCGGTGATTGGGAGTGTTGTTGAGTCGGATGTAGCGCAGCGACTCATACGTCTCCTGGCCGGCGTAAAGATAGGTGGAAGACTGGAACACCGGCAGAACCAGAGCCCCGTCGAATTCTCCCGGTTCCTCTCCGGCGTGCACCACAGCAGTCTCGATCCGCATGCAGCATCGACTCCTTCCTCACCCGCGCCTTCCCCGCCGGCTTGCCAAGGTGTCGAGCCTCGGTGAGAATCGGCGCATCATGGTTAGCCGCATCTTATCAGTTGCCGTGATGGCGGCCTTCCTGCTGAACCTGTCCGCGGCGTCACCGGTGGCGCCCGTTCAGGACACCGGTCCGGGAGGCTTGCCGCTGGTCTTCGCTGAGGACTTCTCCGCCGGTCTGGGAGGTTGGTTCTTTACGGACCCCGACGCCTGGCGCGTCCAGGAGGAGGAAGGTATGCCGGTCCTGGAGTTGTACCAGGCCAGCCGTTACGAACCCCCCGTCCGCTCGCCGCTGAACCTGGCCCTGATCCGTGACCTGTGGCTGACGGACTTCGTGCTGGAGGTCGAGGTGCGCTCCACCGCCCGGGAGTACGGCCACCGGGACCTGTGCTTCTTCTTCGGGTGGCGGGATCCGGCGCGCTTCTACTATGCCCATCTGGCGTCAGCCGCCGACGAGCATGCCAACTCGATCTTTCTGGTCGACAACCAGCCGCGGGTCTCGATTGCCCGCCAGCGGACCCAGGGCACCAGATGGGATGAGGATTACCACACGGTTCGGGTGGTGCGGGACACCGCCAAGGGAACCATCGAGGTGTACTTCGACGATCTGGAGAACCCGGTGATGACCGCTGCCGACACCAGCCACGGCTGGGGAAGGATCGGCGTCGGATCGTTCGATGATACGGGCCGTTTCCGGCGGGTGCGGGTATGGGGTCATCGGATCAGCGGGGAGAACGTCACTGATGCCCAGTTGTTGGACCTGTACCGTGGACTGAGGGTCGCGGACGTTTCGGATGGGATGGATGCTGTCAACCTGGCCGGCATCGGGCTGGTAGACCCCGAGATCCGGCCCCTTTGGAGAGATCTGGACAAGCTGGATCACCAGTTCAGGGGAGTCGCGGTCACCGTCCGCTATGTCCCCACCAACCGGGTACGCAGGTCCTTCGATTCGGCGGAGGAGTTCTCGCGCTGGGAAGGATACTGGTATCAGAACTATTCGCCCGAGCCTTTCGTCGAGCTGCTCAAACCGGGGTCGGTAGTGGTGATTGACGGCAGCGGAGACGGCGATACCGGGACCATCGGATCCTTCAACTCCCTTGACTGGGTGCGGCGGGGTGCGGTGGGGATTGTCACCACCGGCGGGGTGCGCGACACCGACGAAGTGGCCAAGCAGAGGATCCCGGTTTACCTGCGGCGGACAGGTCGAGGAATCCGCCCCGGCCGCAATGAAGTTGAGTCGGTCAACCGGCCGGTCCAGATCGGCGGAGTACTGGTGAGACCTGGTGACATGGTGGTCGCCGATGGCGATGGAGTCATCGTGGTACCCCGGGAGCACGCGGTTGAGGTGGCGGTGGTCGCCCGCCGCATCCTGGACGCCGACAAGGCCGGCCGCAAGCGGCTGTATGAGCAGTTGGGACTGCCGCCGGACCCGACGGTATTGCCGTAGGGTGTGGGCGGCTTGGACGAGATGGACGAGATGGACGGGATAGACAAAGGGAGCGCCAGAAAGGCGTTCAGGTGCTGCGGCGAGCGAGGAGGCTAGGGTTGTGGGGGCGTTTCGGCTGCCTCAGGGGCCTTCCGTCTCCAGCCGGTGCCCTTCGGGAGCCAGCGTCAGTTCCGTCGCGCCCCAGCCGCCTGCATCCGATGGGGTCCGAAATGCCACCACGTGGGGGTGCCGCTCCAGGAGCGAGCGGACGATCCGGCGCAGTGTCCCCGATCCCTTGCCGTGGATGATCCGGACCTCCAGAATCCCCCGTTTCCGGCACTCCGCCAGATAGTCCATGACCAAATCCCGGACCTCTGCCGGCGCAAAGCAATGGAGATCGAGGATCCCGTCGACCGGAATCGGCACCGGTTCGTCTGCCGGGGAGAACTCAGCGTTCTCTGCCGTGGCCGGGTCAGTGGGCTGCAATGGGGTACGTCGCAGTGGCATTGACAGGGATTATAGTCGGCGCCTGAGAGCCCGGTCACTCTTCGGGAAGGACGGTATGAGAAACTATTGCGACATCCATGGCTGAACAGACAGTCGGAGCAGAAGGGGTCATCTGGAATCTGGCCGACCTGCTGGCTTCGGAGGCGGAAGTCGATCCCCATCTGGAAGCCGGTTTTCGACTCGCTCAGGAGTTCGCCGGACGTTATCGGGGTCGGGTGGGCGGCCTGTCACCCGCGGAACTCCGGGAGGCACTGTGCGCGTTCGAGGCGGTCCAGGATCATCTGGACCGGGTCCACACCTACGCTTTCCTCCAGTGGTGTACCCGGTCGGAAGAGCACGTCGCCGGGGCGCTGTTGCAGCGGGTCCGGGAGGTATACACCCGGACGGCCCAGGAGCTCCTGTTTTTTGAGCTGGAGCTTTCGGCTCTGCCGGCAGAGGAGCTTCGCCGGCGATGGGAGGATCCCGAGCTGGCCGTTTTCCGCCATTTTTTGGAACTCCTCGAACGGCGGAGCCGACATCTCCTGACTGAGCCGGAGGAACGGATGGCAGCCGAGAAGTCGATCACCGGGATCGGGGCTTGGACCCGATACTTCGATGAAACGCTGGCGGCTGCGCGTTTCGAGTTCGACGGCCGTGCCCTGACCGAACAGGAGATCCTGGCGCTGCTGCACGAGTATGACCGGAACACCCGGCGCTCGGCGGCGATGGCCGTTACCGCCGGCCTGCGCCAACATCTGCGCACGCTCACCTATGTGATGAATACGGTGCTGGCGGAAAAGGCCTCGGAAGACCGGATGCGCCGTTTCGAACACTGGCTGGCGGCCCGCAACCTGGCCAACGAAATCACCGATGGGGCGGTGCGGGCGCTGGTGGAGGCGGTGGTCTCCCGCTATGACTTGGTGGAAAGGTTCTATGGGCTCAAACGCCGGCTGCTGGGACTGGACGAACTTTACGACTACGACCGTTACGCCCCGGTTGGAGTGATGGGCCGGCGTTTTGGCTGGGAGGAGGCCCGGGAAATCGTGACTTCGGCATACGCCCGATTCTCGCCTGTACTCGGTGACCTGGTCTCCCGTTTCTTCGCCGAGCGCTGGATCGATGCCGGAGTCCGGGCTGGCAAGCGGGCAGGCGCTTTCAGCCACCGGGCGGTTCCGCAGGTCCATCCTTACATCCTCATGAACTACACCGGCCGGATCCGGGATGTCCAAACCCTGGCCCACGAGCTGGGTCACGGGGTCCACCAGTATCTGTCGAGGGAACGGGGCTCTTTGCAGGGCAACACCCCCCTGACAACTGCGGAAACCGCTTCGGTTTTCGGCGAGATGCTGGTGTTCGACGCCTTGCGCGAAAGTGAGAAGGATCCGTCACGGCGGCTGAGTCTGCTGGTCAGCAAGATCGACGACATTGTGGCGACGGTCTTCCGCCAGGTGGCCATGAACCGCTTCGAGGACCAGGTCCACAACCGGCGCCGGCGGGACGGTGAGCTGTCACCGGACGATTTCACCAGCGCATGGCTTTCTACCCAGAGGGAGATGTTCCGGGGCAGCGTCACCCTAGGCGACCACTATGGGATCTGGTGGAGTTATATCCCTCATTTCATCCACGCCCCGGGCTACGTCTACGCCTACGCCTTCGGCGAACTCCTGGTTTTGGCGCTCTACTCCATCTACCGGCGGGACGGACGGGGGTTTGTGGAGCGTTATCTGAAGCTGTTGTCGGCCGGCGGGTCGGATTGGCCCCACCGCCTGCTGGAACCGTTGGGCGTCGATCTGCAGGATCCCGGCTTCTGGTATCACGGCTTGCGGGAGATCGAGGCTTTGCTGGATGAGTCCGAGGGGCTGGCCGCCGCCACCGGATCGCCGGCGGGTTAGAACCCGACCGGGTTCCGGCCGGGGCGGGGACGATTATCTTCTGCCGGACGGAAGGGCGCCCGGACGCCAAACCGCGCGGGAGCCGATCCAGGGCGAGTCGTCCTGCATCTCCTGGAGGCACTGGACACCGTGCTATCGTTGCGTAGCCGTGACGCTGCTGGCTGCCGCCCTCCTGCTGTTTCTGGTCTTGGACCCCTTCGGCAACATTCCCATCTTTCTGGCCTCGATGCGGAACGTCGAACCAAGCCGACAGCGCCGGGTCATCCTGCGGGAACTGTTGATCGCACTGGCGGTCCTGGTGGGTTTCCTGTTCGGTGGCCGTTACGTCCTCCAGCTTCTGAGGATCTCGGAGCCGGCGCTCTCGCTTTCGGGAGGGATCATCCTGTTTCTGATTGCGCTGCGCATGATCTTCCCGCCGCCGCGGGGTCAGGGGATGGAGATACCGGAGGAGGAACCGTTTGTGGTTCCGCTGGCGGTGCCGCTGGTGGCGGGTCCGTCGGCCATGGCGTCGGTGCTGCTGATCATGAGCCGGGAGCCCGATCGCTGGCCGGAGTGGCTGGCGGCGCTCCTGCTGGCCTGGGGCGGGTGCAGCCTGATTCTGCTGGTTTCTGCCTCTCTCCGCCACTACCTGAGCGAACGGGGCCTTGTTGCCTTGGAGCGGCTCATGGGCATGGTGCTCACCACGGTGGCCGTCCAGATGTTCCTGGACGGGATGGTAGTGTTCCTCTATCGGTCTCTGTGACCGCGGCTCGGAATTCTTGGGATAAACCGGTCTCTGCCGCGACCCATCCATCCCATAGATCCTCAACAGTAAATAGCAGCTTTTGCGAGTGCGCAAATTGTAAGATATCTGACAATTCTGAAAGATGGTGATTGACATGGATGACTAGAGAGTCCTATCATCAGATTGGTGGGGAAGTTATTACTTTTGGTTGCGGTTCTCGTCTTTGCCTTGTCGCCGGGATCGGTGGCGGCACAGTGCACGATGGGCTGCCAGGACGGGCAGTACAGCGGTTTCTGCTGCAGCGGCGAGTACACTCTCATCTATGTGACCTGTTCCCGCTGCATTACTGCTGGTTGCGCCGGCGGCTGCAGCCAGATTCTGTATTGGTATTGCGGACCCTGCGCAAGTGGCTTTTCCGGCGTCCGTTACTACCAGGCCACTCTGTACAATCCCGGCTGCTGTATGTCCTGATGCGGACGGAGGAGGGATGATGAGAAGGCGGTGGATCTCGGCGTTGGTGGGTCTGGCCGGAGCAAGCACAGGCTTCGAGGTCCTGGCAGCGGAGTATGTGCAGATCCTGGAAGCGCCTGCTCCACCAGCTCAGCTTCCCTTGGGAGAGATCTTGGGAACCCACGACGGGGACATGATCGGCGTCATGCCCGGCGAGTTCGTCCTCATTCGCCAGGGTGCAATCGTGAAGCGGTTTTCTGTGGACGGAATGAGCCCGTCCAAGTCGTCGACTGGCCCCAAGGGTCATGTCTATCTCTTATTCGCCGGAAGCCTTGGCGGTGTCGTGAAAGTGATCGACCCAGCGGGATCTCTTGTGAGAGAAATCGTTTGCCCGGAGCTCGTGAATCCGATCGCCTTTGCCGTCGACTCGACCGGCGGTTTCGTGGCCTTGGTCCGCCCGGCTCCAGACGTGGAGGACCCCCAACCCCTGCTCTATCGCTTCGATGCAGCCGGATCGCTCCTCTCCACCCAGTTGCCGGGTGAGGTTGGCCGTTCACGGCAGATGTTCAGGATCGCCGCCGGCGAGGGTGGTGAAGTCGCCCTCTTGAGAGCGGATGAGGAGATGGTGTACTGGCTCGATGCGGAAGGAAACGAGGTGCTGAAGGTTGCGGCGCCCGCCTCCTCGCTGATCACAGCGCTTGGCTTTGTCGACGGCCGGCTTGGTGTGATCCGCAACCGGGCAGTCCCGAAGCCGGCGCCCGAAGGCGTTTTCGCGTACAGGCTGGAGTCGCCGGAGCTGGTTCTCTACAACCGCGATGGAACCACAACCACCGTCCCGCTGCCGGAAGAGGCGGTGGGGGCAAACCATATCGCTCCAGACGGAAGCGTCCTGCGGGCCGATCAGGCCGGGGTGCGGCTGTTCGCCCGGCACGCGCGCTGAATCCCGCGCAACCTGTCCGGCCCGGGCCACGCGGTGGTCCGAGCCTCACCCCTTCGAAATCAAACCATGGAGCGGCGAAGCTGCCGCTTGAGCGAGTGGATCTCGCGCCGGACCTGCTTGAGTTCCTCGCGGTTTCCTGATGCCAAAAGCTCGTCCCGGCGGGCCTTGAGCTGCCGGATTTTCGCTTTGACCTCGGTCTTGTTGATTCCCACCACTTTGTGGTGGGCGTGCATGTCGATGCCCAGCACCGCACAAAGCTTGGGCAGGATCTCGTGCTTGTGCAACTGGCTGCAGCCCTTTAGCGATTCGTGATCCAGGCCGGCGGCGATCTCGCGGAGCTGGGCGACGGTCTTCTTGTTGAGCTCTTCGTAGGTATAGGCCATCGGAAGCTGGCACTCCTTTCCAGCTTGGATTGCAGCCATGATAGCTGGGACGGTACTGGTTTCCAAGTCAGATCGCGTGAAGAGCTTGCCAGATATGTGAACTTTGGACTATGGTGAAGTCCAGATCCGGATCAAGCCAGCGATCCGGAAGATGACTGAAAGGAGGTCTCGATGAGGACCCTGGCTGAGGTCATCGGCAGTCACCCCTTCTTCGCGGGAATGGCCCGCAGTCACCTGGCAGTGATCGAAAGCTGTGGGAGGAACATCCGTCTGGCGGAAGGACAGGTGCTGTTTCAGGCCGACCAACAGGCTGACCGGTTCTACCTGCTGCGGGAAGGACGGGTAGGCATCCGGCTTCCGATTCCCGGCAAGACGCCACTGACGGTCCAGACCGTTGAGGCAGGCGACATTTTGGGCTGGTCCTGGATCTTCCCGCCCTTCCGCACCTACTTCGACGCCGTCTGTGTGGAAGGCGGACGGGCGGTGGAATTTGACGGTGCCTGTCTGCGGGGAAAGTGCGAAGGTGACCCCGCTCTCGGCTACGAACTTACCCGCCGGTTCGCCCGGGTCATGCGCGATCGGCTGCGCGCCACCCATCTGCAGCTTGTCGACATGTACCGAACGCCGGCAGTCTCTGAACCCTTGAACCTTCATGACTCCGGGTAGATGCGCCCGAGCCAGGCCGTCACCGGTGACTCCAGCTCGGACGGCCGGGAGTAACGTACCCATGGCAGCGAGCGAGCCGGGCGGCTGGAGGCGTCGGCGGGTATCGCCCCCTCCACCAGGGGCAGGATCTCACCCTGGAAATCCCGCGTCAGCTCGTCCAGCAGGCCGGTACTTCCCCGCAATCCCGAGAAATCCAGCAGGGCCGTCCGGGCGACCCGGAACAGAGGCATCACCGACTTGAGCCCGTCGCGCCATGCGGGACGGTCCAGGTCGATCCACACCGGCGCCAGACCTCGCGCCTTCAGCAACTCGCCCAGACAGCCGGATACCTCGGCGCGCACTCCGCGGAAGCGTCCCAGAATGAGAACCAGCCGTGAGGCGTCGCACTGGAGCAGGGAAGGAAGGTGCTTGCCGTAAAGGACGAGATTCAGGAGCTGGGCCAATTCCAGATCTTCCACCGCCACCGGGAGCTGGGCGCGCGGCGTGATCACCAACCGGCGCTGGAGCTTGGGGACCCCGTCCAAGTCCCAGGCCGAAATTCCATGGATAAGGCAGCCGTCAAAAACTGCTCCCTCCACCCGGGTTCCCACCAAAGAGGCTGCCGTCAGATCCGCTCCGGTCAGGGTAGCACCGCTCAGATTGGCCTCATGGAAATTGGCGCTCATCAGATGGGCGGATCCCAGGTCGGCGCCGCTCAGGTCAGCTCCCATCAGACTGGCCCCCAGCAGATTCGCCCCCCGCAACCGGGCCGATTTCATCCGGGTCCCGAACAGGAAGGCGCCGAAAAAGGATGCCCCTTCCAGGTTGGCGCCGTTGAGCACGGCACCCAGGAGATCCGCCAGGATCAGTGTCGCCCCCTCCAGGTTGGCCTGTTCCAGCGAGGCATGGCTGAGCTGGGCCTTGCTCAGGTCGGCGTGCCGGAGATCCGCCCGGTCCAGGATCGCCCGCTCCAGGTTGGCCTGGACCAGCCGGGCTTCGCCCAAGTCCGGGATCACCGCGGATTCCCGGCGCCGCCAATCGTTCCAGGCGTCCGCGCCGCGGGCCAGGATTTCCAGGTGTGCCGGGTTCGCCATGCCGGAAGGATACAGGAGCGGCGCCCGCCGATTCCAGGCAGCTCATCGGACCGTCAGACGGACAAGGTATACTGGCGTGGAATGACCGGAGGAGAGGTCGTCATCCCATGTCCCCGTTGTCGGGCTGCGGTCCGGAGCCGGACCCACCCCGACGGCAGTCCCGTCCTGGACCGCTGTGTGATCTGTGGCGCCGTTTTCCCGCCCGAGCTGCTGGCGGCAATCCGGTCTTTCTTGCTGGAGTGCTTTGGGGAATTGACGCAGCCCGCCATCCCCGAACCGGAAGCAGAGCTCCAGCTCCCGTGAAATCGTTTCAATAGCGGTAGTGTTCGGGCTTGAAAGGCCCATCTGGAGAGATTCCGAGATACTCCGCCTGTTCAGGCCGAAGACGGGTCAGCCGGGCGCCCAGCTTGTCCAGATGCAGCCGGGCGACCTTCTCGTCCAGATGCTTCGGCAGGACGTAAACCTGCTTCTCGTACTTGCCCCGTTGCTGCCACAGCTCAATCTGCGCCAGCACCTGGTTGCTGAAGCTGTTGCTCATGACGAAGCTGGGATGACCGGTGGCGTTACCCAAATTGCAGAGCCGGCCTTCCGAAAGGATGATGATGGCGTGGCCGTCGGGGAAATGCCAAAGATCGACCTGCGGCTTCACGTTCTCCTTGCGGACTCCCGCTGCCTGCTCCAGGCCCGCCATGTCGATCTCGTTGTCGAAGTGCCCTATGTTGCACACGATGGCTTTGTCCTTCATGCGCCGCATGTGTTCCACCAGAATGACGCCGCAGTTGCCGGTGGCGGTGACGAAAATATCTGCTGTCTCCACAACGTCTTCCAGCGTGGACACCTGGTAGCCCTCCATGCACGCCTGCAGGGCACAGATGGGGTCGATCTCGGTGACGATCACCCGTGCTCCCTGGCCCCGCATGGCCTGGGCGCATCCCTTGCCGACTTCGCCGAAGCCACAGACCACAACGACCTTGCCCCCGATCATCACGTCCGTGGCCCGGCAGATGGCGTCAGGCAGGGAGTGGCGGCAGCCGTAGATATTGTCAAACTTGCTCTTGGTCACCGAGTCGTTGACGTTGATGGCCGGGAACAACAGCTCCCCCCGCCGCTGCATCTGATACAGGCGCCCTACGCCGGTGGTGGTCTCCTCGCTGACACCCACGATCTGCTTGACCATCCGGTGCCAATAGTCGGGATCACGCCTCAACTGATCCCTGAGCAGTTCCAGGATGATCCGCAGCTCCCGGTTGTCAGCCGATGCCGGATCAGGGAGCGAACCGTCCCGGACGAAAGCCTCTTCCGCCTGGTATCCCTTGTGGATGAGTAAAGTGGCGTCTCCGCCGTCGTCGACCACCGTCGTCGGTCCGCCCTCCGGGAAGTCCAAGGCCTTGAAAGTGCACCACCAGTAGTCCTCAAGGGTTTCTCCCTTCCAGGCGAAGACCGGGATGCCGGCCTTGGCGATGGCCGCGGCGGCGTGGTCCTGGGTGCTGAAGATGTTGCAGCTCGCCCACCTGACCTCGGCCCCCAGATCGCGCAAAGTCTCGATCAGAACCGCCGTCTGGATGGTCATGTGCAACGATCCGGTGATGCGCGCCCCCGCCAGCGGCTGGCGGTCCCGCAACTCCTCCCGGATCGCCATCAGACCCGGCATTTCGTGTTCAGCCAGCTCGATCTCCTTGCGGCCGAAGCCGGCCAGACCCAGGTCTGCAACTTTGAACTCGGTGGTGCTGGTGGTCGCCATGACGTTCATCTCCTTGGGCAGGTTCAACCCAGGAAGATACCACAGGCTCCGGATCTGACCCGGAGCCGGGAGGCGGGAGGCGGCGTCCGGGCCCGGCCTCCAGCCCGGATTGCCCCACCTTTCATCTGCTGCCCCGGTAACCCGCGGTTGCCCTTCTGTATTCCCGACTCCCGTGTCCCGACTCTCCTTGTGACCCGGGCGTCAACTTCCGGCAGGTCGTCCGTTAATTCGGGTAAATGAAACGCGCGCCTTTCGACGGGATCGTGGAAGCGGCCCGCAGCCTGGTCCGCTTCGCCATGCTGCATCCCGCACTGGGCTTGAGCGTTGTCGTACTGGCACGGGGCCTTGCGGGCGAAATCGAGCTGCCTTCCACGCCGGCGGAGGCGGTGGAGGTGGTGGGTATGGTTCGGACTCTGCCTGAGCTGGACGAGGGGCGCCTCCGGTTCGAACTCGATCCGATCAGGGTCTGTACCGCAGTGACAACTGTGGAGCCGGCGGGCCGGATTCTGGTGACGGTGGCCGGAGGCGAGGGCCGCCCGGACCTTGCTTTCCTGCCGCCATTGGTGCCCGGTGAACGGATCGCCTTTCGTTCCGCCTTGGAGGAACCCTCGTTTTACGCTGTTCCAGCCGTGCCCGATTTCAGGCGTGAAGCCCGGGCTCGCGGGCTGTACTGGCGGGTGGCGCTCAAATCGCCGGCGCAGCTTGAACGGCTGGGACCGGAGCCGGGGTTGCGGGCCGCCGTTCTGCGCATGGCCGGCTCCTATGTGAACCGTTTCCGGGGTTACCTCGCCGCCCGGCTGGACCCCGCGTCCGGAGCATGGATCGACACCCTGTTGCTGGCGCTGCAGGGAGGACTCCCGGCGGAACGCTGGGAGGATGCCGCCGAAGTGGGTTTGGTACACCTTCTGGTGGTTTCGGGTCTTCACGTCGGCGTCATCGCGGGTGTGGCGCATCTGGTCTTCCGGCCGCTGGGATGGGTGGCGGTGCTCCCGGTCTGGGTTTTGGTCGGGCTGTATGTGACGTTGATCGGGCTTCCGCCACCGGCCGGCCGGGCAGCCGTCATGATCGGCTGTGCCTACCTGGCGCGATCTCTGGGCCTCCAATCCCGGCCGCTGAATGCGCTGGGCCTGGCTGCCCTGGCACTCCTCCTGGATGTTCCGGAACTGGCTCATTCCCGCAGTTTCCAGTTCACTTTTGCCAGCGTGGCCGCTCTGCTCGCCCTGGGTACGCCCGCCTGGCGGCGGGTGCGGACCATGTTGGGAGGTCTCGAGTCGGTGGGGTCTGCCTCGTGCGACTTGCAGAAGGGAACCGACCGTCGGGCCGCCCGCTGGATCCGCTTCCAGGTGGAAGCCGTGCTGGGCTTTCTGCCGGCGCTTCTGCCCTGGGTGCGGCGTGCCGCCAAGCCCCTGGGTGCCATCGGCTCTCTGGCTCTGGCCAGCGCGGTGGTGGTGCTGGGGACCTTGCCGCTGACCCTCTACCACACCAATCTGTTTCCCGTCTGGTCCATTCCCGCCAACGTGCTGGTGCTTCCGGTCTTCGGGGTGGTTGTTCCGCTGGCCTTCACGCTCCTTCTGCTCTACTGGACCCCGGCAGGAGACCTCGTGGCGGTCGTCGGGGTCTTGGCGCTGGAAGTGTTTGAAGCGCTGCTGGACTGGTTGCGGAACTGGGGCGGAGGGCTGTGGGTCCGCGCCCCTCACCTGGGGACGGGAGCCGTCTACCTGCTGGCGGTGGCGGCGGTGGTCCGACTGCCGCGTTGGTGGAAAGCGGCCGCGGCTTTACTCCCCGCTGCGCTGCTTGTCTGGCTGGCTCATTCTCGGCCTTCGCCCGAGGGGAGAATCTTTCAGTTGACAATGTTGGAAGTCGGCCAGGGGGACGCCATCCATCTGCGCTATCCCGATGGAAGTCACGCCCTCGTGGACACCGGTGGTTCGCGGTTCGACCGCCTGAATCGCCGTCTGGCCCGGCGGGTCCTGGGCCGCTACCTGCTGGCGGAAGGAGCGAGGGCGCTGGAGTTCGTCCTGGTCACGCATCCGGAAGCCGATCATATGGGAAGTCTGGCCGCTCTGGGTCGGATACTGCCGGTGCGCCACCTGCTGTTTCACCTCCCGCCTCCTGTGATGGGAGCTGAGCCGGTCCGGGTGCAGCAGGGTGACCGGTGGACGCACGCCGGCGTCGAGCATGGTGTCCTCCATCCTCCGGCCGAATCTGGCGGATTCGGGACCAATGACGGATCTGTGGTTTTGCTGCTTCGATATGGTTCCTGTTCGGCGCTTCTGACGGGAGACATCGGTCGCCGGGTGGAGGCTAGCCTGGAGGACCGGCTGACGCCGGCCACCGTTCTGAAGGTCGCCCACCACGGCAGCAGCACCAGCACCAGCCGCGGTTTGCTGGCGGCGGTCAGGCCGGCGGTGGCGCTGATCTCGGCTGGACGAAGGAGTGCTTTCGGCCACCCTTCGCCAAAGGTGACGGCTCTCCTGGAGGAGGAAGGTGTGGCCTGGTGGTCCACTTCGACCTCCGGCAGTCTGCGCTGGTCTACGGACGGTGGGAGCTGGCGGCTCGGCCGGTATGATCTGCAACGGCAGGAGTTCGACCTGCTGGCGGAGGGAGGAGTCGGGCGGTAGGACCGGCGGCCGTGGGCAGACCGTACCCCTGCCCCCTGTGAGCAGGGGCCATTTCCACGGGGATCACTTGGATGACCCGGATCACCCGGAGAGTGGGGAAGATCCCAGACCGTCAACTGCCAGCAACGAAAACTCGGGCAGGTCCAACTCCTCGCGCAGTCGCCGCTCGAGGTACTTCTGCTGGAGGCGCGCCGCCACTTCCGGTGACAGCCGTTTTCGATAGCGCTGAACTTCGCGGCGGATCTCCTGCTCCAGCCTGCGCCGGCGGACGCTGTCAATGGAGCCCGCCAGTTCCGCCACCAGGGCGGCCTGCATGGAAGACAGTTCCTCCTCCAGTTGCGGTTCCGCCAGGGGGACGCCCCTCCGGCTGTCTTCCAGCATGGCTTCCAGCCGCTGCCGAACCCGCAATACCGGGGCTTCATTCCGGGACTCCAGGCGTCGGATCAAGCCTTCCAGTACGGCAGCGGCGTAGCCCGGATCCCCCGAGCCTTCGGCGGCGTCGGTCTGGTGCCCCCCCAGCGCTGCCGCCTGATGCTCCTCCCAGGCCTCCATCACTGCCGGGTGGCAATAGTAGAGAGTGGCAGGCGGCTTGCGCTGCCGCTCTGCCGCCGACTCGAAGCTGCGGTCGATGCCCCGCAGGACGATGTGGAGGGGAATCTTCTGTTCCTTCCAGAGTTCCACCAGGCACCAGTCCAGCGGGGCGATCATCAGATTCTTGCCCCGTTTGCGGACGAAGTACTCTTCGACTTCCGTGAAGTAGTTGTAGTAATTGCGCACAGTGCCGAACGTGGGGGGCCCCGGCGCAGGCGCCGGAGACGCTGCCCTGGCCTCCCGGTGACGTTATGTCATCGAGCGGTGACAGATGTGCAGTCCGTAAAGGGTGAGATCCGGTTCCACGTAGTCGAAGATCCCCGATTCGGCCGCCAGGACCCGGGCGAACCCTCCGGTGGCGATGACCCGGGCATCGGGCAGCTCCCGCTTCATCCGCTCTAGCATGCCCTCCACCAGGCTGAGGTAGCCGAAGAAGATGCCCGCCTGCATGCTCTCCACCGTCGATCGACCGACCGTGCGCTCGGGACGCCGGATCTCGACCCGGGGAAGCCGTGCCGCACGCATGAACAGCGCCTCGGCGGAAATACCGATACCCGGTGCGATGGCGCCACCCAGATACTCGCCCGCAGCGGATACGGCATCGAAGGTGGTGGCGGTCCCGAAATCGACGATGATCGCCGGAGCTCCGTACAGTTCCCGAGCCGCGATGGCGTTGACGATGCGGTCCGCTCCCACATCCTCCGGGTGGTGGTAGAGCACCGGCATCAGGGTCTGACGCTCGGGTTCGATGAAGCGGGCCTCCACCCCGAAGAAGTCCGCCGCCAGACGCGCGAATGCCTCGTTGAGCGGCGGTACCACGGAGCTGATCACCACCGCGTCGACCCGGTCCGCGGGGACCTGGTGCAGGCGGAACAGATTCCGGCACAAGACGGCGTATTCGTCGGCGGTTTGTTCCCGCCGCGTCGCGACCCGCCAAGAGCGGGCGAGCCGGTCTCCTTCGAAAACCCCCAGCACGATGTTCGTGTTCCCGATATCCACCACCAGCAACAAGGGGCGCTCCCTTCTCAATGGCGGAAATGCCGGATTCCGGTGAAGACCATGGCGATGCCGTGTTCATCGGCCGCCTGGATCACTTCCTCGTCGCGAACCGATCCTCCCGGCTGGATGACGGCGCGGATCCCCCGGCGGGCCGCCTCGTCCAGGCCATCGCGGAACGGAAAGAAAGCATCACTGGCCATCACCGCACCTTCCAGCGGGAAGCGGGCCTTTTCGGCGGCGATGCGGGCCGAATCGACCCGGCTCATCTGTCCGGCGCCCACACCGACGACCTGGCGTCCACGGCTGTACACGATGGCGTTGGACTTGACGTGTTTGCAAACCACCCAGGCGAACAGCAGCTCCCCGAGTTCATCGGCGGTGGGGACCCGGCGGGTGACCACGCGCATCTCTTCAGCCCGCAAACGATGCAGGTCCCGGTCTTGGACCAGCAGGCCCCCGGCGATCCGCTTGAAATCGAGTTCCCGGTAGGGGTCTGCCGATGCGGACGAAGGCGGCACCTCCATGATGCGGATGCCCTTCTTGCGGGCCAGTACCTCTATGGCCTCAGGCTGGTAGCCGGGGGCGACCACCGCCTCCACAAACAGCTTCGACATGGCTTCGGCTGCCGGCAGATCCACCGTGCGATTGCAGGCGATGATGGAACCGAAGGCTGAAACCGGATCGCATTCCAGTGCCCGCTGGTAGGCCTGGAGCACCGAATCGCCCAGGGCGGCGCCGCAGGGGTTGGTGTGTTTGATGATGGCACAGGCGGTGGAGTCGAATTCCTGGACCAGGTTCCATGCCGCGTCCAGGTCCAGGTAGTTGTTAAAGGAGAGCTGTTTGCCGTGATGCTGGCGGGCAGCCACGATGCCTTCCGCCGCAAGTCCCTGCGGCCGGTACAGGGCAGCCCGCTGGTGCGGGTTTTCTCCGTAGCGCAAGACGGCCTCCTGCCGGAAGCTCAGGGTGAGCTGGCCGGGCAGACCTTCGCCGTACCGGTGTTCGAACCACGCCGAGATCGCCGAGTCGTACGCCGCCGTGTGTGCGAAAGCTTTGCGGGCAAGCTGGAAGCGCAGTTCCGGGGAAACCTCGCCGCCGGCCTGAAGCTCCGCCAGGATCCGGGGATAGTCCGAGGGATCGACGACGACCGCCACGCTCCCGTAGTTCTTGGCGGCGGCCCGGACCATGCTTGGGCCCCCGATATCGATTTGTTCCACCGCTTCCTCCAGGGTCACCCCTTCCCGGGCGACCGTCTGCTGGAAGGGGTACAGGTTGACCACCACCAGTCCGATGGGAGGAATGCCCTGTTCAGCCAGGGTCCGCTGATGTTGCGGGTCGTCCTGGCGGGCGAGGATGCCGGCGTGGATCCGGGGATGCAGGGTCTTGACCCGTCCGTCGAGAATCTCGGGAAACCCGGTGTGTTCGGAGACTCCGGTGACCGGCAGGCCGGCTTCCTGCAGAGTTCGGGCGGTACCACCGGTGGACAGCAGGCGGATCCCCAGGGCATTCAGGCCCCGGGCGAAATCGATCAGCCCTTCCTTGTCGGAGACGCTGAGCAGTGCAAGTTGAACCTTCATCGCTGGACCTTTCGTTGACGGGAAGGCGTCAGTTTACCGCGGACCGGGAGGGGCTGCATCGGGTGGACAGACGCCGGCGGCGGCCGGGCGGAACCCCCGGCTTGCGCGGGGGTATATGATGGCGGATTGTGGCTGAAGACCTTCGTCAGCGCTTGCGCAGACTGCCTTCCATGTCGTTGGTGCTGGACCATCCCTCGCTTGGGGATCTGTACGCCGTCTATCCCCGCGGAATCGTGCGCGCGCAGGCGTCGGCTGTACTGGATGAATTGCGGGAAGGAGTGGTAGATGGCCGGCCGGTTCCGGAGGGAGAGGAACTGTTCGAATTCCTGTCCGGACGGGTCCGGGAGCGTCTGGATCGGGAGTTTCGTCCCACCCTGCGGACGCTGGTCAACGCCACCGGGGTGATCGTGTTCACGAACGCGGGTCGGGCTCCCCTGGGACCGTCGGTTGCCGCTTACGTGGCGGAGACGGCGGCTGCCTATTCGAATCTGGAGTACAGCCTCGAGCGGGGCGAACGGGGGAGGCGGGACCATCTGGTGGAGGGGCGGCTGCGGACGCTGACCGGGGCGGAGGCAGGCACCGTGTGCAACAACGCGGCGGCGGCGTTGTTGTTGATCCTCAACACCTTGGCAAATGGCCGCAAGGTGCTGGTTTCCAGGGGCGAGCTGATCGAGATCGGAGGTTCGTTCCGGTTGCCGGCGGTGATGGAGAAGAGTGGCGCGATCCTGCGCGAGGTGGGCACGACGAACAGAACCCGGCTGGCGGACTACCAGGACGCCCTGGACGACGACACGGCGCTGATCCTCAAGGTGCATCCCAGCAACTACCGGATCGTCGGCTTTACCGATGCGCCCTCGCTGGAGGAGATGGTGGGGTTGGCGCGGCGTTCGGGGCGGCCGCTGGTGTACGACGTCGGCAGCGGTCTGCTGCAGCGCAGCGAGTTGCCGGTGGTGCGGGACGAGCCGGCGGTGGCGGACGTGATCCATGCGGGCACGGACCTGGCGTGTTTCAGCGGGGACAAGCTGCTGGGCGGGCCGCAGGCGGGTGTGATCGTGGGTCGGGCGGAACTGGTGGATCAGTTGCGGCGCAATCCCCTGATGCGGGCTCTGCGGGTGGACAAGCTGGGTTACGCGGCCTTGGAACGGACGCTGGCGGTTTACGAGCAGGGGCGTGAGCGGAGCGAGCTGCCGGTCTGGAGGATGCTCGTGGCGCCGGTGGAGGAGATCCGGGCGCGGGCGGAAGCGGTGTGCGGAAGGCTGGGCAGCGGGCGGCTGGAAGGACGGGTGAAGCAGAGCTGGTCGGTGACGGGAGGGGGTTCGGCTCCGCAGGAAAGGATCCCGTCGTGGGTGGTGGCGGTGCGGGTGCCCGAAGGGGTAGAACGGCTGGAGGGTTGGCTGCGTCGTTTCCGGGTGCCGATTCTGGGCAGGATCGAAGATGACGAACTGTGTCTGGACCTGCGTACCGTGTTTCCCTGGCAGGATGAGCTGCTGGTGGAGGCGCTGACGGCCTGGCCGGGGGATTCGGCGGTAGCTGGGGGTGAGTGACGCTAAAAAACTTTGCCGGGCTCAGGAGCGGTTCTGGGAACTTTTGTGCAAGTCCTTGGAAAATGAGGGGTTAGGAGCTATCGAGGCGGGACTTGCAACGGCGCCTTGAAATCCGTATCATTACCGCTTTGTGACGGCGACGAGCCGTTGGGTTTGCTGGTGAAGCGAGCCGAGATCTTTGACAACCGGGTGAGCAGGTGGAACACGACAGCGAGGGGA
>CAZGEH010000012.1:0-155373 GCA_964524795.1 uncultured Acidobacteriota bacterium
GCGAAGGCCGCGCCAGCGGCCTGAGCCTTGGAGTGCGGAAGCTTGCTTCCGCTTTCCCGTCCACCGCGGCGGTTGCGTCCCCCTGGGGACGGACACATGGATTTGCACGCGGATCCCGCTGATCCCACGGATCCCACGGATCAACGCGAAGGCCGCGCCAGCGGCCTGAGCCTTGGACTTCCGTTCTCGCACGAGGCGGGATCGTCCCCATCCACCGAGAAGGGCACGGACGATCGGCGCCTAGCGTACAACCCGGGCGGGACGCCCGGGCCCCGGGCCTCTGCCACCGGCACTCCCAAGGCTCAGCCAGCCAAGCTTCGCGGAAACCCAGGAACCTTGTAACCTCCCGTTCCGGCTATGCAGAAGCGAAGTACCCCGCGGCTACGACAACGGCAGCCCACACCACCGCGTCCCCCGGCCGGTCGTGGTCACTCGCCTCCTGGGTCCCGGCCCTTGAGCTACTATGCTCTGCGATGTTCTCCTGGCGTGGGGCGGCCCAGATCACTCTGGCGGGACTCATGTTCGCCGCCATGGGCACCGGAGTGAAGGCAGTCTCCGGCGAACTGCCCAACAGTGCAGTGGTGTTCCTTCGGAACGCCTTCGCTCTCGCCTTCTTCCTGCCGTGGCTCGCCCGGAAAGAGGAGTTGCAGCGCCTGCACACCGCCGCCTTGGCTCTCCATCTGTTGCGATCGCTGGCCGGCCTGACGGCGATCTACTGCTTTTTCTTCACCATCAGCCGGATGCGGCTGGCGGATGCCGTGTTGTTGAACTACACCGTTCCCCTGTTCATGCCGCTGATCGCCCGGATCTGGCTCAAGGAGGAGTGGAACCGGACCATGGCGATCCCTCTTCTGCTCGGTTTCGTGGGTGTCGCCTTCATCGTGAAACCCACCGCGGGGTTGTTCAATCCGGTGGCCCTGATCGGGCTCAGCGCCGGACTGTCGGGAGCGGTGGCCCAGGTGACGGTCCGCCGCCTGACCCGGACCGAACCGGTGTTCCGGATCGTTTTCTATTTCGCCTTCATCTCCACGCTGCTTTCGGCGCTCCCGGCCGGAACGACACCGTACTTCGCCCGGCCAGGCGCCTGGCTGATCATGGCGGGCGTGGGGTTGACGGCGGCGGCAGGACAGGTCTTCCTCACCCGCGGCTACTCGCTGGCGCCGGTGGCGGCTGTCGGTCCATTCATCTACAGTTCTGTGCTGTTCGCCGGCCTGTTCGACTGGCTCCTCTGGTCGAACCTGCCGGATGTGTATTCCCTGGCGGGAGCGGCCCTGGTTTGCCTGGGCGGGATTGCGACCATGCGGATCCGTTCCGGCCGGGGAGCGGCAGAATCACTGTGAGCGGTTGAGGAGAGGGCGGAGAGATGCTCGAGCTTGCGGCGGAACTGTTCGGCACCATGATTCTCATCGTCTTTGGAGATGGCGTGGTGGCCAATGTGTGTCTGAAGGACAGCAAGGGACAGGGGTCCGGCTGGATCGTGATCGCCACGGGTTGGGCCATGGGGGTGACCATGGCGGTCTACGCCGTGGGACGCATCAGTGGGGCCCACATCAACCCGGCCGTGACGGTGGCGCTGGCGTCCGTCGGCGCCTTTCCCTGGGGCTCGGTCCCCGCCTACCTGGCAGCACAGGTGGCCGGCGGTTTCCTGGGCGGCGTCCTGGTGTGGCTGATTTATCTGAAGCATTGGCGGCCGACTGAGGATCCGACAGCGAAACTCTCGATCTTCTGTACGGTCCCGGCCATCCGTCATCGCCCGGCCAACTTCCTGACGGAGTTCTTGGCCACGGCCGTGTTCCTGTTCGTTCTCACGGCGCTGGGCGACCATGTCCAAGTACTCGAGCGGCCGGGAGACCTGGATCTGTCGGTGGTTTACAGCGGCGTCGTCCAGCCGCTGCTGGTGGGTTTGCTGGTACTGGCCGTCGGGCTGTCGCTGGGCGGCCCCACCGGCTACGCCATCAACCCTGCCCGTGACTTGGGACCCAGACTGGCACACGCCCTGTTGCCGATTCCGGGCAAGGGAGCATCCGACTGGGCCTACTCCTGGGTTCCCATCCTGGGTCCGCTGGCCGGGGGGCTGGTCGGCACCTGGACCTACACCTTGATCGGTTTCTAGCCTCGGGGCACGGTACATCCGAAAGGAGTTCGCTCATGCCAGAGTTCATCGGTGCCCTGGACCAGGGAACAACCAGCACCCGTTTCATGATCTTCGACCATGCGGGCCACGAGGTTTCCCGTTTCCAGGTTGAGCACCGCCAGATTCTGCCCCGGCCCGGCTGGGTCGAACACGACCCGCTGGAGATCATCGACAACGCCAATGCCTGCCTGGCAGGCGCCTTGCGCGAAGCCGGGCTGACTGCCGCCGATCTGGCCGCCGTGGGCCTGACCAACCAGCGGGAGACCACTGTCGTCTGGGACCCGCGTACGGGAAAGCCGTGCTACAACGCCATCGTCTGGCAGGACACCCGGACCGACCAGTTGATCCGCGAACTGGAGCGGGCGGGACACACCGGCCTGGTCCGCGAGCGTACCGGCCTGCCCCCGGCGACGTACTTCTCCGGCGCCAAGCTCCGCTGGATCCTGGACGAGGTGAATGGGCTGCGCCGCGCCGCCGCTCGGCGTGAGGCGGCTTTCGGAACCATCGATACCTGGCTGCTGTGGAACCTGACCGGGGGTAGCCGCGGCGGTGTCCATGCCACTGACGTTACCAACGCCTCCCGGACGATGCTCATGGATCTGCAGACTCTGGAATGGGATGACGAGCTACTGCGGATCTTCCGGGTCCCGCGGGAGGTCCTGCCGCAGATTCGTCCGTCGTCCTGGGTTTACGGCCGGGCGGCAGCGGGGTTACCGATCGCCGGCGTTCCGGTGGCCGGGATCCTGGGGGACCAGCAGGCGGCCACGGTGGGCCAGGTATGTTTCTCACCGGGAGAGGTGAAGAACACGTACGGCACCGGCAATTTCATGCTGCTCAACCTGGGACCACAGCCCATCGCCTCCAAGGCGGGTCTACTGACGACCGTAGCCTATCGCCTTGGGGAAGAGCCTCCCGTCTATGCCCTGGAGGGGTCGGTGGCGGTCACCGGATCAGCGGTCCAGTGGCTGCGTGACCAGCTCGGATTGATCCGCACCGCTTCCGAAGTTGAGGAACTGGCTCGAACCGTGGACGACACGGGGGGCGTCTACTTCGTTCCTGCCTTCTCGGGCCTGTTTGCGCCGTACTGGCGTTCCGACGCCCGCGGGGTGGTGGTGGGCCTGTCCCGCTATTCCAACCGCGGACACCTGGCCCGGGCCGTGCTGGAGTCCATCTGCTACCAGAGCCGCGACGTTCTGGAGGCGATGAAAGCCGATTCCGGGGTAAAGCTGCAGGTGATGAAGGTGGACGGCGGGGCCACCGCCAATGACACCCTGATGCAGCTTCAGGCCGACATTCTGGGGATCTCAGTGGTACGGCCGAAAATCGCCGAGACGACATCGCTGGGAGCCGCCTACGCGGCCGGCCTGGCCGCGGGTTTCTGGCCAAGCCTGGATGCGCTTGCCGCCCATTGGGAGCCGGACCGCCGGTGGGATCCAACATGGAGCGAGGACCGCCGCGAAACCGGCTACCGCCACTGGAAACGGGCAGTGGAGCGAAGCTTCGGCTGGGTCGGGGAATGAGAGTGAGGAAAAAGCCGTGAAGCTCCCGACTCTCCCGGCTCCGCGGGCTCCGCGTGATCCGCGGAATCCGGCCCATCCCCGTGCGCCAGAGTCAAGACGGCCGCCGTGCGGGCACACAAGGGAGATAGCTGGCAGCCAGTGACCGGAAGTGGGCGACTTCCTCCTCGATCCGCCATCGGTCCCAGCCCAGCTCCTCCGCCATCAGTTCGGCCGTGGCCGGCGCCGCCTCCAACGCCGCCGCCGCGTCCAGCAGCAGACTGCGTGTCCGGCGCGCCATGACATCCTCCACCTTGAGTGCAGCTTCCCTCCGGGCCGCCCACACCACCTGGACCTTTAGATACGGCAGCCGCGGATGCAGCGGCTCTCCCAGCTCCGGGCGCTCGGCAAGCATCTCCTCCAGTTGCACCACCTCCTGGCCGTACACAGCAAGAACTCCCGCTTTCTCCGGAGCGGACGGCCCCAGTGCCATTGCCGCCGACCGGGACGGCCCCGCAGTGAGCCCTCCCACTTCCACCGCCCGGTCAACCGCATCTTCGGCCATCTTCCGATAAGTGGTCCACTTTCCACCCATCACCGAGACCAGCCCGCCGCCCAACACCTCCAGCACATGATCGCGGGACAGGGCAGACGTGCGACCCGGACGGGCCCCCTCCTCAGCCACCAAAGGTCGCAGACCGGCGAACACGCTCAGCACCTGGTCATGGGTCGGCTTCTCGCGCAGGTACCGCCCCAGGTGGGCCAGGATGAATTCGATCTCTTCCGCTGCGGGCGCCGGTTCCGTCTCCTCCCTTTCCACCGGCACGTCGGTGGTCCCCGCCACCACCCGACCCAGCCAGGGGACGGCAAACAGAACCCGCCGGTCGTCGGTATGGGGGACCAGCAAAGCGCTGGCGCCGCCGAGACAGGAAGGAGGCAACACGACGTGGGAACCCCGGCTGAGGGTGATCCGCGGGCGGGCGGTGGGATCTGCCATTGCCCGCACGGCGTCCGCGCCGGTCCCGGCGGCGTTGACGACCACCCGCGCCGGGATTTCAAAGGTTTCACCGGAGACCGCGTCGCGCGCCGCCACTCCCGCCACTCTGCCTCCCACCCGTAACAGGCCCACCGCCGCGACGTAGTTCAGAACCACCGCTCCCAACCGGACCGCCGTCCTGGCCAGGGTGATGCCCAGGCGGGCGTCGTCAAACTGGGCATCAAAGAAACGGATTCCGCCCCACAGGCCGTTTCCCGCCAGTGCCGGCAATTCCTGGCGCACCTCCGACTCCGAAAGCCACCGGGTGGGCCCCAACCCAAGGCCGCCCGCCAGCAGGTCGTACAGCTTGAGCCCGGTCCAGTAGAACGGGCCTTCCCACCATCGGTACAGCGGCAGCACCAGAGGCAGTGTCCAGACCAGATGGGGCGCCCGGCGCACCAGGATCCCGCGTTCCCGCAGTGCATCCCGCACCAGTGTCAGGTTCCCCTGCGCCAGATAGCGGACTCCGCCGTGGATCAGCTTGGTGCTGCGGCTGGAAGTCCCCTGGCAGAAATCGCGGCCCTCGAAGAGCGCCACCGACAGCCCCCGCGAAGCCGCCTCCACCGCCGTGCCCAATCCGGTGGCGCCGCCCCCGATGACCGCCACATCGAAACATGGCGTCCGCTTCAACCGGGCAAGCTGTTCGGCGCGTGTCATGTCCCCCATGGGCCTAATGCTAAGCGGCGGTGGCGACCCTGTCATCCCGATTCAGGCGAGACGGGATCAGGAACCGCCGTGTGGTACGCGGCCCCAGCCGGTCCAGGACAGCAGGTGGCGGCCGCACCGGTTGAAACCGGACGCCGGAACCGATAGGCTCCCTGTGCCGGACGGCGGCAGTGATCAATGAAGCACGGCGAGGAGCGTCAAGGATGGCAGACAAGGACTCCCGGTGGCCCAACAACGCAAAGGGCCGCTATTACGTTGATCGTTCCTGCATCTCGGCCAAATTCTGTGTGGCGACTGCGCCACAGCTCTTCGCCATCGATGCCGGCGGCAACGCTGTCGTGATCCGTCAACCGCAGACTCCGGAGGAAGAGGAGTTGGCCCGCGATGCCATGCACGGCTGTCCGGTGGGGGCAATCGGCGACGACGGCGAGAATTGAGATCGGCACCGGGTCTCGGCGGCTATAATGGACCTGCCCATGGGAGGTCTGCTTTTCAATGCAGCGTTCGGGTTCTACGTCGTGGGGCTTTTCCACAGCGGCGTGGCTTTCCTGACGAGGCGGGATCTGTTTGTGCGCGTCGCGCAGATTTCGGTGGCACTGGGTTTTGTGTTCCACACAGGTTTCCTGATTCACCGGGGATTCGAGAAGTCGTTTCTGCCCATGATCGGTTTGCGGGAGTCCCTGGCCTTCTTTGCCTGGACGGTGGTTCTCTGCTTTCTGATCGCGCAGGCGCGCTACCGCATCCGGGCGCTGGGCCTGTTCCTGCTCCCCTTGGTGGCGGCGTTCATGCTGAGCACGGTGTTCATCAAGGCCTCACCGATCCCGGACATGCTGCGCAGTTCCTGGGTGCTGATGCATTCGACCTTCATGTTTCTCGCTTACGGGATGTTTTTCATGGTGTTCCTGCTGGGAGGCCTTTACCTGCTCCAGGAGCGGGAGCTGAAAAGCAAGCGGACCCGAACCTTTTACCACCAGCTCCCCTCCCTGAACGTTCTCGATGACCTGTTCCTGAAGTTCCTGATTTCCGGCTTCCTGTTCATGACACTTGGGCTGGTGGCTGGGATGATCTGGGCTGAGAAGGAATGGGTAGACGGCTGGGCACGGGACCCCAAAGTGATTTCGGCCATGTCCACCTGGTCCATCTACCTGGCGCTGCTCTACCTCCGCCTGACCGCCGGCTGGCGGGGGCGCCGCGCTGCCCTGATCAGCATGGTGGGCTTTATCTGCGTGTTGTTCACCTTTCTGGGCGTCAGCTTCTTCGGCGGACAGCATCGGTTCTGAGTCATGAATCTCGTCCTGGTCGGTCTCAATCACAAAACGGCGCCTGTCGCGGTGCGGGAGCGGGTTGCCTTCCAGGAGGAGCGGTTACCGGAGGCCTTCGCCGTGCTGCGCGAGCGGTGGGGGTTTGAAGAAGGCCTGATTCTGTCCACTTGCAACCGGGTGGAGGTGTTGGGCGGAAGCGGCGCCAACGGTACTTCCCCGGAACGGCTCCGGGAATTTCTGTGCGCTTTTCACCGGCTGGACCCGGCGGAGCTGAAGTCGCACCTGTACCTCCTAACGGGGCAGGAACTGATCCAGCATGTGTTCCGGGTGGCGTCCAGCCTGGACTCCATGGTGCCCGGTGAAGCGCAGATTCTCGGCCAGCTCAAGCAGGCCTTTGCTGCGGCCCAGCACGCCGGGGCGGTTGGTCGAGGCCTCAGCCGGCTGCTTCCCCATGCCTTCTTCGTGGCCAAACGCGTCCGAACCGAGACGCGGATCGGACAGTCGTCCGTATCAGTCAGTTCGGTGGCGGTGGACCTGGCGGTCAAGATCTTCGGTGAGCTGCAGGGACACAGTGTCCTCCTGCTGGGTGCCGGCAAGATGGGCGAACTGGCGGCAGAGGCCCTGCTGGCCGCTGGCGCCGAGCGGGTCCAGGTGGCCAACCGGACACCGGAAAAGGCAGAAGCCATCGCCCGCCGTTTCCGGGGTGAAGCACTGCCCATGGAACGGCTGGAAGACGCCCTGGCGGCCTCCGACATTGTCGTGCTGTCCACTGGCGCCCCCCATTTCCTGATTACCCGTAAGCTGGCGGATCGGGTCATCCGCCGGCGGAAATATACTCCGCTGTTCCTGGTGGACATCTCGGTCCCGCGCAATGTCGACCCGGCCGTCAACGAAATCGACAACGTCTTTTTGTACGACATCGACGACCTGCAGTCCGTGGTGGTGAGCAACCTCGAGGAACGCCGCCAGGAGGCGGCGCATGCTGAGGAAATCGTCCAGGATGAGGTGAGGAGCTTCATCATGGGGTTCCATCGGGGCAGCCTCGGACCGCTGATGAATGCCGTCCGCCGCCGGCTGGAAGAAATCTGCCTGGAGGAGTTGACCAAGGACCGGGAAGCTTTTTCACCCCAGGAGCTGGCCCGTCTGGAGCGCCTGATGTTGCGTACCGCCCACCGCATCGCTCATCCGCTGATGGTGGAGATGAAGCGGACCCTGGAGAACCCCTCCCAGCGCAGGGACGCCGCCGAAGCCATCGCCCAGGCTTTCCACCTCGAGGACCCCAAATGAGACCCCTGGTGGTCGGTACACGCGGCAGCCAACTTGCCCTCGCCCAGACTCAATGGATCGTCGGGCGCCTGCGGGAACTGGATCCGGAGCTGCCGGTGGAGACCCGTGTCATCCGGACCACCGGCGACCATCTGGCCACCGCTTCCCTGGTCAGTCTCGCGGGCAGCGCCAAGGGACTCTTTGTCAAGGAGATCGAGGAGGCCCTGCTCGCGGGCGGTATCGACCTGGCGGTCCATAGCATGAAGGATCTTCCCACTGAACTTCCCGCAGGGCTGACGGTGGGCGTAGTCCCCCAGCGGGAGGATCCCCGGGACGCACTGCTCGCCCACACTCCGGTTTCCGGCCTGGCACAGCTTCCGGCCGGTGCCCGCATCGGCACCAGCTCGCCACGGCGGATGGTTCAGGTCCGCCATCGGCGGCCCGACGTGGAGGTGGTCCCGTTGCGGGGCAACGTGGACACGCGGCTGCGCAAACTGGAATCCGACAACCTGGACGGCATCATTCTGGCGGCGGCAGGCCTCCGGCGGCTGGGGCTGCAGGACCGGATCACCTGCCTGTTCACGCTGGACGAAATGATCCCCGCCGTGGGGCAGGGAGCGCTGGCGGTGGAAGTCCGGGCGGACGACGTCGAACTGATCGATTTCCTCGGACCGCTGGAAGACTACTCGACCCGGGCCTCGGTGAACGCGGAACGGGAATTCCTTCGTCTCATGGGAGGCGGCTGCCAGCTCCCGCTGGGAGCCCATGCCGCCGTAGCCGGGGGGTTTTCGGTCTTCTCCGCCTTCCTCGCCGCCCCCGACGGCGGAGAACTGATCCAGCGGAGCGCGACCGGACCGGCGGGAGGAATAGACCAGCTCGTCGCCGAGGTCGCCGAGTTCTTCCTGCAGCACGGTGCCGCGGACTTGCTGCACAGGACGAACCCATGACTTTACCGCTAGTGGGCCGGACGATCCTGGTGACCCGTCCCCGCACCCAGGCGGGTTCCTTCACCTCCCTGTTGGCCGCTCGTGGCGCCCGCGTGGTCGAGGTGCCTACCATCGAGCTGGTTCCGCTCGACCCGGGGCTGTTGGATGCGGCCATCCGCCGGATCCATGACTACGACTGGTTGATCTTCACCAGTGTCAACGGCGTGGAGATCTTCTTCCGGCGGCTGCCGGCCGAAGTGGCTCTGCCGCCCATCTGCTGCATCGGACCAGCCACCAGTCGCCGAGTCCTGAGCAAGGGCCGTAAGGTGGCACTGGAGCCCAGGCTCTATCAGGCGGAAGGGATCATCGATGCACTGCAACAGGCGTGCGGCGGCCGGCTGGAGGGGCTGCGGTTCCTGCTACCCCGAGCCAAGGTGGCGCGTGAGCTTCTGCCGAGTCAACTGGAATCGCTGGGAGCGACGGTGGACGTCATCCCGGTCTACGAGACGACAGCCCCCCCGGATGCCCGGCAGCGTTTGCGGCAGGTCCTGGAGGAAACCCCACCGGACCTGGTGACCTTCACCAGCTCTTCCACAGTCCGCAATTTCTTCGAGCTGGCCGGCGACTGTCTGGAGATGGAAAACTTGCGGTGTGCCGTCATCGGTCCCATCACCGGCGATACGGTGCGGGAGTACGGCGGCCAGGTGGTCTGCATGCCGGAACGGGCGACCGTCCCCGACCTGGTGGAGGCCATCGAATCCTACTTCCGCCAAGTGGCCGGACCGGCCAATCGGGGTTGAGGCAAAGGGAACTGCAGGACCGGCCGGGAGGCAGCCGCGGTCGATCGGTCAGGGAGAGGTCGCCATGGGAACGCTGGGAAGAACCGGATGGGTCGCCCGATCCAGGTGCCGGATGCTGGGTGTGTGGCTGATGATCATGGCTGCCTGCACCCATGAGGAACCCCCCGATCTGATTCTGGTCAATGGCCGCATCGTGACTCTGGACGCAGGCCAGCCGGAGGTGGCGGCCCTGGCGGTTCGGGGAGGGCGGATCCAGGCGCTGGGTACCTCGGAGTTCATTCAGGGCATGGCAGGTCCTGAAACCCGGGTTCTGGATCTGCGGGGCCGGCTGGCCACCCCCGGCTGGATTGAAAGCCATGCCCACTTCGACGGTCTGGGCGAGGCGGCCCTGCGGCTGGATCTGGCTACCTGCCGGAGCTGGCAGGAAATCGTGGACCTGGTGGCCGACGCCGCCGGGCGGACCCCAGCCGGTGAGTGGATCGTGGGTCGCGGCTGGCACCAGGAAAAGTGGTCGATTCCGCCCCAGCCCAACGTCGGGGGACTCCCCCTCCACGACAGCTTGAGCCGTGTTTCGCCCGACCACCCGGTCCTGCTGGAACATGCCAGCGGTCACGCCGCGATTGTCAACGCCCGGGCCATGGCGCTGGGGGGGATCGGCCCCTCCACCCCGGACCCCCCGGGGGGGACCATCCTGCGCGACGCCGGCGGGCGCCCCACCGGCGTCCTGAGGGAAAACGCCGCAGGCCTGGTGGAAGCAGCACGGGCAAGGGACCTGGCGGGCCTGAAGCCGGAAGCCCGGAAGAAACGAAGGCTTCAGGTTCTGGAGCACGCAGTCAGGGAGGTGGTCAGCCACGGCATCACTTCGTTTCACGATGCCGGTGCCTCGTTTGATGACGTGACTTTCTACCGCGAGGCTGCCGCGGCGGGGCGGCTGCCGGTCCGGCTCTACGTCATGCTCAACGAGCCCAACGACCGGCTTGCGGCCCAAGCTGCAGCCTGGAGGATGGTCGGGGCCTCCGACCACCACTTGACGGTGCGGGCCGTCAAACGCTACATCGACGGCGCGCTCGGTTCCCACGGCGCCTGGCTCAGGGAGCCCTATTCCGACCTGCCGGTGACCGGCCTCAACACGACACCCCTGGCAGATCTGGAAGCAGCTGCACGAATCGCCCTGGAACAGGACCTCCAGCTCTGCGTCCATGCCATCGGCGACCGCGCCAACGCGGAGGTTTTGGCCCTCTATGCCCGCGTACTGGGAGATGGGCCGGAAGGACGCCGGCGCCGATGGCGGATTGAACATGCCCAGCACCTGGACCCTGCGGACATCCCGGAATTCGCGCGTCTGGGCGTGGTGGCTGCGATGCAGGCGATCCATGCCGTCTCGGATGGCCCCTGGGTCCCGCTGCGGATCGGCGAGCTCCGGGCCCGGGAAGGAGCTTATGTCTGGCGGCGTCTGCTGGACGCCGGGGTGGTAATCGCCAATGGTACGGACGCTCCGGTGGAACCCATCGATCCTGTCGCGTCCTTCCATGCTTCCGTGACCCGCCGGATGCAGGACGGGCGCGCCTTCTTCCCCGAACAGGCGATGAGCCGGGAAGAAGCGCTTGCGTCCTACACCCGGGCGGGGGCCTACGCAGCCTTTGAAGAGGAGATCAAGGGCAGCTTGACGGCGGGCAAACTGGCGGATATTACGGTGTTCTCACGGGATCTGCTGCGGGTGCCGGAACCGGAAATCCGGGCCACCAAAGTGGTTTACACCATTGTCGGAGGGGAGGTTGTCTATGAAGCTGGGGACTGAGGTGGGAATGCTGGCGGCAATGTTGGTTTTCGGTTGTTCCGGAGGGATCCCACCGGGGTCACAGACGGGTGGCTCCCAGTCCCCGGCAGCGGCCCGCCTGCCTGTGATCCTGGATACGGATATCGGTACCGATATCGATGATACGTGGGCGCTGGCGCTCCTGCTGGAGTGCCCCGAATTGGAACTCAAGCTAGTGGTAACCGACAGCGGAGATACCGAAGCCAGGGCGCGGGTCGCCGCCAAGTTTCTTCAGGTAGCAGGCCGCACGGACATTCCGGTCGGTGTGGGCACGTCTTTCGGCGAGTCTTTCGTCCCACAGCGCGAGTGGGCCGCCGACTACGACCTGTCGCAGTACCCCGGCAAAGTTCACGCCGACGGCGTCCAGGCCATGATTGATCTGGTGATGGGCTCTCCGGAGCCCGTGGTCATCCTCGCCATCGGTCCCGTCCCCAACCTCGCGGAAGCTTTGCGGCGGGAGCCGCGGTTCGCCGAAAAGGCCAGGGTGATCGCCATGAGCGGAAGCATCGATGTGGGCTACGACGGCAAGCCCACTCCCGATCCCGAATACAACGTCAAGCAGGATGTGCCGGCGGCCCGGGCCATGTACCAAGCCCCCTGGGATCTGCTGCTGGCGCCGCTGGACACCTGCGGGCTGATCCGCCTCACCGGGGACCTCCACCGGAGGATCGTGGAGTCAAGCAAGCCTTCCCTGGGGGCGCTGATGGAGAACTACCGCCTGTGGGCGCAGAAGGTGGACTGGACCAAGGTCGATCCCGAGGTGGAGTCCTCTGTCCTGTTCGATACGCTGGCGGTGGCTCTGGCGGTCAGCCAGGAATGGGTGGAGGTGGATACCGTCGTCCTCGAAGTCACCGATGATGGGGTAACCCGGCGAAGCGAACAGGGGAACCGGATGCGGGCGGCCCTCCGCTGGAAGGACATGGACGGGTACTGCCGCTGGATGGTGGACCGTCTGACCCGTTGAAGCCGCTCACGGGGCGGCCTCACCCCACCGCGGAAGGCCGGGAGGTTCGAGGTCCAGCAAGTCCAGCGCCCGGGCCACGCTGTAATCTACCAGCTCCTCAACCGTCCGCGGATGCGGATAGAAGGCCGGCAATGGAGGTGCGATCACCGCACCCATCTCTGCCAGCTCCACCAGCCGGCGCAGGTGCCCCAAGTGCATGGGAGACTCCCGCGGCAGCAGTACCAGACGCCGCCTCTCTTTCAGGGTTACATCTGCGGCACGGGTGATCAGATCCTTGGTGATTCCCAGGGCGATACAGGACATGGTGGCCACCGAACAGGGAGCGATCACCATCCCGTGGGTGCGAAACGAACCGCTGGAGACGGGCGCGGCCAGATCTTTCGGATGGTGGATCACGTCGGCAAGCGCCTCGATCTCCTTGAGAGTCAACGACGTTTCGATCTGGATCGTGCGGCGGGCGGCCAAACTGCAGATCAGGTGACTCTCCACGTCGGGGATCTGCCGCAACATCTCCAGCGTCCGGATTCCATAAATCGGGCCTGACGCCCCGGTGATGGCGACGACGATCCGCTTGCGAGCCATTTTGAAAGCGGATTATATCCGGGGGCGGCGTTGACCTCAGTCCTTTCCCTTGGGACCATCAGAAAATGACGGCCCACCGCCAACTTCCCGGATGGATCCTGTGCGGACTGGCAGCCGGACTGGTTTTCGGCGCCGCGGCTCCTTTCTTCGGGCTCTCTGCCTGGACAGCGCGCTGGATCGCCCCTTGGGGCACCATCTTCCTGAATCTCCTGAAGCTGATCGCGGTTCCCCTGGTGGTTACCTCGCTGGTGGCAGGGGTGGCATCACTGGCCGACGTCCGGAAGCTGTCCCGCATCGGCGGCAAGACCATCGCCATTTACCTGGGCACCACCACCCTGGCGGTCCTCATCGGGTTGGCCGTGGTGAACCTGCTGCGCCCCGGGGATGGAGTTCCACCGGAAATGCGCGAGGTACTGCAGGCCCGCTACCAGGAAGATGCCGGCACACGCACCGAACAGGCCCACGCCGCCGGCCGCCGCGGTCCCCTGCAGGTCTTGGTGGACAGCGTCCCCGACAACCTCGTGGCCGCCGCCGGCGACAACCAACGCATGCTGCAGGTGGTTCTGGCGGCCGTGCTGATCGGCGTCGCCCTCACCCAGATCCCGGCCGCGAAGGCCGCGCCGGTGCTGGAACTGGTGTCAGGCCTCAACGCGGTGATCCTGCGGTTGATCGATCTGATCATGTACACGGCACCTTTGGGTGTGTTTGCCCTGCTGGCGTCGACCCTCACCTCAGTGGCGGGGGACGACCCCGCCCAGGTGCTCAAGCTGCTGGGAGCCCTCGGATCTTACTGCGCGGCGGTGGTCATCGGCCTGGCGGCCCAGACGGCCATCGTGTATTCCCTGATGGTTCGATTCCTGACCCCCCATTCGCTGAGGCACTTCTTCTGGGCAGTCGGACCGGTGCAGCTCGTCGCCTTTTCCACCAGCTCGTCCGCTGCCACTCTGCCGGTGACCATGGAGCGATGTCGGCACGAGTTGGAGGTCCCTGACGAAGTCGCCTCCTTCGTCCTGCCCCTGGGAGCCACCCTGAATATGGATGGCACGGCCCTGTACCAGGCGGTGGCCGCCGTCTTCATCGCCCAGACCGTGGGCATGGACCTGACCTGGACGGCGCAACTGACCCTGGTCCTGACCGCGGTCCTGGCCTCCATTGGCACCGCCGCAGTACCCAGCGCCGGTGTCATCATGCTGGTGATCATCCTGGAGGCGGTGGGAATCCCATCGGCGGGAATCGCCATGATCCTTGGCGTGGACCGTCTGCTGGACATGTTGCGGACCGTGACCAACGTGACAGGTGACGCCGCGGTGGCGGCTGTGGTTGCCGCCTCCGAAGCGAGTTCCGCGGCCGGAGTGCAGTCATCCGTATAATGGCTCCCACGTCCTTCCCCAACCCCTTTCTGCGAGGCGAGGATTCCATGCAGCTTGAAGAGGTACTGAAGGTTCTGGAAGACAGCGGCACGGAACAGAACCGGAAAGTGTACGCCCGGCACGGCGTCCGCCCTCCTTTGTACGGGGTCAGCTACGCGGAGCTGGGTCGGCTGCAGAAAAAGATCCGCAAGGACCACCCCCTGGCGCGCGGGCTTTGGGCGACCGGCAACCACGACGCCCGCGTACTGGCCACCATGGTCTGCGATCCGGATCGCCTCGACAGGCCCAGCCTGGACGAGTGGTCCGCCGACCTCGACAACTATGTGCTGGCAGACGCCCTTGGCCGGGTGGGAGCCCGGAGTCCGGACGGACTCGCCTGGGCTTCGGGATGGCTCGGGACCGATGCGGAGTGGCGCGGTCAGGTGGCATGGAGCATTGTGGCGGCCCTCGCCGCTCCCGGTTCGGGAGACGATGACGAGTTCTTCGCCGGACTCGTGAAACGGATCGAGCGGGAGATCCACTCCCGTCCCAACCGGATGCGCCATGCCATGTACATGGCTCTCATCGCCATCGGCGGGCGCAGCGCCCGGCTCGAGGAGCTGGCGATCGAGGCGGCCCAGCGGATCGGCAAAGTGAACATCGATCATGGCCAGACCGGCTGCAAGACTCCGGACGCCATCCCTTACATCCGCAAGATCCGGGCACGAGCGCGGCAGCACACCCCCTTTTGCTGAACCTCCTGCCCTTCCCCGGCGGCAGCCATTGCCTCGGCCCGTGCTAGAATCCGAACCTGCGGGATATGACCGACCTCGAGCAGGCATGGGAAAAGCTGGGCCTGAAGCCGGGGGCTTCCCTGCGCGAGGCGATGGAAGCCCACCGTGATCTTTCGGCCGTCTGGCATCCGGACCGATTCCCCGACAACCCGCGCCTGCAGCGCCGGGCCGCCGAGGAACGGGCCGCTCTCGACAACGCCTTTGCCATCATTCGTGCCGCCCTGGCCGGGGGACCTCCGCCACAGCCGCAACCAGCCCCGCCGTCCAGGGAGACCCCGGCCGGTGGAACCCCTCCTGGGGTTTCCCGGCGGCCGTCCCTTTACGAGGAATCGCTTGCAGACCGCTCCTCCGCCCGAAGAATCCCTTACGGCTGGATCATCGTCGGGCTGACTTTGCTGGCGATGGCCGTCAGCCTTTACAGGGGCAGCGGACGAACCACGGAACCCGGCGAGTCCCCGCCGACGACCGTCGCCACAGCGGAGCCTCCCCCGGCCGTTTCCCCGTCCGAGACTGCGCCAGAAGCCGCTCCAGCCGTCAACTCGTTGGAATCCTCAGCCACCCCGGCCGTGTCGCCTGGACCTGCGGAGGTTCCGAAACCGGTGGCTTCACCGCAGACCGCCCGGCCTGGGACAAGTTCGCCTTTGGAGTCCCGGGGGGCTCAGCCGGGTGAGCAGACGGCGCTGATTCGGCCCTCCGCCTCACCCCCTGTGGCGGAGTCAGCCGCTCCGGCACCTCCCTCGGCCCAGACCGCCCGGACCGAACCGCCGGCAGACGACTCGCCGGCGGGAAAGGCATTTGACATCCTGCGGTCGCAATCCGGCCTGGTGGATCGCCTGGCGTCCCGGGGTCGCGACGGAGACATGGAGTTGGTGGAGTGGAAACCCGTCCGATCGCAGCCCCCGGAGTTCTACATCGACGTCGTCGTCCGCCGCGAAGGCCAGATCCTGCATTACATCTGGGCGGTGGATGTCGAACGGCAGACGATTCGCCCGCTCAGCCAGGCGGCACGGGAGCTGGAAGCCGGCGGACCCCGTCCCAAGCTGGAACGACCCAGTTGACGCCATGTCTCTGGAGCACACTTACCGGGCCACGGTCCAGTACTTGGGCACCCGCTACCAGGGCTGGCAGATCCAGCGCGGGGCTCCCACCATCCAGGGGTGGTTGACCGAGGTGCTTTCCCGGCTGGCCGGGCGCCCTGTGTCCGTCACGGGGTCCGGGCGCACCGATGCCGGTGTCCACGCCTTGGGTCAAGTGGTCTGTTTCCGGTTCCCCCAGCGGGACTCGGTACCGGATCTGCGGAGGGCCCTGAACGCCAACCTGCCGTGGGACATCCGGGTTCTCTCCGTACGCCGGGTCCGTCCCGGTTTCGACGCCCAGATGGATGCCCGCCGCAAACGTTACGAATACCGGATCTACAACGGCAGAGTCCTGCCTCCGTTTCTTTACGGACGGGTTTGTCATGTCCCCCTGCCTCTGGACCGGCAAAGCATGGACCGGGCGGCGCGGGCCGTCGAGGGCCGTCATGACTTCTCGGGATTTGCCGCTGCCTCCACCACCGCCAAGACCCGCGTCCGGGAGGTATATGTGTCTCGGGTGCTGGGCCGGGGCCGGCTGGTGGTGTACCGGGTGGAGGCCGACGGCTTCTTGCACCACATGGTACGCAACATTGCCGGAACCCTGATCGAGATCGGGCTCGGCAAGCGGCCGGAGGACAGCCTGGTATCCATCCTGGAGGGCCGGGATCGGACCCGGGCGGGTCCCACCGCCGAGGCCCATGGTCTGTATCTGGTGAGGGTGTGGTACTGAGAGATGGGGGACGCGTGGACCCAGGGGTCTGCCTCCCGTGTCCCGACCCATGGTTCCCCGAAACCTGCTGCCTTTCCGGTCCCAACGGTTGTCGGCATCGGACCGGAGTGGTAGATTACCGCCACCTCTATGTCCGACCTGAGGAGGAATTTCGAGGGTATCGTCGAACCCGGGAGCCTCGAGGCTGAATTCCTCCGCCGGATCGACCCGGAAAGGCTCCCCCGCCATGTTGCCGTCATCATGGACGGTAATGGACGCTGGGCCAGAATGCGTGGGCTTCCCCGGGTCGAAGGTCACCGCGAGGGAATCCATGCGGTCAAGGCGGCGGTGGAATTCTGTGCCCGCCTGCAGATCCCTGCGTTGACCCTGTACGCTTTCTCTGCCGAGAACTGGAAACGTCCCGCCGACGAGGTCAATACCCTATGGACCCTGCTCCGGCATTACCTGCGCCAGGAACTGTCCACCCTTCAGCAGTACCGGATTGCGTTTACTCCCATTGGCCGGCTGGAAGGGCTGCCCGCGACGGTGCGCCGCGAACTGGCCCGCGCCGCCGCCAAGACCCGAGCCAATGACCGCATGCGGCTGGTCATCGCCCTCAACTACAGCGGACGGCTGGAACTGGTGGATGCGGTCAACCGTTGGCTGGAAGCCGGGGGACGCCATCCCGTCACCGAAGCTGATATCGAGGCCCACCTCTATACTGCCGGCCTGCCGGATCCGGACCTGCTCATCCGCACCAGCGGCGAGATGCGTCTGAGCAACTTCCTGCTGTGGCAGGTGGCGTATTCGGAGATCTACGTGTCGGACGTCCTGTGGCCGGACTTCAGGGGCCGCCATTTCCTGGAGGCCGTGCTGGCGTTTCAGAAGCGGGAGCGGCGGTACGGCGGAATTCTGGCGCCGTCGCTGCAGGGCGCTCCATGAAGCGACGGGTGGCCACAGCGGCCGTGCTCGTCCCGGCGGCGCTGGCTGTCATCTACTGGGCACCGCTCCCCCTGTTCCTGGTCTGTTTGAGTGCCGTGATCCTGCTCGCCCTGCGGGAGTTCAGCCGGCTGCTGGGCAGTCACGGAGCGCGCGTGCGGCCCGTCAGTTTCGCGGCGGCCGCCCTGATGCCCTGGCTGGTGGCTTTCCAGCCCGGCCTCCTGCCGGCAGCCCTGGTGCTCACCCTGCTGGCGGTGCTTGCCGCCTCGCTCCTGATCTCCGATCCTGCCGGCGGCATCCCCGAGGCGACCGGAAACCTGTTCGGGATCCTTTACATATCCCTGCCTCTCAGCCTGCTGCTGCTGTTTCGCCCGGAGCCGGGGCCGGCCTGGCCCCCCCGTCCTGGGCATGAAATGCTGGCGGTATTGCTGGTGGTCTGGACCAGCGACACTTGCGCCTACTTTGCCGGCAAAGCCTTTGGGCGGCGCCACCTGCTGCCCCGCCTGAGTCCGGGAAAGACGCTGGAGGGATTCGTGGCCGGGCTGGTCGGGCCGGTGCTACTGATGTTTTTCGCCGGCCCCGCCCTGTTGCCCGGACGTTCGGCGGGATTTTCCGCTACGGCCGGTGGCCTCGTCGCCGTCGCCGGTATGGGTGGCGATCTCTTCGAGTCGCTGCTGAAACGCAGCGCCGGGGTCAAGGACTCATCCACCCTGCTGCCGGGACACGGCGGTGTGCTGGACCGAATCGACAGCCTGCTGACGGCGTTTCCCGCCTGGTACCTGCTGGTGACTCTGCTAGAATCCGGAACGGGTCGTCCATGTTGAAGCGGCTCGCCATCCTTGGATCCACCGGATCCATCGGACGCAATGCCTTACGTCTGGTGGAACTGTACCCGGAACGCCTGGAGGTCGCCACCCTGGCCGCCCGGGGAGATTCGCCCGCCCTGCGTGAACAGTGCCGGAAGTATCGACCCCGGTTCGTGGCTTTGGGCAACAGCGGAGATGCCGGCAGTCTGCGGAGGGAGTTTCCCGGCCTCAGGGTCGGTGTCGGCCGGGAGGCTCTGGTGGAGGCGGTTTCCCTCGACGAGGTAGACCTGGTGCTGGTGGCCACGAGCGGATCGGCGGGTCTGGTCCCCACCTACCACGCAGTCCGGAACCGGAAGAATGTGGCGTTGGCCAACAAGGAAACCGTGGTGATGGCCGGCGATCTCCTCATGCCCCTGGCGGCGTCCCAGGGCGTTTCCATCATCCCGGTCGACAGCGAACACAGTGCTCTGCATCAATGCCTGCGGGGGACTCAGCCCTCGGAAGTGAAAAGGCTCATCCTCACCGCCTCGGGCGGCCCCTTTCTCAATCATTCCGCGGAACAACTGGGCCGGGTGGAGGTGGAACAGGCGCTGGCACACCCCACCTGGTCGATGGGGCCCAAGATCACGGTGGATTCGGCGACCTTGATGAACAAGGGCCTGGAGGTCATCGAGGCGCGGCACTTCTTTGGGGTTCCCCCGGAAAGGGTCTCGGTGGTGGTCCATCCCCAGTCGGTGGTCCACTCGCTGGTGGAGTTCGTGGACGGTACCTTGCTCGCCCAGATGAGCATTACCGACATGCGCTCGTCGCTGCTGTACGCCTTCGCCTTCCCGGAGCGCTGGGAATCGCGGCTGCCGGAACTGGACCTGTTCTCGCTGCCGGCCCTCCGCTTCCAGAAGCCGGACACCGAACGTTTTCCGTGTCTGGAACTGGCTTATTCGGCGCTGCGCGAGGGAGGCACGGCGCCGACAGTACTCAACGCCGCCAACGAGGTGGCGGTACAACTGTTCCTGGACCACAAGCTGCCGTTTCTGGGCATCCCGGCGCTGATTGCGCGGGTACTGGAGAACCATCGCTCCCAGGCTGTGGAAAGTCTCGAACAGGTGCTGGAAGTGGACCGTGTCGCACGGCTCCAGGCCGCCGACCAGGCAGCCCGGTTGGCCGGTCAAGCTGTAAGATAGGAAAGAAACCGCTCCCGGGTTTTGCGTCTCCGTGAGTGCCGAAACGCCGCTCCCAGGAACCGGTGAAAGGACCTGACAACGTGACCTTGCTGACTGCTTTCGGGTGGACCCTGCTTTCATTCATTTTCGTGCTGGGGATCATGATCTTCATCCACGAGCTGGGTCACTATCTGGCCGCCAAGTGGTTGAAGATCCGCGTCGACGTGTTCTCCCTAGGCTTCGGACCGCGGCTGTTCGGGTTCCGTCGTGGTGATACGGACTATCGCATCAGCGCCATCCCACTGGGCGGCTATGTCAAGATGAAGGGCGAGAACTTCGACGAGGACCTGCAAGGCGCCCCGGACGAGTTTCTGTCCCGCCCCAAGCTCCACCGGTTTCTGGTGGCGGTGGCCGGCCCGGCCATGAACATCGGCCTGGCCGTGCTTCTGCTTGCGGGCAGCTATATGGTCGGCGTCCCGGTTCCGACCTTCCTCAGCGAACCGCCGGTGGTGGGCTACATTGCACCTGACTCTCCCGCCCGGGACGCCGGATTGCTGCGAGGCGACCGCATCCTGGCGGTCGCCGGGCGGGAAACCCATACCTGGGAGGAACTGCAACTGGTGGTTGCCACGACACCGGATCAGGCGGTTCCGGTACGGCTGCTGCGGGACGGAGAGGAACTGGAGAAAGTCGTTCGACTGGGTGAGGAAAACTCCACAGGCACCGGCTATATGGGGGTCTTCCCCGAGACCATGACCGTGGTCAGCCGTGTCGATTCCGGACCGGCTGCCGAGGCCGGACTCCGGCCCGGAGACATCATCCTGTCCGTGCGGTCAGGTGATCGGGCGGCCACAGACCACGAGGGCATCCTGGCGATTATCGGCGCCAGTGAGGGTCGTCCGGTGGAGTTTGTGGTCCGCCGAGGTCAGGAAGAGTTCCAGCGGTCCATCACTCCGGTCATGATGGACGGCAAGGCCCGCGTCGGTGTGGTCATCGGCCCGGTCCCCAGGAGCGATATCCGCCTGGAACGGTATGGTCCGCTGCCCGCGTTGGTCCGGGCAGTGGATCGCTGCTACCGTCTCACCACGCTGACGTTCCGGATCATCGGGAAGCTGGTGACCGGCGAGACCTCGTTGAAGATGATGTCGGGCCCCATCGAGATTGCTCGCTTTTCCGGACAGGCGGCATCTCAGGGTTTGCTTCCCCTGATCGGTTTCATGTCGCTGGTCTCGCTCCAGCTCGGGATCTTCAACCTGCTGCCGATCCCGATCCTGGACGGAGGCGTCATCACTCTGTTGGCGGTGGAAGCGGTGCTGGGCCGGGACCTGAGTCTGAAGCTCAAGGAGCGGATCTTCCAGGTAGGCTTCATCTTCCTGATCCTGCTCATGAGTATCGTGATCTTCAACGATATCTCGAAGAACATTTCAGGGTAACGGGGTAGCGCGGTAACGAGGTAGCGGGGTAACGGGGTGGCGGCGTAGCGGGGTGCGAGCCCTTCTCCCTGGGATGTCGTGGCTGAATCGATCCCACTGTTTGACTCCTTGCAGAGTGACTGCAGGTGGAGGATGCTGGGGTCTTCAAGGAGGGTTCGATGTTCGCAACCCTGCTGGTGGTTACCTTCGTGATAGCCCTGGTGGTGGCGGCCACGGTGGCGGCGCTGTTCCGCCCCGCCGTCCGTCAGATCCTGCAGCGCATTCTTGCCGACGAGATCTACACCGCGTGGGTTCGCTACCTGATGTTCGCCATCATGGTGGTGGGAATCTCCAGCGGTGTGCGGGTTTGGGAGCTGGAGCGCTACATCAACCCCGCAAGAGGCCCGGAAGGCGGCGAACCCCTCGTCCTCAACACCGACCGCTGGCTGCTGGAGGTCTACCGCACGGTGATCGGCACGATGTCTGGCATCGCGTGGCTGCTGCTGGTATTCTTCATCTTCACTCTGATCGCATACATTCTGGTGAAGATCGCCGAGATGCGGCATTCCGCCGCCCAGAAGCAGCCGTAACAAAGGTTCAAAGGTTTACAGGTTTAAAGCGTCGGGGTCGGGGGAGACGGCCGGCGGGGTTAAGCGCAGCGCGCTGCCCGCAGAATCTCGTTGCGCAGCAGATCCCACGCCCGCACCGGGTCCAGGAAGGCGTCGGTGTAGCGCTCGGGGTGCTCCTGGATCTGACGGGCAGCCAGTTGGCCCGCCAGGCGGAGTTGCTGGCGCTCGTCCGCCAGACTGCGCAACGCCTCGATGACTTCCCGGGGAATGATCAGTTGGGCGATCACCGGAGCAGGCCGCGAAGGGGCTTCCTGGTCCGCAAACGGTCGTCCCCGCCCGTTACCTTCGTGGGAATCCGTGATGGCTGCATCCATCGAGACGTTGACCACTACCGGCGAGGACAGACGGTTGGCAACCGGCTTCGCTTCCTCCGCCGTGGGGACAGGGGGAGGCTCGGTCCCCACAGCGGAGGTCGCCGCCGCCCGGGAAGGCGGTTCTTCGGCTGGAATGGCTTCGGTTTCAGGCTCGTGATCCCCTCCGGCGGCCGGCGGGGATTCATGGTGACACGACCGTTCCCCGGTGGTACCAGACGGTTCGAGACCCGGTTCCGCCGGTGGCTCCACCGCATCCGCGAAGGCCGGTGCCGGTACCGGGATCGACTCCGCAGCCGCCGCCGATTCCACCCCGTCCTCCAGAGCCGTGGTTACCGGGACGTGCTGCGGGTCCGGCGCCGGGACGGAGGACCCATCAACTGAGACAGGCTGTGGCTCAGCGGCGGTCCGGCGGATCGGTCCGCCGGCGGTCTTGGCCTTATTGCGGCCGCGGTGATGGGATTCGAAACGGGCCGCCACCGCTTCCACCACGTCCGCTCCAATGATCGAGAGGTGGTTGGTCTCGCCGGCCTTCATCGACAGCTTGCACAGGCGGTTGATGAGACGCGGGATTCCCTGGCTGTACCGGTAGATCACCTCAAAAGAACTGTCGTCAAAGATCCGTCCGACGGCCCCGGCCTGTTGCAGCCGGTGTTCCACATACCGGCGCACCGTCTCCACGGAATCCAGGGGTTCCAGCCGGGTGTAGATGCCGATGCGCTGAAACAGGTTGGCCCGCCGGGGGTCTTCCAGCATCCGGGCCAACTTCGGCTGTCCCGCCAGGATGATGGCCATCAGGTTACGGGTGTCCTCCTGCATGTTGGTCAGCAGGCGCAAAGCCTCCAGGTTGGCCCCTTTCATGGCATTGCCTTCATCGATGAACACGAGGACCTTGCGTCCTTCGTCGGCGGTCTGAAACAGTAGCCGGTTGAACTCCTCGAGCAGGAGTTCCCGGCTGCGCAGGGTGCAGGGCCGACCCTGAAGCTGGCCGATGATCTCCCGCAGGAGCTGGACGAAGGTTACAGCCGGGTTGGTGACAAAGGCGATCCGGTACAGTTCCGGGTCCAGCGAGTCCAGCACCACCCGCAACGCCATGGTCTTGCCCAGCCCGACCTCTCCCACCACCACAGCCAGGCATTCATTTCCTTCCTCGATGGCGAACAGGAGTTCCGCCACTGCACTCTCCACGGTGGGGTGGTCACTGAAGTACATGCCTGGATCCGGCACGCTGTCGAAGGGGCTCCTGGCAAGTCCCCAATAGCGCTGGTACATGGTCAGCTCCCTCCCCCCTCCAGGCAGCCGGCCAGGAACTGGATCACATCCCGGGGATCGAACCTCAGCACCCGGCCGAAACGGTAAGCTGGCAACTTCATCTCCCGCGCCTGGTCGTAAACGAACCGCCGGCTCATTCCAAGCATTTCGGCCACCTGCCTGCAGCTCAGCATCCGTCGGCTGTGGATGGGGCTCTCGATCCGGAGGACCAACACAGGGCCTTCCCGCTGGACGGAAGCGGTCATAAACCCTCGGCCATCATGGGCAGGCATCGCCATCGCCTCCAATCTCCGGGCCTGCAGTTCCGAGATGTGAAATACCAGACCCTCTGTCTCCCCGTCCGGGGTCACGGCCGGATTGCCGGCCGTACCGTGGGGGAGGCGGAAGGTTTCGGAAGAACGGAAGCGAATTGCATCGAAAGCGGAGTTTCCGTTGCGCACGTCCAGCCGGCGACGCGCGATGCTGATCTTGCCTAGTCCCATGTGCGGCTTCCTCCCGGCTTGGCGCCCGGTGCGGACGCAGGATTCCGCCCCGGCCCGGCAACCTGATCGATACGGAGGATAGCTTTGCAACCGCGGTCCGGACTGTGAGCAGCGTCACGCACCGTCGGCGTGAGCACCTCGAAACACCACTTACACCTTTAAACCTTTAAACTTTTGAACCTTTGAACCTCTCTCCTCCCCTTCCCTCCCTACTTCGGCTTTTTCACTTTCTTGAACAGCTCCAGTTCCCGCTGGGCGGCTTCGCGCTGACCCTTTTTCATGTAGATCTGGGCCTTCAGGTAGTACGGCTCAGAAAGGGTGGGATCCAGACGGGATGCCTCGTCCAGCGCCGACAAGGCTTCGTCGTTCCGCTGCAGCTCATACAGGGCCTTCCCATAATAGTAGAGAACATCGGGGTCGCCAGGGGCGAGCTTGCGTGCCACCTCCAGGTGCGTCAGCGCCGGTTCCGGACGCTTTTCCTTGAGAAGGAGTTCGCCCAGCTCCTTTCTGGCCGGCAGGTAGTCGGGGTGGAGCCGTGCCTCTTCCTCCATTTCCACGATCGCCTGCTCGTTGTTGCCCACCGCCTTGTGCGCGAAGCCGATGTGGAAGTGAAGGGTGCGCAGTTCCGGGTCCAGCTCCTTCGCCCGCTCGAAGTACTTCATGGCGGTCTCTGTCAGACTCCGGTTATGGTAAATCCGCCCGAGCAGGAGGTAACCGATCGCCAGATCGGGCTGCAGCTCCAGGGCGGCCTTCAGCTCCGCTTCCGCTTCCTCGTTACGGTTCGCCCTCAGAAGCACCAGCGCCAGATCATAGTGGAGGCTGGCTTTCTGGGGGGCATACCGCAAGGCATTGCGCAGTGATGTCTCCGCATCCGTACCCTGTTGCAGTGCGAAATAGGCAAGTCCCTGGAGGTGCAGATAGTCCGGATTGTCCGGCACCAGCCGCACCGCCTTGCGAGCTGCCGCCAGACTCTCGAAGTAGCGGTTTTCCCGGTAAGAAAAGGCGGCGACCGTGAAGTATTCGGAGGCCAGGGCCGCCCTCAACTCGGGAGTCTGGGTGCCAGATTCCCAGCTTTCCTCGAGCTGCTTGAGACGCGCGGTGTCGGGCCTGTTTTCGGTCCCGGGTTTCCCCTGTCCCGCAATGGCGCTGGCGGCCGCAAACAACAGACATCCGGCCGCCAGCGGCGCCGCCCGCTTCCAGCCGCCCGCCCATCCCCAACCGCATCCTTCCATGGGATGACTCCAACCATATAATAGCCAGTTCCGAGACCCCCGATGTTTTTGAACGACCGGTCGAGGCCAACGATTGCCTTCCCTGCCCTGGCGATTCTGGGAGCCGTAATCGCCGGCGGGACGACCACCTCCGAACCGGATCCGCCCCCCTGGCCGACCTTTGCCAACAACGCAGCCCGGGCAGGACTTACCGTCCCCATGACCAGCGGCGATCCCAACAAACCCTACATCCCGGAATCCATGAGCGGTGGAGCTGCCTGGCTCGATTTCGACAACGACGGCTGGATCGACCTTTACCTGGTCAACGGTTCTTCCATCGAGGCCGAGCGCACAGGCGGAAACACCGCCACCAATCTGCTCTATCGCAACCGGGGAGACGGCACCTTTCAGGATGTGACCGCCCAGGCAGGGGTAGGCGACCGCCGGTGGGGCATGGGAGCCTGCATCGGTGATGTCAACAACGACGGCTGGGATGACATCTACGTCACCAACATGGGACCCAACGTCCTTTACCTCAACCAGGGTGACGGAACCTTCCGGGAGTGGGACTCCGCCACCTGGCAGGCCGACCGTTCCTGGAGTTCATCCTGCGGTTTCGGGGATTTCGACAACGACGGCGACCTGGACCTGTATGTCAGCAACTACGTGGAGTTTGAGTTCCACAATCTGCCGAAGGACGGTCCCCATTGCACTTACCGCGGACTCAAGGTCCAGTGCGGCCCGCGGGGGTTACCCTCGCAGGGAGACCGCTTCTACGTGAATCAGGGTGACGGTACCTTCGTGGATCGGACCAAGGAGACCGGCATCGAACAGCCCCAGACCTATTACGGGCTCGGCGTCATCTGGGCCGACTACGACGATGACGGCGACCTCGACATCTTTGTGGCCAACGATTCGGTTCCCAACTTCCTCTTTCAGAACAACGGCGACGGCACTTTCGCGGAGGTGGGCCTGCTGGCGGGGGTTTCCTTCAACGAAGACGGACGTGAACAGGCCGGCATGGGTGTCGATTTCGCCGACTTCGACAACGACCTCGATCTGGACCTGATGGTCACCAACTTTTCGGACGATACCAACACCCTGTATCGGAACGAAGGAGACGGCCATTTCCAGGATGTTACCTACCGGGCCAATCTGGGCGACGTGAGCTGGCAGCGTCTCGGCTGGGGCGTGGCCTTCGTGGACCTGGACCTTGACGGCTGGAAGGACCTGGCCATCGTCAACGGCCACGTCTATCCGGAGGTGGACAAGTACGAGATCGGAACCGCTTTCCGCCAGCCCCGTTTCGTCTTCCGGAACCTGCGAAACGGAGAGTTTGCAGAGTATACCGCCCGCTCGGGCCCCGGCTTCGCGGAAGTCCGTAACAGCCGGGCCCTGTTACCGGGCGACATCAACAACGACGGACACTTGGACTTTCTCATCACCAACCTGGATGAAGAGCCGTCCCTGCTGGTGAACGATGGCAAGGTCCCCGGCCACTGGCTGCAGTTGAAACTGGTGGGCCGAAAGTCCAACCGCTCGGCGATCGGAGCCAAGGTTGTTGTACGGACCGGTGACCTGAGGCAGCTTCAGGTGGTCCGGGGCGGGGGTGGTTATCAGTCGCAGCCGGATATGCGGTTGCACTTTGGCCTGGCCCAGGCATCGGTGGTGGACGAGATCACCATCCGCTGGCCCAGCGGGATCAGCCAGCGGCTGACCGGCGTCAAGGCGGATCAGATCCTGCGGGTGGAGGAGCCGGAGGCTTCCAGTCCGTAGCTCGTGGTCTCAGCTTTGCCGGCTGTCGCCCCGTCGTCGTCGATCTCCCGGTGAAAAGCGTTAGGCTCGCGGCGCCGTGCTTCCGGCGAAACACGGCGCTTTCTTTGCCCTTTCGGCGGCGAATTACGATAATGATCGAGTCGAGGTTGCCACATGACCCGTGTCGCCGTGCGTCCCGAGTTGCTCAGATGGGCTTGCGAACGGGCCGGTTACGACCCGCTGGTGCTGGCATCGCGTTTTAGTGGACTGCCGAAGTGGCTTGAAGGCGAAGTACGGCCGACGTTCAGGCAACTCGAGGACTTCGCCAGAGCCACTTATACGCCGTTCGGGTACTTCTTTCTTCCCGAGCCGCCGGAAGAGCGTCTACCGATCCCCGATTTGCGGACACTCGGGCGGCGTCCTCGACATCCGAGCGCCGACCTGCTCGATACCATCCATGCTATGCAGCGGCGGAGCCGCTGGCTCAGCGACGATCGCAGAGAGACAGGGGAGCAGCCGCATGATTTCTTCGGTGCCGCTCGCATGGATGACGATCCCATTGCGATCGGGCAGGAGATGCGCCGTGCAGTCGGTCTCGACGATCAATGGGCATCGAAGGTACCCACGTGGGAAGCCGCCGTGAGCGACCTGCGCCGGCGCTTCGAGGATCTCGGGGTTCTCGCTGTCATCAATGGTGTCGTCGGCAACAACACGCACCGGAAGCTTGATGTGGAAGAATTCCGCGGCTTCGCCCTGGCGGACCCCTATGCGCCGCTCATCTTCGTCAACGGTGCTGATGCCAAGTCGGCGCAAATGTTTACGTTAGCGCACGAGCTGGCACATCTCTGGCTGGGGAGAACGGGCGAAGGGGTCTCCGGGTTCGAAGGCATTTTCCCGGGTGATGACCGCATCGAGCGATTCTGCGATCAGGCGGCTGCCGAATTTCTGGTGCCGGCACGGCAGCTTAAGGAGCAGTGGCCGCAAGTCAGGCGGGCGGAAGACCGGTTCGAACGGCTCGCACGACATTTCAAGGTGAGCCCGACCGTCGTTGGACGTCGCGCTCTTGATCTTCGGCTGATTGGTCGCACCGCGTTTTTCCAATTCTACGAAGACTACACCCGGCAGGAACGTCAGCGTCGAAGGCCTACTGGCGGCGGCGATTTCCATAATAATCAGAACAACCGAGTCGGAGAGCGCTTCGCCCGCCGGGTGATCTACGCCGCGCTGGAAGGAAGAATCACGTTCAGGGTGGCCTACGAGTTAACGGGCCTTAACGGCGGGGCCTTCCAGCGATATGCACAGCGCCTTGGAATCGCGTTACCGTGACGCACAAGCTCAAGTACCTGCTCGATTCAGACGTATTTATCACCGCCAAGAACACGTATTACGCCTTCGACATTTGTCCCGGTTTTTGGGAGAGCCTGCTTCATCATCACTCTCGAGGCACCGCTTTCAGCATCGACCGGGTACGAAGCGAACTCTTGGCAGGCAGCAAGACAGAAGACCTCGTCAAGTGGGTCAGACAAACAGTACCGAATTCCTTCTTCCTATTGGTGGAAGACGACCAGGTGCCGACCGAGTACAGCGGGATCATGCTCCGGGTACAGCGACATCCTCGTTATTACGACGTGGCCAAGGCGAGATTCGCTGCCGGGGCCGACGGCTGGTTGGTCGCTTACGCCAAGGTTCGCGGGTTCACCGTGGTGACCAACGAAACGCCCGCTCCCGATTCACTTAGCGCCATCAAATTGCCGGACGTGTGCGCCCGGTTTGGAGTCCCGTATGTGACCACGTTCGAGCTCCTTCGGCATCTTGGCGTCCGGTTCGACTTCCGTAGACCTTCCCCATAATCCGGGCAACTCCAATCTCGAAACCATCATCACACAGCGCGAGAAGAGCTCGATAAGCGATTCCTGGCTCCCGGAAATCGCCTGCAACATCAACAAGGCGGCGCCAATGGTGGGAGGACTTGGGCAAGACCATATTCCAATCCTCTGGCGCGTGACGCCCTGGGGCGCGGCCTCAGGAGCCCTGATCGTCCCGGGGCCAGGATTCTCCAGGAACCGTACCGGGGTGAACCCCGGGGACCAGCTTGCGGCAAGGCAGAAGCTGGTTTATCGTCGAGACATGCGGTTCGAGGAGTTGGACGTAGTCCGCAGCGCCCTCCTGGAGACCGTCAAACGCCAACTGGAGAGCCAGGACCCGCCTGAAACCCGCCGGACTTGGCGTCGCCTCCAGGCAGCGGGCTTTTCCCCTGATGAGGCCCGAACCATGATCGCCGCCGTCGTTTACGACGAGATGCGCTCCATGGCGGAGGAGGATCGGCCCTTCGACCGCCGCCGCTTCGCCCGGCTGCTGGACCGCCTGCCCGAGCTACCGGAAGCCGGCGAGGGTTAGCCGGACCTCATCGGAAGGACCGAACCCGGTCCTGCGCGGCCTCGGCAGCCGGGGCTCCGCGGCCTGCGGCCCTCCTGTAATACACTCTTGCGCTGGCAGGCGCCATGTCCCGACAGTCCAGGATCCGGAATTTCTGCATCATCGCGCACATCGACCACGGCAAGTCCACCCTGGCGGACCGCCTGTTGGAGGCAACCGGAACGGTCGAGGCCCGCGAGATGCGGGAGCAGTTGCTGGACCAGATGGACCTCGAGCGCGAGCGCGGGATCACCATCAAGATGGCGGCCGTCCGCCTCTACTACCGGGCCCAAGACGGCTTCGACTACGAGCTGAACCTCATCGATACCCCGGGCCATGTGGATTTCACCTATGAGGTTTCCCGCAGCCTGGCTGCCTGCGAGGGAGCGCTGCTGGTGGTGGATGCGGTACAGGGCGTGGAGGCCCAAACCCTGGCAAACGTCAACCTGGCCATGAATCACAACCTCACCATCATCCCAGTCATCAACAAGATCGATTTGCCCGCGGCCAATCCCGACCGGGTTCGACAGGAGATCGAGGAAGAGCTTGCACTGGAAGCCTCAGAGGCCCTGCTTGCCAGCGCCAAACAGGGGATCGGCATCGACGGGATCCTGGAAGCGGTGGTGCGGCGGGTGCCCCCGCCCCAGGGGGACCCGGAGGCGCCCCTGCGGGCACTGGTCTTCGACAGCCACTTCGATCCCTACCTGGGGATCGTCGCTTACGTGCGGGTGGTGGACGGCCGTCTGGAACCCGGAATGCAGATCCGGATGATGGGGTCGGGGCACGTCGCGGAGGTGGCGGGAGTCGGTGTCTTTGCGCCCGGAATGCGGGGCTGTGAGCGGCTGGAAACCGGACAGGTCGGTTTCGTCCACGCTGCCATCAAGGAGATAGGTCTGTGCCGGGTGGGGGACACCATTACCGAACATCGCCGGCCGGCAACGACGCCTTTGCCCGGGTACAAGCAGGCCAAGCCGATGGTGTTCTGCGGACTCTACCCGGTGGACAGCGACCAGTTCGCCGAGCTGCGGGAAGCCCTGAGCAAGCTCCAGCTCAACGACGCCTCACTGGTGTTCGAACCGGAAACGTCGGCGGCGCTGGGCTTCGGCTTCCGTTGCGGGTTCCTGGGCCTGCTGCACAGCGAGATCGTTCAGGAGCGTCTGGAACGCGAGTTCAACCTGGAGCTGGTGGCGACGGCACCCTCCGTGGTCTACAAGATCCTGCTGCGTAACGGCGCCGAAGTGATGATCGACAACCCGGCCCGCTGGCCGCCGGTCGCCGACATCGACCAAGTCTTCGAGCCTTACGTGCGGGCGGTCATCATCACGCCGGCCGAATACGTCGGGTCGATCATGGACCTGTGCACGGACCGCCGGGGGGAGTTCGTGGACATGGAATACACCACCACGGAGCGGGTGATGCTGACCTGGCAGTTGCCGCTGTCGGAGATCCTCCTCGACTTCTTCGACGCGTTGAAGAGCCGCTCCCGAGGTTACGCGTCCTTCGATTACGAGCTTTCCGGTTACCGGGAGAACGACCTGGTCAAGCTGGACATCCGGATCAACAACGAACCGGTAGATACGCTGAGCTTCATTACCCATCGGGACAAGGCGTATTACAAAGGCAAGGCTCTAGTGAGCCGCCTGCGGGAGGTCCTGCCCCGCCAGCTCTTCGAGATCCGGATCCAGGCGGCGATCGGATCCAAGGTGATCGCGGCCGAGCGCGTCCCGGCCATGCGCAAGAACGTGCTGGCCAAATGCTATGGCGGCGATGTCACCCGCAAACGCAAGCTGCTGGAGAAGCAGAAAGAGGGAAAGCGGCGGATGAAGAGCGTCGGGCGGGTGGAGATCCCGCAGGAGGCGTTCCTCAGCGTCCTGCGGGTGGGCAACGAATAGTCGCGGCATCCCAGCGGATCAGCGCTTGCGGCGGGAGGGAATACCGCTTGCTCCCTGGAGGGTGCCATCGGGGGATGCCGATACCTCGGGAAGCCCGCCCGCGGCAGCGGGCCTTCGGAGTGCGGCGGCAGAGGCCCGACAGGGCCGGCGACGCCGCTTTCGGAGAGGGGACGCACCTGCGGAGCCGCGAGGTCGGAAAAGTGGAAGCAAGCTTCCGCGCCCCAGGGCTCAGGCCGCTGACGCGGCCTTCGCGGATCCGAGACTGGGAACTTGACTCGCCAAGGCCTCCCAAGCTAGACTTTGCGGTCAGCCGTGATGATCAACCGCAACCGCGACAGGGCAGACCAGGCCGCCGCCTCGGGACGCACTATCGCTATCGGCATCATTATCGGCATCGGCATCATTCCTTCCGCCGGGTGCTAGCGGAACGCCGGCCTGAGACCGACATCCGCAAGGCAACCCGGGATCCCACCAGGTTCTCAGCGGGCGTCGTATCGTTCAGGCCGCCACTGCCGAAAAGAGAAACAGGGAGTGACGACATTGAGCGACGAACCAAACCAACTGCAAACCGCAATCTACGACTGCACCCTCCGGGATGGAACCCAGGGGGAGAACATCTCGCTGAGCGTTCACGACAAGCTCCGGATCGCCGAGAAACTGGACGACTTCGGCATTCACTACATCGAAGGCGGATGGCCGGGCTCCAATCCCAAGGACGCCGAGTTCTTCAGCCGGGCCCGCCACGTGCCCTGGAAGCTGAGCCGTATTGCCGCCTTCGGCAGCACCCGGCACTGGAAGAATCCCGTGGACCAGGATCCCAACCTGCGTGCCCTGCTGGAAGCGGAAACGCCGGTGGTGACAGTGGTGGGCAAGAGCTGGGACTTCCATGTCTATCAGGCGCTGGGCATCGAACTGGAGCAAAACCTCCAGATCGTCCGGGAGAGCCTGGCCTACCTCAAGTCGTTCGGCAAAGAAGTGGTCTTCGACGCCGAACACTTCTTTGACGGCTGGAAGGCCAACCCCGACTACGCGCTGGCGGTTCTGGACGCGGCCCACAAGGCCGGGGCGGACTGGATTGTTCTGTGCGACACCAACGGCGGCAGCCTGCCGTCAGAGGTCTTCCGGATCGCCGAACCCATCTGCCGGCGTTTCCCCAAGGTCGGCATCCATACCCACAACGACGCCGAACTGGGTGTGGCCAACTCCCTGGCTGCCGTGGAGGCCGGCGCCGCAATGGTCCAGGGCACCATCAACGGGTTCGGCGAACGGATCGGCAACGCCAACCTCACCTCGATCATCCCCAACCTCGAACTGAAGATGGGCCGGCGGGTGGTGGGTCCGGAAAAGCTGCAGGGACTCAGTTCACTGGCGCATTTCGTCAGCGAGACGGCCAATGTGGCGGTAGCCAACAACCAGCCCTACGTCGGCAAAAGCGCTTTCGCCCACAAGGGCGGGATCCATGTCAGCGCCATCCTGCGCGACACCCGAACCTATGAGCACATTCCGCCGGAGGCGGTGGGCAACAGCCGCCGGGTCCTGGTGTCCGATCTGTCGGGCAAAAGCAATCTGCTCTACAAGATCCGCGAGCTGGGCGGCATCGACCCGGATCAACTGGACCTGAACTCGCTGGTGCAGGAGATCAAGCGGCTGGAGTACGAGGGCTACCAGTTCGAGGGGGCGGAGGCCAGTCTGAAGCTGCTGGCCAGCCATCATCTGTCCGGCAAGACACTCCCCTTTGACGTCCGGGGTTTCCGGGTGATGGTGGACCGCGCCAATGGCACGTTTGTCAGCGAGGCCACGGTCAAGGTCCGGGTGGGAGAAGGAGAGGAACACACCGCCTCGGAGGGTCTCGGCCCCGTCAACGCCTTGGACCGCGCCATCAAGAAAGCGTTGGGGCGGTTCTTCCCGGAGCTGCAGCAGGTGCACCTGACCGACTACAAGGTCCGGGTACTGGACGCCAAGGAGGGCACCGCGGCGAAAGTCCGTGTGCTGATCGAGTCCACCGACGGGACCGAGTCCTGGACAACGGTTGGGGTTTCGGTGAACGTCATCGAGGCAAGCTGGCTCGCGATCATCGACAGCCTATTGTACAAGCTGGTTTTCCGGAAGGGGTGAAGGCGGCTGGCCTCGGCCGGCCCATCACCTGATTCAAACCGGACGGAGAGATGAGCGACCGATTGAGTGTTGAATATCTTCTCCGGGTGCGGTAGAAAGGGCGTGTCCGCCCGGAGCGATTCATGGGATCCAAGGCTGCGTTTTTGGCTCTGAGTCTGGGACTCGGTTCGCAGTTCGTTCTTGGCCAGTGGACCCATGACTTTGGGTGCAATGCTTGTTGGGATGGGCATGATGACGCGGCCTGCGTGTGCCGACCTGACTATTCGGAATGCCGTGAAGTTGCCTGTTGCCCGCCGTCCGAATCGATCACCCTGACCAGTGACCGGACCAAGCCCCACGGCTGTTACGAGGTGAACCAATACAAGCTTGTCATCGAACCTTGGGGAACGTGCGACTGTGCCCACAACACATCCTGCAGCATCGATCTTCCCAGATCGCACTGTCCAAGCTGTCTTGATTTCCGGGAAGGCCGATGCCCTTTTTGGGCCTATACTTCTACTTGCGGCGCCTGGTGCCACGGCTACATCGGAGAAGGCTGGTGCAGATCGGAGAAATACAGCGTGGTCCCTGGCCCCCGTTTGTGATCACCTACGAGTGTACTCCAGCAGGACAGCAGGGCGGGACGCTCACCTGCCCTTGAACCCAAAGGATGTGTGGGAATGAGGGGAGCGCCATACTTCTTCTTGACCGCTATGGTGCTGCTGTCGGGGGTTGCCAGTGGGGCCGACGACGAACTCCATATCGTCAGCCAGTCGGAGCTTCGTGACGCACTCTCCCGCCGGGCAGAAGTCACTGAAGCGGACCGTGCCGAGATCAGGGCTTTGCTGCGGTCGGAGCTTGTGGTCTCTCACCTGTCTGGCGCGTTTGACCTGACACGAGTCGAAGCGGCGGTGGCCTGTCTCGACGATGAAACGCTCCAGGAAGTCGCGGCACGGAGTCGGCTTGTAAACAACCAGCTCAGGGGTGGGATACCTCAGTGGGCAACCTCGCTGATCGTGCTTTACATCATCGTGGCGATTCTGCTGATCATCATCCTGTCCAGGGGAGGGGATTGATGGGTTGCTGATCCCACGTCGTCAGGCCGAAGCTGCTGCATCGGGAATTGCATGCGTCCTGGCTGCATGGTGCCTGGTCTTGGCGGCCCATACGCTCCTGGCTCAGAACGACGAGCCGGGTGTCTATATCCGTGTTCCGTTCCGGCGCCAGGTTGGCCTGTTGTGCGGAACGGCCAGTCTGGCAATGGTCCTTGAATACTGGGGAAGGCCGACCGACCAGCAGCGGTTGGCACAATCACTGCCGACGCCTGCAGCAAAAGGGTTGACAGGCGAAGAACTCCGGGAGCTTGCCCGCGAGGAAGGGTTCTTTGCCGAGGCTTTGGCCGCCGACCCAGAATTCCTCCTTCGCCAGCTCACCGCTGGACGGCCGCTGATCTTGCTGATTGACGCCAAGTCTCCCAGTCAGACCGGCCACTACGTCGTGGTCGTCGGCTGGGACGCATCGCGGCGCCAGTGGCTGGTCCACGACCCGACCCTGGGGCCTTACCGGCGGTTCGACGATGACGGGATGCGGCGGCGCTGGGGATCCGCCGGGGGGTGGACGCTGCTGATCGTACCCAAGGACCGCCGGTGAAGCAGCCTGATCACTGGAGAACTTGGCTGTCCGCGTTGATCCTGGCGGGGACAACGGCTGCCCCGGTTCACGGCCAGTCTGCGGAGGCTGCAACCGAGGAGGTCCGGCGACTGTTCCTCGCAGGTGAATACGCGGAAGTAAGAAGGCTGGTCTGCAACCTGCGCAGCGAAGGCAGGGTGGATCCAGAAATCTCACTATTACACGGAATTGCCGCCGCAAGACAGGGTGACCTCCCGGATGCAGAGAAGATCCTGAGGGCCCTGGTGCAAGAGAACAGCCGGTTCGCGGCCGCTTACACCGAGCTGGCTGGACTTCGTTTTCTCGCCGGCGATCTGGATACGGTCCGGAAACTCCTGGAAAAGAGTCTCGACCTGGACCCGACCCAATCCTATGCCCGTGACTTCCTCGGAACCGTCTACTACCTGGAGGGCCGAAGACTGCGGGCACTGCAGATGTGGAACCGGTTGGGGCAGCCTCGAATTCATCGGATCGCCTATGTTGTGCCGGAGGGTGCTGCGCCTGGGGTCCTCGAGAGATTGTCAGAGATCAACGAGCATGAGATGCTCACGCGCGACAAGCTTCTGCAGGCCCGGTGGACATTGCAGATGCTCCGCTTGGGAGAGCGCCTCGACTTCAGGCTGCGGCCCCGGTCTGCGGATCTCTGGGATTTGGACCTCGTGACGGATCCACCACGCCCACTGGGGTGGCTTCCGGAGTTGGCGTTGTTGAATACAGCCAATCTCCTGACCTACCAACGAGTCGGCTTCCATTTTCCCCGTGAGCCGTTGCGCAAAGCCCAGGTGGAGTTCGGTTTCGGCTGGCACCCTGCCCGCCGAGACCTGAGAGCATCAACGCGCTTCCGTTTCCTCTCTTTATTTCCGGACGCCTTGGAGGTGAACGTGAGTGGCTGGGACGAAGCCTGGTCTCTGCCAACGTCAGGAGACAGTCTTTCACTCCGCGGAGCCCGGATCGAAAGCCGCTATCGTGTCGTGTTGCCCCGCCGGCAGTCCGTGGAATTCACCGCGGGCTATCAGCAGCAATTCGGCGACCACGCGCACCTGCAGGGATTCTTGAACGAACGCCATCTGGCGCGGGTTGGGATTGGGTGGCGAGGCCGCATCGGACTCACTGCGGACGACACCGTCCGCCTGGACCTTCGGCTGGGGGGAAGGGCGTTCTTCGGCGCTGGAACTGGAACCAGATCGGCTTCAGGAAGGCAGGTTGACGGACACATCCTCCTCGACTGGTCGGTACGGGAGTCCGGCGCAACCTCCGTTCAGATCAGTGCCATGAACGGACGTACAGCCGGGATGTTACCGCTGAATGACCATTACCGCTTCGGTGTCGGCCCAGGAGAGGCTCTGCCGCTACGCGCGCACAAGACAGTCAGGGTGGGTCGCAATGGATTGGCTCCGCTCGCCCGGAATTGCTTTCTTCTGAACGCTGACCTCAGCCATCGCCTGTTCCGGGTGGGGATCGTTGGGGTGGTCGGCAAGGTGTTCTTTGACGCCGCCAGGCTGGACAGAGCCGTTCTCGGAGCGAGGCCGCAAGGCTGGTATCGGGACGCAGGCGCCGGCCTCGCCGTGCAAGTCCTGGGCCACGAGGTTCTGGAAGTCCTGTTGGGTCACGATCTCAGGGACGGGGGCTCGACTTTCTCAGTGCTTCCGCCAGCCAGGAACTGGTGAGCGTGCCTTCCGACCGCAACCCGCTGCCCCGGTTACACATGAGAAGCCTGTCTCATGCGGCCGGGCCAAGCCGGCGGACCACCAGCCAAGTCATGTCGTCGTACTGGCGGGTCTCGCCGACATGCCGGTCCACCGCCAGGCGAACCCTCTCCAGAAATTCTCCCGCCGAAACCGTACCGGCTGTTTCCACCAGCGATCGCAGCCGCTCCTCCCCGAATTCCTGGTCCCGGCCGTCCACTGCCTCCACCAGGCCGTCCGTGTAAACAAGCAGCAGGTCGCCCTCCTCCATCACCCGCTCTCCGCACACGTACTCCGCCTCGGCCTGGATTCCCAATGGCACTCCCCCCGCTGTCAACACCTCGACTGAACCGTCACTCCTGCGGAGAAACGGATAGTTATGGCCGGCATTGATAAAGACCAGCCGGCCGGTTGGCGGGGCCAGTTCCGCAAAAAAGGCGGTGGTGAACCGCTGGCCGCCCATGCTACGGGTACAGGCACTTCGGTTCATCCGCGACACCAGATCGGACAACGAGGATGCCGCTCCGGTCAGCGCGTGGAGGCTGGCCTGGAAGGTGGCCATCAACAGGGCGGCAGGCACACTCTTGCCGGCCACGTCGGCCACCACCAGCAGCACCTTCTCTCCCGCGGCACCGGTCTCGCTCTTCTGCACGATCACGTCGTAAAAATCGCCGCCCACGGTATTGGCAGGCCGGGTCGTAAACGCAATGTCCAGTCCGGGCACCACCGGCGGCTTTGCCGGCACCAGCCAATGCTGGATTTCCCGGGCGATCTGCAGATCCCGCTTCATCACCACCCGGTCGGCCAGTTCCAGCGCCAGCAGCAGAAACAGGCCCAGGGCTCCGTACAGGGTGAGGGCCGAGTTCTCCGCTGTGATCCGCCAGCCCGGACCGGAACTGCTGGGCTGCACGGTCACATTGGGGATGCCGAGAACGACCAGACACAAAGAAACCAGCAGAATCACCCGTCGCACCGGCGACAGATGCATCAGCATCGCCAGAAAGAAGGCCCAGGCGACCTTCAGGAACCGCTTCCATCCGGGAAGATCCTTGAAGGAGGCCCAATCCACGTCGCGGGCATAGAAGTCATAGCCGGAGCGGGTGTCGGCCTTGAACTGGGCCCAGAGCTCGCCCATGGCCATGCCTTCGGTAACCCGGGCGTAAAATCCGCGCAGGCCCTTCCCCCACCCTCCGGCTGGGTTGCTCACAGTGGAGACCATTCAAGCACGGCTCGCCGGCGGCCGCCAGCCCCTGCGGCCGGCAAGACCGGCCAGATCTCAGAAGGCGAGCCGAAGACCGGCCTGCAAAACGCGTCCCTGGTTGAGGGTGTTGGTGATCCTTCCGAAGCTGGGTGAAGTGAGGTTGCGCTGGGGCTCGTCAAACTGCGGAGAGTTGGTCACGTTGTAGGCCTCCAGACGGAACTCGATCCGCTCCAGTCCGCTCCCCTCCAGCGCCCAGTCCCGGCTCAGGGCCAGGTTCAGGTTCTTGATGGGGCCTTTCCGGAAAGTGTTGCGTCCGAGGTTGCCCCGCAGCGCGCCCGGCTCGATGGGAGTAAACCGGTCCCGGGAAAGCACGGCCGCCGAAGTATCCGGGTGGCCGAAAGCCGTGCCCAGGATCGTTGGGTCCAGCAGGTTCGGCCGATCGCCGCCGGAACCGTCGACATTGCCGAAACCGGGTGCGTCGGAACCCACATAGACGGTGAATGGCGTGCCGTTCTTCAGCATGGCGGCTCCGGTGAGGGTCCAGCCCTCCAGGATGAAGCCCAGGGGAGATCTCCATTGGAACGGCGGCGACCATGACCCCATCACCAGCAGGCTGTGGGGTGAATCGAAGTTGCTGGGCCCCTTCATGTCCCGGTAAGCATCGCCCCGGTCCTGGTTACGCCCACGGGTCAGGTCGGCTCCGGCGGCGGTCCCCGTGTAGTCCACCCCCTCATCCAGCGCCTTGCTGAAGAAGTACTCGGCAGACAGGGACAGCCCTCGCCAACCGGGAACCGACACCGCCACCTGCAAGGCGTCAAGGTAGGCCATCCCGCCGTTGGCGATCCAGTAAACCTCCGTGAACCGCTGGTCGGGCCGGCGAAGGTCGATGGTGCCGGTTTCCAGAGGAATCCCGGGTACCGGTTCAGCCCGGTTCAGGACAAATGCACGGAAGAGCTTCAGGGTCCGGCTGCCCACATAAGCCGCCCGCAGCCGCAGGTCTGGGCCCAGCCGGCGCTCCAGGCCCACGTGCAACTGGTGGGAGTAGGGCGCCACCAGATCCGGACTCAGCAGTGTCGGCGAGTACTTCGACGCAGCATCCTGCAGGTCGATCCCCGCCAGCGGGTCCAGCAGATCCGGATCCTGGACCTGGATCTGGCGCAGCAAAGGCGGGTTGTTGCGGATCTGCTGATAGGTGACAGGATAGATCTCCCCATAAGACACGGCCCAAGATACACGCCAGATGGTGCCTCCCTGTCTCCAGGCCAGCCCCAGCCGGGGGGCGAAGTTGTTGCAGTCGCATCCATAGGGCAGAACATCCCTGTCATGGACTTCCCGGGGTCGAGCCTCGAAGCTGTACCGAACGCCGGCACTGAGCGTGAGATCCGGCTGGGGATTCCAGCGGTCACCGCCAAACAGCTCACCGCGCCAGCTGCGGAAGCCCCGGTAAGCATCTCCCAGGGTCACCACGTACTTGCTGGGAACGCCCCAAAGCAGGTTCTCGATGGCTGTCCGCCCGAAGGCGTTGCTGAAGGTAAAAGAACCCCGGAGGTTGTTGCTCTCAATGCCGTTGAGCTGCACCCGGGTCAGCCATCCCCCCACTTCCACACGGTGGCGGTGGTGCAGATCTGCCCAAGCAAGCATTCCGCCTCCCGTCACCAGGTTCAGAGCCCGATCCACCGGAAATTCGCCGTCCGGCCCCAGGTTCTGGATCTGGTGTCCGATCCGGACCTCCGGGCCCACTGCGTTTTCCTCCGGCAGAAGGACGGAACGGACCCGCTCCAGCCGGAGTGCTGCTTCACCCTCGGGGCCGCCCTCCGGGTCGAAATGGCCGGCCAAGCGGCCCTGGTGGGCGTGAATCTCGGTGTCCGGATTCTGTCCGGCCACAAATTGGAAGGCGTCAGTACGGGAGCGGTCGACTGACCAGGCGGCCGTCCAGGTCCCCCACCCGCGGGTTCGGCGGTTCAGGTTCAGTTCGAACTGGGTGCCGTCCACCCGCTGCGGAGCGTTGATGTTGAGAGCGCGGGGATCCAGGTCGGTCCGGTTGGGAGCGACAGCCGGGTAAGCCGCCAGAAACCGCTCCACCACACTTCGGATTCGAGGATCCTCCGCCAACGGCATCCGTTCCGAGCTCAGCGGGACCTGGACGTTGCCGTTGACCATCCCCCGGATCTTGGTCTGTTCCAGCCGCAAGCCGAGCTCCGAAGCCGGGGTGAGCGGGCCGCGGGCCCGCAGCCCGTACTGGTTCTGCCGCGCCGGCTGGACCGGCCCGACCTGGAAGAAACTCCGGGCGTTGAGCACCGAGTTCTCATGGAGCTCGAACAGTTCGCCACGCCAGCCCGCTGACAAGGCTGCGGCCGCGGCTGCGGTCAACAATCCGGACGGCTCCACGCCCAGCTCGGCGGCATAGTAACCTCTGGCGATCCGGAATTCGTCCACAAACCGGGGGGTGGTCCCCAGGCGCTTGTTGACTTCCTTGGCGGCGTTGGTGTCCAGTTGCTGGATCGCGACGTTTTCATTGCGGCGGGCGGCGGCAGCGTTGGCCTCCACCGCCGCGGGTGCCGTCGGAGACGGCCGGCTGTCGGCCGTCGCCTCAGCCGGAGGCGATGGGCCATCGGCCACCAAGGTGCCCGCGGCGGCCGCCAACACAACTGCCAGCGCGCAACCCCGCCAACCGGTTCGGCGCTTGGGGCGCGCGGCTTCAGCCGGACAGCCGGAGTTTCCAGTCGCCGCCCCCTTGCATTTCGGCCTAGGCATCGGCGGGCAGGTACTCTTTCCGTTCCGGCGGGTAAATCACCTGGCGCGATTTGGGATCGAAGGCCAAGACCCGACCCTGGCGGTAGGAGTCCACACCGAGCTTGATGGCCACCATCACCTGGTAACCGCGCAGGATGTTGTAGACGGGATCTTTGCGGCTACGCATGCAATCCAGCCAGTCGTCCACCAAGTCGGGGCTGTCGTCGGCGTCGATGGTCACCTCTTCTTTGCCTTCGTTGGCTTCCTGGAATTCCTTCAGGAAGGTCCGTTCCGCCTTGACGACCGCCACCGTCCGGGGCCGTTCCCTCGGGCCTTGGGCTCCCCGGGTCTGATCCCCCATGGCATCGCCCGCCGGTACCGGTGAACGCGTGATCTCCAGTGTCCCCCAGTTGCCGTAAACGGTAACCGGCGACGAGCTGGCGTTGGCCATGCAGGAGATCATGTTGATGGTGAAGTCTCCGGGGTACTCCACCAGGGTCATGTAGGTGTCCGGAACCTCGCGGTTTTTCTGGACGTAGATCCCGCCGGCGCCAGTCACCCGGGAAGGAAAGTCGAAACCCACCATGGTGAGCATGGCGCCCAACCGGTGGTAGAGCAGGTCGGTGGCGTTGCCGCCGGAATAGTCCCAGTACTTGCGCCAACGGAAATAGCGCTCGGCGCTGAAGGGCCGTTTGGGGGCGGGTCCCAGCCACATTTCCCAATCAAGGTTCTCGCCCGGCGCGACCTTGGCATCCGGCCAGTGGGTGCTGCCCACGCCCGGGATCGGATAATCCCACATGCCATCGCGGGTGTTCCGGTTGTAACTGATGAGTCCCCAGAGGATCTTGCCCATCTTCCCCGCCTGGATGTACTCGTGGATCTTCCAGTTGAGCCGGTCCAGCACACCGGAACCTCCGACCTGGAGTACCCGCTTGGTGGCCGCCACTTCATCGTGGAGTTTCGCCGCTTCCTCGATGGTGTAGGTGAGCGGCTTCTCCAGATACACGTCCTTGCCCGCGTGCAGGGCCTCGGAGGCAATCCTGTAATGCCAGTGGTCGGGCACCGCGATTACCACGCCGTCGATCTCCGGCCGGGCCAGCAGTTCCCGGTAGTCCCGGTAGGTCCGCTCCGCCTGGGTCTGGGTCTGCGCGTAGTCCAGCCGAGGCTGCCACACGTCGCAGACCGCAGCATATTCGAAGTCGTTCCTCTCCTGCTTGCGACGGCGGAAAGCGCGCCCCAGCAGTGCCAGGAACTGCATCCCGCAACCGACAAAAGCGACATTGGCCCGGTCGTTGGCACCCAGGATGCGTCCGGCTGTCGCCACCGCCGGAGCGGGAACCGCTGACGCGGAATTCATGCTTGCCGGCGTCACCGCAGCACCCGTCAGGATCGCCGCTGTCTTTCCCAGGAAATCCCGGCGGGACGATCCCACCGGACGCGGACTCTTGGTTGCTTTCATGTTCCGATCCTCCTCTGTTCAGATGGTCTCCCGGCCTAACAGCCGGGCGGCGTTGTTGTGACAGAAATCCTTCAGCAGCTCGTCCGGCAGCCCAATGCCGTAAATCTTCCAGAATCCCTGGGGGGGAAACTCCGCGGGAGAATAGTCGAAGTACTCGTCCAGGGTTTCCAGAAAACGGAAGCAGCACTGGTACATTTCAGGCTTCAGATCCTGCTGGGGGTACTGGGTGCCGTTGGGAGATGCATCGACCTGCGTCAGGTGGCGGCCCTGGAAGCCGAAGGGTCGCGGCGGAGTCGCCCGCTGGCCAGGCACCCGTCCTCCGGCCAACCTTAGCGGGACAGATAGTCGATGGATGCCCCCGGAATCAGCTTCAGTGCGTTCTTGTAGTAAACCTTTTCCAAGACTTCGTCCGGGAGGTACAAGCCGCATACCATCCAACGTCCCTGCAGATGGTGACTCTTGGCCACGTCGAAGTATTCGTCGTCGGTCTCCAGGAACTGCCAGTAGATCCGGTAGGCTTCCACGTCCGGGCGGGTGTCGGTCCCGAACAGTACCCGGTCCTGGTACTTGATGATGAAACGCCGTGCGGTATACGGCTGGCGCCCCAGCTCGCTGATGCGGGCATCAATATCCACATAAAAGTTCGGGTACTTGTCGAGCTGCTCGCCCACCCACTTCAGGTTTTCCGCGTAACAGCCCATGTGAGCGCCGATGAAGATGGTCTGTGGATGCTTCGCCACCACGTTCATCAACTGGGCCAGAATCGTTTCCAGGGGCGGATAACCGGGATAGAACAGCCAGTCCGGATGATCCTGCAGCTCGTCGTAACGCTCGTTGAAGCGGTCCAGCGGAGTGAAGAACGCCGCCGGGTCGCCAACGTGGATTTCCACCGGGATTTTCAGTTCTCCAGCCTTCTTCCAGATGGGAAAAGCACGCGGGTCGTCCACCGGAATGAAGTTGCCCTTGCTGTCCTTGGCCAACCCAAGATTGCTCTTGGCAACCTTCAGACCGTGGGCGCCGGCCCTCACATCCTCCTCCAACTGGGCCGCGGCCCGCTCGCCGAATCCCGGTTCCTCGATCCTGCTCCAGTCCACGCGGGCATAAGTCAGGAAACGTCCCGGGTACGCCTTTTCGTACTTCTCGATGGTGGCCTTGAGGGCCTCGCCCCAACCGCCGTCCAGATTGACCACCTGTGCGACCCCAGTAGCGTCCATCACCTTGATCAGCTCGGCCGGGTCCAGAACCCTTCGGCCGGAAGCCTGGCCCAGGTGATTATGAACGTCGATGGCAGGAAACTTGGCCTTCTCCGGGACGTGGTATTCAGCCACCATCATGGAGCGAGGCTGATAGTCTCTGAGATAGATGTCGGGAGCCCGGCCCGGCCGTTCCTGCGCGGTCGCCAGCAGGCTTGCTCCGAGTCCTGCCGCCCCGGCCAGCACCCCGGCACCCAGGGCGCATGATTGCAGCAACCTCCATCCATTCATCGGTACCTGTCCTTTCCTGTTCCATCCCATCGTCACAATCCCCAGCCATCCAGCCGCCGGCCTAGACAGATGAGCCCGGCAACTCGAGGTACTTGCGCAGCAGGGCGATGCCCTGCCGGATCGCCTCCCGTCCGCTCGACTCGATCCCGTACCAGCCGCGATAGCCTGCATCCCGGCAGAGCCGGATCAGTCGGGCGGTTCCGTCTTCGGTGGGCTGATTCCGGTAGGACATGCCGCCCGCCCAGGGAAGCATCTTTTCCAGGTAAGCGTAGTTGTCGAAAGTGGCAGTCGGGGCCCGCCAGTCCGGGTAGGAACCGAAGTAGAGATGGTTGACCTTCTTCATCAGGGCCACCATCCAGTCGGCATCGTCCGACAGGCCGCCGTGGTTCTCGATCAGGATGCTGATGCCCGCGGGAACCGCGTACTCCAGCATCATGTGGTAGGCGTCTGCGGCCCATTCCAGGGCTTCGGTCCTGTCGGGGTTCTCAGGTCCCCGGCAGTTGGTTCGAATGGCATGGCAGCCCAGCTCGGCGGCAATGTCGATCCACTTGCGGTGATGGACGGCGGTCCGCCGGCGCTCCTCGGCGGAAGGGGTGCAGGTCTCGCCCTCCGCGTCCACCATGATCAGCACCATGGTGACGCCGTGGTCCCTGGCGTTCTGCTTGAGCCGGTTCAGGTAGGACGCCGTCGGAACCTCGAACAGGGTGTTGACGAACTCGATCCCGTTAAGGCCGAAATCCTCGCGGGCCACCCGCGGGAAATCCAGCGTCTTCCACTTTCCTTCCCTGATCTCTTCAACCAGCGCCCACTGCGCCAGGGAGATGTCATCCTTGACGGCTCGGGGAGTGGCTTGCACGGTGGGTGTGGACGAGGCGGCGACCGCCAGACCCGCACCCCAGACCAGAGACTCTCCCGCGAAACGTCGGCGATTCAGTTTGCGCATCCTGTCCCTCCTTGCTTGCCGGCCGGTCGAGGTGGACCCATTCGCTGCCCCTGCTGCTGTCCGGGAGGAGCCGGCCGAAACCCCTCAGTACGGGTTTCGGCCCTCGAAAATCCGGTACATCCGGGCGCTCAGTTCCTGCAGATACTCCGGCGGTCCACTCCTGACTTCCGCACTGACCCAGCCCGAGTAGCCGACTTCCGCCAGCGCCTGGCGCACACCCGGCCAGTCGATGCCCTGGGTACGGCGGTCCTGCGGATCGAAGGCGGGATGATCCGCTCCCGGTTCGAACTTCTTGATGTGGATCTTGCACAGGCGCTTGCCCAGAGTCCGGATCCAGTCCGGCGGAAAACCAATGGAAGTGACGTTGCCCACGTCGAAGTAGGCCCGCACCCAGGGGCTGGCAAAGTCGTCGACATAGCGCGCAAACTCCAGCGGGCTCAACAGGAACCGGTTTCCCACGTTTTCCACCGCCAGGATCACTCCCAGGTCTTCCGCCATCGGGATCAGTTCCCGAATCCGAGCCTGGGACCGTTCCCAGACCTGGCCGTAGCCGACGGCGGCGGTGACGATTCCGGGAACCAGCAGGACCGCGTCGGCACCCAGCTCGTGGGCGTTGCGCAGCGAGGTCCGGACCCCCTCCATGCACAGCCGCACCACGTCCGGATCGTTGTCGGTGAGGGGGTATTTCCAGTGGTCCGAGTTCATGATGGAGTGGATCTTCAGCCCGGTTCGCTCAGCCGCCTCCTTGTACTCCCGAACTTCCTCGGGCGTATTCAGGGTATTCGGCTCCACTCCCTCGAAACCCATCCGGCGGGCCAGCTCGAAACGTTCCAGAACGCTGATCTCATTGGGCAAGACCCCGATACAGACCGCCTTGCGCAAGGTGGAAGCGCCGGCGGCCGGGGCCTCCACCCCCAGGGGGGCTGCCGCCCAGGTGGCGTTCACCGCTTGCCGCGTCACCAACCCTCCCGCCACCAGAGCCGGCGGACACCGTTCCAGAAACCTGCGTCGATTCATGGCGCAACCTCCTCAGCCGACAGGGCCGGTCACCGCCCGCCGGCCGATCGGAGCCTCAGACCTTGTACGTCTTCCGCTCCAGCTTCTGATTCTCGTCCCAAAGCTTCTTCCATTCCACCTGTTGCCGGCGGTAAGCAGCCTCCCGCCCCAAAATGGTGGTGAACGTCGCCTCCACCGCGTGGCGGCCGTCAGCTCGCGGCTGTCCGTTCCTTACGCTGGCCACGAAGGCTTCCCATTCGTTCCGGTTCGGGTCGTCTTCGCCCGTAAACTCCCACGGGGTCTTGCCCTCGATCTTCTGCACCCTCCCGGCGTTGGTAAAGGTCCCTTCACTGCCCAGGACCTGTTCCGAGCTGTCATGCAGAGTGCAGAACTGCCCGGACATGAAAGTCAGGTGGACGCCACCCGGGTATTCGTAGGTCACGTTGAAGTGATCGAAAATGTCCCCGATGTAGGTTCGCCACTTCCGGCCTCCAAAGCCGGTGCAGCGCTCGGGATGGCCGCCCAGCACCCAGTTGCAGGCATCCAGGTTGTGGATGTTCTGTTCGGTGATCAGATCACCGGACAGGCTGCGGAAGTAGTACCAGTTTCGGGCCATCCAGTGCTGCTCGGTGGGGAAGTCGGCACGGGGCCAGGTCCTGCCCTTCCAGACGTCGCCGGTGAGATAGAAGCCGCGACCGGCGACAATCGTCCCCAGAGCGCCTTCGGCCACCCTGCGCTGGGCTTCCTGGTAGCCTTTGCTGTAACGGCGCTGGAGACCCACCACCACGCTGAGCCCGGCGGTCCTGGCCCGCTCCGCCGTCGCCAGCACTTCCCGGCAACCCCAGGTGTCCACGGCAATGGGCTTTTCCATGAACACATGCTTGCCGGCCGCCACCGCCGCTGCGAACTCCTCGGGGCGGAAGCCCGGAGGGCTGGTCAGGATCACCCCGTCACAGGGGCGTTCGAGTATCTTCCGGTAAGCATCAAAGCCCAGAAAGCACGCGGACTCATCCAACTGGAAGAGCTGCCGGGCAGCGTCCAGCCGCTCCTGGAAGACGTCGGCCACTCCCACGATGCGGGCTCCGGCCGCCGCCAGGCCTTTGGCGTCGGCGGTTCCCCGCCCTCCGGCGCCGACCCACACCAGGGCCGGGGCGTCGTTGGCAGCCGTGCCCCGAACCAGCTCCGAACGGATAATCGTAAAAGCGGCGGCGGTTCCGCCCGCCGCCAGGAACTCACGCCTGGAAACACCTGTTTGACTCATGTCCTTCTCCCCTCCTTTGGCCCGACCGGGGCTCGGACGCAGCAGAAATCCCCCGGCGGGCTCCAAGAGTCCGATGCCATCCGGCCCAGCGCGAGTTTTCACCAGGTCCCGCCGACCGATCGAGGAGCTCAATCAAAGAAGGGAAACATCTTCTTCAGCTCCTCCCGGGAGGGCTGGGAGCCGTACTCCGAGAGGGCGAAACCTTCCGCATATCTGATCTTGCTTCCCCGCTCCTGACCGTAGAGCTCGATCAGCAGGTTCCGCCACTCGTTGGCATTGCGCTCGTCAGCGGGCTTGCGCCTTTCCCCGAGCCACTGCCGCCGTTCCTGTTTTCCCTCGGGCACCTGGTCCAGGATATTGGCGTTGTAAGGCAGCCACTCATACATCTGGCAGGCGTGGCAGTCGTACATGTCCATCTTCTTCTCGATGGTGTCGTCGATGGCCACGGCGATATCCGGCTTGAAGGGGACCGGTTGTGTGAACCGGTCGGGCATGTACAGGAAGACCGGGTTCTTGCGCAGATGGGGAACCGAGGCAACGATGTTGGGGACGGTTACCATGTAGGCCGCATCACGGACCAGAAGTCCGGTGTTGCGGTGGTCGGGATGGTAGTCGTCCGGGCGGGGACTGATCACGATGTCCGCCTGGAATTCCCGGATCTGCCTGATCACTTTCTCGCGGTTTTCCAGGGTCGGCATCAGCTTTCCGTCATCGTTGTCCATCACCACGTACTCTGCGCCGATCACCGCGCCCGAGCACTGGGCTTCCTTGAAGCGGAGCTGTGCCAATGGGGCGCCTCCCATGGAGAAGTGACCGGCATTGCCGTTGGTCAGGGCCACCAGCCGGACCTTGTGCCCCTGCTGGATGAATTTGGCCATGGTCCCGCCCACCTTTTCCGGATCGTCCGGATGGGCGCCGAAGACAATGATCCGGAGTTGCCCTTCCTGGGCGCAGACCCCCGCCGTCGTGGCCCAGGCCGCCAGCAGCAGCCCCACCAATGTGCAGATAAGTCTTCTACCTTTCATCGAGTCTCCTCATCGTATTTGGATGCACAGATCTGGTGCACAGATCTGGCTGGCAAGCACCCCCGCGAGTCCGGGGAGCGGCAACCGCCCCCCGGACTCACAGGAAGGTGCGTCACCTTACCACCTCAGCTTGAACGCAAAACGCACTATCCGTTCCGGTGCGCTTGAACTGGTGCTGGTGATCTCGAAGAACGAGCTGGAGTCCACGCTGCCGTTGGGATTGTCGAAGTGGGGAGTGTTGGTGAAGTTGAGGAACTCCGAACGGAATTCCAGATCGACACTCTCCGTCAATGGGAACCGACGGAACAGGGAGAAGTCCAGATTGATCCAGTCTGGGCCGCGCAGGATATTGCGGCCGCTGGTCCCGTAGCAGTCCAGACCGTTGCAGCCGGTGCCCGGCACGCGGTTCACCCGGGCGAAAGCGGTCTTGTCGAAGTAGGGCGTCGTGCGGCCGATTCCGCCCAGTTTTTCCACCTTCTCCTTCACCTGGTCAGCGGTCTGCGTGCCGTGCCGGTTGTTGATGGGGCCACCCGAGGTGACGGTAAAAGGCGCGTTCGAGTTGACGGAGAAGATGGTGTTGATCTGCCACCCTCCGGCAATGGCGCCCATCACACCCTCGCGTTTGATGGGCAGATCATAGATGGTGGCCAGTTGCAGAATATGCGGGCGGTTAAAGCTGGCCTGGGCCCGGTTGCGGCGCAGCATGTCAGGCTCGTTCCACAAGAGGACGTCGCCTTCGTCATTGGTCATGTTGATGGCGCGGCCCCAGGTGTATGCTCCCTTCATGAACAGCCCGCTGGTAAAACGGCGATTGAGCGCGATCTGCAGCGAGTGGTAGTTCGAGGACGTAAACCCGTCGAACCACCGGATCGATTGCTGATGATACGGATAGTAGACACGTCCGGTGTTGCCGCCTCCCGGGGGTGACCAGTTGAGCTCGTGGAACGTCAACAGGTGGACCGTACCGGTACCCACGTAACCCACCGAGACCACGAAATCCGCCGGCAGCTTCCGTTCGTAGACCAGGTTCCAGGACTGGATATAGCCGCGGGTCGTCTTGTCGGAGGGCATGGTGCGCTGGGCGACGAACGGTGGCAGTGGAATGCGGGCGCCTTCGGAGGTTTCGGGTCCGATGAAAAACGGTACGCCCTCAGTCAGGGTTGTTTCCGGAACGTAGGAGTCCTGGTTGTCAAAGGTGCTGGCAATGGTCAGCGGATAGGTTCCCCGCAACGGCCGGATGTAGGGGAACGGGCTGTAGGTGATGCCGTACCCCGAACGAATGACGTCGTTGTCTGAGATCCGGTACGCGAATCCCACCCGCGGCGCAAACAGCTTCTTGCTGACCTTGATGTCGTTGTCCAGCACCAGCTCCAGGCACTGTCCGCCGGGATTGACAGCACCGCAGGGGATCAACGAATTAAGCTCCAGGTGCTCAAACTGGCGGTTGTCACGGGTCAAGATGGGGTAGTATTCCCAGCGTAACCCCAACGTGAGGGTCAGTTTTGGGGTCACCTGCCAGCGGTCACGGGCATACACCGCATGCTGCCACTCGTTGCCGGTCATCAGCTCCCACTGCAGGCTCTTTCCCCGTGAGAACGGAAGACCCAGCAGGAAGGACGCCCAGGCGTTCTGGTCGGTGGGAGCAGCCCCGCCCTTGACGGCGGTCATCTCGCGGCCGAAGTCGAACCGGCCGCGGGGACCGGCGCCGATCTCCGGCTGCCAGTGGTTGAGCATGTGCTTGACCAGGTCGTAGCCGAACCGGAGTTCGTGGTTGCCGCGGCTCCAGCTCGCACTGTGGGTGAAGGTGATGCTGTTCTCGTCGCGGAACAGCGGAGACCAGCTATCCACCTGGCCGAAGCTGGTAAAGCCGGCCACCGCGAACATGGGCAGACCGCCGCAACGGTTCAGTCCGTCCACCACGCAGGCCTGTTCCTGTCCCGGAATGGCGTTCACGCCGGCGATGCCCAGGACCTCGGTGCCGTAGTTGCCCAGGGCCAGGTCGGTGGTAATGACCTGCTGGTCCATGTCGGTGTAGCCGAAGTTCCCGTCCACCAGCAGGGTGGGGGAAAGCGTCCAGTTGTGGCCGATGCCGTAAACCTTGACGTCGGTGTCGCCGACACCGTCACCCGATCCGGCGATGGATCCGCCGCCGCCCGGACCGAAACGGGTGCCGTTTTCCACCGTGGCATCCATCCAGCTGAACTTGCCCCATACGCGGTGGTCCTGGCTCCAGTACCAGTCCACCTTGAAATCGGTGTTGTAGCGGTTCATGACCTCCTGGCCGCCGGCCTCATGGTTGCTGCGGGAACCGGGCAGATTGGGCAACGGCAGCAGATCCTGCATCTTCAGCGCAGCCGGCGAAAGGCGGTCGGCCGGAATGATGTTGCCCTCAAAAGGCGTCTTGTTGCGCCCGTCGGGAGTTCCAGTCAGCGGATCGTAGATCACAGTACTGAACCCGCTGAAATTCCCCGCCCGCTGGGCGGCGGTAGGCAGGGTCGAGGTTGCGGTTACCGACCGCGCCTGCTGGGTGGCCTCGAAACCGCCGAAGTAGAAGAGCTTGTCCTTGATGGCGGGTCCGCCGAAAGTGCCCCCCCAGATGTGCCGGCGTCCCGGCGGCTGGTCGGCCTTGCCGTCTCCGTCCACATCCAGGAAGTTGAAAAAGTTCCGCGCGTTGAGGGCGCTGTTCTCGTGATAGCCGAAAGCGGAACCGTGGATCTCGTTGGTGCCGGACTTGGTGATCACAGTGACGGCGGCGCCGCCGGCAAACCCCTGCTCCGCGTCGAAGTTGTTGGTGGAGATGTTCACCACCTCGATGGTCTCGGAGGGCGGGACGTAGGCGGCATGGTGCGGGAGCCAGATGTTGACGCTCATGGCGCCGTCGATCCGGGTGTTGTTGCTGTTACGGTTGGCGCCGTTGACGTTGGTGGTCAGCGACCGGCCGGGTGTATCGGTGATGGCGTTCTGGAACTGCGCCGGCGTCGCCCCGGGGACCAGATTGAGGAGACTCTGGTAATTCCGGAACTGGCCCAGCGGCAAGTCGGTGATCTCCTTGGATTCCAGCTGCACGGAGACGTCGGTAGTGTCAGTCTTCAGCAGCGTCGCGGCACCGCTGACGGTCACCGTCTCGGTCAGCTCGCCGACCTGCAGGGTGACGTTGCGCCGGGTCACCTGGCCGGCCGTCACCAGGACGTCAGAAGCCACGAATTCCTTGAATCCCTCCAGCGCCACCCGCAAGGTGTAGCGGCCGTCAGGGATGTTCCGAAGCGTGAAGATCCCGACGTCGTTGGTCAGTGCGGTCTGGCGGAAGTTGGTGGACTGGTTGACGACTGTCACTTCAGCGCCCGGGATTGCACCGCCTGAGGTGTCCGTCACCAGCCCGGTGACGGAGCCGTAGAGCACCTGGGCCCGGGTGCTTCCAGTGAAAGTCGAGAAGGCGAGCAGTGCCGGGACGAGGCAAAGGAAAAGCCGCCTCGCCAGGCAGGAGAGTCGGTTGGACATTGGCCACCTCCTTTTGGTCTCTTCGGGATCGGAGTCCCGGTCATCCCTCCAGCAGCCGTTCCGGAGCCGGATCGGCACTGGATCCGACGCCTTGCAGCACCAGAAGTCGCATCTTCATACCATGCCTGGCCAGCAACTGTCAAAGGCAAACAGCAAGCAAAATGACAAAACAGTCACTCGTTATCGCTCGTTGCCAGCAAAAAGCCCGAAAAAACGTTGGCGATACTGTCGTCCATCGACGGAGGGTGTGGTTATAATTCCGTATCCGAACGGAGGGACGCGGGTGGTTTGTCCGCGGGTTTTGCGCCCAGAGAGCCGCGGAGAGAGGAGTCACCTTGAGTATCGGACAAAGGGGACCCGTCAGGGGACGTCTGGGAAAACGCAGTTCTCATCTGGCACAGGAGCGCCGCCAGGTGATCCTGAGATTGCTGGAGGAGCGCGGTCGCGTGCTGGTGGAGCATCTGGCCGATGAGTTCGCTGTCTCGGCCACCACCATCCGCAACGACCTGAACGAGCTGGCCCGGGAGGGACTGGTCGTGCGGGCCCACGGCGGAGCCATCCGTTCCGGCCTGGCAGCGCTGGACAAGGCTTTGCTCGAAAAGCAGAAGCTGCATCCCGAACAAAAGGCTGCCATCGCCAGAAAGGCCGCTTCCATGGTCCAGGACGGCCAGACCATCATCCTGGATGCAGGCTCCACCACCGCGGAACTGGCGCGGGCACTCAAATCAAAACGCAACCTCACCGTGATCACCCACGCCCTTCACATCGCCTGGGAGCTGTGTGATGCGCCGGGGATCGAGGTGATCCTCACGGGTGGAACTCTCCGCCAGAGCGCCCGTTCCATGGTCGGCCCCCTGGCCGAAGCGACCCTGCAAAGGCTGACGGCGGAAATTGCTTTTATCGGCGTGGACGGGATCGACCCGGAGTTCGGGTTCACCACGCCGGTGCTGGCGGAGGCCTCTCTGAACCAGCAGATGATCCGCATTTCCCGGGAGGTGGTGGTGGTCGCCGATTCCAGCAAGTTCGGCCAGCGCTCCCTGGCGGTGGTCTGCAAGCCGCGGGACGTCAAGAAGGTGATTACAGACTCCGGCGTCAGTCCAGAGCACCGCCGCGCCCTGGAACTGCTGGGCGTCGAAGTGTTGTTGGCCTGAAGTCAGTCCGGCGCTTCTGAAGTCTTCTGCCGTCCTTGTGGTTCCTGCCGGATTCCTGTGCTAGCCTCTGCCGAAAATGTCCGACACACCGAAACCGACCCTGCACCGCAAGCTTGGCGTCCTGAACGCCACCAGCATCAACATGTCCAACATGGTGGGGATTGGCCCCTTCATCGCCATACCCATCATCCTGGGGACCCTGGGCGGACCGCAATCCTACCTGGCCTGGATCGTGGGGGTGATCATTGCGCTGGCGGACGGTCTGGTGGTTTCCGAACTGGGCGCGGCGTTGCCCAGCTCAGGGGGAACTTATGTCTTCCTGAGAGAAGGTTTCGGTCCGCGCAAGTGGGGCCGCCTGCTGGCGTTTCTGTTCGTCTGGCAAATCCTGTTTGCCGGGCCCCTGGAAATCGCCAGCGGAAACATCGGCCTGGTTCAGTACCTGAAAGTCTTTTTCCCCTCCATGACCCCGCTGCAGATGAAGTTCACCGCGGCGGGGATCGGCCTGTTCCTGATTTTCGCTCTGTACCGGAAGATCACCGACATCGCCAAGATCATGCTGGGACTGTGGATCACCATGATCGTGACCACGGGTTGGGTGATCCTGACCGGGCTGTTCCACTTCAACCCGGCGCTGGCTTTCGACTTCCCCCCTGATGCTTTCCGGTTCGACCTGAACTATTTGGGCGGCCTGGGTCAGGGGACTGCCAATGTCCTGTACCTCTTCCTGGGGTACTACCAGGTCTGTTACCTGGGCTCGGAAGTCCGGGAACCCGGGCGGACGATTCCCCGTGCTGTGGTCTACTCGGTACTGGGCGTCACGGTGATCGACGTTTTGATTTCCTTCGGTTTCATCGGCGTTGTTCCCTGGCGGGAGGCCATGCAGTCCCAGTCCATCGGCGCCGACTTCATGAACCGGGCCTATGGGCCGTGGGCGGAGAACCTGCTGGCGGCGTTGATCATCGTCACCGCCTTCGCGTCCATTTACGCCCTCTTGCTGGGTTACTCGCGGGTGCCATACGCTGCGGCCCAGGACGGCGTCTTCTTCCGCTGGCTGGGAGAACTGCATCCCACCAAGGAGTTTCCCCACCGTTCACTGGTGCTGATCGGCATCGGGGCCGTCATCGCCAGTTTCTTCACCCTGGAGCAGGTGATCATGGCGTTGATGGCGGCCCGCATTCTGATCCAGTTCGTGGCCCAGAACATCGCCATGTTCCTGATCCGCGCCCACCGCCCCGACATCGAGCGGCCCTTCAAGATGTGGCTCTACCCGCTGCCGGCGCTGATCTCTCTGACCGGTTATCTCTACGTCTTTTCCTCGCTGGGCCTCTGGTACATCCTGTTCGGGCTCCTGACCCTGGTGGTGGGAGCACTGGTGTATGTGGCGGCGGCCTACCGAACCGGTGACTGGCCGTGGACGGCGCGGTAACGGGGTTGCGGGCTAACAGGGTTGCGGGGTTCGCGGCAGAGCGCAACCGCCCTTCACGCAACCCCGCCAGCCGCAACCTGTTTATCCGCTAACTAAGCCTTTGCCGTGCCGGGAACCGGAGGCTTGGGCTCTATACCCACCGGGCCAAATGAGTACTCCGTGGGTCCCAGCCGTTGCGAGGACTGCATCAGCTCATTCCACGAGACCTCGAGGCCGGTGTAGGCCGACTCCCGGGCCATGATGGCGCCCAGCGTGGATTTGGCCGTTACCACCGCCTCGTTGATGTGTTTCTCCTGTCGGATCGCGGTCACCAGGTCGATGTGCTCCTGCACGTAGGGCGAGTTGTCATTGGCCGGTTCGTATTTCCAGACCACCTCGCCGCCAGGGCCGTAGATTGTGTCTTCGCAATTGGAATAACCCCTCGTTCCCACCACCCAGCGGGAAATGTTGTTGGTACAGCCGTCAATCTGGCGGCAGATGGTGGACATGTGGATGCCTGACTCCAGCTCCCAGTCGTTAGCGAAGAAATCGTACTGGTCGCCGGTCACCCGGCGGGCACGCCCGCCCACCGCCACCGCCTTGGTGGGGAACTGGCCGGTGAACCAGAACAGCACATCGATCCCGTGAATGTGCTGCTCGACAATGTGGTCGCCCGACAGCCACTGCCAGTTCACCCAGTCGCGCAGCATGGCTTCCATCTCCGACCACTCGGGGCGCGGCTCCCGGTACCAGAGCTGGCCTCGCAGACTGTAACCCCGCGCGGCGAGAACGTCGCCGATCATGCCGTCCTGGATCCGGTTGAAGGTTTCGATGAAGCTCTTCTGGTGACGGTACTGAGTCCCGGTGACCACGCACAGGCCGAAGGCATCCGCCTTCTCGGCGGTGGCCATGACGGAACGGACTCCCACCGGGTCCACCGCCACCGGCTTCTCCATGAACACGTGTTTGCGGGCCTCCACCGCCGCGGCGAAGTGTTCCGGACGAAAGTGGGGCGGTGTCGCCTGCAGAACCACATCGATCTCGGCAGCCAGGAGTTTCTGGTAGGCGTCAAAGCCGACAAAGCAGTGATCGTCCGCAATTTCCACGCCCTTCTGCTCCTTGAGCTGCCGGCGGCACGCGTCAATCTGGTCCTGGAAGACGTCTGCCAGAGCCACCACCTGCAGGTTCGGGCCTGCGCTGAGGAAATCCACCGCCGCTCCTGTGCCACGACCGCCACACCCGATCAGGCCCGCCTTCAACGGCCGCCCGTCCGGAGCCTGCTGGGGGCCCGGTACCAGCCGTACGGTCTCCCGGCGCGATTCGGTCCCCGTCGAACACGCCGCCAAAAACGCCCCGGCCATGGCGGTCGCTCCCAGAAAGGTCCGCCGACCCAAGTCCGCAGCAGTCTCATCCCCGGCCAGATGTAAAAGCTTCACGACGTCCATCCGATACGCTCCTTCCGGCGGCCCATGGTAGCACCGCATCTTACAAAACTCACCCATATCGCGGACAATCCCCTTCCATGGCCATCCGAGGTTCCCGGCTTACGCCTGTCCCTCCCGCGGCCACCAGAGTGCAGCCGGAACCAGGAATCCTGATTTTTGGATTCCAGAGTACGGATTGTTGGATAACTGACGGTCCTGTGGCGGAATTCCGGGACCCGCCGAGCAGCCTGGGAGGGAGCTGGTGAGCGCGTCCAACAGGTCTTTGCGTGTAACTCTCCGCCGGTTGACAAGACTTCTGGTATATTGCTTGCTTCCTTTAAGAATCAGCTCTCGTAAGTCGGCCTGGCATGCCTTCTTCATCAACATCAACACCGGGGCATGGCTGGCACGGCGAGAGCTGGGGGCACGTAGCGGGGTTCACTCTTCAGGGAGGAGCACGATGATACGAGCGAATCGAATCTTGCTGGCGCTGTCGGGCGCGATCCTTTTCTCCGGATCCGCTTTGCTGGCGCAATCGGCTTCTTTGCAGGGGACCGTCAGGGATCCCCAGGGAGCCGTGGTGCCGGGGGCGGATGTGACCGTGACCAACAAGGCCACCCAGGCGGTCCGAAGCGGCATCTCGGACGATACCGGGCGATACGTCTTCCAGCAGCTTACCCCGGGCGCCTATAGCGTCCGGTGTGAACTGCCCGGCTTCAAGACCTTCGAGATCGACGAGTTCCGGTTGCTGGTCGACACCAACAACACGTTGGACATCCTTCTGGAAGTGGGCGCTCCCTCCGAGGTCGTCACAGTGGCCAGCGACCAGCTCCTGCTGAACCGCACCGACGCCACCATCGGCAACGCCTTCAACGAGTTGCAGATCCAGGAACTGCCCCTGGAGTCCCGCAACGTGGTGGACCTGTTGAGCCTGCAGCCGGGCGTCACCCGGGGAGGCGAGGTCGCCGGCGCCCGGTCCGACCAGTCCAACCTGACCCTGGACGGCATCGACGTCAACGAGCAGCAGGAGGGCACGGCCTTTTCACCGGTCCTGCGAGTCACACCGGACTCGGTACAGGAGTTCCGGGTGACCACCACCAATCCCAACGCATCCCAGGGGCGCTCCTCCGGCGCCCAGGTTTCCCTGATCACCCGCAGCGGCACCAATGAGTTTCACGGCGCGGTCTACGAATACCACCGCAATACCGTGACCACCGCCAACAACTTTTTCAACAACCGCAGCGGGGTCGAGCGGCCCGCGCTGATCCGGAATCTGTACGGAGGCCGGCTGGGCGGCCCCATCGTCAAGGACAGGGTGTTTTTCTTTTTCAACTATGAAGGACGCAAGGACCGCAAACAGGAGAGTGTCGTCCGGTTCGTTCCCCTGCCCCACCTGGGACTGGGGCAGGTCAAGTACGAGAATATCAATGGACAGATCGTCACCCTCACCCAGGACGACCTGAACGCCATTTACCCCGTAGGCGTCAATCCTCTGGCCATCAAGGTTCTGGGCGAGGCTGCCGCACGTTACCCCGCCAATGACAACAGTGAAGGCGACGGGCTGAACACCGGCGGTTATCGCTTCAACTCCCCTCTCCCGCTGGACTGGAACACATACACCGCGCGCCTGGACTTCAACCTCTCCGAGAAACACCAGTTGTACCTGCGCGGGAACTACCAGTGGGACAATGAACTGTTTGTGGGACAGTATCCGGACACCCCGGCGCCGGCATTCTGGAACCACCCCCTGGGACTTGCCGCCAGCCACACCTGGACGGCCAGTCCAACGTTCGTCAACACTTTCCGTTACGGCTTGACCCGCCAGGGGTTCTCCGAACAGGGGGACTCAGCGGAGAACTCCATCGGATTCCGGTTCGTGTACTGGCCCCGGCTGTTCACGCGGACGTTGTCGCGCGCAACCCCGGTCCACAACTTCACCGACGATCTTTCCTGGATCAAGGGCGAGCACACCTGGCAGTTCGGAATCAACTTCCGCACCGTGCGCAACGAAAGAGCCTCGCTGGCCAATACTTTCGACGATGCAGTCACGAACCCTTCGTTTTACGACCTGTCCGGCGCCGTGGTATCCAATCCGATTGCCGATCTCCATCCCGGCAGCGTCTCGGTTCTGCAGAATGCCGCGACGGCGGTGATCGGCCGCTATTCCCAGTACTCGGGCAATTACAACTTCAATTCTTCCGGTTCTTTGCTCCCGCCCGGGACGTTCAACGAGCGCAATTTCGCCACCGAGGAATACGAGTTTTACGGACAGGACACCTGGCGGATCAGGGACAATTTCACGCTGACCTACGGTCTGCGTTGGTCCACCAGCCGGCCTGTCTACGAGCAGAACGGCTACCAGGTCAAACCCGACTTCCCCTTGGGTGAATACTTCAACCTGCGCAAGGCCAGCGCCGCCCAGGGAGTTCCGTTCAACGAAATCATCACGGTGGATACCGCGGGTCCCTACTACGGCAAAGGCGGCTGGTACAAACAGGACTGGAGCGCTTTCTCACCGCGGATTGCGTTCGCTTTCAGCCCCCGGTTTGAAGACGGACTGTTGGCAAAGATCTTTGGCGGACCCAACAAGTCGGTGATCCGGGGCGGCTGGGCGACACTCTATGACCGCATCGGCAGCCGTTTGGCAGTCAGTTTCGACCTGAGCAACCCGCTGGGCTTCTCGTCCAGCGAGACCATCGCCGCCAACACTTACAACGTCACTGACCGTCCTGCACCGCTGTTTACCGGCTTCGACCAGGACATTCGGTCTCTGCCGGGACTCCACGTGCCCGGCTCGCTGGTTTTCCCGCTGGTCACTCCTCCGGATGAAGCCCAGCGGATCGAGGCGTCGCTGGACGACACCCTCGACACTCCGGTCAACCACGCATGGAATTTGTCCTGGGGACGCGAGCTGCCTTACGGTCTGTTTTTCGAGGCGTCCTATGTGGGACGGGCCGGGCGCGACCTGATGGCCCAGCGCGATGTCATGGCCCTAAACAACCTGGTGGATCCGGTATCCGGCCTCGACTGGTACACCGCCGCCCGGGCTCTGGCCGCTTTCCGCTCGGCCAATGTGCCGGTGGACCAGGTGCCTGAGGTGCCCTACTTCACCAACCTGTTCCCCACCATCTATGACTATGCCGGCAACTGGTGCGGCTTCGACAGCGCGGGATATACACCCACCCAGCAGGTCTATTCGCTGGTGGCTCGGGAGGGATGCGACATCCTGGACTGGACCTTCATCCAGCTCCTGATCGATGACGAAGGTCTGGTCCCGAACCTGTTCTTCCATCCCCAGTACGCCGCGCTGTCGGTATGGAGCACTGTCGCCTACTCCAATTACCATGCCGGCCAGTTCACGTTGCGTGAGCGTTTCCGTGACGTGCTGGTGTTCGACATCAACTACACCTTCGCGAAGTCCATGGACAACGCTTCGGGTGCCCAGACCACGGACTTCTACGATACCGCCGGCTTCATCATCAACCCGTTGCGGCCGGACGATTTCTATGCCGAGTCCGACTTCGACATCCGGCACATTGTCAACGCCAACTGGCTGTGGCACATGCCGTTCGGGCGCGGCCGGACCTACGGCGCCGACTGGTCCGGTTTCGCCGACGCCCTGCTGGGCGGCTGGCAACTTCACGGAATTTTCCGGTGGAACACGGGTCTTCCTGAGGTGAATCCTTTCGACCGCGCCCAGTGGGCGACCAACTGGAACGTCCAGTCCAACGCGGTCCGGGTACGCGATCCCAGGGCCAACCCCAGCAAGAAGGGTGATCGTCCCAATATGTGGGAAGACCCGGTCTACGCCTACCAGAGCTACCGCAATGCCCTTCCCGGGGAAAGCGGCGACCGCAACGTGCTGCGCCGCCAGGGCTTCTTCGCCATGGACCTGGGTCTGAACAAGACTTTCCGCATGCCCTATGCGGAGGGCCACAGCCTGGAGTTCCGGTGGGAGGTGTTCAACGTCACCAATACCCAGCGTTTGGGTGGAGTTGTGCTCTCCCGCAACAGTCTGGGTATCGGTCAGGATCCTGATCTGGGTGCTCCGCCGCCCACGTTCGGCAACATTGCGTCGATCCAGGGTTCGCCCCGGGTCATGCAGTTTGCCCTGCGGTACGAGTTCTAAGGGAGCGAGTTTGTGTGCGTATCGCCTGGGTCGTGACCCAGGCGATACGCCCGCGGCATCACAATCCCGGGAACTGGCTTTCGCCCGGGGCCCTGCCGCCATGACCAGCGCACCGCTGGCACACCCTTCTCGGCCGGGCCATCGTTCGAGGGGCGGAATCGTCCGTTCCCCAACGGTCAGGAATGCGGGAATCGGGCACACAAACCGCGGCTCATGCGTCGTAGTCACGGTCGGGGTCGATGCGTGCCTCCCCGCATCGACCCGACCGCACCGGACGTCGGCCCCGGCTGTCCTGCCTCCTGGACGGCGGTTGGGCGGTTGTCCGGTTTCAGGCGAGGGATGCCGCGGCAAGTTTGGCGATCCGATAGGGGTGCTGCGGATGCTCCCCTGCCACGGCGCGGCCGGCTTTGACGGCCAGAGCCAGAATGCCGGCCAGGTCTTCGGGCCAGTGAGCCAGGTAACGGGGACGGAATCGGTAGGCAAGGGCGGTCAGGCTATCCACAGCCCGCCCCAAGGCGAGCACCAATCTCCAGCCTGCCAGGCGCTCCCGGTACCGCAGCAGGAACTCGAACTCTTCGCGCCTTCCCAGGACCATGAAGGCTAGTTCCGGCCCTGGGGTTGCCCTCTGAAAGAACTCGGCCAGTTCCTCCATGCGCTGCAGGCGGTTCAGTCCGCCGGGACCGGCCAAGGCGGCCAACCCCTCCTCCAGGAGCTGGGCGGCCGGGTCCTCATCCGCTGAATACAACAGCCAGCCTTGCATCGCGCTAACGTCCCGTCCCCGTTTCCACTTTGGAGACTGACATCCCGGAGAGATGCAGATGCTGTGCCACTCGAACCGCGGCCGCTCCAACGGCGGGTCAGAACGGAGAGAAACCGCTGAAATCACAGCGCTTGCAGAGGATCCCCCGACCGAGGGCCCCTCGCTGTCGAATTTCGCACCGGTCGAACCGCCCACTTTATCCGAAGTTCCAGGACGCAGAGTCCCGGAATACCGCACTCACCACAACTCCTTTTGCGGGGTAGCGGGGTTACGGGGTAGCGGGGTTACGGGGTAGCGGGGTTACGAGGTACCGGGTATCGAGGCTACGGGGTAGCACCGTAATCCGAGTACGTGATTCGAGTGATCCGTGTGATCCGAGAAATCCGTGTAAGTCGAGTAAGAATCCCTCCGCCCCATGGATCAGCGAACTCCGCATTGGACTGTGGTGCCGGATCCGGTTTCCGCACGCCAGGGCTCAGCCTGCTGCCGCGGACCTCGCAGAGAACCCCGCTACCCCGCTCCCCGCCACCGGCATATACTGGACCCGAGCCCATGAGCCAACTGTACGAGGCGGTGCTGGTGGTGAGTTTTGGGGGACCCGAGGGACGGGAGGAGGTGATCCCCTTCCTGGAAAACGTCTTGCGGGGCAGGAATGTCCCCCGGGAGCGCCTGCTGGAGGTAGCGGACCATTACTATCAGTTCGACGGCGTCAGTCCGATCAACGAGCAGAACCGCCGCCTGGTCGCCGCGCTGCAACAGGAGCTGTCGGAGAGAGGCCCACGGCTGCCGGTTTACTGGGGGAACCGCAACTGGCACCCGTTTCTGGCCGACACCATCCGCCGGATGGCGGAGGACGGGATCCGGCGCGCGCTGGCTTTCATCACCTCCGCCTACAGCAGCTATTCCGGCTGCCGTCAGTACCGGGAGGACATCGCCCGTGCGCGCAACGCCCTGGGGCAGCGTGCCCCAAAGATCGACAAGTTGCGGGTGTTCTTCAACCACCCCAACTTCGTGAAGGTTCATGCGGAGCGCGTGCAGGAGGCGTTGCTCCAGTTGCCCGCTGAGCTGCGCAGCGAGGCGGCGCTGGTGTTCACCGCCCACAGCATTCCCACGGCGATGGCCGCGAACTGCCGCTACCAGGAACAACTCCTGGAAACCTCACGCCTGGTGGCGGAGGCGCTGGGCCGTCCCCGCTGGGATCTGGTTTTCCAGAGCCGGAGCGGCCCACCCCAGCAGCCTTGGCTGGAGCCGGACGTGCGCGACTTCCTCAAGGACCTGGCCGGCAGAGGGGTCCGGGCGGTGGTCCTGTCGCCCATCGGGTTTGTTTCTGATCATCTGGAGGTCATCTACGATCTGGACACCGAAGCTCGTCGGCTGTGTGCCGAGCTGGGGTTGCAGATGGTGCGGTCCGCCACCCCGGGCCTCCATCCGGATTTCGTCTCCATGATCCGGGAACTGATTCTGGAGCGGATGAACCAGAGCCCCATCCGGCGTTACCTGGGCACTTTGGGTCCAGGCCCCGACTTTTGTCCGGTGGACTGTTGCTTGCCGGCGTAGGAGGGGGATCAGGGGTCTAAAGGTTCAAAGGTTCAAAGGTTTAAAGGTTCAAAGGTCTAGAGGTTCGGGGTACGGAGCGGGATCCATGGCAGAGACGTTTCCAGTCCAGTCGCTGGAGGGTGCGCGGCTGGAGATCCTCCCTCTCCAGATCGAAGACCTGGATCTGATCTTCCCCATCGAACTGCGCTGCTTTTCCTCACCGTGGGCCCGGGAGAGTTTCGAGTTGGCGCTCCGGCAGCCCACGGTACAGGGTTGGGTGGGCTGGCTGGGGGGCCGGCCGGCGGGCTATGTCCTGGGCAGTCTCGTGGCCGGACACCTGCTGGTGGCGAACCTGGCGGTGGACGTCTGGGCGCGCCGCCGCGGTATCGGCCGCCGCCTGCTGGCGCACGTCCTGGAGAATGCGAGCCGGCGGGGAGCGCAATGGGCTTATCTGGATGTTCGTCCGAGCAACGAGGCCGCCATCAGGCTGTACCGGGATCTGGGTTTCCGTACCGTGGGACGCCGCCCCAACTACTACACGGCTCCCCGAGAGGATTCGCTGATCATGATGAGGGAGATCTGAGGTTCAAAGGTTTAAAGGTTCAAAGGTTCAAAGGCTTAAACCCCGTTACCCCCGTACCCCGCTACCTCGTAACCCCGTTACCCCCTTACCCCGTTACCCCGCTACCCCGTTACCCCCTTACCCCGTTTCCCCCGTACCCCGCTACCTCGTAACCCCGTTACCCCCTTACCCCGTTACCCCGCAACCCCGCTACCCCAACGCCGACCCCGTGCGGTTGACAACCCCCACTGCAACCACTAAGATGCTGTACTCTGTTCGTCCCCGGGGGCGTGGCGGCGTATCTATCTCAAAGAAGAGGCTTTATCGAGTGGAAAGGCTGGTCTTCTACCTCTTCGGGGCTGTGGCAGTTGTCGCCGCCCTGCTGGTGGTTCTGCAACGGCGTGCCGTTTACTCCGCGCTCTCGCTGATTGTCTGTCTTGCCTCGATGGCGGTCCTTTTTTATCAGTTGGGCGCCCAGTTCATCGCCGTGGTCCAAGTCATCGTCTACGCCGGCGCCATCATGGTCCTGTTTCTGTTCGTGGTGATGTTGATCGACCCGGACTCCGAAATCTTCGCCTTCAAAAAGATCCGCAGTCTGACCGTCTACGGATTGCCGATGGCGGCTGTCCTGGCGATGGTCCTGTACCAGGCGGTTTCCGGCTGGTCCGGCGCGGACGCTCCTCCTCCCGACGGGGAGGTTGCTTCCGTGGCGGGGGTTCTTTTCAGGGACTATCTGCTGCCGTTTGAAGTGACTTCGATCCTGATCCTGGTCGCTGTTCTGGGAGCCATGGTCCTGGCCAAACACAAGGACTGATCCGTCTATGGTGGGCACGACCGACTATCTGTTGCTGGGGATCATCCTGTTCTCGATCGGTGCGTTCGGGGTCATTATTCGCCGCAATGTCATCACCATGTTCATGTGCATTGAGCTGATGCTGAATGCTGTGAACCTCACCTTCCTGGCCTTCGCCCGCGAGTTCGGGCGGATTGATGGCCAGATTTTTGTCTTCTTCGTTATGGTGGTGGCGGCAGCCGAAGCCGCGGTAGGCCTGGCGCTGATTGTTCTTCTGTCGCGCCGGACGAACTCGGTGGATGTGGATCAGGCCGACACATTGAAGTGGTAGTCATGCTGGAGCAATTCTGGATCCTGCTGCTGTTCCCTCTGTTCGGCGCAGCAATCAACGGCATCGCCGGGAGGCGTTTCCCGCCACGGCTGGTCGCCTGGATCGGCGCCGGCTCAGTGCTGCTGAGCCTGGTGGTCGCCACGGCCGCCTTCGTGGAACTGCTGCAGCTTGCCCCGGAACAGCGTGCCGTTACCAACACCCTGTTCACCTGGATTCAGGCAGGCAGCTTCCGCGCGAACTGTTCCTTCCTGCTGGACCCCCTGTCGGGCGTCATGATCCTGGTCGTCACCGGGGTCGGTTTCCTGATTCACGTGTATTCGGTGGAATACATGCGGGGGGAGGCGGGTTACTACCGCTTCTTCGCTTATCTCAACCTGTTCATTTTCATGATGAGCATCCTGGTGCTGGCCGACAACTACCTCCTGATGTTCGTCGGCTGGGAGGGAGTCGGGCTGTGCTCCTACCTGCTCATCGGCTATTACTTTGAAACCCGTGTCGCCGGGGATGCGGCCAAGAAGGCTTTCGTGGTCAACCGGATCGGTGATTTCGGGTTCTTGGTGGGCGTTTTTCTGATCTTCCAGACTTTTGGCACCGTTTCCTACTCCGGCGTCTTCACCGCGGCGGCGGAACGATTTCCTGTCCCAGCCGAGGGATTGGGAATTCTGGGGGCTATCGCCCTGCTGCTGTTCTTGGGCGCTACCGGCAAGAGCGCGCAGATTCCTCTTTATGTCTGGCTGCCGGACGCCATGGCGGGTCCCACGCCGGTCAGCGCCCTGATCCACGCGGCCACCATGGTGACGGCGGGCGTTTACATGATTGCCCGATCGTCAGCCATCTACAGCCGCGCGCCTGAAGCCATGGCGGTCGTGGCGGCCGTCGGTCTGCTCACCGCCCTGCTGGCGGCCCTGATCGCCTTGACCCAGCGCGACATCAAGCGGGTGCTGGCCTATTCGACAGTCAGCCAGCTCGGCTACATGTTCCTCGCCGTGGGTGTGGGCGCCTTTTCGGCGGGGATTTTTCACCTCTACACCCACGCCTTCTTCAAGGCACTCCTGTTCCTGGGCTCAGGCAGCGTGATCCTGGCTCTGCACCATGAGCAGGACCTGTTTCGGATGGGAGGCCTCAAGAAGTACCTGCCCATCACATGGGCGACCATGGGTATAGCGACATTGGCTATTGCGGGCATTCCCCCCTTTGCCGGTTTCTTCTCCAAGGACGAAATTCTCTGGGAAGCGCTGGCCGGTGGTCACGGGTCGGCCGTCTACTGGGTGGTGGGGGCCGGCGTCGCCGCCCTCACAGCGTTCTACATGGCCCGGCTGATGTTCCTCACCTTCTACGGACCCGAACGGCATCAGACGGCCGCAGGGCATGGTCACCCTGCTTCCGGCCAGGATGCTTCCGGCCACGGACATGGCGGTCACAGCCGGCCGAAGGAGCCATCGTGGCTGATCACCGGACCCTTGACGATTCTGGCGGTCTTTTCCGCCGTCGCCGGGCTGGTGGGATTGCCTGCCTGGCTTGGAACCAATTATTTCGCCCGGTTTCTGGAGCCGTCATTTGCGTTGGCATGGCACGGCGGGCATGGCGGGATTCACAGTCATGCTCTCGAGATCGGATTGACCGTCGCCGTCGTGGTGCTGGCAGTGGCGATGATTATAGCCGCCCACCGTCTGTATGTGGCGGACCCCTCCCGGGCCGAACGGCTGGCCGCCCGTTATCCGGGGATCCACCAGCTCCTTACAGCCAAGTTCTACGTGGATGAGGTTTACGACGCACTGATTGTGTGGCCCATCGAACGGCTCTCCCGGGTCCTGCTGTGGAAGGGCCTGGACGTGGGGCTGATCGACGGTGCCGTCAACGGGGTGGGGTCACTGATGCAGAGCTGGGGCCAACGAGTCAGGCGCCTGCAGGTCGGTTACGCCAGGATCTATGCCACCTGGGTGTTGGCTGGAGTCGTGTTGATCTCGCTTTACTATTTCTTCCGCTTCCGAATCGGGTAATCCCACGATGCTGTCGGCTGAAAACATCCTGACCACGGTCCTGCTCCTCCCCGCCTTGGGCGCCCTGTTGCTGGTCCTGGTACCCGCCGGCAACCGGCGGGCGCTCCGGCTGACCGCGCTGGCAGTCAGCACCCTGACCTTCATCGTCTCGCTCTGGCTCCTGGCCGGTTTCGATCCCGCCAGCGGCGACATGCAGTTTGTGCGCGATGTGGAGTGGATCCGGGTGGGAGACTTCTCCATCCATTACCATGTCGGGATCGACGGGATTAGCCTGTTTCTGGTTCTGCTGACCACATTCCTGACGCCGCTGTCCGTGCTGGGCAGTTGGAGCATCGAACGGTCGCTCAAAGGCTACATGATCCTGATGCTGCTGCTGGAAACCGGCATGCTGGGGGTCTTTGTGGCCCTGGACCTGGTGCTGTTCTACTTCTTTTGGGAAGCCCAGCTCATCCCCATGTACTTCCTGATTGGAGTCTGGGGCGGTGAACGCCGCATCTACGCCGCCGTCAAGTTCTTCCTCTACACGGCCTTCGGCTCGCTGCTCATGTTGGCGGCACTGATCATCCTGTACTTCCAGGCCGGCAGCGGGACTTTCAACCTGGTGGAGATCACCCAGCGGGTCGCGGATGGGACCATTCATTTCGGCCGGCTGCGCGAGCTGTTGCTGTTTTCGGCTTTCTTTCTGGCTTTCGCCATCAAGGTGCCGCTGTTTCCGTTCCACACCTGGCTGCCCGATGCCCACGTTGAAGCCCCCACCGCCGGCTCCGTCATTCTGGCGGGCGTGTTGCTGAAGATGGGAACCTACGGCATTCTGCGCTTCTGCCTTCCCCTGTTCCCCAACGCATCTGTCGAGTTGGCGCCCCTGATCAGCATCCTGGCGATCGTCGGCATCATATACGGCGCGCTGGTGGCCATGGTCCAACCCGACGTCAAGAAGCTGGTCGCCTATTCGTCGGTGAGCCACCTCGGGTTCGTCGTCCTGGGGATCTTCGCCTTCAATGTTCCGGCCATCTCGGGGGCGACCTACCAGATGCTGAACCACGGGGTTTCCACCGGAGCACTGTTCCTGCTGGTGGGAATGATCTACGACCGCCGGCATACCCGGCTGATTGAGCATTTTGGCGGCATCGCACATCCGATGCCGGTGTACGCCTCCTGCTTCCTGGTGATTGCACTCAGCAGCATCGGCCTGCCCGGCCTGAACGGGTTCGTGGGCGAGTTCCTGATCCTGCAGGGAACTTTCCTGTCCAGCCGGACCTTCGCTGTGGTGTCCGCCACGGCTGTGATCCTCGCCGCCGTCTACATGCTGTGGATGTACCAGCGGGTCTTCCTGGGAACGGTTGACCGACCGGAGAACCGCAGCCTCCTGGATTTGAATGGGCGGGAGCTTCTGACCATCCTGCCCCTGATTGTCATGGCGGTCTGGATGGGAGTGGCCTCCGAAGGGTTCTTCCGCCGGATGGACGCCTCGGTCCAGAAGATCGTCGACCGGGTCGAGGACATCAGACAGGATCAGATCATGCGTGTGGAGAACCTGAGCAGGTGAACTGTTGGCCATGACCGAGATCAACTACGTCGCGATTCTTCCCGAGATCATCCTGTCCGTGGCCGGAGTGCTGGTCATGCTGCTGATTCCCTCGGTGAGGCGGGAGCATCAGCCACTTCTCGGCTACCTGGCCATTGTCGGGACCGCGCTGGCGCTGGTGGCGGCTGCCATCCAATGGGGCCAGCAAGGGGTCTCGTTTTCCGGAATGATCTTCCAGGACAACTTTGCTCACTTTTCGAAGCTGTTGTTCCTGCTGGCTATCGGTTGCATCCAGGCGGTTTCGATTCCCTACCTGCAGCGTGACGGCCTCTTGCGGGCCGAGTATTTCAGCCTCCTGCTGTTTGCAGCCGTGGGCATGTGCCTGATGGCTGCCAGTGCCGACCTGATCATGACGTTTCTGGGCATCGAAATCCTGTCGATCGCCACTTACGTGCTGGCCGGCTACCGCCGGGAGGAGATGAGTTCCACCGAAGCCGCCTTGAAGTACTTCATCCTCGGCGCGTTCTCCACCGCCTTCCTGCTTTACGGCATCGCCTTCATCTACGGCGCGACGGGTTCGACGCAGTACCTGGAGATTGCGCGCCGTCTGGACCAGGGGAACCTGCCCTGGTTTCTGCTGATCGGGTTGGGTCTGTTACTGGTGGGGTTTGGCTTCAAGGCCGCCCTGGCGCCATTCCATGTGTGGACCCCGGACGTCTACGAGGGATCTCCGACCCCGGTGATGGCGCATCTGGCGGTGGCCTCCAAGGCCGCCGCGCTGGTGGCATTCTTGCGGATCCTCCTGCAGGTGGTCCCGGATCTCCGTCAAGGTTGGCAGGAGCTGTTGTGGATTTCCGCTGTGCTGACCATGCTGGTGGGCAACCTGGCCGCCCTGACCCAGACCAACATCAAACGGATGCTGGCCTACTCCTCCATCGCCCACGCCGGTTACCTCCTGGTGGGGCTGACCGCCAGTTCTGCGGAGGGTGCACGAGGTGTCCTGTTCTATCTGCTGGCCTATGCCTTCATGAACCTGGGCGCGTTGACCATCGTGCAACTGGTGGGCAGCCGGGACGAGAAGCTGGTGGCCATCGAGGACTATGCCGGTCTCGGCTACCGTTCCCCCGGCCTGGCGCTGGCTTTGTCCCTGTTTCTCGTCTCCCTGGCCGGCATTCCGCTGACGGGAGGGTTTACGGGTAAACTGTTTCTGTTTGCCGCGGCGATCCAGGGCGGCCTGTATTGGCTCGTGGTGATCGCCGTGGTGGCTTCCGCGATCGGGATCTACTACTACCTTCGGGTCCTGGTGCTCATGTACATGCGGGAACCGTCCGAGACGGCGGCAATTGGCTTGCCGGCTCCCGCCGGAGTGGTGTTGGCCCTCATGGCACTGGGGACTCTCTGGCTGGGAGTCTTGCCCGGACGGATGCTGGAGTGGGCCGGCGCGGCAGTTCAGGTTTTCAGCAGTGAGGCGAGTCGGTTTTGAAAGAGGTCAAGCGAGAACTCGAAGAGCGGATCAAGAAGTTGGAGCGTGAGCTGAAGGACGAGCTCCCCAAGGCTCTGAAAAAGGCGCTTGAAATGGGCGACCTGCGTGAAAACGCGGAGTATCAGGCCGCCAAGGAGCGCCAGTCCTACGTCCAGGCAGAGCTGGCCCAGTTGCGCCAGCGTCTCGCCCGCCTCTCGCTAGTCAACCTTAACAAGATTCCTGAAGGGAAGATTTCCTACGGCTCCACCGTGGTGCTTTACGATGTGGACCGCGACCAGGAAGTCACCTACCGGCTGGTGACCTCCGAGGAAGCGGACGTCAGCAAGGGGCTGATCTCCACCACCTCACCCATCGGCAAGAGCCTGATGGGGCGGCAGGCCGGCGACGAGGTGGTGATCCAGACGCCGGGCGGAATCCGGACATACGAGATCGTCAAGCTGACGACCATCCATGACCAGCAGGAATAGCCTACTGGTAGACTTTGGATCCGCTCAGAAACTCCCGCTGGAGCGTGGCTCCCAGAATGATGTGCCGGCCATAGACGTGCCGCACATAGTGCTGTTCGCGATAGGTCCCCTCGCGATTCTCGATCAGGACGTCGCGTCCTTCCTGGCAGGGACCCACCATCTCCACCACAATGGCGGTCTCCCCTTTGGAGACATCCGACACCACCATCGCGACGTACTTCCATTGCTGGCCCCGGACCGGCTCCGGTCCCAGCAGCAGCACCGCGATCATCCAGAGAGCCAATGAAAGCAGGACTCGTTTCATTGTGATCAACCCCGTTCTTGGTTTCCCGGTTCACTCCGTAGTACCGGCCTACGATGCAACCACGGCTTCTTGTCCGGCGAGTGTGATCAGCATCGCATACGACGGTGTCGTTCCGGGCAGGACACAGGAGACGGGAGGGAGGTGGATTGCCCCTCTGTCAATCACAAGACCACGGCCACGAACTCCTGACTCCTGACTCCCGACTCCCGTCTCCCGACTCCTGTGTCCCGCCTCCCGACTACCCGATCCCTTCCCGGTACTCCAACAGAATCAGCAGCGGATCTGGAGTCTCCAGCACCGTCCGGCCCACTGAGCGCGGACTCGGGATCTCAGCCGAGAACCGGAAGCCTTCGGCCTCAAGCAGCTGGATCCGCTCGGGCGGATTGCTCGATCCATACAACAACGCCGGCCGCGTAAAGTCCCGCGTCTGATACAAACCCAGGGTAATCAGGTCGTCGCTGAATGTGGCCCACGGATAGGGCAGCGCACTTCCCGAACGCCGCTCGAACCCCAGCCGAGACCAGAACTTCTCGGCTGCGGCCAGATCTGGGACCGGCAAGGCCAGCTCCATGAAGGTTCCGCATTTGCAGGTGGACACGCCCGACGGTCGCGGGATACGCCGCGCCGGGTATTCCAACAGCGAGATCTCCACGCCGCTGGGGGTGTGCATCCCCGCGACCAGTTCCGGGACATCTGCCCGTTCCAGTCTTCGGACCGGCACTCCAGCCCGTTCCAGCGCCTCCACCCGCTGCCGCATGTCTGAGACGATGTAGTTCAGCACCAGGGGCCCCGGTGTGTTCTGGCTGAACTGGTAGGTGACGATGCCGTCGGTCAGCACCGCCCAGGGCCACGGTTCCCAACTCTGGTCAAGCTTCTCCATTCCCAGCCGCTCGTAAAACAGCAGGGACTGGGCCAGATCCGGTACAGCGACGGAAATCTCCACAAAGCGTCCCAGTTTCATCGTCCCTCCTTGCTGCATCTGCTCTCTAATGTAGCGGATGCGGCGGCGGGTGCCTACGTCTTCGTCAGCCGGTGCTCTTCATCCCCGAGGCAATGCCATGCACCGTCAGCCGCAGCAGGTTCAACAGTTCGGGCCGCGGATCCTGACGCCACTCCCGCAGAAAACGTACCTGCAGGAAGTTCAGGGGATCCACATACGGATTCCTCAGCCGGATCGACTCCCCCAGTACGGGAGCATCCGCCAGCAACTCGGGCTGTTCGATGATGTCCAACACCGTGGCCACCGTCCGCTGATATTCCTCGCGGATTTCTCCAAAGATCGTCCTGCCGATGTCCTGCGGCTCCACCAGCCCGGCGTACATCTCGGCGATGAACAGATCGGCTTTCGCCAACGACAACTGGGCGTTGTCCAACAACGTTCCGAAGAACGGCCACTGCCCGTAGAGGCGGCGCAAATGCCGCCGCGGCCCCTCTCCACCTCGGGCCAGGTAATCCTCCAGGGCCGAACCCAGGCCAAACCACGCCGACAGCATGATCCGGGACTGGGTCCAGGCGAACACCCACGGAATCGCTCTCAGGTCGCGGAGACCTTTGCCGGAAGGCCGTTTCACCGGACGCGAACCCAGGGTCAAATGTTCGATGACGTCGATGGGCGTCGCCTGGAAGAAGAACGAAGGGAAGGCCCGGCCTTTCCATACCAGTCCCTGATAGCTTTCCAGGGAACGGCCGGACAGCTCCTCCAGGGTAGCCGTCCACTCCCGCGGGACCTCGTGACGCTGCGCCTGCAGTGCCGCCGTCGCCCGCAGCACGGCGCTGAAAAGCTGCTCCAGGTTGCGCAGAGCGATGTCTGGATTCGAGTACTTGTTGGAGATCACTTCGCCCTGTTCGGTGATCCGCATGCGGCCGCCGGCCACCGAGTACGGCTGCGCCATGATGGTCCGGTAGCTGAGTCCACCGCCGCGGTCGATGGGGCCGCCCTTGCCGTGGAAAAACCGGATGCGAACGCCGCAGGCCTCCCCCAGTTCGACGATCGCCTGCTGGGCCCGGTACAGTTCCCAGTTGGCCGGCAGGTAACCGCCATCCTTGTTGGAGTCCGAGTACCCCAACATCACTTCCTGGGTGTCGCCTCGGCTGGCCAGCAGTTGCCGGTATTCAGGGTCTTCGAACCACGAGCGCAGCAGGTCAGAAGCCCCGCGCAGGTCGGTGATGGTCTCGAACAAAGGTACGAAATCGATCCGGCTGACCCACCGCCGGCCGCGCCTCTCCACCAGACCGGCAGTGGACGCCAGCAGAATGGCGTTCCAGAGATCCTGCGACCGGTGCGTCATGCTGATGATGTACCGGCTGCTGGCTTCAGATCCGTATTGGTCCTGGATCCTCCGGATGCAGCGGAACTGATCCAGCAAGTCTCCGGTAACTCCTTCCGGGTGTCCCGCCAGGTGGCTGATGCGGCCGACTGCCGCCTTGATCACCTGCACTCTCTCCGGACCGGAGCGTTGGGTTTCCCCCAGCAGGGATGACACGCCCTCCTCCAGGCGAGAGGAGTGGTCGCGGAAGTCCAGCGTTGCCAGATGGAAGCCGAACGTGCGGACCTGGCTGATGAGGTCCTTGAGAGTGCCTTCAGCACAACGGACGATTCCGGTGCTGCGCAGGCTGCGATCCAGGATCTCCAGCAGCCGCAGGAACTCCTGGCTATCCGCGAAGCCGTCCCGCCGGCGGCGCCGGGTTTGTTCCAGACGCCGCTGCAACATGCGCAGATAGCGCCGGTACACCTCATTGTCCTCCACCCGGTCCGGCCGTTCCAGGTAGAGCCCGTACATGACCTCTTCCTGGATCTCCTCAAGCACTTCCCGGGAGGCCGGCAGCAGCCGGTGCGACTGGGTGAGCTCCCGGGACAGGCGGCGGACCGACTTCAGATAGTGCTTCAGGATGAGGCGGTGCTGGATCTTGACCGTCTTCAAGCTCAAGGGCGGTGTCACGAAAGGATTCCCGTCCCGGTCTCCTCCCACCCAACTGCCGAAACGGAGGTTGATCCGGGAACCCACAGGACCCGCCAGGCGTTCCAGTTCGCGGACAAACAGCGGTACCACCGGCAGGATGGATCGCTCGAAGAAGAACAGGACCCGGGAAATTTCCTCCTCGATGGTAGGGCGGCGGCTCCGTGTCTGCTCGGTCAGCCAGAGGGCCTCCAGGGTTGCAAGCATGCGTCCTTCCGCCGCCTCCTTTTCCCGACGTCCCAGATCCTGCCGCTCCAGCCGGCTGTAATCCCGGTTGATCGCGATCAGATGGCCGGTCACCGTCGGTCTGCGGGCTTCGGTGGGATGGGCGGTCAGCACCGGTTCGACGCACAGAGCCTCCAGGAGCCGCCGGCAGGCTTCCGAACCCGGTTCGATGCCCAGTTCTTCTTTGAGATGCTGGAAGCCCCGGGCCAGCGAACCCTTGTAGGGCTTGGGGCCCGAGGTTTCATCCAGCACCCGTCGTCGACGTTGCCGCTCCTCGGCCAGATTGACCAGCAGGAAGTACAGGGTAAAAGCCCGCGCCACCGATTCGGCTTCCTGGAGGTTCAGACGCCCCACCAACCGGTCCTTTTCAGCCAGGGCCCGGGAACCATGCTCCTGGCGGATTTTCTTGGTCAGCGCCCGCAGGTCCTCCACCAGGCGGAAGGCCCTCTCCCCCGCCCGCTCACGAATGATCACCCCCAACGCCGAGGTCAGCTTGCGGACATCCCGTTTCAGCTCCGGATACATGGCGCAGGCTATGGTAGCGCGTTCCGCTCCTCTGGTTTTGCACCGGGCCCGTTTCCCCGGGAAAATGTCAGCCCCCGTCCCTACGATGCCGGCAGAAATGGCTGCAGGGCGGCCATCGCCGTCCAAGGGGAGAGCGTTGGGTTTCGAGCATTTTTGTCCGCTCGGCCAGGCGGTTGCACGCCGCATCGCGGGGGATGATCTGTCTCTGCCGGATGACGCTCCACTGCCTTCCGGTCTCGCGTTCCGGCTGGAGACCGGATTGGGTTCCTGTCAGGATCCGAGCTGCCTCTGCGACGTCCTGACGGGACAGCCGGATGAGGGGACGGCGCGTACGGGTCCGCCGTCCGTGACTCCGCCGCGTTTTGCCGGCCTGCTCTCCCTGCTGCGAGTCCGGGATTCCTTCACGCGGGAGCATTCGGATGAAGTCGGCCGGCTGATGGGGGCCATGGTGCGGGAAACTGGAGCCGGACCCCTAAAGGTCGAATGGGCAGTTCTCGGGGGACGGCTGCATGACATCGGCAAGCTGGCCGTCCGCTACGCTGTCCTGCTCAAGCAGGGCCCCCTGTCCCGGACCGAAAGGCTCCGGCTGCGACTTCACACCGTCATCGGCAGCCGGATCCTGGAGGCGGTTGCCGGCCCTGGAGATCTTGCCGTCATCGCCCTGCACCACCACGAGCGGTTCGACGGTAAAGGCTACCCCTACGGGCTGAGAGGCGCTGAAATCCCCTTTGCCGCCCGCCTGGCCGCAGTGGCCGACACCTTCCAGGCGTTGACTGCCAACCGGCCCTACCGCAGGGGGATGAGCCGGGATCGTGCGCTGGCGGTGGTATTCCGCCTGCAGGGCAGCCAGCTCTGTCCCGAATGTGTGGAGCTGCTGGGTCGGGTGGCTGAGCAGCGGCCCGAACTGCTTGGCCCGGCTCCGCCGGTGCCGGCCGTAACCTGAACAGAGCTCAGCGCGCGGCCTTCAGCCGGCGTCCTACCTCTTCCCAGTTCACCACGTTCCACCACGCTTCGACATACTCCGGCCGCCGATTCTGGTACTTGAGGTAGTAGGCATGCTCCCACACGTCCAGACCCAGAATCGGGGTCTTGCCCTCCATGAGGGGACTGTCCTGATTGGCGGTGGAGTAGACCTCCAGTTTTCCTGCCCCGTCCACCGTCAGCCAGGCCCAGCCGGAACCAAAACGGCCGATGGCTGCCGCGGTGAATTTCTCCCTGAAACCGGCAAAGCTGCCGAAGGTGTTGGCGATGGCCTGGGCGACTTCGCCTTTGGGTTCCCCGCCGGCTTTGGGCGCCATGATCTGCCAGAACAGGGTGTGGTTGGCGTGTCCGCCGCCGTTGTTGCGGACCGCCGTGCGGATCGACTCCGGAACCGCGGCGCAGCCGTTGGCCAGCAACTGCTCGATCGCCTGGCCGCTCAGGCCGGGAGCCGACTCCAGCGCCTTGTTAAGGTTGGTGACATAGGCGTTGTGGTGTTTGCCGTGATGGATCTCCATGGTCAGCTTGTCGATGTACGGCTCCAGCGCATCCGTCGGATACGGCAAGGCGGGCAAAGTAAAACTCATGATCTCCTGCTCCTTTCCAGGGGGATGTCAATGGTTCACAGGGATTATAACTCCGGCTTCCCTGTTTCCGAGGCCGGTCAAATCCACAGATGACACACACGGCGGATGGGATTCAAAACGGGAGCCGGTTTCAGCCGGTCAACCCCAGCAGCGCCGCATGAGGACTTTCCGGCATCAGGATGGTCTCGTTGCGGTCGGGCCCGGTGGAGACCATGGCGATATCCACTCCCACCAGCTCGCCGAGGCGTCTGAGGTAGGCGCGGGCCTCTGCCGGCAGCCTCCCCGCTTCCCGGATTCCCGAGGTGGAAGTACACCAGCCCGGATGGGACTCGTAGATCGGTTCCACCTGATCGAGCTGTTCGATGGTGGCGGGAAATCCCTCCAGGAGCCGGCCACCATGGCGGTAGCCCACGCAGATCCGGATCTCCTCCAGTTCGTCCAGGACATCCAGTTTGGTGACCACCAGTGTGTCCACCCCGTTGATCAGGCAGGAATAACGGACGACCGGGACATCGAACCATCCGCATCGCCGCGGGCGTCCTGTAGACGCGCCGAACTCGGCGCCGCGCGTCCGCACCCGATTTCCCAGTTCGCCGGAGATCTCGGAGGGGAACGGTCCGCTGCCGACGCGGGTGGTGTAGGCCTTGCAGATTCCCACCACCCCATCCACCGCACTCGGCCCGACGCCGGTTCCGGTACAGGCTCCGCCGGCGGTGGCATTGGACGAGGTGACATACGGATAGGTTCCAAAGTCGATATCCAGCAACGCCCCCTGGGCGCCCTCGAACAGGATGCTCCGGCCGTCGCGCAGGGCCTGGCCCAGGAAGGTGCTGACATCGCCCACAAACGGCCGGATCTGTTCCGCCGCTTCAAGATAGCTCTGGATGACGGCATCGGGATCCACTCCCTGGACGCCATACACGGACTGCAGCACCCGGTTCTTCAGGTCGGCGATATCGTGCACGAGGGAGGCGAAGCGGTCCGGTTCCAGGAGGTCGGCCATCCGGATCCCGCGGCGGGCCACCTTGTCTTCGTAACAGGGACCAATCCCCCGGCTGGTCGTGCCGATCCGGCGGTCGCCCAGGCGCTGTTCCTCCGCCTGTTCCAGCGCACGGTGGTACGGCATGATGAGGTGGCAGCGGTCACTGATCATGAGCCGTCCCAGAAGTTGAAACTCGTCCAGTTCCCTGAGCTCCGCCAGCAACGCGAAAGGGTCCACCACCACTCCATTGCCGATGACGCAATGTTTGTCCGGATGCAGGATCCCGGAGGGAATCAGGTGCAGGATGTATTTCCTGCCGCTGATGATGACGGTGTGTCCGGCGTTGTGGCCCCCCTGGCAACGGGCGACGATGTCGAACTGCTCGGTGAGCAGGTCGACGATTTTGCCCTTTCCCTCATCACCCCATTGTGTTCCGACAACAACGACATTAGGCATGGGCGTCGACAGCCTATTACGAATCACCATCCGAGAGGAAGGGCGGCCCCGCCCATGCCGCCCGCCGGCAGGCGGTGCCGCGGTCGTGTGACCACGGGACGGGGTAGCGGGGTAGCGGGGTAACGCGGTAGCGGGGTAACGGGGTAGCGGGGTAACGGAGTTTTCTGCGAAGGCCGCGGCAGCGGCCTGAGCCCTGGACTTCCGTTCTCGCACGAGGCGGGATCGTCCCCATCCAGCGCCGGGAGAAGGGCACGAACGATCGGCGCCAGCCGCCCAACCGGGGCGGGGCGCCCAGGCTACCACCGGCCCCGGACGGGTTTCGCCTGGATTGTCTGGCACCCCTTCAGGGTGCCGCCCTGGTTGTTGGTCCGTCTGTTCCGGAGGTCTCCGCTACGCTCCCACCTCCGGCTACTCTCCGCTCACCGGCGTTCGCGTTCCGGGGCACCTGGTGGGCGGTGCTGGAATCGAACCAGCGGCCTCCTCCTTGTAAGGGAGGCGCTCTGACCAGCTGAGCTAACCGCCCCAACAACAGGAAAACTGGAGTATACCAGACTCTTACAGGTCGTTCCCGGCCGCTGCTTGCAGCAGACCGCTGCCGCGTGTAAAGTGAGCCCTGCCACCCCAGGCCCACAGATTTCCATCAAGGAGCACCCATGGCAAAGACCACTGAGGCCGCCACCACCGCCGGAATCAGCTTCGGCTCCGCTCTGGCCATCACCATCTCCTGGAGCCAGTACCAGTCGATCCTGTGGGCGATCGTCCACGGCGTCCTGGGCTGGATCTACGTGGTTTACTACGCCCTGACCCGATGAGCACCCGCCTCGACCTGCGCCTGATCCTGCTGGGAGCCGCCCTGGCGGCACTTGCGGTTGTCGGGGCAGGTGGCATCAACCTGTTCTACCCGCAGTTCGCCGCGGGCCTGTTGGATGCCCTTTCCACCCTCATCCCCGGCTTTGAGCGGACCTCGACCCCCTCGAAGGTTTTTAAACTGGCATTCTGGATCGGAGCATACACGGCTCTTCTCCTGCTGGCGATCCGCCTGCTGATCCGCCGGATCCAACGGTAGGCCGCGGGGCCGGCGCAGCCTGCAGGCTCCCCAAGAGCGGGCGTACCCGGTCCCGGGACTCACTGAACCGCCCTCAGCCGGCCAGACGCCCCGCCGGAAATCGGAGCCTCATTTCCGCAGCGTCAAGCCCCCATCCACCAGCAGGACCTGGCCGGTCAAATAGTTATCAGGCTCCACCAGCAGCCGGACTACCTTGGCCACATCCTCCGCCCGGCCAAACCGGGGAATCACCCCCTGCTCGACGTAACGGTCGTACTTGCCGGCGGCAATGGATGCCAGCGCCATCCCGGCGCGATTGACACCGGGAGCCACCACGTTCACCCGGATCGCCGGGGGGTCCCCCCACTGCTTGGCCAGGATTCGTGCAGCATGGACCAGGGCGGACTTGGGCGCGGCGTACCCGATACTGCCCGGGAAGAGATCCAGGGCCTGCATCGTGGAAAACAGCACCACAGTTCCGGAGACACCCGCCGCACGCATGGCGGCGGCCACGTCTCGCGCCAGCAGAACCGGCCCGGCGCAGTTAACAGCAAAAGACTCCGTAAGGTCGTGGGTCTCGGCCTGATCGAACGGGATCCGGGAGGGATCCCCCACCAGGCACACCAGACCGTACAGACCGCCCTGCCTCTGAGCCGCTTCCACCCAGCGCCGGCGCACCTCTCCGTCGCGGATGTCGCCTTCCACCACCGTCAGCTTCCGCCGATAGCGGCGGGACAGGTCCTCCGCCAGCAGTTCCGCCCGCTGCCGGTTTTCCCGGCAGCCGATCACCAGATCCGCTCCGTCCCGGGCGAGCAGGGTACAGATTGCAGAACCCAGTCCGCCGGATCCGCCGGCCACCAGCAGTGTCCGACCCGCCAGTCCGGCTTCGTTGAAGTCATATGCAGTCGTGCCGTCCATTACCGGTTCGCTCATGCCCCCGTTTTCAGTCCCGGTGAGGTTCCGCCCCCGGAGTTCGCAGACAGCGGCGGAGTTCGTCCGGCGACCGAACCGGCGCCAGGCACACCGAGTCCCAGCACACCCAGGCGGCGGCACCATCGGAAACAGAGCGGTCCCGCAATACCGGAACCTCGCTCGGGCCGTTTCCCATGACGACCAGGCGGTCAGGCAGAAACTCCCGGCGCAGGACATCCAGCAACGGTTCCCGTTCGCTGGGCCGACCGCTCACCACCACCGTTGGCACCGGGCCCAACAGCATTCCCAAAGCACGCAGCCAGTTGCCGAAACCGATGGGATAGCGGCCCATCGCCGCCGCCACCCGCCCGATCAGCAGAGATACCCGTTCCCGGTACCGTTCCTCCCCGGTCAGCATGTAAAGCAACAGCAGGTTCACGGCCATGGTGGAGTTGCCGCAAGGCACCGCGTTGTCAAAATACTCCCGAGGGCGGATGAGAAGGGCCTCGTGATCGCAGGCGGTGAGGAAGAAGTCGCCGCGTTCGGGGTCCAGGAACAGGTCGAGAGCCTGTTCCACCAGGGTCTTGGCCCGTTCGAACCACACCGTCTCTCCCGACACCTGGAAGAGGACCAGGAAAGCTTCCGCCACGTGGGCGTAGTCATCCAGAAAAGCCGGCAGCCGCCGGTCGCCTGCCCGGCTTCGCCACAGCCGGCCGTCCCAGAGCCGGTCCCACAGATAGCGGGCACCGCCAGCCGCCAATTCAAGCCAACGGCGGTCAGCAAACGCAAAACCGGCCTCCGCGCAGGCTGCCACCATCAGCCCATTCCACGAGGCGAGGATCTTGGTGTCCAGCGCGGGACGGGGACGTCGGCCCCGCACCCGCTTCAGAACGCTGCGGCAATGCTGCAGGCGGGCTCGCACCGTCTCCACCGGCAAGTCCCGTTCCGCGGCGGCTGCCTCTGGACTACGCCGTTGACAGAGGATGTTGACACCTTCCCAATTTCCCGCCTCACTGACGCCGTAGACATCGCAAAACAAGGGGGCGTCCTCAGAGTCCAGCACCGATTCGATCTCCGCCCGGGTCCAGACGTAGAACTTCCCTTCTTCGCCCTCCGAGTCGGCATCCTCGGACGAATAGAAGCCGCCTTCCGGGCTGGTGAGGCACTCCTGGACATAGGTGAGGGTGGACTCCACCACCTCCCGATACTCAGGTTTCCCGGTCGCCTGCCAGGCTTCCAGATAGGTCCGCACCAGCAGGGCGTTGTCGTAGAGCATTTTCTCGAAATGGGGCACCAGCCAGCGATCGTCAACCGAGTAGCGATGAAATCCGCCCCCCAGGTGGTCGCGGATGCCTCCCCGGGCCATCCCGGTCAGAGACAGTTCAACCGCTTCCAGTGCGCCAGCGCTCGAAAACCGGTGCCACCCCCGGAGCAGCAAGCCCAGCGACATGGAGCCCGGGAACTTGGGGGCCGAGCCGAATCCACCGTAGCGCAGATCGACCATCCGCAGCGTCTGCTCGAACCCGGCCTTGAGCAGACCTTCATCGAGACGAAGGGAGGTGGAGCCGGCCACCGTCTGGTCGAGAAAGCTTCGGAGCTGCTCCCGCGATTCGGCGATGCGATGCCCCTGTTCGTGAAAGAAGCGGGCGACGCTGCGCAGGACGGTGGGGAAACCCGGTCGGCCGGGAAAATCCCGCGGCGGGAAATAGGTGCCCCCGTAAAACGGCAGACCGTCGGGGGACAGAAAAACGGTCAGCGGCCAACCCCCGTGCCCCGAGGTGGCCTGAACGTAACTCATGTAGACAGTGTCAAGATCCGGACGTTCTTCCCGGTCTACCTTGATGTTGATGAAGGCGTCGTTCATGAGCCGGGCGATTTCAGGGTTCTCGAAACACTCCCGTTCCATGACGTGGCACCAGTGGCAGGCAGAATAGCCGATGCTCAGAAGAATGGGCTTGCCCTGGTCCCGGGCCGCCGCCAGCGCCTCTTCTCCCCAAGGATACCAGTCCACCGGGTTGAAGGCGTGCTGCCGGAGGTAGGGACTGGTCTCGTGGATGAGCCGATTCGGGCGGGGGGTATCCATTGGACGATTGTACCCCGCGTCCCGAACGTGCCCGGGGACGGGTCGTCCCCCTTTGACTGCCGGCTGAAGCATCCCTCGAAAGACACAGCCTCCCAGCCCCTCACGCTCTGGGGCGGAATCCTCGCCTTTCGTTCAGCCCCCTACTCCTGTTCCGCCAGCCAGCGTTCGCAGTCGATGGCGGCGCGGCACCCGGCGCCGGCGGCGGTGACCGCCTGCCGGTAGATGTGGTCGTGGACGTCGCCGGCAGCGAAGATGCCCTTGATCCGCGTCCGGGAGCCGTTCTCCAGAACCAGGTAACCGTCCGGGTTGCGATCCAGGATGCCTTCGAAAATCTCGGTATTGGGCTTGTGGCCGATCGCCACAAAAACACCATCCACCTCGAGGGTCGATTCCTCTCCGGTCTTGACGTTGCGTAACCTCACTGCTTCCACCCGCTTCTTGGCCGGGTCCAGGATGTCGATCACGACGGTGTCCCAGATGAACCGGATCTTGGGATTCCGGCGGGCCCGCTCGGCCATGATCTTCGAGGCCCTCAGCTCGTCGCGCCGATGGATGATCGTCACTTCTGACGCATGTTTGGTCAGGTACAGCGCGTCTTCCATGGCGGTGTCTCCGCCCCCGACGACAACCACTTTCTGGTTGCGAAAAAAGTAGCCGTCGCAGGTCGCACAGGTGGAAACCCCGTGTCCCAGCAGGCTTCGCTCCGACTCCAGCCCCAGCATTCTGGCCGATGCGCCTGAAGCGATGATGATGCTCTGGGTTTCATACCGGTTCTGGTCGGTGTGCACAACGAAGGGCCGCTTTGCCACCTCGACCCGGACCGCCCGTTCCATCACGTACTCGGCTCCGAAGCGCTGGGCCTGCTTCTTCATGTTCTCCACCAGCTCGGGACCCATGATTCCGTCCGGAAACCCTGGGAAATTCTCCACCAGGGTGGTCAACGAAAGCTGGCCTCCCGGCTCATGGCCTTCCAGCACCAGCGGCTGAAGGTCGGCCCGGGCGGCGTAAATGGCTGCCGTCGAACCGGCACAACCGGAACCCAAAATGATCGTCTTGCGCACCATGCTCGCTCCTTCCTGTTGAACGTGCAGACGGCGAAAAATCAAGCATACCAGCCTCGACCGGAGATGTCCGAAGACCACTCACAGCCAGTTTCCGACCGCTCAGCCGTAAGGTGTGGCGTGGGGCCGCCGCGGCAGTCCAGAATGGTGCCGAAGGAGGATTCCGACCCATGAAGTTCCAGCGAACCTTGACCACCATATTCACCCTGGCGGCCGTTGTCTTTCTGTCCGTTCCGCCGGCGTCCGCCCAGGAAACCCGGGAACTCCGGGTGAAGGTAAGCTACACCGGCACCGGTACCGTGGATTCCACGCGTGAAATCCACCTTTACCTGTTCGACACACCCGACATCTCGGCGGGATCCATGCCCATCGCCATGAGTTCAGCCGGGGAAAACGGCTCGGTTGTGGTCTTTTCAGGAATCTCCAGCCAAACCGTCTACCTTGCCGGCGCCTACGGGGATTACGACCCCTCGATGGGTCCTCCGCCCACAGGAACGCCGGTTTCCCTGTACCGGCCAGGGGAACCGACCCCGAGTCCCATAACGATGGACCGGGCGGTCGTGGAGATCGAGTTCGCCTTTGACGACTCGTTCCGGATGCCCTGATGGGTGGAGTGGGGAGCGGCGGACAGGACACCGGATCGATATCCTGAGCTCCGGCGGCCCGGCGGCCACCCGGTCTCCTCAGCTATCGACCCAGCGGTGGGGCCGCCGCTGCAGTCTGGGCGACCACCCGCACCAGGAGCCACGGACAGAGCCGCCGCAGATCCGCGGCGAAAGACTCCAACACAGACGCCGGCACCGGCTTGAGGGGTCGTGCGGGATAGTCGACTCCCTCGTGACTGCCCCGCGACTGCAGGTACCAGCCGCTGGGGTAGGGACGTGTCGGGGAGTTGATCTGGATTTCGTCAGGACGCACCGCCTCCAGGATGGCGGCGAAGGCCTCGGCTGAGTCGCGAGTCGCGTGGACCAGCATGGTCTGGATGCCGAGCCGGCCGGAATACTCCTGGCGGAAACGACGCAGGCCTTCCACCACTCCCGCCAGAGTCAGGCCCGCCACGGGCCGGTTCACTTTCCGGAAGGTCCGTTCGGTGGCGGCGTCCAGTTTGGCGTACACCCGATCGGCAAGCGCCAGTTCGCGACGGACCTCGGTCAAGTCGAGCAAAGTGCCGTTGGTCAACACCAGGCTCGGCAGCCCGCTAAAGTCCGCCACCCGCACGATGGTCTCGCCGAGATTGGAGGCGAGGGTCGGTTCCCCACTGCCGGAATAGGTGACGATGGCGGCCTTCCTCCATGCGCTGCGGGCGAGGTCGGCCATGACCTGGTCCGTGGGGACAAACAGCCGCCGTTCCCGGATCCGGACCTGGATGCTGCCAAGCTGGCAATACGAGCAGTTGAAAGAACAGATGGAATTGACGCACAGCAGGTCGATTCCCAGCGATGAGCCCACACGCCACGAAGGGACGGGTCCATAGACGGAACTCACCTTTGTCGGGGACTGAGGATCTCCAGCGGGTCCGGCCCTGTCCGGCATACCGGCGATTGTATCGCGAGAATCTCCGGAATCTGTGGACCCGGTGAATCGGTGGCTCACCGCCTGGTCGGCCTAGAACGCAAACCGCAGCAGGAAGCTGTGGCCCAGCGGGCTGAAGCGGGGGCCTCGGGTCTGGGAAAGCTGGTACTCCAGGAACAGGGTTTCGAACCGTTTCCCCAGGCTCAAGCCCAACTGGTTGAGCTGCAGGCGGTTGGCTTCCAGTACCTGTTCGCTGACCAGCCGGCCCTGGAAATCGGTCAGCCAGCCGGTGGAATCGGGGGCGTAGCGGCCGTCGAAGGTCTCGGTTGCCCGGAACCAAGTTCCACCGGCGCCGGCGAAAAAGCCGTAGGGCAGGTGATACTGCAGCCAGCCGTGCAGTCCGTGATGGCGCCGGCGCACACGTTCGGTCCCCACCAGCGATTGTTCCACGAGGTCTGTGCGGTACCCGGTGGAGCGCACCTGGGAGTACTGGTAGTCCAGGGCACCAAAAAGCCGGTCATCCCAGCTATAGCCCAGTCCGGCGGCGGCGGTGGGGGTCCAGAAGATGGTCTCCCGGCGCGAATCCGAGGTTCGGAAATCCCTGACCTCCTCCTCAAACCGGGTCCGGTTGAGGGACCCCAGTAGCGCCAGATGCAGATTGCGGTGCAGTCTGACTCTCCACCGTCCGCCTACCTCGTGCTGGAACCCCTCGGAGTTGAAAGCCGCCTGATCCGCCGGCAGGCCGTTCAATTGGTGCCAATCCTGTCCGGTCTCCCCGTTCATCACGCCCACACGGTAAAACGCCCCCAGGGATCCGAGGCCGTCCGACTCCAGGTGATAGCCGAAAGTGACCTGGCGCCGGTCGGAACTGAACAGCGTCCGGGCCACATCGCTGTACAGGAGGGTGCCTGCGGGGCGAAACTCATAGCGGGTGTCGATATCGCCCGACGAATGGGTCCAGTCATAGGAAACAGCCAGCGTCTTGCCCGGCAAACGGCGCGCACCCAGCACCACCATCCGGTGGCTGCGGGAGTCGGACTGCAAGTCCGGAGCGAACAGGCTGTTGCCGATCTGTTCCACCGAGACTTCGCCTCCGAATACCGTGGGGATCCGGCGGGAAATCCGGAACCGGAAATCGTGGTCAAAGCCGCGGAACTCATAAAGGCCGCCCACCACCCAACCGTCCAAGGGATACAGGTAGGAGATGCGGGAGGACACCCCCCTCAACAGCCGCTCGTCGGTGGCAAACAGTTCGCGCAGGTCGGTGAACCGGTTGAGCGGATTCAGGGGTGAGATCTCCGGGCTCGAAAAGGCCTCCGACCGGGACGGGTAGAGGTAGTAGCGTCCGGCAGGACGGTGCACCATCGATACGTACGCCGGGTTCTCCACCAGATCCAGATGCGGATCGGGGAACGCCAGGAACCGGTGGAGGAGGGGCTGTTCGGCGGGGGTCTCGCGGCTGAAGTTTTCGGCGACCACCTGCTCAAAGGTGATGGGGGGCTCCGGAGGCCGGAGAGGATAGACTGTAACTTCCTTTCCTGCCGGGACCAGGACCTCGCCGGCTGTCACCTGGGTGTTGCGTACCGCCACCAGGCCTTCGTAAACCCGGACCCGGGTCACTGAATTTGGAAGCACCTCGATATCGAACTCGGTACCGCGCACGCCGATCGTCGCCACCGGAGTGTGCATCTCGTACGGATTGGGGGCGCCAACCAGCTTGCGGACGCGCAGCCGGACCTTGCCCAGCCAGATGCGGAACAGTTGCCGGACTCCACCCGAGAAGTCGAGGATTTCGAGCTGGGTGTCCGGCTGCAGTTCGATGGTGCTGCCGTCGGCCAGGCCCAGCAATGCATAGCCGTCCGGCCCGGCGTGCAGCTCGTCACCGACCCGTAAGACACTCCCTGCCTGCAGTGCCGCCTGTCCGGTCGTAGCTGCTGCCGGCGGGCCGCGGCGACTGACCTGTCCCCGCACCGCGAGCACTTCGGCTTCGCCGACTGAAAGCGCCACCCGGCGCGGCTGGGCGAACAGCGGAGCCAAGCATGCCCCCACTACCAGGAGCAGACACACGACGACCCGGAACAGCGCTTGCGCTGCACCGGGTGCCGGCTCAACCGGTTGATGCTCTGGCGTTTTCGTCGCCATCGTGCTTCAATATCCCCGATTTCGAGGCGCATGCCTCGGGGGTGGAGCGCCCGGCCGCCACCGTGACGGCCGGGCGCCCCTGGGGGAGGCCCTTGCAGCCGGGTCAGCCCTTTCCGCCCGACCCGGCTGGTATTCAACCCTCAATCTTGATCTTTTTCGCCAGGATCGATCCGTCGTTTCTCCAAACTCCTTTCACGTGGACCTTCTGGCCCAGCTTCAGCACCCGGCTCGGTACCGGTCCGTGGGGGTCTTCGATGACCGTCTGCTGGTTCAGGTAGACCCGCTTTCCCTCCACCGTCATCATCACGACCGATGAGTCCTGGGACCGCAGCAGGTCAGTCACGACACCTTCCACTTCCGCTTCGGCGCCGCCATCGTCGTCGCCAGGCTCCGGCTCGCGGTCACCGAGAACGCGCACTTCGTCAGCCAGCACCATGCCATTGGTGCGCTGCCCCGAAACCTCGACCAGCAGCCCATCTCTCAGCTCGGACGGCGACACCACCTGCCCTTCACGAACCACCCGGGTGCGCACATCCACCACCACCTGGGTTTCAGTGATCCGGAACTCCATCCGCGAGCTGGTTTTCCGGAGCCCTGCAATCAGTCCTTTGAGCACGATGCCGGTCGGCGGCGAAGTCAGTCCATCCAGATCGTCGAATACATTCGCGTTGTCGTTGGTGTCCACCGCCACACGAGTGGCCTTGATGAGAGCGGTGCCAGGCAGAAAACGCCCTTCGATTTCGATCATCAGGCCGACCCGCAAGGGGCCCGAAAACTGTGTCGCCTGGTCGAAGGCCACCAGGGCGGAGACACCGCTGACGCCCACATCAACACTGAGCAACTGGTTGTCGACTTTCACCAGCCGCCCCTCCAGCCGCAACGGCTCCGACTCCACCGTCCGGTACCCGGCTTCCACTTCCAGGGCGACCCACAGGCCTTGCTGGTCCTCCGCCCGGAGGCGGACCGGTTCGCCCACCTCCAGTTCGGCCGCGGACACCCGGTCGCCCCCCGAGCGGCGGACGATCGTGTTGTCATCCAGCAACACGGTGATCCCGGACACCCGGATCACCCCCTCCTCCACCCATTCCAAAATCCCCTCCAGTTCCAGGGGAGCCGAGCCCTCCATGTGGATCCTTCTGGCAACAATCCGGCCGGCGGAGGTGAAGAAACCGGCCACTTCCAGGAACGCACCCAGCGGGATGTGTCGCGGCAAGGCCCGGAAGCCACGACCGGCAACCACTTCGGTCCATTGGTTGAGCTGGACTTCGATCTGGGAACGGTTCACCTGGATGATCAGGCTCTTCGGCTCGCCCTGCAGGTCCCGGGTAATGCCAAACACCGGCCCCCGAAAGTGGATGTCCGCCCCCCGCCGTTCCTGGCCTTTGGCGTATCCGCTCAGGAGCAACAGGGCGGCAATCAGCCATCCCAGCTTTCTCGGATAGTGGTTCGGGACCATCTTCAAGCGAAGAAAAAGCAAATCCGATGCCAGAATCATGCAGCGTCCCGATCCAGTCACCATGAGCCCTCCAGAATGTCAGTCCTTCCGGTTTTCCGGGCCGGCCGGGTCAGGGTGACACAGCACCGTGTCAATCCGACCCGCCCGGATCGCTGCCGAAGGAGTCGAGATCGATGCCCAGGCGCTCCGCTTTCCGATAGAGGCTCTTGCGTTCGATTCCCAGACGCCGCGCCGCCAGCGTCCGGTTGCCTCCGGTCTCGGCCAGGACCTCCTCGATCTTCTTGCGTTCGGCCACTTCCAGAGGTGACAGTCCGGCGGCGAGTTCGGCCCCAGCCCTGAGGAGCGGCAGATCGTCCGGCACCAGACACGAGTCGGTCTTGAACACCGCCGCCCTCTCCAGCACATTTTCCAGTTCCCGGACATTGCCCGGCCAGGCATACTCCTGCAGGAGCTGCATCGCCTCCGGACTGACAGTGAGACTGCGGCCCAGGCGTCCGGATGCCCGTTTCAGGAAATGGCGCACCAGGGCGGGGATGTCCTGTCGGCGTTCCCGCAACGGCGGTACCGTCAGTTCCACCACCGCCAGCCGATAATACAGGTCCTGGCGGAATTTTCCTTCAGCCATCAGGCGCTGTAGATCCCGGTTGGTGGCGGCCACCACCCGGACATCCACCCGCAGACTCCGGCTGCCACCGACCGGCCGGATCTCTCCTTCCTGCAGGGCCCTTAGCAGCCTCACCTGAAATGCGGGGCCGGTCTCGGTGATTTCATCCAAAAACAGCGTCCCTCCCTGGGCCTGCTCGAACAGCCCTTTCCGCGTCGCCACCGCACCGGTAAAGGCCCCCCGCTCGTGACCGAACAGCTCAGTTTCCAGCAGTGTTTCGGTGAGCGCCCCGCAATTGACTGGGACGAACGGCCGGTCCCGCCGGGGACTGAATCGGTGCAGGCATCGGGCAACCAATTCCTTGCCCGTACCCGTCTCCCCATGAATCAACACCGGCGAATCTCCCCGCGCCGCCAAAGCGATGCGTTTGTACAGGTCCACCATGGGCGGGGAGCTGCCTACCAGGATCGACTCCGGCCCCTCCGCGACCTCGGGAGGGGCGGCCGACTCCGATTCCTGCGCCAGGACCCGCCGGACCAGGCTTAACAGGTCCGCCACCTGGAAGGGCTTGGCAAGATAGTCCACCGCCCCCTCGCGGATCGCTTCCACGGCCGTTTCCACACTTCCCTGGGCGGTAATCATGACGACCGGCGCCGGACGGGCGGACCGGCGATTGGCCTGCAGCAGTTCGAGCCCGCTGCCATCACCCAAGTAGAGATCGCAAAGAATCAGGCGGAATTCCCGGCTGGCCAGCGCCTCCAGCGCCGCCGCCAGAGAGGCTGCCGCCACCGACGGCAACCCGGCGCTTTTCAGCGCCATCGTCACCATACGGGAGGTCGCCGGATCGTCTTCCACCACCAGCACTGGAATCGACATCTCGGTCAATTCTATAGCCACTGAATCCAGACCATTGATTTCATCCGCGCGGAAGCTGGGTGTTCGGCGAAGTCTCCGGGCTCAGTTCTGCAGCTCAGTAGAGCAGGTACGGCGCCCGCCGCTTGCGGAACTCTTCCAGATCCTTGCTCCACCGCTCGGCTACCGCCTCTGGGGCGCGAGTTTCCAGCAGCATCGTGCGCACCCACGAGTTTCCCGCCAGTCGATCGAAGGTTGTGTCGTGGAACTGGAACTCCGTTGGATGCAGATTCAGGACTTCCCGGAGCAGATGCAGCGTGGTCTCGATCGGCCTGAAGCTTCGGGAATCCACCACATGGATCTGGATCCCCTGGCACTCCTGGCCGGCGTACTTGGAGAAGGTCGGCCGAAATGGCTGCGGCCGGAAGACCACGCCCGGCAGACCATAGCCATTGAGCAAACCCGCCAGCGGCCGTGCCTGCAGCCAGGGAGCGCCGATCAACTCGAAGGGACGCGTCGTCCCCCGTCCCTCCGAGAGGTTGGTCCCCTCGATCAGGCAGGTTCCCGGATATACCTCGGCAGTGCGCAGGGTCGGCATGTTGGGTGAGGGCGTGATCCACTCCAGGCCGCCGGCCGGCCAGCCCTGGCGGCGATCCCAGTTGACCATCGGCACCACCCATAGCACCAGGTCCAGCCCCAACTCATCCTTCAGCAGACCTGCCAGCTCGCCGGCGGTCATTCCGTACCGGATTGGCAACCGGTGAATCCCGACAAAAGACTCGAATCCGGGTTCCAGCACCGGACCCTCTACCCTGTCCCCGCCGATGGGGTTGGGCCGGTCCAGCACCATAAAGGGAATCCGCTGCCGCGAAGCCGCCTTCATCGCCTCCAGGAGGGTGGAGATGTAAGTGTAGAAACGCACGCCCACATCCTGAATGTCATAGATCAGGACATCGACCCGGCTCAGCATCTCGGGAGTCGGAGCCCGTCGATCACCGTATAGGCTGAAATACTCGGTCCCCCCGCTCACATGCTCTCCTGCCTGCGCCGAGCCGGCGATGCCGTGTTCCGGGGCGAACAGGGCAGTCAGCCGGACTTCGCTGTACCGGGCGAGCCGCTCCGCAGTGGACTCCAGGCGCGAGTCGACACCCGTCTGGTTGGTGATCAGGCCGACCCGCTTTCCACGGATCCACGACACATACGGTTCCTCGAACAACTGGTCTGCGCCGAGACGCAACCGGCCCAAACTGGACGGCTGGGCACAGCTTGCCAACTGCAGTGCCAGCAACAGGGCCGGCAGCCATCCGCGCCTGACGGCATTTCCCATCGCGCCTTCCTCCTTGCTCCCTCCCCCGGGGCAGCCCGCCGGCGGCGACTCCGAGAGGTTACTTCGGGTACACCGCGGACGCAGGATACGCGCCTGAACGTCTATAGTGTCTTCTCGACGATGTTGAGGCGCCAGTTTATGACGATTCCCCTCGCGGCAGCCATCGGTTGCCGGCGTCAGCCTCCGGCACCGGTCCGGCCGCTGCTGGTGGTGCTGGGCCGAAGTGAGAATCTCGCCCGGTTGGTCGACCCGGATTCCGGCGAAATCCGGGGGCAGATCGCCACCGGTGTCGGCCCGCAGGAAGTTGTGATCTCCGGCCGCCTGGGCATTGTCACCAACCATGGTTCGCGCGAGAACCCGGGCTTCAGCCTCACCGTACTCGACCTGCAAGCGATCCGCGCCCTGAGGACCCTGAGTCTGGGGCGTTTCCGCCGCCCACACGGGATCGCCAGGATGAAGGACGGGCGCCGCGTGGTCGTTGCCTGCGAGGGCAGCCGGTCTCTGCTGGTGGTCAACATCGAGTCAGGGCGGATCGAGCAGGCCATCCCGACCACCCGCGATACCACTCACCAGGTGGTCCTGTCACCGGACGAGAGCCGGGCCTGGGTGGCGGACCGTGACGGCGGGCGGGTTGTGTGGCTGGATCTTACGTCCAGCCGGCTGGTGTCCGAGCTGAAAGTAGGACGCAGTGCCGAGGGGATCGCGATTTCTCCGGACGGGGCAACGCTGTGGGTGGCGGACCGCGCCGCCGACCGTCTGGTACTGTTGGATCCCGAGCGCTTTGTTGTGATGAACAGCCTGACCTGTCGTGAATCACCTGTCCGGCTCGCCTTTACCCCGGACGGTGAACATCTGCTGGTCACCAACACCCTGAGCGCCGATCTGGCAGTGTTCTCGGTCAGGGACTTACGGGAAGTCATCCGGGTGCCGTTGGGCTGGACCGCGGAGGAACGACGGTCGGAGCTGTCCCGGGACCGGCTGAGCCCGGTTCCGGCGGGGATCGCCATCGATCCCCGCTGGGGCAGGGCGTTCATATCCCATCCCTCGTCGGGTCTGGTCTCGGTGGTGGACCTGCGGATCTGGCAGGTGGTGCGGCGGCTGCCGGCCGGGGAGCGTCCCGACGGACTCGCTTATCTCTCAGGTGACGACCTGACGGCGTAACAGGGTCAGGGAGTTGCGGGTCAACGCTGCAGCCCGCCGGGGCTCGTGGAAAATGCCGCTCCGGGTGGGTTCGCGGCCTGAACGCTTCGTAACGCCGCAACCCCGTTACCCGATCCCCCCGGTTACCCGTAGAATGACCTCATGCGGCCGGTACAGGCATTGATGGGGCTGGTGGGATTGACCTTGCTGTTCGGTTCCGCCGGGTGGACCTCGCAGCTCCCCGCCGAATCTCCGGATCTGGTGGGGATGTCGTCGTCGCGCCTCCAACTTGTCGATGCCCTGGTGGAAGAGGCGATCCGAAACCATGAGGTCCCGGGAGCCGTCGTGATGGTGGCTCGCCGCGGCCGCCTGGTCTACAACCGGGTATTCGGCCTCAGGACGCTGGAACCGTCGCCTGCCCCGTTGCGACAGGATGACATTTTCGATGTGGCCTCACTGACCAAGATCATGGCCACTGCCACCTCGGTGATGATTCTGGTGGAGGAGGGAAAGCTGGTTCTCTCGGACCCCGTGGTCAAGTACATCCCGGAGTTTGCACGGCGGGGGAAGGAGAGAATCCTGGTGCATCACTTGCTGACGCACTTTTCGGGCCTTCGCCCGGACCTCGACCTGGATGAACGGTGGCAGGGCTACGACCATGCCATCGAGCTGGCCTGCCGCGAGAAGCTGCTGCACGAGCCCGGCGAACGGTTCGTCTACAGCGACATCAACTACTTTCTCCTGGGAGAACTTGTCCGTCGGGTCGGTGGCCAGCCGCTGGACGTGTTTGCCACGGAGCGAATTTTCCGTCCGCTGGGAATGCTGGACACCGGATTCAATCCGCCTGCGGAGAAGTTGGATCGGGTGGTGCCGACGGAGCGTCGGGACGGGCAGATGCTGCAGGGGCAGGTGCACGATCCCACCGCATTCCGGATGGGCGGAACGGCTGGCCACGCAGGGCTGTTTTCGACCGCTCCGGACGCCCTGGTCTGGGCGCAGATGATCCTGGGCGGCGGCGAGTATCGGGGGGTTCGAATCCTGTCTCCCTTGGCGGTGCGGAAGATGACGGCGTCCCAGTCGCCGCCCGGGAGCCCGGACCGGCGCGGTTTCGGCTTCGACATTGACACCCGTCTTTCTCGGACGCGGGGAGATCTGTTTCCGGTGGGGTCGTTCGGGCATACCGGGTTTACGGGGACGTCGATCTGGATCGATCCGGAGAGCGCAACAGTCGTGATTCTGTTCTCGAGCCGCCTGTATCCGGACGGGAAGGGGGATGCGGTGCCGCTGCGCAGCAAGGTGGCGTCGGTGGTGGCGGCTTCGATCCTGGACGTGCCGGCCGGTGTGAACGCAGGTTCTGTGCGCTAAGGAAACTCGATGGCAAACCAGTGCCCGGTGTGCCGAGCGCCCTTGTGGAGACGTCCGTTTGCCCGCCGCCTCCGCTGTCCGCGTTGTGGCGCGGAATTTCGGCCGACGGTACCGCTGGCTCTGTTCCAGTTGTTGCTGGCGGTTCTGCTGGTGGCGGTGCTGGGGCTGGCGCTGGTGGTGTCGCGGCCGTACGCGTGGTTGGTGCTGTTGGTGTTGCTGGTTTCGGGGTTCTTGACCTGGTTCCTGCCGCGCATGGTTCGGCTGGAGGTGGAGAGTCCGGGTTTGCGGGTAGCAGAGGGTCCGGGAGAGGGGGAGTTGCGCCAGGAGTGGCCGCTAGAGGAACCGGAGCCATTGCGCGGGGGGCATCTGGTCTTGGTGGCGGTTATTCTGGCGGCGGTGGTGCTGGTCTGGCTGGTGACACGGCTGGTGACAGGCTGATGGGGGGAGACGGGAGTCGGGAGGGTGCCACTCGGGACAACTTGCTGGATTCGGTCGGAAGTGCCACCGATCGGACTGTTGCCTCCCTCCCGTCTCCCGGGTCCCGTCTCCCGACTCCACCATCGCCCGTTTCCCTTCCTCCGGCGGTTTCCTGTAGAATGCCCTCTTCGAACCCGGTGGGGACGTAGCTCAGCCCGGAAGAGCGCCTGAATCGCACTCAGGAGGTCGAGGGTTCGAATCCCTTCGTCTCCACCAGCTTACAGCCGCATCGGGGACGGCGGGCAACAAATGGGTACCAAAATGCTGGTGTGACTCCCCAGACCCAACCTCCACGACCTGACACCGGACCCGTCCAGATTCGCGGAAGCTCGGGGCTCCGGGAGGCAGATTGCGGTTCGGTGCTGAGAAATAACATAACCAAAGTGGCGTGTTAAAAAGGCACCGATTATCCAGGCATAGTAGGGCGTAATGCTTCTCGGCGGCAGTTAAGGCAATGGTAAACGCCGTGACTGCTACCACTCCGGAGCTGAATGCGCCGCCGCCGTAGTTGACCGTAGTTAATAAAGACAACAGCAATCTCTCCGTTGGAAACCACCGGGACATAGGCGGCAAGCTCCGCGGTGGTTACCGCCGCAAATTTGTGAGCATTAGCCGTGCCAATATGAAACACACCGCGCGCGATGAAGGCGTGTCCAAAGCGGCGAGGCTTTAGCTTTTCAGCCAAAATACCCCCCTTGTCCGCCCGCTTTGACCGGATAGAACAGCGACAACGCCACAACCGCTCCTCCCTCGGAGCGTACTCGTATGAACCCACCTCCCTTTTTAAACCAGGGACCGAAGAGCGGCTCTTCGTTTAAGTGGCGGGGCCGCAGAATCCCGGCTCGCGCCGGCTAACTAAGGCAGCCGGCACCCTGAACGGCCAGACCACGTTAATCCCTTCGAATTTATATCGGCGGGAGTACGCCCGAAGGGTGACTGTGGATAGTCGGAAGGTTTCTGAGCGGTCTCAACCATTGCGACACTCCCGACCACGAGCAACGCGCGACCCCAAGTCCGACGACCACAAAGGATCACCGGTTGAGAATCCGTCCAGCGCGAGGCGAGGTGACCGTCCATCTGCCCGGCTTCATCAAGCAATATCCCGGCCGACAGCAACAGCCATTGCCTGGGCCTCGCGTACCATGCGCTTCACTACGACAACTTCGGCAACACTGTAAACCGGTATCTGGGTGACATGAACCAGAGATCCACTGGTGACCTGAACCTCCACGTACCCACTGGTCACATTCTGCTTGATCAGGAAGAACAGCAAACCAAGCAAACAGGCGAGGAGAAAGATGATGCCGAGTACCGCCGCCCATCTTGGGGTCTGTGCCCGGGTGGTTGACAGGTCCCGGACGATCCACTGGGAGCCTGCCAGGGGCGCAGAGCCGTTGGTTGTCACGATCAACTCTCGGGTCAGGCCGATATCTCCGATGGTGAGGACGAAAGACTCCTGTTCACGCGAATGCAAAGCCGTTTCAGAAAGACGCACTACCAAGGCCCCCTTTCCACCCACCTGTGGTGTCCCTTGCGCTATGGGCCCGGAGGTTGCTGCCCACCCGGGCCCGAAACGGGCTCTCGAACGTTCCAATATCAGGGGGAGAGGGCACAGCTACAAGCGACATATTGCGCCAAGTCGCGTCTCCGGCCGCCCTCGGGCTGCGGCTGCACATCGCGGGACCGTCTCTCGTGCCTCCCGACAGGCGGCCCAAACACCATGAGCATTCGAACACGCGTCATCCTGGTGTCTTCTCCTAAGGTCAAAGCGTCTCAAGCCCCAGGCGTTTAAGCCGCTGACGCGAAACCCTGCAACCCCGCCGCCCGCGACCACAGGTCCCCTCAGGGGATCGACAACGCCAGCCCGGGGGCAAGTCGATAGGCGAGATCCTTGGGGGAACGCCCCTCCCACGGGCGGGATAGCAACGTGAAGGGCTGCGACAAGACCCGTCGGCGTCGCCAGAGCGACTGGCATCTTCGGCTCGGGAAGGCCGTACGCCGCTCCATCGGTGGACGCTGAGGATAAGGTCTACGTGGCGATACCCACTGGCTGGTCATTTGTCTGAATGTTTGTCTGAATGTTGACGGGACTGCGTTGTGGATCTATCAGATCGACGATTACCTCAATACTCTGCCCGTACTTGACAGGAATGGATTACTTTGCGTGGTGGGCGATCTCGGGAACCTTTATGTGTCTGAATGGGATTCCCAATCACTGTCGGCTGTAGTCTTATCCAAAGAAGCGCTCGGCGTTGTGCCAGCCGAGAAGCTGCGGGTCCGGCCGGTCACGGCGGTCCCGAGGCACCTCGATCCGCGTACCCCGGAACGGTTCGTAGGAACGGCCATTGTCGAACTCCTGTTTGAGGCGGTCGCTGACCAGGAAGCGGTAGTCGGGTGTCACCGTGACGTAGCCCTGGTCAAACAGCCGGTGGATGTCCGAACGGAGCAGCAGTCCGTTGGAGACGCGGTTCTCCCCGCCCTCAGCAAAGGGCCGGATATGTGCGGCCTCAAGCGCCGGCAGTGAATGCTCTCGGCTCACAGCACAGGCACGTTGATAGGCCTCGATTACACTCACTCGGAAGATCCCCTGTCCCAGCCGCGGCTGAACCAGAGCTGGCTCCCCATAACGGCGTTTTTCCGCAGTCTGTTCAGTTCGCCGCGCCCGAAGTTCGGCCGCCCGAAGCTGACAGGCTTCCCAGATCCGCCGCCCCTTCGATCCCGATGAATTCCATCTCGAGGCGGTCCACACGGACCTGAAATGCATCTCGTGGCGGCCATAAAGACCGGTGGCCCTCGCCCTTCCGGCCGCACTCCTGGGGACCACAACCCCCTGGCACCCCGGTGGGGCACGGCTGGGATAGAATGCGCTTGTGGATCAAGTCAGGCGGCGGCAACGCGTGACCAGCCGCGTGCTTCGACCCGGAGTTCTTGCCCCCCCGATGACGACAGGGCGGTTTGGCCGACTCCCTCCGAACGCATGGAGGCTGTCTGGACCCTCACCCGGCTTTGCCTGGCGTGGAGCGGGCATCCCGACAATGAACCAAGACTTCAGAGATCTGTTAGCCGAGTTCAACGCCCATGAGGTCAAGTATCTCGTGGTCGGCGCGTACGCGCTGGCTGCCCATGGGAAGGTTCGTGCCACCAAGGACCTTGACGTTTGGGTCCAGCCCGAGCTGCGGAATGCGCAGAGGACTCTGCGCGCCTTGCATGCATTCGGCGCCCCGCTCCAGGATCTCAGCGAGGAGGACCTGACCCGGCCGGGCACAGTCTTCCAGATCGGGGTCACCCCCCTGCGCATCGATGTGGTGACCGCCATCGACGGCGTTGAATTCGAGGAGGCCTGGAAGGCACGGCTGCATGTCGACCTTGGCGGCCTGGGCGTATGGGTTCTCTCACGGGAACATCTGATCGCCAAAAAGCGGGCGACGGGAAGACCGCAGGACAACGTCGACGCCCAATGGCTGGAAGAGAATCGGTGACCGGGATCCGCGCGACCCACGTCATCCGCGGGCTCCGGGTAACCAGGGATGTCCGCCCGCCGAGGCACCCCTTCTCAGTCGCGGGCGTCGAGGGTCACCGCCACCAGTGACCCATCCCGGCGGCTCTGGATCAGACCCAAGGAGCAGACCGGACCGCCGTTTACCACCCTGATCTCCACACTTCCCCGGAAATCCGCAGCCGCAGGGCCCAGGATCCCTGCCAAACCCTCGACCTCATCCAGGAACCCCGCCCAGCGTTCCGACGCCGCCAACTCCAGCTCCGCATCCGCCGCTTCACCCCCGTCTTCCCCCCGCAATCGGAGCTCCACCCTGACAGGCTCCCCAGTGGGGTTGTAGAGCGCCACTCCGGTTCGCTCCGTAACCGTCTGGCTGACGTACAGGCGATGCCACCGCCGGGCTGGGGAGGCCGGCACCGACACCCGATGCCCAAAAAGCTCGTAAATCAGAACTCCGGACAAGGCTGACGCTTTCGGCGCGCGTTCAGGAGCGGCCCCACTCCCTCCTTGTGGTAAGCCCTCCACCCGCACCACCCCAGTGGCCAGCGGACCCGTTCCCGATGTACTCAGGTCAAGGCTGCCCCCTGCCGGCAACTCGAATACCACTTCGTCGGTGGCGGTCTCCTCCAGGTCCACCGCCAGCGGACGCCCGGCGGGATCCAGAAACCGGATCCGCCCCGCAAAGGTGTCGGTCCCCGCCTGCGTCAGGATCAGGCGGGTCCGGTTCCGCCAGCCTTCCGACTCGCCGCTGGCAAACTGCGGAAACACCAGCACCGGCGCAGGCGCGGCCAATTCCTCCGCCGACAGCTCGAACCCGCCCTCGAGCCTGATGTCCCGCGACGACGCCCCCACCAGCACATCGAAACGGCCAGGCTCCACGTGCCACGCCCCCAAATTGGGGTCCCAAAACGCCAGCGCCTCCCAGTCAAGCTGGAACTCCACCCGGCGGGACTCCCCCGGCGCCAGCCGCACCTTGGCAAAGCGCTTCAGCTCCTTCTCCGGACGGTCCACCGTACATTCGGGGTCGCGGACATAGAGCTGGACGACTTCGCTCCCCTCCCTCTCGCCGGTGTTGGTCACCTCCAACGACACCGTCGCCACCCCCGTCTCCGCCCAGCCGGATGAGTCGATCTCCAGCCCGTCGTAAGCGAAGGTCGTGTAACTCAGTCCATGACCGAACGGAAACAGGGGCTCGACCCCAAAGCTGTCGAAATACCGATATCCGACGTAGATGCCATCGGAATACTGGCCTCCCGGATACAGGGTTGCCGCCGGATGTTGATCCCAGCGTCGAACAAAGGTCATGGGGAGCCGTCCGGAGGGGTTCGCGGATCCGAAGAGAAGATCGGCGATGGCGAATCCACCTTCCTGTCCCGGATACCAGGCGTAAAGGACGGCTGGAACCCGATCGATCCAGGAGTCCATCCCCACCTGTGAACCCGCGATCACCACCACCACGGTGCGGGGATTGACCGCCGCCACCTGCTGAATCAGTTCAATCTGAGGTGCCGGCAGGTCGATGGACGGCCGATCGAAGCCCTCCCCTTCCAGATCTGCCGAAAGGCCCACAAACAGCACTGCGGTATCGGCGGCGGCAGCAGCGTCGAGAGCCTCCTCCAGCAGGTCGTTCCGCAAACAGCCGAAGCGGAGGACCGCGTCTCCGCCATTTTCGTAGTAGCGGATCTCCAGCGAGTAGAAGCGGTTTCCCTCCAGCCGGCGCTCGACCTGATCGAGATGGGCGGGGTGGTCAGTCCAGTTGTCGATGATGGGTTGGCCGTCCAGAAACACCCGGACGCCGTCGTCCGAAATCGTTCCCAACAGGTAGTTGCCGCTGACCGGCACCTTCAGGCGCCCGGTCCAGCGGACCGAAAAGCGGTCGGCAGGGATCGTGCCCGGCTGGGGAGAACCCGCGCCCCAGTTGAAATCCAGGGAACTGTCATGCCGGACCAGGGCCGGCGTCCCCTGCAGATTGGGGTTGGTGAAGTATTCACCCCTGATTCTGCCCTGCAGGGGTGCGGTGGAGTCCCAAAGGTAGGAGGGATCCACCGGCGGAATCGTGTTTCCGCCAAGGTAGGCGCCGGGGATTTCCAGCAGGTTCACGTTGGGCCCCACTGCCTGACGAATCCCCTCCAGAGGGCTGACCGCCCGATATGGCGTCACCTGCGAACTGCCGCCGCCTCCGGTCCGGGCCACCGCCAGGTTCGGCCCAATGACGGCGATCGTCCGGGAGGCCTCGGGATCCAGGGGCAGCAGTCCGCCTTCGTTCTTCAACAGAACACTCCCCTCCCGTGCAATTTCCCGCGCCAGCGCCCAGTGTTCGGTCATCTGCAGGTCAGGCGCGGGATGGGGCTCGGGCAGGATCCCCGACGAAAACATCGCTCTCAGAATCCGGCGAACCTTGTCGTCCACTGTGGCTTCAGCTACCTGGCCGTTGCGCACCGCCGCCAGCAACTGCCCCCGGCCCCACCAGGCTCCCACCGGGTTGGCCCCGTCCATCTCCAGGTCGAGACCGTTGTTCGCTGTCCCGACCGTGCTGTGGGAGGCTCCCCAGTCAGATACGACAAAACCCCGGAACCCCCACTCCTCTTTGAGGACATCCTGGAGCAGCCAGGTGTTCTCGGTACAGTGGGCTCCGTTGACCCGATTGTAGGCGGCCATCACCGACCACGCTCCTGCTTCGGTGACTGCCGCCCGGAAGGGCTGCAGATAGATCTCCCGCAGGGCCCGTTCCGCGACCTGGATATCGATGCTGTACCGTTGGTACTCCTGGTTGTTGGCGGCATAGTGTTTGGGGGTGGCGATGATCCCCTCCGCCTGGGCTCCCCGGACCGCGGCCACCGCCATCCGAGACGCCAGCCAGGGGTCCTCGCTGTAGTACTCGAAATTGCGCCCGTTCTGGGGGACGCGGATGATGTTCATCCCCGGCCCCAGCCACATGTGCCGTCCCTTGTTCTTCCATTCCCGGCCGACGGCGGTGCCAAACCGGCCGGCCAGTTTCACATCCCAGCTTGCCGCCAAGGCGATGGCAGCCGGAAAGGCGGTCGCCTGACCCCAGCGCAGACCCAGGGGACCATCCGCCAACAGCAAGGGCGGAATCCCAAGCCGCGGGATCGCCCGCAGGCTCATCGCCGTTTCTCCGTGGACGAAAGAACACTTCTCTTCCAGGGTCATCGCAGCCAGCACCCGTTCCACCTGCTCCTCCACCCAGGACGGTGTGTTGCAGGGGTCATCGGGGATGAGCCGCAGTTCCCAGATCGAGATCGAAGACGAACCCGCCGCCAGCGACTGGATCCGCAGGTATCGGAATGGGCGCGCGGCGAACAGGATCGACTCCGGAAAACCGCCGTGGCCGCTGTCGGTCGAGTACACCACATCCCACCGCTGGGCATCCAGGGAGGTGGAAACCTGGTATGAGGAGGCAAATTCCGTGAGATCCCAGTAGATGTCAAGGCCTTCGCCGTAATGGACTGCTCCCAGGTCGACCTGGAGCCAGGCGGTGCGTTCCCGGCTGCGCCACCGGGTATGGAAATTCGCGTCGGTGGCGGCTGCCGGCAGGTACTGGGGACTGTCCCCAAGAGAATCCGATGCGGTGACGAGGGCCGCGCAGAGCCGTCCCGGCTGGGCGGCGTCGAGGGCGCCGGCCGGAACCGTCATCAGCGACCCGTCGTCCCGGCGCTGGATGAGCCCCAGCGCCGACACCGCGCCATCTCCGGCGACGGCAATTTCCAGGGTCCCGGCAAAGGAGGGAACGTCCCTGAGCAGGGAGCCGAACAGTTCGGCTTCGTCCAGAAAGCGGGCCCGCTGGCGGCCCGGATCGAGCCTCATCTCGCTCCGTCCCACCTCGGCTCCCAAGAGGTTTCGCAACCGCAGGCGGACGACCGCACCTCGGCTGGTGCTGGGATTGTAGAGGGCAATACCGGTACGCTCGACCTCATTCACGCTCACATAAAAGCGCTGTCGAGGGCGGGCCGGGGACTCCGGGACCGATACGGAGTGACCCAGAACGCTGAAGATCAGGCCGCCCTCCAGCCTCCCACCGGCGGATTCCGGAGGCGATTCAACCTCCACCCGGACTGCCCCCGCCTGCAGAGGTCCCAGCCCGTCGGTGACGATTTCCGCGGTGGCGCCGGGGGCAAGCTGGAACGGCACCCCGTCACGGATCTCGCCAGCCACCGCCACGGTCGCGGGCCCGCCCTCCGGATTGTGGAACCTGACCGTCCCAGAGGTTGTCTCCGGCGACCGGTTGTCCAGCACGATCCGGCTGCGATTGGCCACACCCGCCCAGATGCCGTCGGCAAAGTGGGGGAACAGCAGGCGCCGGCCGAGCTCACCCGTCTCCGCGTCAGCGGCGTCGGCGAGCTGGTAGACTCGGACGTAATCAACAAGGAACTCGTCCGGAAGCTGCTCACGGCGAATGGTTCCCGCCCAGTCTCCGATTTCGTCGCTCAACTTGATGTAGAGGGGCACCTGGCACACCCCACCGGCGGAAGTGCGCCAGGTTTCCTGGCCGTCCACATAGAAACGGTACTCTTCGGGCGTCCACCACAGGGCAAACGTGTGAAACCCTTCCATGATGCCCGGAACCTCGACTACCTTGCCGTCAGACTTGTGCTGGGAGCCGTAGCCATCCCAGTGGAGAGCGTGTTGGACGCGGTCGTCGAGCCAGGGCCTTTCCATGATGTCGATTTCGGTGCCGTCGCGGCCGGCGTTGGCGGTGGAGCCGACGCTGTCGTTGTAGAGCCAGAACGCGGACCAGTGTCCGGGCTGGCGCTGGAACCGGATCCGGGCTTCGAACCATCCAAAAGTGGGCTCGAACTTGTCACGGGTGCGGACACAGCCGTCGACATAGCGGCTGCCGTCCCAGTAGGTCTGGATGACAAGGTGTCCCTGGCCGTCCAGCTTCACCGCTTCGGGGAGCCACCAGCCGCCCCGTCGCGGCCCCGCCGGTGGCGAGGCCCACTTGGTTTCGTCGAGTCGGGTGCCTTCAAACTCGTCGTGCCATACCAGGCGCCAGACTTTCCCTGAAGGTGGTTCGGGGAGCTGGGATTCCACCTGGCCGCCGGCCCGGGAAACCGGGGGAGGAAGGATTCCTGCAAAGGCAACGGCCAGGAACAGGAGTGCGTACACAACCTTGGCCATGCTGCGATCGATACGCAACCTCGAGGCAGGTGTCAAGGCGGATGAGTCTCACAGTCCGCCCAGCACGCCTGCAGAATCTCCCGGCCCTGACCGGGATGGCCGGCACGAACCCGGCGACGCCGGGACGGGCGCGTTTCCCCCGCCTTGCGTCCACCCATAGCGGCGCACTATGGACGGTAGCCATTGCCGCCGAGGACTGCGTAAAGCCGGATCCGGTGATTGAATTCGCTCAGCCGGAGCCAGACCATACCCTGCTGGGCGGCGTAGAGGGAACGCTGGGCGTCCAGCACGCCCAGGTAACTGTCAATGCCGTCGCGATAGCGAATCGTGGAAAGCCGGTAGGTCTCGGAGGCGGCGTCCAGCAGGGAGCGATGGGCGGTAATCCGCTCGTCGATGGTGCCCAGGGCGGCCAGGGTGTCGGCTACCTCCCGGAAAGCCGTCTGGATCGCCTTTTCGTATTCGGTGACCAGAACCTCCCGTTCGTTCTCGGTCAACCTCAGGGCCGCGCGGGTCCGGGCATCGAAGATCGGCATGGCCGCCTGTGCGGCGAAAGTCCAGGTGCCGGTGGCCGCGTCGAACAGACCTGACAGCGCCCGGCTGGCGGTTCCCCCCAGGGCGGTCAGCCCGATCCGCGGCAGGAAGGCAGCCCGGGCGGCGCCGATGTCGGCATGAATGGCTCTGAGCTGGTGCTCGGCTGCGGCCACGTCGGGACGGCTGAGCAAGATTTCGGAGGATACCCCTGCCCGGACTGCCTCCGGCGGGACGACGTCTTCCAGCCCAGCCGGCAAGAGGTCGGCGGGCACGGCGGTCCCCACCAGAAGCTGGAGAGCATTGAGGTCCTGGGCGGTCAATTGCTGAAAAAGGGCGATGTCCTCGCGGGCTGCCTCCACCTGGGTCTGGGCCCGCCGCAGGTCCAGCTCGCCAACCAGACCGTTGCGGTAAAGAGTATTGACCAGATGGTAGGCTCCCTGCTGTGCCTCCAGCGTCGAGCGGGCGATCCTCAAAGCCTCCTGGTCGGCGGCCAGGGTGTAGTACGTCCGGGCCACTTCGCTGACCAACAGGATCTCCGCACCTCGGCGAAACTCCTGAAGCGCAAAAAACCGCTCCAACGCTGACTGTCCCAGGTTTCGGATCCGGCCGAAGAGGTCGATCTCCCAGGCGGCGATGCCGAGGTCGACGCTGTAGCGACCCGAAGTGCGTGACTCGCCTGGACGGCTTAACTGGCCCGAGGCGCGCTGCCGGCTGCCGGCCAGGGCGACTCCAGCGGACGGAAAAAGTTCCGCCCGCTGGATGCGGTATAGGGAGCGTGCCCGTTCCACATCCAGGACCGCCAACCGCAGGTCCCGGTTGTGCTGCCGGGCCAACCGGAGAATCTGCAGCAGCCTGGGATCCTTGAGAAAGTCCTCCGGCAGGAGCTCCGAAGGCTCGCCGACCCCCTCGGAGTCCGCTTCGTAAGCCTCTCCCTGTGGCCACCGGTCCGGCACCGGCGCCGCCGGGCGGGTGTACTTCGGGGCCAGATTGCACGCACCGGCCACGGCCCCCAGGAGCAGGAGAATTGCCAACCGCTTACTCATGGCCGCGTTCCTCCTCTCCCTCAGCCGGCGCCTCGGCACGCGGCGGGAGCGGCGGCTTCTTTCCCAGCGACCGCTGGATCAACAGGTAAAACAGCGGTGCAAACATGATGACCAGGGTGGTGGATGCCGCCATCCCCCCGAAGACTCCAGTACCGATGGCTTTCTGGGCGCCCGCACCGGCGCCGGTGGCCAGCACCAGAGGCAGCACGCCGAACCCGAAAGCGAGTGTTGTCATCACGATCGGCCGGAAACGCAGACGGGCGCCTTCCAGCGTCGCCTCCACCAGACCCATGCCCCGCTCCACACCGCTTTTCGCAAACTGGACGATCAGGATGGCGTTCTTGGCAGTCAGCCCCATCGTGGTCAGCAACGCGATCTGGAAATAGACGTCATTGGGAAGACCCCGCAGAGTGGAAGCTGCCACACCTCCCACCAGCCCGAGGGGGAAGCAGACCAGGACGGCGATAGGGATGGGCCAGCTCTCATACAGGGCGGCCAGGCAGAGGAAGATGACGAAAACCGAGAAGGCATACAGAGCCGGTGCCTGACCCGTCGCCAGACGCTCCTGATAGGAGACCCCGGTCCAGCCGAATCCCATTCCCGACGGCAGGCGCCGCACCAGCTCCTCCATGGCGGACATCGCGTCACCCGTGCTGTATCCCGGCGCCGCTTCCCCCTGGATGTTGATGGAGGGAAAGCCGTTGAAACGCTCCAGCTTGGGCGACCCGTAGATCCAGCGGCCCGAAGCCAGTGAGGAAAACGGCACCATTTTGCCCTGGGTGTTGCGTACGTACAGGCGCTCAAGGTCCAGTGGTTTCATGCGGAATGGTGAATCCGCCTGGACATAAACGCGTTTGACCCTTCCCGACTGGATGAAATCGTTGACGTAGGCGCTGCCGAACGACGCGGCAATCGTCTGGTGAACCGCAGTGATGGGTACGCCCAGCGCCCCCGCTTTTTCCCAGTCGATGTCGACCTGGTACTGGGGAACATCGTCCAGTCCATTGGGACGTACCCGGATCAACCTCGGATCCTGGGCAGCCATTCCCAGCAGCTGGTTGCGGGCGGCCATGAGCTGCTGGTGGCCGACGCCGCCGAAGTCCAGAAGCTGGAAGTCAAAGCCGGTTGAGGTTCCCAGCTCGGTGATCGCCGGTGGGATGAAGACAAACGCCATGGCTTGCCGGAACCGAGCGAACCGTGCCATGGCCCGACGCTGTACGGCCCAAACGCTTGCCTCAGCGTCCCGGAGGTCCCAGTCCTTCAGCTTGAGGAAGCCCATGCCCACGTTCTGGCCCCTGCCGGCGAAGCTGAAGCCCGCAATGGACAGAAATGACTCCACGGACTCCGATTCCTCATGGTCAAAGTAATCCTGAATCTCTTTGAGCACCTGTTCGGTCTGTTCCAGGGCGGATCCCGACGGAAGAACAACCTGGACCAGCAAGCTGCCTTGGTCTTCATCGGGCAGGTAGGCGGTGGGCATCCGCAGGAACAGGAAGGCCAGTACCGTCACGATGGCCGCATAGAGCAGCAGATACCGGAACTTCCGGTTGATGGTCCTTTCCACAACGCGGACATACTCTCCCCTGCCCCGCAGGAACAGATGTTCAAACCATCGGAAGAAGGGACGCATGAAGGGAACCGCCGTATCGGCAAGCTGATGGCCCGCCGGGATCGGGCGTAACAGGGAAGCGCACAGGACGGGGGTGAGAATCAATGCCACCAGTACGGACAGCATCATGGAGCTGATGATGGTGATCGAGAACTGCCGGTAGAGAATCCCCGTGGACCCGCCGAAAAAGGCCATGGGCCCGAACACCGCCGAGAGCACCAGGCCGATGCCGATCAGGGCGCTGGTGATCTGGTCCATGGACTTGGCGGTGGCCTCCTTGGGAGACAGCCCCTCTTCCGCCATGATCCGCTCCACGTTCTCCACCACCACGATGGCGTCGTCCACCAGTAGCCCGATGGCCAGAATCAGGGCGAACATGTCCAGTACGTTGACGGAGTATCCGGCCAGCCAAAGGATCCCGAAGGTGCCCAGCAGTACCACGGGCACCGCAATGGTCGGGACCAGGGTTGCCCGCATGGTGCCCAGAAACAGGTACATGATCAGGAAAACCAGGATGATCGCTTCGATCAGGGTCCGGACGACCTCCCGGATCGATGCCACCGTGAACGGCGTCGTGTCGAAGGGGTAGACGACCTTCATCCCCGGCGGAAAGTAAACGCTCAGTTCCTCCAGCGTCCGCTTGACCCGGTTGGCGGTCTCCAGGGCGTTGGCCCCCGCCATCATGCGGATGGCGAGCCCCGAGGCCGGGCGGCCGTTGTGCAGAACGTTGACATCATAGAACTCGGTCCCCAGCTCGGTGCGGGCAACGTCCCGCACCCGGACCACCGACCCGTCGCGGTTGACCCGCACCGGGATCGCCGCGAACTCCTCCGGGGTTCGCAGCAGGTGCTGGACAATGATCGAGGCGTTCAGCCGCTGGCCAGGGGGAGCCGGCTCGCCCCCGAACTGCCCCGCCGACACTTCCACGTTGTAGGCCCTGAGCGCCGCCACCACGTCGGCCACGGTCAGGGCATAATTGGTGAGCTTGTCCGGATCGAGCCAGACACGCATGGCGTACTGGGATCCGAAGATCTCCACCTCCCCCACCCCTGGCAGGCGGGCGATCACCTTCTCCAGATTGGAGAAGGCATAGTCCATCAGATCCTCCCGGGTGAGCCTCCCGTCCTCCGAAACCAGACCGACAATCAGGAGGAAGTTTCGGGTCGCTTTCCCCACCGTGATCCCGGTGCGGGTCACGGCCTCCGGCAGGCTGGGCAGGGCCAGTTGCAGCTTGTTCTGGACTTTCGCCCACGCCAGATCCGGATCCGTGCCGGGGGCAAAGGTCAGTTCCAGCCTTGCCATTCCCGAGGAATCGCTGGTGGACGAGACATAGAGGAGGTTGTCGAGCCCCGTCAGCTTCTGCTCGATGATTTGGGTGACGGTGGCCTCCACGGTTTCCGCCGACCCGCCCGGGTAAATGGCGATGATGTAGATGGACGGGGGCGCGATGTTCGGATACTGGGAGACCGGCATGTTGAAGATGGCCATGACGCCGGCAGCCATCATCACGATGGCGATCACCCAGGCGAAGACCGGTCGATCGAGGAAGAATCTTGACAGCATGGCGGCGCTCCTCAGTCGGCCTGGGCGGGATGGGAAGATGTGGGGGCTGGAGAACCCGCCTGCGTTCCCGGGGGCGGTGTTTCGAACGGAACCGCCCTAACTTTCATCCCGGGCTGCACGAACTGAAGCCCTTCCATGACCACCCGATCCCCGGGACCGAGACCCGAGGACACCAGCCACCGGTCATCGATGGTGCGGTCGAGGCTCAAGGGTCTGACCTGCACCGTCTCCTGTTCATCCACCAGCAGAACATACGGCTGTCCCCTCACATCCCGGCGCACTGCCTGTTGGGGGACAAGAATGGCCTGGGGGTTGGTCCCCTCCTGGAGGACAGCCCGGACAAACATGTCCGGCAACAGCAGCCGGTCGGGGTTGGGAAAAACCATGCGCAGGACCACCGTGCCGGCGGTAGGGTCGACGGACACGTCACGGAACTGAAACACCCCTTCCAGAGGGTAGGGGGTACCGTTCTCCAGGCGGAGCTTCACCTTGCGCTGGAGATTCTCGTCGGGATGCAGCAGACCCTGTTCGAGACGTTCCCGAAGGCGGAGAAGTTCGGCGGTGGACTGCACGACGTCCACGTACATGGGGTCCATCTGCTGAATGATGGCCATGGCGGCCGGCTGATAGGCGGTAAGCATGGCGCCCTCGGTGGCGTAGGATCTGCCGATCCGGCCGTTGATGGGAGCCGTGATCCGGGTATATGCCAAGTTGATCTCGGCCGCCTGCAGGGCGGCCTGAGCCTGTTCGATGGCGGCTTCCGCCGCCGCGATAGCCCGGCGGTCGCTTTCCACCTGCGCTTCCGCGGCACGCAAAGTGGCCTCGGCCACCTGCTCGGAGGTTACAGCTTCATCGCGCTGGCTGGCCGAAACCGCCCGCTCCTGGTAGGAGGCCTCGAAACGCTGGCGGTTTTCCTGCGCGAGTCTCAGTGTTGCCCGCTGGCGTTCCACATTGGCCTCGCTGGCGGCCAGGGCCGCCCGGGCGCGTTCGGCGTTGGTCTGGGCGGCAACCACCGAAGCCCTGGCCTGTTCCAGCGCCGCTTCAAAAGGACGCGGGTCGATCTCATAGAGAAGCTGTCCGGCCCGGACGTCGGATCCTTCTTCGAAGTGGCGCTTCAACAGCAGCCCGCTGACCTGGGGCCGGATCTCGGCGATGCGGACAGGCGCCGTACGTCCGGGCAGCTCCACGGAAAGGGTGACCGGTTGAGGAGCCATGGTGATGACGCTGACCTCAGGGGGCTGGGGAGGCGGTTGGGAACCGGGTGGGCCGCCGCAGGCCGCCACCAGGGCCTGCAGGATCAGCATCCCCGTTGCCGGCGAAGGCCGAAGTCCACCCCATTTCCCACTGGCACTCCACTGCCGCATAAACTGCTCCTTCCGCGCTTGAACCACAGACCCGCCGCGCAATCCCTTTTCCGGGACCGACCCAGCCAGCCGGCGGAGCGGCCCCACCGTCGCCTTCCGTCGCCGCCGGGCGACCGAAGTGAACGGTTCGTCATATCTTGAACCATGATTCACGCGCTTTCAACCACGCCGGTGCTGAGGTCTCAGGCAGCTAGGGGGTCGCTGACGGGGTCGGACCACGGCACGTGATTGACATGACAAGAGTTAGGTGCCGCACAAGCGGTCTGGAACGGGCTCAGAAGCCGTTTTCGGCCCCCGATAACCGCCTGTCAGGCGCTCCCAGTCCGTGACCGCCCCAACAGGGCGAAGGCTACGCCAGCGGGTCTCGGTCAATTCGTTCTGACGGACCCGCTCATTGCTTTCGCTCTGGCGGCCTTCCCGGCCGCGGTGCGTCCTGTCTGGTGAGGCCGCTGGACCCCAGATCACTCCTCCCGGCTGTACTTGCCGGTAGACGCGCCGGCAGACGCAAAGGTAAAGCGCCTCCATGCCAACGATGGAGGCCCCAGCCGCAATCCTTCCGAAAGGGACTTCCCATCTTTTTCCTTGACCCCGGCCACCCGCCTGTGAAACGATGCCCGCCAACTTCCCCCCTTTGCGGCGAAGGACACCGCCCAGATGACAATTTGGATCACGTCTTTCATTACCCTGGTCTTGGTTTCGGCAGGAGTTGCTGCCCAGTTCGGCGGCCGCGAGGGTGACACCGTGATCCTGGTGGTTTCGGCCAAGGGAGACCGAACTTTCCAGGTGGTGCCCCGAAACACCACCAACACAGCCGCGGGCTTTGAAATCAAGGACTGGAGAGATCTTCCCGACGAGCCGTTCGGTCCCGACTTTCCCGGGGAATCCCGCCGCCTGATGCACTGGGAGCCCGGCGACGTTTTCAACATGATCATCCAGCGGGCCGATATCCAGAGCCCCTACCAGTTTGTCGAGGGCCCGGTCAAAGTCCTCATCGCCAAGGGGCTGCTGCGGCTGTTTCCACCGGACGGTCCGCCCGTGGACACCCCGGTGGGCTTCTATGCCCCGTTCCCCGCCTTGGTGGACTTTGGACCCAACCAGCCCTTGTTCAACGGCGTCACCCTGATGTGGACGCCCCATCCCACTTTCCCGGTTGCCAAGCTCGCGCCCCCGGATTACGTCAGCCCGGTCGTTCCCCCTGGATCCAACGGCATCGAGTTCCTGCTGGGAAAGGGAAGCTTCATCGGGATCATCCCCTGGGTAGCGATGCGGAGGGCAGACCCGGCTGGAGGCTGGCCGCATGGCGTGGACGTCAAGCTGGTGGAGGATGATCCCGAACTTGGAGTCACGATTCGAATCCTAAGGCTCCGTCCGGGTAGACGCACGCCGCTGTTCCGGGTCCGGGCGAGCACCCATCTTTGGGTCCTTTCCGGGCGAGTTCAGATCACTCCCGCCGGCGGGACCACCGCCACGATGCACCAGGACATTTACGCCTTTGTCCCCAACGCTTTTGCCTTCCAGCTCTCCAACCCCGCAGAACTGCTGATCAGGTAGCCAGGAATCCCATGAGCGAGACCTTCGACGTAATCATCTGTGGCGCAGGCTCAGCAGGCGGCTTCATGGCCGGCGAGATTGCCGGTCACGGTTCGGTACTGATCCTGGACGCAGGCCCCTATTTCCCCGGCGAACCCCTCCCCGGCATCGGCGACCCCGAGCGGCGCCGGCTGTCCACCCAGGTGAACCTGGGGACCTGGCTGCCGGCGGACAAGTCGAGCAACCGTGGCGATCTCTTCTTCACTTATCCGATGTACATGGACCGCTCCAACCCCTTTTCTGCCACCGCCCAGCGGGAAGCCAGACTGGTGGGAGGGGGATCCGCCATCAACGTGGGAGCCTGGTTGCGGCCTCGTGTCATCGATTTCGAGGGCTTCCAGGAAGAGACCGGCGTACAGCGGTGGACGAAGGAAGATTTCGAACCCCACTTCCAGCGGGCCGAACGCATCCTGCATGTGCACCGCGATTCCCGCGATTTCTGGAACAAGGCGAGTGTCCTTTATGAACAGATCGCCCTTTCAATGGGCATCCCGGTTTTCGAGGAGGCCTCCAACCGGCACCGCTGCATCTTCTGCGGCCAGCGGCTCAACGCGGGGATGCCGTGCAAGTACGACGCCCTGATGAGCACGGCCATCACCCAGATTCCCAAAGCGCTCGCCGCCGGAGCCACCCTGCGGGACAACGCCCGGGTAATCCGGGTGGAGATTGCTGGTGGAACTGCCACCGGCGTGACCTACGAACGCCATGGAGAGGTGACGACGGTCCAAGCCGAAAAGCTGGTGGTCGTCTCTGCCGGAGCCATCGGAACGCCCCTGATCCTGCGCGATTCGGGACTTCACCTGATCAACCCCAACGTCGGCCGCCACCTGCGTGCCCACCCGGGGGTGCCCATTGACGTCCTGCTGCCGGGAGATGACTGGGACTCGGACCGCGGCTACCAGTGGAATCTGTACCACCACGTGATGGACGGCAATGGAGAACCGCTGGATGCGGTGGTCCATGCCAGTGCAGGTTTCCCCGCATCCACCCCCTGGGTGGCCGCCGCGTTCAAGATCGGGCTCTTCGGACGGCCTTACAAGGACATCATGCGGCGATTCCGGAGTCGGGCAGGGGCATTCATTTTCGAGATGAAGCCGGACACCTCGGGCAGCATCAGCGGCGGTGTCGATCATCCTGTGATTCACTACCCCGTGACCACTCCCACCGGAGTCCTCGAACCCAAGACGATGAACGACTTCCTGGCGGCCCTTCGGCAGGTCTGGGAGATCTACCGGCGGATGGGGGCTTACACGGCATTCCCCAACCCGGAGGATCCCCAACCCATCCTCAAACAGCAGGTCAGTCTGTTCGTCACCACCTCGGGTGCTCTTCACCCCCAGGGAACGTGTCGGGCCGGTGTCGATCCGTCGAACTCGGTGGTGGGCGAGAACCTGTTGAGCTGGGACATTCACAACCTGATGTGTTGCGACGCCAGTGTCATTCCCCACCATATCAGCTCCAACCCCAACGCCATGATCATGGCCGTCGCCAGCCGGGCGGCGGACTTCGTCAACACCCAGTTCCTCGGGGCTGGCCGCGAGGTCACGGCGGAGGCGGAGCTGGCCAACCCACGCGAAAGGCGGACCCTCCATGTCGGATAGGCTTCGCGAATCCCTGGTGGAGATGGAACGGGTCCTGAGCCGCCGTACTTTCTTCGTCACAATCGCGACCGGAGCCGGAGTCGCCGCCGTGTATGACCGCTTTGGACCGCGGCTGTTCGGCAACGGCACGAACGATCCCCTGGAGACCGGCTTGCAGATATTCGGCGCCTTCGGACGCCTCGTCATCCCCGTGGACCAGGATCCAGGCTGGGCCTCCTTCGAGCCGGAGATCACCCAGTACGGACTCGATACCTATGTCCGGCAGGTGATCAGCCTGGGCAACGGCCTGGCCTTTGACGGCCTGCTGCAGGCCATCAACGCCTTCAACGAGATCCCTCCCCAGATCCGGTTCGGCCCCCGGTTTCTCGACATGTCTGCCCGCGCCCAGGCTGACTACCTCACCAAGGTCCTGTCGGGGAACTTCGAGTACGACGGAGTGCAGGACATCCTCTCCTTCGGTGCAGTCTTCATGTTGTTGGGGGTCAAACAGGTCTTTTTCCTCAACTTCCCCCGCCACCGTGCAACGCCTGGGGCTGAATACCAGGACCTGCTGGGAAACACGCCGCCCACGGGCTGGGACATCATGGGATTCAAGGGACCGGTAGGTCCCCACGAGGAGGCGGAATTGCGCGCCAGGTCGCTGGGTGCACCCGAACTGCCCGGAGTCGACTGGAGGAACCCCTGGATATGAGAGCACACCTCAGACGGCCCCGCACCACACGGCGGCTCCCCCGCCCTCTGACACTGTTGGTGTTTACGCTGCTTTCCACCTCCGTTCCCGCCCAGCGGCGTCTGGACACCACCACCTTCATCGTGTTGGGCGAGGGTCTTGCGGCCGGGATGGCGGATTTTGCGCTCCGGGAGGTTTATCAGCAGCAGAGCTTCCCCGCCCAGATGGCACGGCAGATGAAAGTGCTGTTTCCCCAGCCGCTGATCGAGTCTCCCGGAATTGGCAGCGCTCCCGGCTTTACCGCCCTGCCGCCGCGCCTGCCGGGAATCCTCCAGGGATCGGTCCGCCGCCCGTTCCCGCCATACCTGTTTGTTTTCAACCTGTCGGTCCCCGGATTACGCCTGGCGGACTCCCTGAACCTGCGACCGAGTCCACCGCTCATCCACCAGCACGATTCTCGGCAAACCGTGATCAACTTCATCCTCGGCTATCCCGCACTTGTTGCGGGAGAGGCCCTCCCCCTGTGGACCCAGGCGGAGTACGCGGTCAAGCTTCGTCCCACCTTCGCGGTGGTGGCACTGGGTTACTCCGATGTCCTCGAGCCGGCGGTCCTCGACGACCCCAGCCTGCTGCCCGACGCCGGTGCCTTCCGCAGCAATTTCGAACGGTTGCTGTCCGGCCTGAAGCAGTCGTTTCCCGAGCTGTTGGTGCTGACCATCCCTGATCCCTTCGACACCGCATATTTCACGCCGCTGGCAGCGGCCACCCGCCTGCTGGGCGCCGAACCGGAAACCCTGATCGGACGTTACCGCCTCCTGCCGGATGACTACCTCACTCCCCGGGGGCTGATGCTGCTCGGCAACTTCACGCTGGGCAACGTGGTGATCGATGACCCGGACTTCCATCACCTGGGAGACCGCTATCCCGGAACGGTCGTGGGGGCGGCAACCCGCGCCGCCGTCACCGCGCAGGTGGTGGCACTAAACCGCGAGCTCCGGAGCGTCGCCGAGCGGTCCGGCGCCATCGTCTACGATCTCCATGGCCTGTTCCAGCGCCTTCGAACTGAGGGGTTGTGGGTAGGAACCCGCCATCTCACCGCTGAATACCTGGGCGGGCTTTACTCCCTGAACGGTTACTATCCGGGTACTACCGGCCATGCCGTGATCGCCAATGAACTCCTGCAAGTGCTGAACCAGACCTTCCGGACATCCTATCCCCCGATCGAGTTGGCCCAGGTGAGCAGCGAAGATCCGGCGGTCCGGTTCCGACCCGGTATCCAGCGGGGGAACCGGCCCGTGGTTCCCCGCCGGGGTCCCCAGCGAAACACGCCATAGCCGAGGAACCGCAAATGATACCGAAGGGCTTCTTGTTTCTGGGTCTGATCCTGCCGTGGACGGGGGCGGCCGCTGCTGCCGACGAACTGTCCGCGCCCTTGCGGCTGCCTCCGGGAAACTTCCAAATTCTCGAGATCGACCCGGCGGGCAGCTACATGGGAGATGCGGTCCGGATCGTGGACTGCCCCAAGGATGAAGACAACCCGCTGGGAGTCTGCGGGAATCTCCTGTTCGGCGGTCTGGCGCTGTGGAACAGTCATCTCAGCGGAGCCATTGCCATCCAGTTCTATCCGCCGGTCAACCACATCGCACACTTCGAGATTTTCCACCCCAACAATCTGGTGGGCGAGGACGTCGTCATGCAGGCGCCGCAGCTCTACCAGATGTCGGTTTCCTCCAACATCGTGCTGGACACCCTCAGCGAATACTCCTCCGGAGACCTGAATCTGCTCACCGGCGAGGTGACCAACCTGAATTACACGGTGAATTTCTTCAATGACTGGTATTCACGGCTGACGGAGGCGAATCCGCGGCTGAAGCCACCGCCGTTCTCTTTCCCGGGCATCTACGGCACCGCGCGGGCGGTTTTCGAGCAGCGTCCGGACGGCCTGCTGGACTTCACTTTTTACGGAAGTACTTTCCTTCCGTTGGGCAACAACGTGGAGGGAGACCCGGTCCGCCTTCCATTGCCGTTCTGCGGGCCCTTTGTCAGTTGCGGAACCATCCAGGTACCGGGCCTGAGCTTGCATCCGCACCTGCGTGTCACCACCAAAGCGTCCGCCGAGCCACCCTGCGGCGACGAGTGCCCGGAGGTACCCGAGAATACCGTGATGGAGTTCACCCTGAACTCGCGCTTCTCCAGCACTGGAGACGATTTCAACTTCAACAGCTCCCGTCTGGGCGGACCCGGCGGCGGGAGATCGCAGATGCAAGGCCGGATCCAGATCCAGTTCGGCCCCCGCAACGGAGACTTCATCCCCGTCGTGGTCAACTCGTTACCGCCGGCGGGGTTCGTGGTCCCGCCACCGGAGTTCCCGGTCCGGGGGTTTTCCCTGGGCCTGCTGGGTCATGACGAGTTCCTGCGTTTTCCTTTGCTGACTTACGAGGTCAAGGAGGTAGCAATACTGGACGACCCCTTTGACATTCCGGTGGGCGAGCTTGACCTGAGAACCGGACGTCTGGTGGGCGGACTGCTCTGGCGTTCCTTCTGGACTTCCGACCTGCTCCTGGCCGTCCTTGAGCAGAACGCTGGGCGGATTCCGTTCCAGTCGTTCCAGTTCCGGGGCCCGGCCGGCTTCGACCGGGGGCCTAATGAGCAGCTCTTCTTCCGCTACAGTGGCCAGGCCGTGCTCCCTTTTGAGGGATTCACCTGGCCCGGGCCCGACTACTCCAATCCCGCAACCGGCTTCTCCCTCGGCTTCGGCTCGGAGGCGAAGCCTTTCTACCGGATGCAGGGGGCGTTCCCGGCGGATCCTCCCGCCGGGCTGATGACGGGCTCGGCAAGCAATATTCAAAGCTCGTTCGGAGACCGTTTCTCCTACCTGTACTCGATCCCCTGCGATCCAGGTACATCCGGTGCGGTCTTCGAGTACACGAACCTGAATCCGGTCCGGGGCGGAACGTTCAGGATGGAGAACCTGGTAGCGGTCTCCTGCACCAACTCGCCCGGCTCGCTACTTCCTGCGGGCCTCTACGACACGGTGGCCTTCTCGGGCTTCGGCAGTTGGAGCGAGGACGATGAACGGCACGTCGCGACGGTCCAGATTTCCACGGCGCCCGATTCCCCTTATGCGTCGATCCTGATCGATGGGGGATTCCTCTCCAACGCCAACACCAAACCGGCGATCGACCCTCTCCCCTGACCTGTTCGACAAACCCCGCCAAGGTTACAGAGAATAAGGGTTTAAAGGTTTAAAGGTGGGTCCGGGGCATTGGTGGGGTGTCCGTCCGCGGCGGAGCCTGCCGCCGGAGTCCTTGATCTCTTCTGGATGATCCGTGCGGAGATCCCAGCCTTCAGCCCGGATGGAGGACCGCACGCTGGCTCGGGCAACCTGAACCTACCTGAACCTCCAAACCATACCCAAACCTTTAAACCTTTAAACCTTTGAACCTTTGAACCCTTGAACCTTTGAACGTCTGGACATATTCCCATCCATCCCGTATGGTTATCCATATGAAGACCACTCTGAACATCGATGACACGGTCATCGCCGAGCTCAAGCAGGAGGCCGCCCGCCAGGGCCGGACCATGTCGGAACTGGTCGAGACGGCGCTCCGCATGCTGCTGCATCCGCGCCCGAACCAGGGGCAACTGCCGCCGTTGCCTACCTTCAGCAGCGGGGGGGCACTGGTCCAGATCGACGACCGCGATGCGCTGTACCAGGCCATGGAGGGACGATAGTGTTCGTCGTCGATACGAATGTCCTGGTGTACGGTGCAGACCAGGACTCTCTCCATCACCAGCCCTGCCGTCAGTTGCTCGAGGACTGCAGGCGGCAGCCCGCCGCCTGGTTCCTGACCTGGGGCATCATCTATGAGTTCTTGCGCGTCACCACCCATCCCCGAGTCATGCGCAGGCCTTGGCGGGTGTTGGATGCCTGGCAATTTGTGGATGCCCTCCTCGCCTCGCCAGGGGTCACCATTCTGGTCCCGACGGATCGGCACGCTGCCGTGGCAGCCCAAGTCCTCGGCGATCACCCCTACCTCTCAGGGAATCTGCTGTTCAACGCCCAGACCGCCATCCTCATGCGCGAACACGGGATCCACAGGATTTACACCCGGGACGCCGATTTCCACCGCTTCCCCTTCCTCGAACCGGTCGATCCCGCCATGTGAGACCGGCATCCTCCATCTCAGGGGGTGACCGGCGGCTTGAGCCGGAAGAACGGGCTTCGATTTGCCCGATCACGCGAGGACGCCCCCAATCGAATAGAATGTCCAGCGCCGGGAGGATCGAGGCTACCCCCATGTTCGAATCACTGTCAGCTCGGATCCAGCAGACGCTCAAGAACCTCAAGGGGGAGGGCCGCGTCTCCGAGAAGCACGTCGAGGAGGCGCTGCGCGACATCCGGATGGCTCTGCTGGAAGCCGACGTCAACTTCAAGGTGGTCAAGGAATTCGTCGGACGCGTCAAGGAACGGGCACTGGGGCAGCAGGTCATGCAGAGCCTCACCCCGGGCCAGCAGATCGTGAAGATCGTCCGCGACGAGCTGATCGCCATGCTGGGAGAGAAACCCGCCGCGCTCAGCTTCCGGAAGACGCCCCCATCCGTCTTCCTGATGGTGGGCCTGCAGGGAAGCGGCAAGACCACCACCACCGGCAAACTGGCAGCCTGGCTCTCCCGCAAAGGTCGGCGCCCACTTATGGTGTCCACCGATGTCTATCGCCCGGCGGCCATCGAACAGCTCTCCATCATCGGACGCACCCTCGACCTGCCCGTGTTCGAGGATCCGGGACGCGATGCGGTGGACCGTGCCGTCCGGGCGCTTCAGCACTGCCGCACCCTGGGTTACGACACCCTGCTCATCGACACCGCAGGGCGGCTCCACATTGACGATGAACTCATGGAAGAGCTGGAACGGATCCGCAGCCAGGTGGAGCCGCAGGAGATCCTGCTGGTGGCCGATGCCATGACCGGTCAGGACGCGGTCACGTCCGCCGGCGAGTTCAACCGGCGGATGTCCCTCACCGGGGTCATTCTCACCAAGCTGGACGGAGACGCACGGGGAGGAGCCGCCTTGTCCATCCGGGCGGTCACCGGCACCCCCATCAAGTTCATCGGCCTCGGTGAGAAGTACGAGGCGTTGGAACTGTTTCATCCCGACCGCCTGGCGGGCCGCATCCTGGGCATGGGGGACGTGCTGAGCCTCATCGAGAAAGCCGAAGAGGTGGCTGATGCCGAACAGGCGGAGGAAGCGCTCCGCAAGCTGCGCCGCAACCAGTTTACGCTGGAGGACTTTCGGGACCAGCTTCGGCAGGTGCGCAAGCTGGGTCCCCTCGAACAGCTTCTGGGCATGTTGCCGCAGATGGGGCCGCTGAAGAACCTGGGCAAGATCCGGGTGGATGAGAAACAGCTTGTGCACATCGAGGCGATCATCAATTCAATGACCCCGGCGGAGCGCTCGAATTACAGGATTCTTGACGGCTCCCGCCGCAAACGGATCTCCCGGGGCAGCGGACGTCCGGTGTCCGAGGTAAACCGACTGGTGAAGCAGTACATTCAGACGCGGAAGATGATGCGGCGGATGACCGAGGACATGAAAAAGGGCAAGGTCCCACGTCTGCCCTGGCAGTGACGCCGGTAGCTGAAAATCCCTGACACGCACCCGGTCTCGGCGAACGTCCGTCAATACTGCTTCCACCTTCAGGTTCGGGCACGACTTGACCGGGTACACAGTTCGATCCCCTCCCCCTGAAGATCAGGAACTTGGATGTTGCCTCGGAGCATGTCACCATTAGGGCATCAGCCAGCTTCCTCCCATGATGGGAGTTTGCTACAATTTTGCGTTTACCAGGAGGATGGTGATTTGCTGAGAATTCGGATGACCAGACGAGGTGCGAAGAAGGACCCTCATTATCGAGTGGTAGTGACAGAGAAGAGCAGTCCGCGAGACGGTCGATTTGTTGAGATCCTGGGTCACTACAATCCTGCACGGCAACCGGTGCTGCTGCATCTGGACCTGCCGCGCGTGGACTACTGGCTGGGTCAGGGCGCCAAGCCGACCGACACAGTCAGAACCCTGATCCGCAAGGCGCGCGAGTCAGCCCCGCTTGTGACCGCGGAAGCGACGACAGCGGAAGCAACCCCGGTGCTGGAGCAGCCGCAGGTTCAGTAGAGGATTCACATCCAGGTTCACCCGCAGGAGGTTGAGATGAGAGAGCTGGTGGAGAACATCGCGAAGGCTTTGGTGGACAACCCGGAGATGGTGGCGGTGACCGAAGTGGAGGGCGAACAGACGACCGTTCTGGAGTTGCGGGTGGCTCAACCGGATCTCGGCAAGGTCATCGGCAAGCAGGGGCGTACTGCCCGGGCGATCCGGACCATCCTGGGCGCTGCCGGCATGAAGCTCCGCAAGCGCTTCGTGCTCGAGATTCTCGAGTAATTTGGAACCTCTGATCTCCATCGCCCGTATCGTCAAGACCCGCGGAATCCGCGGTGAAGTTGTGGGCGAACTGTTGACCGACTTCCCGGAACGGTTCCAATCCCTGACCCAAGTTCATCTGACCTCCGCCGGCCTCCATCTCTCGGCTGAGATCGAGGACCACTGGTTTCACCAGGGCCGGGTAATCCTCAAGTTTGCTGGCTGGGACTCTCCCGAAGCGGCGCGCACCCTGGTGGGCTGCGAAGTCCAGATTCCACAGTCCGAAAGGGTGGAATTGCCGGAAGACACTTACTTCGATTCCGACCTCGAACAGTGTCGGGTCCTGGAGCAGGGCCGGGAAATCGGCCGGGTCACTTCGGTCTGGCGCGTGGGTGGATCGGCGTCCACGCTGGTGATCGAGGATGAGCTCGGCCAGGAATTCCTGGTGCCCTTCGTGGCGGAATTCGTGGTTTCGGTTGACCTCCTCGCCCGCCGGATCGAGGTGCGGCTACCGCCCGGCCTGAAGGAGCTGGCCATCGGCGCGCACGGCCGAGGTGGCTGAGCGTCCTGCTTCCATGAAATTCGACATCCTGACCATCTTTCCCCGCTTCTTCGACGGCCTCGTCCAGTGGGGCATGATCCGGCAGGCTGTACGGAAGGGGTTGCTGGAGGTCAGGGTCCATGACCTGCGCGACTACACCGACGACCGCCACCGCACCGTCGACGACCGGCCGTATGGAGGAGGCGAAGGGATGGTGCTGAAGCCTGAACCCATCTTCAGGGCTGTCGAGGCCTGCCGGCAGGCGGACCCCGATCCTGGAAGAGTGTTGCTGCTCTCTCCACAAGGACGGAGATTTGATCAGGCGAAAGCAAAAGAGTTATCCTTGGTGACCCGCCTGATCCTGATCTGCGGCCGGTATGAGGGTGTCGATCAGCGGGTGGCGGACCACCTGGCGGACGAAGAGATTTCGATCGGGGATTTTGTCCTCTCAGGTGGAGAACTGGCAGCGGCGATCGTCGTGGATGCGGTGTCCCGTCTGATCCCGGGTGTCCTGGGAGAAGGCGAGTCGGCGTTGCGTGAGTCCTTCATGGACGGGCTGCTGGATTATCCGCATTACACCCGGCCCGCACGGTTCAGGAACTGGACGGTGCCAGAAGTCCTGTTGTCTGGAGATCACGATCAGATTCGCCTCTGGAGGGAACAGCAGGCGTTGGAACGCACCCGGCTGCGACGGCCCGACCTCCTGGCGGCAAAGGAGAAGACAGATGAATCCACTTGAGATTGTGGAACGGAAGTATATGCAGCGCGAACTCCCGAAGTTCAGCCCCGGTGATACCGTCCGGGTCAATGTCCGGATCCAGGAGGGAGACAAATTCCGCATCCAGGCATTTGAAGGTGTCGTGATTGCTGTAAAGAATCGCGGCCTTCAGTCGACATTTACTGTGAGGAAAGTATCCTTCGGCTACGGGGTAGAACGCATCTTTCCCTTCTACTCTCCGATGATCGAAGGAGTCGAGGTCGTCAGAAAGGGTCAGGTCCGTCGGGCTAAACTTTACTACCTCCGGGAACGGAAGGGCAAAGCCGCCCGGATACGCGAGGTGCGCTGACCGCTCCCCGGGGAGGTCCTGCGGCCGCCGGGACGGTCTGGACAGGAGCTGCCGGACGGCGGAATCAGGGGACCGATGGAAGATAAATTCGCAGTCATCCGCAACGCCGAACGGTTTGTGGTCGCCCATCAGTACGACCGCGCCATCGGCGAATACCAGAAGTTGCTGGAGACTTTCGGCGAGGACCCCTCCGTGCTCAACACGATGGGGGACCTTCTGCTCCGGCGGGGCCGCAAAGAAGAGGCTGTCGCCTGTTTCCACAGGGTGGCCGATATTTTCAGCCAGAGCGGCTTCTCCAACAAGGCGGTGGCTCTCTATCGCAAGATCGCCCAACTTGATCCCGACGATCCCGGGACTCTGCGCACCCTGGCTGACCACTACCTGCGCCGCGGCCTGCGGTTCGAGGCTGCCCGCCATCTCCGTGAACTGTTGCAGCTTCAGATCCGGCAAGGCGACCGTGACGGTGCGCTGGGAACCCTGCAGGAGCTCCTGAGCGAATCCGGCGAGGAGCCCGAACTGCTCCGCCACTGGGCCGACCTCACCGCCGAAGGCGATCCCCAAGAAGCCGCCGGCCGCTACGCCCGGGCGGCCCGGATGTTCGCGGACCGGAACCAGGCAGATGAAGCCCGGGCCTGTGCCGCGGCTGCCCTGAGCCTGAATCCCGCCCAAGCCCTGGCCAAGGCAGTCGCCGACCAGCTGGAGGAGCCCACTGTCGAACCTGCGGTGGAGACCGTTCCTCCGCAGATGACGGAACCGGCCGAAGCAACATCTGAGCCCGTCACCGAGGTTGAGTGGCACCAGGAGGGAACCACTTCCGCAGGCCCGGCCGCGGCTTCGGCCGAGGAAGAGGTCGACTGGGATTCCCTGCTTCAGCCGCTGGCACCGGTGGACGGTGAGGTGTCGCTGGAAGTTTCCCCGGCGGCTTCCGAAGAATCCAGTGCCCCTGGACTCACCGCACTGGTTCAGTCCGACGCACTCGCGGCCGAACCGGAGCCGGCGGAAACAGCCGAACCCGAGATGTCCGAGGGATGGCACGATTGGCAGGATTTCGGACTCATCCAGCCATCCGAGACGGTGGCCGTGGCGCCCGAGGCAGAACTTTCAGTCCACCCGGAACTTCCTGCCGAGGCGGCTCCCGTACCCGAGACGGAAGACCTCCAGGAGCCCAGCGGGGAGGTTTTGCCGGAAGCCGACCGCGAGCCGACGCCCGTGACCGAGGAAGCCGTCGCCGAGACTTGGGCTGAATCGTCGTCTGAGGCCGACGCCGAAGAAGGCGAGGCCGCAGTCGAAACGCCCGTGGAGGAGCCGTCCCCGGCAGAGCTGACGGCGGAAGCCCCAGCGCCGGAGGCGGCTGCACCCCCAGGCACATCCGAACTGGATGATCTGCTCGACGAGGTGGACTTCTGTCTGAAATTGAATCTGAGAGACGATGCTGAGCGCCTGTTGACCCAGATTGCCCGCACCTACCCGGACCATCCGAAAGTTCTGGAACGGGCGCAGAAGCTGGGGATCGCGTTGGGGGCCGAGGCGGTCGTGCCGGAGGTTGAAGGGGAGGTTTCGCTGGCGGCCGAAATCGACGGAGTGCTCGAGGATCTGTTCTTCGAACCTGAGCCGCAAACCGGCTCTGGTGTCCCTAAGCCGGAAGAGGCGGCTCCGCCGGTTGAGCCGTCCGAAATCGACATAGCCCGCTCCCAGTTCGATTTGGGGCTGGCTTACCGTGAAATGGGCATGTTCGACGATGCCGCCGCCAAGTTCGAGGAGGCTTACCAGCTCTTTGTGAGCAATCAGGAAACCGCATCGGCCCGACAATGCTGCCAGATGCTGTGCTCCACCCTGATGCAGGCGGGCGATTTCCAGCGTGCCGTGGAATGGGCGGACATCGGGCTCAGCCTCCCCGGGAGCCGTGCCGGAGAGTGGCGGAGACTCGAATACGACCGCGCCCTGGCGCTGGAAAACCTCGGCGAGATCGAGGAAAGTCTCGCCGGATACCGCCGCATCCTGGACGACGATCCGCACTATCTCGATGTCCGGGCCAGGGTGGCGGCCCTGGACTCGCCGTCCAAGTGAATGTTGTCCCGGCTGATCTTCGGCATCTATGTCTTCTACTGCTTCGAAGTCGGGCTGTTTCTTGTCGTGTTTCCGTGGATGGACTTCTGGGGACAGAACGCGCTACTTTACTACTTCCCCACAATCCGCCCCATATTTCTGAACGACTTCTTTCGCGGGGCCATCAGCGGACTGGGCTTCGCCAACATCATCCTGGGGGTATCGGAAATTGCCGGTTACTGGACCAGGTCTCGGGCGGCCCGGGGTTAAACGGCCGGTCCGTTACGGGATCACCGACCGCCGTCTCTGTCCCACCCTCGACTTGAGAGATTATCTGGATCGGCTGTTCCGGACTTCGGCTCACCTCATCCAGTGGCGGGAAAAAGACCTGGACCCGCAGACCAGCCGCCGTTGGCTGGAGCTTGGACGGGAACTCGCCCGCCGCGCCGGAAAGAAGCTGTTGTGCAACGCGGATGTGGAGTCGGCGCTGGCCCTGGGGCTCGATGGAGTGCATCTCACATCCCGCCAGGACGCAGGTGCGATCGTCGGCCGTCTGGGACCCTCCCGGTCCCTGTTGGTGGGCCAGTCGGTGCACAGCCTGGAGGAGGCACTGGCCGCCCAGGAGGCGGGAGTCGACTATCTCCTGGCCGGACCGGTCTTCATCCCGCTGTCCAAGGCTTCCCCAGCCCCGCCCCTGGGTTTGGACGGGCTGGCCCGCCTGGCGGCGGCCGTAGTCATTCCGGTCATCGCCCTGGGAGGAGTGACGCCGGCGCACTGGCCGGAGCTGTCGGCACTGCCCAACGTCGCCGGGTTCGCGGGGATCTCCTGGGTGGCGGAAGAGATCCGGCGCGCGGGGGAGGGTCGTCAGATCTAGAGTCTTCAGGGGCCCTGAAGATTTGAAGAGCTGAATCATTGAAGGACTGAACCGTAGGAGCACCCCGCAACCCGTCGCTTCCCCTTGCCCAGCCGGCATTGGCATAGAATCGGGACATGCGATTCCCGTCCCTGCTGCTTCCAGCTCTGCTGCTGACCGGCAACGTGTGGGCCGCCGAGGACGTCGCCCGCTCCGAATCAGACCTTCTCGCCAACATCCGCCAGCTCACCTTTGAAGGCCGGCGCGCAGGCGAGGGCTACTTCAGCCGGGATGGCCGCCGGCTCGTGTTCCAGAGCGAACGGGAGCCGGACAACCCCTTTTTTCAGATCTACCTGCTGGACCTTGAGACCGGTGACACCCGCCGGATCTCTCCGGGCTACGGCAAGACCACCTGCAGCTGGATTTTCCCCGACGGCAACCACGTCCTGTTTGCTTCCACCCACGAGGATCCCGAGGCCCGTGCGAAGCAGAAGGCGGAGCTGGAACTGCGCGCCTCGGGCCAGGAGCGTCGCTACAGTTGGGACTACGACGATCATTTCGAACTTTATCGGGCGGACCTCGCCTCCGGCGAACTCCGTCGGCTCACCGACTCCCCCGGCTACGACGCCGAGGGCGCAGTGTCGCCCGACGGACAGTGGATCGTCTTCAGCTCCAACCGCGAGGCCTACTCCCGAACTCTCACAGCAGAAGAACAGGCAATCTTCGAGAACGACAAGTCCTATTTCCTCGACCTTTACCTGATGCGTGCCGACGGAAGCGGACTGCGGCGCTTGACCGACGCACCCGGCTATGACGGCGGACCCTTTTTCAGCGCCGACGGCAGTCGCATCTGCTGGCGCCGCTTTGCCGACGACGGCGCCACCGCGGAAATCTTCGTCATGAACGCGGACGGTTCCCACCCCCGCCAGATTACGCGGATGGGGGCGATGTCCTGGGCGCCGTTCTTCCATCCCTCGGGGGACTACCTGATCTTTGCCACCAACCGCCACGGCTTCGGCAACTTCGAACTGTACCTGGTGGATTCCGAAGGCCGAGGGGAACCGGTGAGGGTAACCTTCACGGACGGCTTTGACGGTCTGCCCGCCTTTTCACCCGACGGCAGGACCCTTGCCTGGACCAGCAACCGCACTCCCAATCGCACCTCCCAGCTCTTTCTCGCCGACTGGAATGATCAGGAGGCCAGACGCCTCCTGGGCCTGGACGCCTTTCGCCTGACCAGCCCCGAGATTACCCCCGCCGATTTGCGGGGGCACGTCGAAGCCCTGGCATCTGACGAGATGGAGGGAAGACTGACCGGCACGGAAGGCGAACGGAAAGCAACTGCGTATGTTGCGGAGCAGCTCCGCCGGCTGGGGCTGGAGCCCGCCGGCGACGACGGCAACTGGTACCAGAGCTTCGAGTTCACCTCGGGTGTCTCTCTGGGTCCCGGCAACTCCCTGACGTTGCACAGCGCCGAAGGCTCCCGCCAGTACACCGTGGACCGGGACTGGCGACCGCTGGCGTTCTCCCGGACCGGGGAGGTGCCGGCGGCACCGGTGGCTTTTGCCGGCTACGGCATCGTGGCACCGGCCGAGGGATCGCATCCCGAATACGACTCCTATGTGCACCTGGATGTGTCCGGCAAGTGGGTACTCGCCTTCCGCTACCTGCCCGAGAACGTAACCCCTGAACGGCGCCAGCATCTGGCCCGGCATTCCGGCCTGCGCTACAAGGCGATGATGGCGCGGGAAAGGGGGGCAGTCGGACTGCTGGTGGTGAGCGGACCCAATTCACAGGTCGACAATCAGTTGACCGACTTGTCCTTCGACGCGAGCCTGGGCACCACCAGCATCGCGGTGGTTTCCATCAGCGATGCAGTGGGAGAGGCTCTCCTCAGCTCCGCCGGCAGGACCCTCAAAGAGATCCAGGATGAGCTGGATGCAGGGGAGCCGGCCATGGGCTTTGCCCTGGCCGACCGGCAGGTCGCGGCCCGCATCGACCTGGTCCACAGCAAGAGTAGGGGACGCAATGTGGTGGCACGATTGGTGTCCGGAGGGACCGATTCCCGGCCCGCCCTGGTGATCGGGGCGCACATCGATCACCTGGGACGGGGCCAAGGAATGTCGACACTGGCGCGGGACGACGAGAAGGGACAGATCCACTACGGAGCCGACGACAACGCATCGGGAGTGGCCGGACTGCTGGAGATCGCCGAGTATCTTGTGCACCAGGTTCGCAGCGGCGGGCTCAAACCGGAACGGGACATCCTGTTCGGCTTCTGGTCCGGCGAGGAGTTGGGGCTCCTGGGTTCGAGCCACTTCGCGGGAGAACTGGGGCGGCGGCTGGGCTCGGAAACCGATATCAGCCGGGCGGTTGCGGCGTACCTGAACCTCGATATGGTCGGCCGCCTGAACGACAAGCTCATCCTGCAGGGAATCGGCTCCAGCAGCCTGTGGCCTTCCGAGGTGGAGAAACGTAACGCGCCGGTGGGGCTGCCGCTGGTGCCCCAGAACGACAGCTATCTGCCGACCGACTCCACTTCGTTCTACATGAAGCGGGTGCCCGTTCTGAGCGCGTTTACCGGAACCCATTCCGAATACCACAGCCCGCGGGACCGCCCCGAGACCCTGAACTACGAGGGCATGAGCCGGGTGGTGCGGCTCATGGCGCTGCTGGCACGCAGTGTGGCGGCTTCTCCGACGGAGCCGGACTATGTCGAGATGAAGCGTCCCCAGGGTGAGGGCCGCGCCCGACTACGAGCCTACTTGGGGACGATCCCCGACTACGCTCAGGGCGAGGTGGTAGGTGTGAAGCTGAGCGGCGTCATCGGCGGAGGTCCCGCCGCCCAGGCGGGCCTGCAGGGCGGCGACGTCATCGTCGAGCTGGCGGGTCGCAAAATCGAGAACATTTACGATTACACGTATGCCATCGAGGCTCTCAAGATCGGTCAACCGGTGGTGATCGTGGTCCAGCGGGGGAGCGAGAAGCTGACCTTCCAGGTGACGCCCGGGTCGAGGGAATAGGAGCTTAAAACCTTCCTCCCTACAGCAACGGCCGGATCACCTCGCAGTCCATCTCGCCCAGGTGGCGTCGGAGGCGCTCGAAACGATCCTCCTCGAAGCAAACCCCGACGATGGCGCCTCCTGAACCGGCATACTTCGCTGAAACCCCCAGTTCCCGGGCGCGTCGGACCATCTCGACATTGACAGGATCCAGTCGGATCAGGGAGCGGCGCAGGTCAAAGTTGCGGTCCATCAGGGACGAAAACCGCTGGTGATCTCCATCCTGCAAAGCCTGACGGCCCTCTTCAGCCAGCCGGGCGAACTCCCCCATCGCGGCCACCACCTCCGGATCCCCCCGCTCCCAGCGCTCCCGCAGATTGCTGTGGTAGATCCCGGAGATCTGGCTCAGGCTCCGCCGGAACGCCAGATACAGGGGAGGCAGCAGGTCCAGGTTGAGCCTCTCGTAGCGCCCGTGCCCGTGGGTTTCGAAGTAGTCGCGGCTGAAGTCCATGTACACCAGCCCACCATAGACCTGGCAGACCCGGTCCTGGAGCCCGGCGGCGATCCCGATTTCCCGGGTCTCCGCGGCCAGCACCAGGTTCGCCAACTGCGGGTCGGGGATCGGCACCTCGTAGAAGCGCATCAACGCCCGGAAAACGGCGGTAATAATGGCGCTGGACCCGGCCAGCCCCACCTGACGGGGAATGCAGGTCTCATACCGTAAGGCGAAATTCTGGTGGGGAAGGCTTATGCCCGCCCCTGCACAGTACTCAGCGAACACTTTGATGGCCGCCTTGACCAGGCGTAGTCCGCCGTACAGACCGTTGAGCTTCACATCTTCCACCAGTTCGTGGATGCCGGAAAACTCGCAGCGGTCCTGGCGGCTGAGCACGATCTCCAGCTCGGGCCAGTCGTAGAGCACCACCCGCGCCCAGAAATTGCGGAGCGTCACCGAGAGCGTCTTGCCGAAGTATCCGTCCGACGGGTTGCCCAACAGCCCCGCCCGCGCCCAGGCGACCTGCTCAATGACTCGCACGCAGCCGTTCCTCCAGATAGCGCCGCAGTCCGGCCCCCAGCTCAGGGTCGTGCAGGGCGAATTCCAGGAACGCCTCGAAGTAGCTCCGGAAACTCCCGATGTCGTAACGCTGCTCGGAAGCGCCGACCTTCACGCCGATGACTCGGCGTCCGCGGCCCAGCAGCAGTCGCATTGCATCGGTAAGCTGCACCTCCCCTCCCCGTCCCGGCGGAGTCTGGGCCAGAACCTCGTAAATCTCGGAAGTGAACACATACCGGGCGGCGATCGCCAGAGTGCTGGGAGCTTCATGGATGCCCGGCTTTTCCACCAGGTCGGTGATCTCGAAGATCTCCCCCTCCGTCCCCGGCCGGACAATCCCATAGGCGGACACTTCTTCCAGGGGCACCGATTCCACCGCCACCACGGCGGCCGGGCGTTCGCGTTCAAACACCTCGACCATACGCTGGACCACACGCGCCGACCCGTTGAGCCCGAGAATGCTGTCACCCAGCGCCACCACGAACGGGTGCTCGCGGGTGAAGTGCTGGGCGCACAGCACCGCGTCACCCAGTCCCTTCTGTTTCCGCTGGCGGGTGAAGAAGAACTGCAGGCGCATGCGCTCGTACTCCAGCTCGGGCAGCAGGCCCTCCTTCCCCGACTCCCGCAGGTGACGGGTCAGTTCATGGTCGAAATCGAAGTGGTTTTCGATGGAGGTCTTGTTGCGGCCGGTGACCAGCAGGATCTGCCTGATTCCGTTCGCTTCCATCTCCTCCACCACATACTGGACCACCGGCTTCTTGGCGACCGGCAACATTTCCTTCGGTTGCGACTTGGTCGCCGGCAGGAGACGGGTTCCCAACCCTGCGACCGGGATGACGGCAAGCTGGATTTCCACAGGCGGCGATTCCTCCTGGTGCGATGGTGCCGGCCAGGCATCGGGTGTGCACCACGATGCCGGCGGCGGGCTGGATTGTAAGCCGGCAGCCGCTCGGCGACAATGGCGGCCATGAATGAAATCGGAATTGCGGTGATCGGCGCGGGTTTTCTCGCTGAGACTCGCGCCCGCTGTTACAGGCGAGTCTGTGGAGTTCCCTGCCGGCTGGTGGCTGTGGTGGATACCGAAACCGGGAAGGCGGAAGCCTATGCCGCCCGTCACGGTGTGGGACGGGCGCTCCATCGGTTCGAAGAGGTACTGGACCTGCCGGAGGTCCACATGGTGGACCTGTGCGTCCCGAACCATCTCCATCGTCCGATGACGGAAGCAGCGGCCCGGGCCGGAAAACACGTCGTCTGTACCAAGCCGCTGACCGCCTACGTCGGGCAGGACCTGGGCAGCGAAGTCACCCCCGCCGTGGTATCGGCCCAGCCCCGCCGCCACATGCTGGATACGGTGATTCGCGACGCCGAGGCGATGGTGGCGGCGGCGGAGTCGGCCGGGGTCAAACTCATGTACGGCGAGAACTGGATCTACTCGCCGTCGGTGGCCAAGGCGGTTTCCCTGCTGCAGCGGTCGGATTCGACCATCGTCGAGATGCGGGGCGGCGAGTGCCACAGCGGTTCCCATTCTCCGTTCTCCAAACTTTGGAAGTTCGCTGGTGGAGGGGCCCTGCTTCGGCTGGGCGCCCACCCCCTGGGCACCATGATTTTTCTGAAAGGGCTGGAAGGCGAGCGGCGCCAAGGCCGACCCATCCGGCCCCGCTCGGTGGTGGGGGAAGTCGGCGACCTCAGCCGGATTCCGGCGGTGGCAGCGGAGCCACGTCCATGGATTGCCCGCGGCTGGGAAGACGTCGAGAACTGGGGATCCGCCATCCTCACCTTCGAGGACGGCTCCCGGGGGATCGCCTGGGCATCCGACGCCGTCTTGGGGGGAATGGAAAGTCGACTCGAAATCTACGGATCGGCCCAGGTGCTCAAGTGCAATCTCAGCCCCAACAACCTCGTCCAGGCGTATGCGCCCGATCCGGAGGTCTTCGGAGACGAGTACCTGCAGGAAAAGCTGGAGACCCGCGCCGGCTGGTCGACGCCGATGCCGGATGAAGACTGGACTTCCGGCCACCAGCAGATGTGCCAGGCGTTCGTGGAGGCGGTGGCATACGACCGCAAGCCTCTCACTGACGGACGGCTGGGCCTGGAGGTGGTCAAGGCAGTGTATGGCGCTTATGTGTCAGCGGCCGAGGGCCGGCGGCTGGAATTCTGAACAGGCGTCTGCACGGCCGGTCTGCTAGGATAGGGCGCCGGACGAGGCTGGGAGCAGAACATGTCCTTCACCAGGGTTCTGATCATCGGCGGAGTGGCGTTACCACTGGCTCTCGTCGTGGAGTCCCCTCCGGCGCAGGCCGCCGCCAGAGCGGGGGAAAGCGTCTCCGGTGACTCCGGCCAAGGCCGGGATCTGGATCATTCAGTGGCAAACTGTGTTGAATGTCATACACCGCGGGACGCCAGGGGCGACCTCGATTCGCTACGGCTCCTCCGGGGTGCCCCGATTCCTTTGGCCTCGCCGTACCCTCATCGGCCTTGGGCTTGTGAAGCACCATCGTTGGCCGGACTGCCCGGCTGGAGGCCGGCCGAAGCCATCCAACTGCTCATGGCAGGCAGGCGGCCTGGAGGCCGTGTACCGTGTCCGCCGATGCCCGTTTACCGGATGAGCCTTCAGGCTGCCGCCGACGTCGTGGCCTGCCTGAAGTCGCTTCGATAGATTTCGTTTGTCGTCACGGGTGATGTCTTCCACAGTGAGGTGGGCATGAGAACTCGGAGCCTGATTCGGCCTTGGCGTGTACTTGTGTTCAACAGCATCTTGTTCCCGGTCCTGGCGGTGGATGCCCGGATGCTTCGCATGCCGGACGTCTCCGCCGAGGAGATCGCCTTCGTCTACGCCGGCGACATCTGGATCGTCCCCAAAGCCGGAGGCTCCGCCCGGCGGTTGAGTTCCCCGGAGGGTGAAGAGACCTTTCCCCGCTTCTCCCCCGACGGCAACCTGATCGCATTCTCAGCCAACTATGACGGCAACACGGACGTCTATGTCATTCCTCGCACCGGAGGGCTCCCCCAGCGGGTCACCCATCATCCCATGCCGGACCGGATGTTGGACTGGTATCCCGCCGGCGACGCCCTGCTGGTTTCCTCACCCATGGAAAGCGGGCGCCAGCGGTTCAACCAGCTTTTTCGGGTCGGTGCCGCCGGCGGTCTACCAGAGCGTTTGCCCGTGCCCTTCGGGGAGTTCGCGTCGTTGTCGCCCGACGGTAAGATCCTGGCCTTCATGCCCCGCAGCCGCGACTTTCGGACCTGGAAGCGGTACCGCGGCGGGATGGCCCCGGACATCTGGCTGTTTGACCTCACCAGCCTCGCCTCGGAGAACATCACCAGCAGCCCCGCCAATGACGCCCATCCCATGTGGTACGGGAAAACCCTGTACTTCCTGTCCGACCGGGGTCCGGAGAAGCGATACAACATCTGGTCATACGATCTGGACCGCAAGTCCTTCCGACAGATTACCAAGTTGACGGAAGAGGACATTCACTTCCCGGCGATCGGCCCGGAGGACATCGTCTACGAGGCCGGCGGGCGTCTGTACCTGCTCTCGCTCAGGGACTCCAGGATCCGGGAGGTCAAAGTGGAGGTGGTCACTGACGCGCGGACGCTGCGCCCGCGCACCGAGTCGGTGGCCCGGGCCATCACCGACGCTGACCTGTCCCCCACCGGGAAGCGGGCGCTCTTCGCCGCCCGGGGCGAGATCTTCACGGTACCGGCTGAGAACGGGGTCATCCGCAATCTGACACGAGATTCGGGTGTCGCCGAACGCACACCCCAGTGGTCTCCCGACGGGGAGTGGGTGGCGTACTGGAGTGACCGGTCGGGAGAGTACGAGCTGACACTGCGCAAGGCCGATGGAAGCGGCGAAGAGCAGAAGCTGACCCAACTGGGTCCGGGCTTCCGGTACACACCGTTCTGGTCGCCGGACAGCAGGAAACTGGCTTTCGTGGACCAGGCCCAGCGCATCCAGGTGCTGCTGCGGGACACCGGCGAGGTCATCCAGATCGACCACGGACTGTACATGTCCCATGGCCCCCTTTCCACCTTTCGCGTGAACTGGTCCGGCGACTCCCGCTGGATCGCTTACTCGATGGACACTGACCGACGGACCCGCGCCATCGTCCTGTATGACCTGCAGAACCGGACCCGTCACCAGGTGACTTCCGGCTACTGGGACGACTCGGAGCCGGTCTTCGATCCCGAAGGCAGCTACCTGTTCTTCCTGACCAACCGGGAAATGACTCCGCTTTACAGCGACTTCGACAACTCGTGGGTGTACGCCAACGCCACCCGCATCGCTGCTCTCTGCCTCAAGACGGACACGCCCTCACCGCTTGCTCCCCGCAATGATGATGAGACGGCAGGCGGTTCGAAGGACAAGGACAGGGACAAGGAGAAAGCGAAGGGCGAGTCCGACGGCAAGGGACAGGAGCCGGAAGGCAAACCCTCAGCCGAGGGACAGGCCAAACCGGCCGGCGATGCCGCCGGCAAGGAGGCGCCCAAACCGGTCGAGATCCACCTGGAAGGGATGGAATCCCGGGTGGTGGTCCTGCCGCCGGAAGCGGGGAACTACGCCGGATTGCGGGCGGCTCCCGGCAAGGTGATCTATCGGCGCTTCCCGCGCACGGGCTCTTCCCCGAAAGCCAAACCCGACCTGGTGTATTGGGACCTCAAGGAACGAAAGGAGGAGACCATCCTCGCCGGCGCCGACTGGTTCACTCTTTCAGCCGACCGGAACAAGCTGCTGGTCCGCCAGGAAAACAACTTCGCGATTCTGGACGTGAAGCCAAACCAGAAGGTGGAGAAGCCGTTGCGGACCGCTGAACTGGAAACGACCGTCGACCCGCGGGCGGAATGGCGGCAGATCTTCAACGATGCGTGGAGGTTTGAACGCGATTACTTTTACGATCCCAACATGCACGGTGTGGACTGGAGCGAAATGCGCCGGCGTTACAGCCGCCTGCTGGACGACTGTGTCACCCGCTGGGATCTCAACTTCGTGATCGGCGAACTGATCGCTGAACTGGATGCTTCTCACACCTACCGCGGCGGCGGTGATGTGGAGAGTCCCAAGGAGCGGGGCGTGGGGCTTTTGGGAGTTGACTGGGAGCTGGCGGACGGCGCCTATCGGATCCGGCGGATCATCCGCGGCGCCCCTTGGGACACGGAGGTCCGATCGCCGCTGGCACAGCCCGGAGTCAACGTCAAGGAAGGTGACTACATCCTGGCCGTCAACGGTGTCCCCCTGGATACCTCCAGGGATCCGTGGGCATCCTTCCAGGGCCTGGCGGGCAAGACGGTGCAGTTGACCGTCAACAGCACCCCCTCTCAGGAAGGAGCACGGCAGGTCCTGGTGGAAGCCCTGAGCTCGGAAGACCGGCTTCGTCACCTGGAATGGATCGAAGGCCACCGGCGCCGGGTGGAAGAGGCCAGCGGCGGCAAGGTCGGCTACATCTACGTTCCCAGCACCGGTTTGGACGGACAGGCGGAACTGGCGCGGCAGTTTTATGCCCAGTTCGACAAGCCCGGCCTGATCATCGACGAACGCTTCAACAGCGGCGGACAGATTCCGGACCGCTTCATCGAACTGCTGAACCGGCCCGCCCTCAGCTTCTGGGCGGTGCGTGACGGCAAGGACTGGGCATGGCCGCCGGTCGCCCACTTCGGGCCCAAAGTCATGCTAATCAACGGCTGGAGCGGGTCAGGAGGAGATGCCTTTCCCTACTACTTCCGCAAGGTCGGGCTCGGTCCACTGATCGGCACCACGACCTGGGGAGGACTGATCGGCATTTCCGGCGTTCCGGGCCTGGTGGACGGCGGCGGGGTCACCGCTCCCACCTTCCGGATGTACGACACGGAAGGCAAGTGGTTCGAGGAAGGCCGGGGCGTGAAACCTGACATCGAAGTGGTGGAAGATCCCACCTCGATGGCAAAGGGGACAGACCCCCAGCTCGAACGGGCGATCCAGGAGGTTCTCCGCCTGCTGGAAACCAACCCCCCGGTCCAGCCGAAACGCCCTCCGTACGAAGACCGGTCCAGGTAACAACGCCTGCGGTTTGGGTTCTCCCGTCCGGTTCGCTACAATGCCGCCGGGGGAACCGCCATGAACAGTGTTCAGGCTGGGGGGATCGTGGTGCGTGTCCTGTTGGTCGTGGGGGCCGCCACGTTGCTGGTAGGCGTCGCACTCTGGCTGGTCCACCGGCAGGACAGTATTGCGGCCCGGCTGGTGCTGGCCGAAGAGGCCCTGTCACGCGAGACATCGGCCCGCCAGGCCCTGGAAGCCGAACTGGCCCGTGCCCGGGAGCTTTACGAACTGGTGGGCTCCGAGCTCTCCTCCCGCAACGAGGAGTTCAGCAAAGTGCTGAACCGGGCAGTGGGTGGCCGCGAAGCCCAGCTCCGGGAGATCCGGAACAACCTCGACGAACTGAGCTCGCGGCTGTCCCAGTTCCGGCAGGACCTGGAGACGTTGCGCGCCGAGACCGAGAAGGCCACCTCCGCGGTGGCGGCGGAGGTCAAGTCCACCCGGGATACCGTCAACCTGGCCCTGACCGACCTGCAGGGACTCCGCTCACGCCTGGAGGCCGCGGCCGAGGAACTCTCCCGCCGGCTGGAACGCACGCCACAACCCCAGCCCATCGAGCGGGAGTGGGTGCTGGAACTGGACAACGTCCAGACCCGAAGGGTGAGCGACCTCGACAAGCGGCTGACCGGGGAGCTGGGCTGGCTCAGGGGCGAGGTCGACCGCCTGCGCCGGGAAGTGGATGCCCTGGGACACCAGCTCAGCCGCCTGGAGACCCGCCGCCAGCCGTGAGCCTGAAGAAGCGCTTCGCATTCTCTCCGAAGATGGCGGCGCCGATCTCTCTGGCCAGGCTCTCGGAAAGATCTCCGCGGGCGATCCGGGCCGCCAGGGTCGCCGCCACCACCTCCCTCGCCACCTCCAGCGAACCCACCGACTCCTCGATGAAGTGGCAGTCGCCTCCCCAGAAAAGCTTGTTGTAAGGCACGGCATCCAGCATCTCGTCCAGGGCAGCGATAGCTTTCACCTTGGTGATCTGGGGCAGCCAGACCAGGTCCAGGTGGACATTCGGGAACATCTTGGCCAGCGCCGTGACCTGGCTCGTCCAGGGGTAGCCGCCATGGAAGAGGACAAAACGCGCCTGGGGGTGGCGAATGAACAGGTTGTTCAGAAGCATGGGATCGGTCTGATCGATCCGCAGCCGGTTTGAAGCCAGATAACCGGTATGGATCTGGATCGGCAGGTCGGCTTCGATCGCCCGCTCGATGAGCTAATGAACCAGGAAATCCTCCAGCTCCCTGACCTCCGCCGGGGACAGGTCATCACGCCGAAACAGGACCTCGGCCCGGTCCCGCTCCAACTCTTCGAAGCGCAGGCTTCGGCTGTAGGCCAGGGTGTTCTTGAGCGCGACCGCCCCGGCCGCCCGAAAATCGTTCAGCAGCTCTTCCGCAGACCGGAGATACGAGTCGAGCGCCCTGAGGTCGTCACCTCGTCGTCCAGCCATCGTGAACGGGTTCCTGCCGCCGGACAGTGCCAGGGAGTTCCTTCTGGAGATCGATGTCACCAGCGACGTGATGTTGAAGACCGGCCGGAAATACCGGGAGTCCACCTCCGGATTCCAAGGATCCCAGTGTCTGTCCAGGAACATGACTTCGAATCCGGCCTGCCGGAAAGCGCGATCGAACCAGGCATCGCGGTCGGCATAGCGGCGGGCGATTTCTGGGGAGAGCCACTCGATCCCCTGGCGGCTGAAGGCATCTTCCCGGTATCCATACAGCCGCTGGAAACCAGCCAACAGGTGGCGGTAGTAGGTGGTCTGCCGGGTAAAGTCGAGGAACCTTCCATGAGACTCCCAAAATCCAGCCAGGTCGGAGTTCCGCCGCAGCTCCTCGTCCAGCCGCCGGGCGCCGGCGGAAACCAGGTCGGCGTGCAGGTAGCTGCCGGCGACAATGGAATAGAAGTTGTACGGCACTTCAGCCTCCCGACCAGCCGGCCGGATGTGTTCGTGACAGTCCACCACCGGCACCGTTTCCAAGTAGGCGCGGAGCGCCTGCTCCATCTCCGGCAGTTCCCTCCGGCCGCTGTCGCAGCCGGCAAGTGCAAGAACCAGAGACGACAGCCATGTGAGGCGCGCCACTCGGCCCACCTGGGCCGGCCGCGGTGCCGCACCGTCCGAACTCTCATTGCGCCACATAGATCACGACTCCCAGCAGCGCCAGCAGGAACAGGACAAAGAAGAAGATTTTCCAGAAACTCTTGGGGTATTCGCCGGCCATTTTGCCGGTGTAGCCGTTTACCAGCACCCGGTAGTTGCGCCGGCCAAAATCGTAGCGCAGATGCCAGACCGGAACCAGGATGTGCTTGAAGGTCTGGCCGGAGTAGTCAGGGTAGATCTGGAGGTTGCGGTAAGTATCCCCGGGAATCTGGGCGGCGCACATGCTCCGCAACCGACCATCCATGGATTCCCGTGCCTGTCGCGCCGCATTCACCAGTACCACCTGGTAGTGTTCGACCACGAACCCCGACAGATACGTCGTGTCGTAAGGCACCAGCTCTGCCGTCGGGAATGGCTCGATCCGCCGCAGCAGATCGGTCTCGATCGCCTGGCTGCCCGGGACAGGCTCATCGTCGAAAAAGTGGTCGACGGCGCCGGCTGCCGGGACCCAGCGGACGTGTCGTACCCGGCGGGTTTGGGTCCGCCCGTTGCTGTCGCGGTAGGTTTCGGTCGTGTAGTAGTAGTGGCCAGCCTCCGCCGTCCATGGGCAGTGCACCCGGGCATCGAAAGTCCAGTAAGGAAGGTAAAGCCCGGCGACGGTGTCGACCAAGGCCCGGTGTTTCAACCCCGACGGCGCAAACCACCGGCCGGCAAGCCAGGTGCGGATCTGTTCCCTCACGTGCGCCGCGTCCACCCGGAAAGGCAGCAGACTGCGGGGCCGGATCGGGGCCTTGATTTCCTGGTAATCCACCAGTTGCGGAGAGCCGCAGAACTCGCAGTTCTGCCCTACCCGGGCCGGGTCAAAGACCGACACCGCGTTGCAGCTCCGGCAACGGACCGTCCGCCGGGCGGTCTGCCATCCACGCTCCTCGTCAGGCAACTCCCGCAACGCCTGCAGCAAATCCAGTTCCCGGATCTCCTCACTGCCCCGATCGAGCTCGACCTGGGCTTGGGTACTGCAATAGGGGCATCGCAGCACCTGTGTGGCGGGATCCCACGTGGCCGGCGCACCACAGGCGGCGCAGGCATGTTTCTCTCGCGCCAGCGTTTCGTCCATGGCTGCAGGTCTCAGTCGGCCAGATACGCTTCCAGTGCCGAACGCTTGATGCGGTAGGTCGAGCCGATCTTCTTGGCCTTGAGCTCACCTGACTCGATAACCTGCAGTACATCGCCTTCCGAGACTCCCAGGAGTTGCGCCACCTCACCGGGGCTCAGCAGCTCGGACAGCGCCGTCGAACCGGTCCGCACTGCTGGAACTGCGGAGGCCGCCGGCTGGGTTCCAGTCAAACCTCCCTGCTGCTGCATGATCTGCTGGGCAACCGCCAGCCCAACCGCCAGCTCGGTGGCGGTTCCACCGGCTCCTCCACCCCCTTTTTCCAGGCCCTGCGCCAGTCTGAATTTCACGTAGTCATTGAGGTTCCCGATTGCGGACATGCTGGACCGCTGGTCGATGGCAGACTCCACCTCCTGGGGAACGGAGATGTTTTCCACCACAAAGCTGGTGATCTCAATTCCGTATTTCGCGCCCGTAACGGGGTTGATCAGGGGCAGCAGCGCCTCCCCCAGCTCGACATAGCGGGCGGCTGCGTCCAGGACCGGGATGCCCGAGGATGCCAGGGCGTCGCTGAAGACACTCACCATCCTGGAGCGCATGGTGTCGGCGAACTCATCGAGGCGGAAATTGTGGTCCGAACCCGCCACTTCCTTGAGGAACAGGCGCACGTCGCTGACCCGGAAATCGTAGGTCCCGAAGGCCCGCAGGCGGACGATGCCGAAGTCCGGGTCCCGCGCCATCAGCGGGTTGGAGGTCCCCCACTTGTTGCCCGTGAACAGGCGGGTGTTCACGAAGTAAACGTCCGCCTTGAACGGCGACTCGAGGCCGTATTTCCAGGACTTGAGCCGCGTCAGGACGGGAATGTTGTCGGTGGTCAGGGTGTGTTTGCCAGGGCCGAAAGTGTCGCCGAACTCACCCAGATACACGAATTGGGCGGTCTGGGACTCTCGGACGATCAATTGAGCGCCGTTCTTGATCGCCTTGTCGTCGTCCGGAAAGCGCCACGACAGGATGTCGCGGGAGTCGTCTGTCCACTCGATGATGTCAATCAGTTCGCCCTTCAGGAAATTCCAGATGCCCATGGTGTTTCTCCTGGCGGCCCTGTACGGGAGAAGCTGGCCTTTGATTCCAGGACCTCGCGAAGCCGGGCCATCATGGGACCGTCTGAGTCCCGGACGGACCGGCAGGCCGGTCATACCCGTCTCAGTGCATCTCCACCCGGACGTCGCCCAGCGCCGGCCGATAGAAGTTGAACTGGACGTTGGGATGCATCCCCAGCAACGACATCGGACACGCGCTGTCACAGATCCTCTTGGAGATCATCAGTGTGGTCAGCCGCATCCCGAACGGATTGTCATGCATCCCCGCATGCCAGATGGACACGCGTTCAGCCTTCCAAGTCTGCACCGGACCGACGGTGACCGCCTGGCTGGGAACCAGATCGAGCTGCCCGCCCCCGGACGTCCGGGCGTTCTGCATGATGGTCACGGGATGGAGGTCCACGACCCGGGTGTCCAGCCGTAGGTACTCCTCTGGAGTGGGAGGTTGGTCGATATAGGGCGGACGCCGCCGGACGGGGTCGTTGAAGGCCCAGTGCTTGATGTCACCCTGGCCACCCTGCATGACCACGCAACGGACCCCTTCCCAGCTCCGGACGTAATCCCGGGGGTCTGCCTTGGGGAAATGGATCTGGTTGGCCGGCATCACCAGATCCGGACGGATTCGGTTGAAGCAGAGCTCCATGTCGGCCCGGGCGAAGGAGAGAGGGTGATCGATGGGGACTTCCCTGCCTTCCAGCACCCACTCGTCCATGCCCCAGAAGAAACAGTTCTTGAGGGACAGGTCCAGTGCATTGACGATCCGGGCGACCAGGGGGAGCTGCTCGGTGGGACCGATGGGTCCGCAGATCCCGGCCGGTTGGGAGCTGGTGGCCTGACGCCAGGCCTCGATGTATTCCAGAGCTTCCTCCAGGTAGAACTCTTCGAGGGTGTCGTAGAATACGACCCGGAAGCCCTCCCGGGAGAGCCCGAGCATCTTCTCTGGGGTCAAGGCGGCGGCGTCACGCAACAGTGCCGGGTCCAGCGTGGTGTAGTCCCACCAGTCGGGTGCGATCTTACTCAATGGTCTGGCCATGTGCTTCTCCTTTCTTGAGTCAGGTACGGCTGCTCAATACCTGGATGATGGCGCGGCAGAAAGCCGGACAGTCGTCGGGCCTCCGGCTGGAGACCCGGGTGCCGTCGACGACCACCTCCCGGTCGACCCAGATGGCGCCCGCGTTGACCAGGTCGTCGCGGATCCCCGGCGTGCTGGTGTAGGTTACTCCGCGCACAACTCCTGCACTGATGTCGATCCAGGGTCCGTGGCAGATGGAGGCGATGCACTTCCCTGCCTCGGCCATGGCCCGCGTCAGCTTCTTGACCACTTCGTAACGGCGGAGGCGATCCGGCATCCATCCCCCGGGTATGACCAGAGCGTCGAACTCCTCGGCGGAGAGGTCGCTCAAACAGGCATCCGAGAATTGCGGGTAGCCGTGCTTGCCCCGGTATCGGGTGCCGGCCGGTTCCAGGCCGGCTACGACGACCCGCGCACCGGCTTCCCGGAGCCGATACTTGGGGTATTGCAGTTCCAGGTCCTCGTAATCGTCGCCTACGAAGATCAGGACGGAACGGCCTTCCAGACTTTCCATGACAGCGGTCCTTTCTGGCGGCTCAAAGCCGTACGTTCCGCCATCCTACCGTCAAGGGGCAGGCGAAGGATAGACGCCATTTACCCCGGCGCCTGGCGGTATCCACTCGATGCGGACATGCATGCCATCCCACCTGTGGAGCTTATGCGGAAACTGCCAAGCATGAGGAAGGCTGAGCCATGACCAGCCTCAACCTCCACTCCGCCGTTCCCGCGGACTACCGCGACTTCCTGCGCTCGTTTCTCTTGGTTGCGGATGAAACGCGCACAAGTTCTTGACCGGGCTATGGAGGAGGAATCGCGCCTCTTGCCGGAATTGCTGTTGCAGTTGGGTGCCACCGGCGCCACGGTTGCGGTTCTGGCCATCTCGTACACGACCCGAACGCTGAGAGCTGACCGGTCTTACCGCGGACAAACTGCGTGTCCCTGAAAGGGGACTTCAGTTTGGACCGTCAAGGTGACATCATCACCTGCACAACGGGCAAGATGTGGCACCTCCCATTTTTCGGCAGGTGCAAGCCTCATCCCGCCCACGCCGCCTGCACAGAGCTCAAGGAAATCCGGAAAGGGGTCAAGGATGAGTCGCCACATCATCTGCACCGTCGGCACTTCGCTGCTCACCAACCGGGACGACCGCCCGTGGGCGGGCTGGAACCCACGCACATCTGATCCTTTGCCGGATGCAGCCGATGTGGAGCGCTGGCTTGCAGGCGCTGACCCCGTCAAGGCAAGCGCCGAGACGAACACCCTCCGGGTGTTGGACTTAAGCGGGAGGGACTGCCTGTCGCTCCTGCACTCGGACACTCCCGAGGGCCGCTTCTGCGCTGAAGCCCTCCGTGGACTCTATCACCGTCAATGCCACCAGGTTTCGCTCGAACAGATCGGCCGCCTCGGCTATGGAGCGGCGACGTTTACCGCCGGACTGAAGTCTCTCGTGGACATCGCCCTTCGGCTGGTGCGTGAGGCACGCCGGCAGGGCCGCCAACCGCTCTTCTGTGCAACAGGCGGATTCAAGGCCGAGATCGCCTTCCTGAACCTGCTTGGCGCCCTGCTGGAGATCGAGGTCGCCTACATCCACGAGCTGCATCGCGAACTGATCCGGCTTCCCCGCTTGCCCCTCACCTGGGATTCCGGGTTCGTTTCTCGCCATGAGTCGTTCTTCAGATGGCTTGACGAGCAACCGCGGAAAAGCACGGAAGTGGAGTCCCGCCTGAAAGGGTGTCCGGAGCTCCGCTCACTGGTGGAGGATGGTGGCGACGGATACACATACCTCACAGCGGCGGGCGACTTGCTTTTCAAGGCTGCGCGGGAGCGACAGAGCACGTCACCGTGCGCGACATGGCCCAGGGCGGATCCCCGGCCACCCGATCAAAAGGACTTGCTTTCTTCGACAGAGCACCACCGTCCAGACGGCTGGCGACGCTTCGTTGAGCGTCTGTGCGAGATCGGCTACGTGACGGCTGTCCGCTATGACGCTGGTTCGGCTGACGGACCCCAGGTCAGGATCATTGACGTCGACAGGGGCGTCTTTGCGGTCCGCTTCGGGAACCGCGGCGAGGAACTCCCACTGCGGGTCGAAACCACAGCGCGCGGCGAAGCCCAGTGCGAGCTGGTGGCGAGCTATCTGCGCACCCTGAAATGATACAGACTGCCGCCAGAGCAGCTATCGGTTTCCAGGAGGGTTGTGAGGGGTTTCGCTAGGCAGGTGAGCATCCCGGAGATTTCTTCCACCACGGCAAGTCGCGTTTGCCTGTCCCCTTCCGGGCGAAAACCGATCCGGGAGGCGGTATACGCCTGTGTCCTTGACTCCACCGCCGAACTGAGCACTGAACACCGAACACGAAATCCGGACTATCGATACTGCGTTTTCCGCAGTTTATAGACATAAGCCAGAATCTGGGCGACCGCCCGATACAGTTCCACCGGCACCTCCCCGCCCACTTCCACCGTCTTGTAGAGGGCCCGCGCCAGTTCCGGATTCTCCACCAGCGGCACCCTATGTTCCGCCGCCAGTTCCCGGATCCGCAACGCCAGCCGGTCCTGTCCCTTGGCCACCACCTGTGGGGCTGCCATGGCAGCCAAGTCGTACTTCAAGGCCACGGCGAAATGCGTCGGGTTGGTCACCACCACATCTGCATCCTTCACGGCCGCCATCATCCGATTGCGTGCCATCTGGTACTGCATCCGGCGGATCCGAGCCTTGATCTGCGGGTTTCCCTCCGTGTCCTTCACGTCTTCCTTGACCTCCTGTTTGGTCATCTTCAGGCTCTCTTCATAGCTGTAGCGCTGGAAGAGGACGTCGAAGACTGCCACCACACCCAGAAACACCGCCACCCGGAAAGTCGCCGTGTACACCAAGTCGCCGGAGGCCGCCAGCAACGACCGCATGTCCATGGCTGCCATGGTCTGCAGCGCCGGCAGGCGGTCCCGGATCACCTGGATGAAGATGTAGATGATCACCGCCGACAGCGCCACCGCCTTGATGAGGTTGACGATACCGTTGCGGGAGAAGATCTTCTTGAAGTTCTCTGCCGGATTGAGTCGCTCCACCTTGAGCTTGAGCGGCTCCGCAGAGAGCACAAGGCCGCCGAAACTGACGGTCCCTGCCACCGAGGCCAGGGCCACCAGCCCCACCACCGGCCCCACCAAGACGATGAAGGCCCATCCCACCTCGAAGGACATCTCCCTCACCACCGCCGGAGTGAGTTCTGCCAGCAGGAAACGCCGCCACAGGAAGGGGATCAGGTTCTTCATGGCGTCCAGCGCCTGCGGCGCGTAGAAGCCAAAAAACAGTACGGCCGCGGCAAAAGCCGCCGCCGACGCCAGTTCACGGCTGCGCGGGACCTGTCCCTGACGTCTCGCCTTCTGGCGACGTCTCGAGGTCGGTTTCTCGGTTCGCTCACCCTGACTCGACACGGTCCGGTCTCCGAATCATCCCTTCAGCAGGCCCAGCCAGGCCGTCAGCTCGGACTCGACTCCGGCCAGATGACGCCCGATCAACGGGACCAGGCCGTAGACCGTCGCCGCCAGCAAGGCGAAGCCCACCAACCCCTTCGCCGGCAGTCCCAGCACTAGCAGCTGGAGCTGCGGTGCGGCGCGACCCAGAATCCCAAAGAGCACGTCCACGAGGAACATCGCCACCGCCAGCGGTGCCGCAATCTTGAAGCCGACGATGAACATCTGGGCCAGGGACCGCGTCATCTGTTCGACCAGCGCGCCTGACACCAGCCGTCCGGCCTGCAGTTCATAACTGTAAGCCACCGCCTGGATCAGCCAGTGGTGGCCGTTGAAAGCCAGAAACAGCATGGTTCCCACCAGATTCAGGAATATGCCCATGAATGGGCTTTCCACCTGGGTCTGGGGATCCACGATCTGGATGAAGCTGAAGCCCATCTGAAACCCGATGATGCTGCCCGCCATTTCCAGACAGGCAAACAACAACTTGGAGCAGAACCCCAGCATGAAGCCGATCAGCAGTTCCCGGACCAGCAAGAGGAAGAACGCCACCCCTGAAGGTGGAATCTCGCCGAGGCGGTCACCCACAACCGGGAACAGCACCCATGTCAGCCCCAGCGCCAGGGCGACACGCAGGTGCGGCAATACGGCGCTGCTTCCCAGCAGGGGCGCAAAGCTGACCAGACCGCCGATCCGCGCCAGGGCCAGCGTGAACAGTGCGAAGGTCTCGGCGGAAAGGATATAACTGCGCATGCGGCCTACTGGGCGTACGTGGAAAACTGGCTCAGCAGCCTCAGGGTGAAGGCGGAGATCTTGTCGATAATCCAGGGCATGAGAGCCAAGGTCAGCAAACAGACCACAGCCATGCGCGGGATGAAGGTGAGGGTCATGTCCTGGATCGACGTGACTACCTGGAAGACGCTCACCAGCAGCCCGACGATGAGTGCCGCCGCCAGCAGTGGCGCCGACACGATGAACACCAGGTAGACTGTCTCGCTGATGATCTGAATCAGAGCCTGTTCGCCCATCACTGCCTCCTCACCGTCAGAACCGGAAGCTCTCCACCAGGGAGCCCACCACCAGCCTCCATCCATCCACCAGAATGAAGAGCAGGATCTTGAAGGGAGTGGAAATCATCACCGGCGGGAGCTGCAGCATCCCCATCGACAGCAGGACCGAACTGATGACCATGTCGATCACCAGAAACGGCAGAAACAGCACGAATCCGATCTGGAAGGCCGTCTTCAGCTCAGAAATCATGAAGGCCGGCACAATCACACGCAGCGGCAGCTCATCCAGAGTCTTCGGCCGGGGCAGTTTGCCCAGCCTGATGAACAGTGCCAGGTCATCTTCCCGCACCTGCTTCAACATGAAGGTGCGCAAGGGTCCCTGGGCCTTCTCCAGGGCCTCCATCTCCGTTAGGGCGCCGGACTGATACGGCATCACCGCCTGCTCATAAACCTGATCCCACACCGGGCCCATGACGAATAGCGTCAGAAAGAGTGCCAGGCCGATCAGGATCTGGTTGTTGGGTGCCTGCTGGGTACCGAGGGCCTGCCGCAGAAAGTGCGCGACCACAATGATCCGCACAAAGGAAGTCATGGACACCAGGATGCCCGGCAAGAAGGTCAGCAGGGTCAGCAGGATCAGGATCCGGACCGGCAGGGACAGGCCATGTTCTCCACCCCCTCCGATGGAGATCCGGATCCCATCGTTCTCCTGGGCCAGAACAGGCAGGGTCACCAGCAGCCAAACGAGCAGAGCGGGGATGATCCGGCCAGTACGTTTCCCGATCATTTCAGCAGCTCCAGCCATCTGCAGAAGTCCCGGGGAGCCTCCGCCTTCTCAACCGATTCCGCTCCCGCCGGCTGAGGTTCCAGGTCCACTTGAGACAGCAGGGTCACCGACTGGCTGGTGGCACCCAACAGAAAGGTGTCCTCGCCGATCTGCACCAGTACCAACTGGCTCCTGTCGCCCAGCGACCGGCGTTCCAAAACTTCGATCCGACGGGCGCCACTGCGCATGGGACGGCTCCCATAGCGGGCGGCCATCCAATAAAACAGGCCCAACAGGCCGAACACCAGGGCCAGCGCCGACAGCACCTGCAGCCACTCCATAGGTGTCCTCTCAGTTGATCCGGATCAGACGCGCTGAAGGCTTGCCCTTCCGGACCACCACCTCGGCCTCGGCGAAAGGAGTCTCTCCAATTACCACCTGGACATACCCGTCCGAAGGACGATCCAGGGCCACACGATCCCCCTCCCTGAGCCGCAACAGTTCTCCCACTGTCAGCGTCCCGTTGCCAAGTCGCACATCCACCGGATACTGCAGATCAAAAAACGGCTCCAACTCTCCCACGTGCTTCATGATCAGTTCATCGACCTCTTGATCGGTCAGCGTGATTCGTGCCATGGCTACTGCACAATGAATTCGGTGAAATAGACTTCGACCACCTTGCCGGATCCTTCGGGGAGCAGGCCGTTGACGAAAGCCTGAATCTGTTCCTTCAGCGCGGTCCGGGTCTCCGGGCGCAACAGTTCCTCCGGACTCATCACGCTCACCGTACCCAGGAGTTCGTCGGTGATCCGGGGAGCCAGCAGGTCCTGACGGATCGCCGGGGCCTCGGGGCTGGGGCTGTAGACGCCGAGGGCGACGGCAATTCGGGCGTAGGCCATCTTACGGCCCGCCGGGAGGTTGAAGACCACCGGTTCCAGCTTGATGACCTGGTTCACCTCAGGCTTGGCGGGCCGCGCCTCGGCCTCGGTGGCCGGGCTGAAAGGGAAGACCCCCATCGCCCAGGTTCCCACCAGGGCCAGCACCAGGAGCAGAGCCACCGCTCCGCCGGCAATCAGGACCCATTTCTTGCTTCCGGTTTGCTCCAGGGGTTGTTCTTCTTTTTCGTCAGCCATAGGTCTTTTGCCGAGGGAAGGGAGCAAGGGTCGTGCCAAAGTGCAGCAGGGGCGGCGGCAGCCGCAAACCGAGGCGGAGGCAGCGTCCGCCCCGACACGATCCGGGAAGAGCCGGGGAGGGTGGCCGGCCGGCCGTCAACACCAGGCCGGAGGGCGACAATTCATTGACGAACCCGGCCCGCGGTGGCAGCAGCAGCAGGCAAGGGCGGGCAAGGGCGCCGGTCCTGCCCTGGAGACCGGCGCCCGCCAAAATGGGAGACTATGCCTGCTTCAACTGAATCGCCTCCCGCGTAATCTGGTCCGCGGTGGTGATCATTCGGGAGTTTGCCTGGTAGGCACGCTGGAAGAGGATCAGCTTGATGAACTCCTCGGCGATATCCACATTGGAAAGCTCCAGCGCATTTCCCTGAATGTTGCCGCGGCCGCCGGTAGCGGGAGTGCCGATCGTGGGCTCCCCGGACTGGGTGGTCCGGGCATAAAGGTTGTTTCCGGTCCGCACCAGGTTCTGCGGGCTGGTGAACAGTGCCATGCCGATCTGTCCCAGGTTGGCGGTCTCACCGTTGCTGAAAATGCCCTCGATCATCCCATCGCCGCGCACGATGATCTCGGAGAGGGTACCCGCTCCCTTACCGTTCTGGTAGCTCTGCGAGGTGGAACTCGGCAGCCGGAACTGAGTCAGGTAACTCTTTTCGGGGTCGTCGTCACTCCACAGATCCCACTTGAACGTCACATCGGCACCGCCGGAGGAGGGAGTGAAGGTAAATTCAAGGAGGCCGTTCGGTTCTCCTCCCGAGCCTTCGTCGGTGGCGGGATCCGCCAGCCTGCCGTCAGGACCGAAGGTAAAGGTGCCGGTGCCCAGCACCTCCGGGTCCGGAGCCGAAGTGGGCGAGGCGACGCTGTCGGCCGGAACCGTCACTTCCCAGTCCCACTCGTTCGCGTTGGCGGTCTTGGTGAAAGTGACCGTCACGGCATGCCCTACGCCCAGGGTGTCGTACACCTTGACTGTTGTGGAGAACTGTTCGCCGTCACGTGCCTCGGCGTTGAGGTTGGTGACAAAGCGGATCAGTTCCGTGGCCTTGGCCGGCAACACCTGGCCAGGCTTCAGGTCCAGCGGGACCAGCGTGGTATTTGTGTTGATGTTCCCGTTGGCGTCGATGGGATACCCCATGACGTAGAGGCCATCAGAGGTTACGAGCTTACCCTCGGAGTTGAGGAAGAAGTTGCCCGCCCGGGTATAGAACTCGGAGCTGATGTTGTCTCCCACCACAAAGAACCCGGCCCCCCTGATCGCCATGTCGGTCGCCAACTGGGACTGCTGGATGTTGCCTTGGGTCCAGACCTGCTGGGTTGATGTCGGCTGGACACCCTGTCCGGCTTCGGCGCCCCCAGTGGTAGCCGCGCGCAGCTCCTCGAAAAAGAGATTCGTCGCCTTGTAGCCGATGGTGTTGCTGTTGGCCAGGTTGTTACCGACGTTCTTGATCGCCAGTGAACTGGCGTTCAAACCGGTCAAACCCACAAAAAACGTTCCACCCATGTTGTACCTCCTCGCTGCGTTGAAACCTTTCTTGAGAATTCCTATTCGGCCGGCGACTCCTGTGTCGGAGGTGCCGGCTCAGACAGTCCCGTCAACAGCCGGTTGATGGCCGCAGCCGTTTCCTCGGCGGCCTGACGGATCGAGATCAACTGTTCCAGCGAACTGAACTGGGCCAGCTGCGCCACAAACTGCGATCCATCCTGCGGATTGAGCGGATCCTGGTGGCTGAGCTGGGCTACCAGAAGGCGGAGAAAATCGTCCTTCTCCAGACCCCTGGAGAGCCGGCTGGGCTCCCCGGACTCGCTCCCGTACACTCTGACTCCTTGAATCTCCATGGTTTTCTCCTCGGTTGCCGTCACGCGAAATAGCTGACACCCCCGACCCGCTCCGGGGCCTCCTCGACTGTTTCCGTGGCAGTTTCCTTCATTACCGGGCCCCGGTTCGTCGAGGTCCGACGATTCCGGCTCCCAGCGCCCGCACGACGGTTCTCGTGATCCGGATTGTTTCCACTTTGAAAATTCGTGATTTCCGCCCGGTGCACTTCAATCCCCGCCTCCTCCAGCCGCTCCAGCAGGACGTCCAGTCCCGCTTCCAGAGACTGACGTGTCTGCGGGTCCTCCGCCCGGATTACCGCCGTCAGGATCTCTCCTTCCTGACGGGTCTCGATCTCCACACGTCCCAGGTGTTCCGGATGCAACTGGACGGTGAAACGGGTGGAACCGGGCATCTGCTCGAGGCGGAACCGCTCCACCAACTGGTCGAACATCATCGCCGGCACCTCAGGCGCCCGGGGGGCTACGACGCTCCTGGCGGCCGCCGTAGACTTCAGGGTGTCTCCGGGCATCGGCCCCGCCGGCGTCGGAGCCGTTCCGTTTGACCTGGCCCCGGAGGTCACGATGGCGTGGTCTTCACGATGGGATGTTCCGCCGGCAGCCGCCTGAGCGGTAGAGGACTTTTCCACCGGCGCCGGTTCCGCTCGCCGTACCCGGGACGCCTCGCTCACCACTTCACCGCCGGTAATCACCGCTGGCTTCGACCCGGGTCCCCCATCCGCCTCGGGTCCGGGGACAGGCGTCCGGTGCGAAATTGTTCTGACACCGTCCACGGCTGTCCGGGACTCGGCACGCTCTCCCTGCCGTTCGTGAACAGACTGCTCGGGGTCGGCTTTGAGCGGGTTCGTTTCCAGCCTCTGGTGTACCCGGCGCCAGCCTGCCGACATGGTCACCGTGACCCCCGGCTCACTATGCTCCAACTTTGCTGTCCTGCCCGCCGGGACAACCGGCTCCGCCGGCGTTTGCCCGCTGGGGACAGGCTGGCGAATCCCCTGGTCCGCCGCGCCTGACGGCTCGTTTTTCACCAGCCTCTCCGGTACGGCACCCTGCATCCCGTACCCCTGGTCGGCGAGAGTCGTCAGGCGTTCACCAGACCTCCCCTTGCCACCGCCAGCTTCCCGTGCCGCCGGAAGAGGGGACGCTGAGTGGCCCGCCTGTGGTTGGCCGCCGGGCCGCGGGGCTCCACTAACCCCTCCACCGACTCCCGGACGATCCACTGCCCCGACACCAGGCGCCTCGGGGACAGGTGCCACCGGCGGAGCTTCCGCCGCTGTCGGCACCCTGGGCGCGGCCGGGATTTTCGCTCCAAGAACATCGGCTGCCGTCAATGCCCTCGCTGCCGGGACATCTGGCGCCGCAGGCGGGGAGGCAGGGTTGGCCCCGGCGATCGGCTGGGACAGGCGGAGGGCAGCCGGTGCGCTCTCCGCAGTCACCGGATTCACCCTGTCCCCGTCACCCCGGCTCGCTGCTGAACGCCCGCAGGACCCTTCCCCTTTCTGCCGGACCACTTTCTCCCGGCTGAACAGCGGAATGCCCCGATCATCGGCCGCCTGTCCCGGAAAGGAGACTGAATGAATCCCCGGGCCCGAAGCCGGCTGGCTCTCAAGGCCTCCACCCGCCGTCGGCTCCGGCGGCGTCGGTCCGGGGGACATCCCAATCCTGACCGGGCCAGATATTGAGAATGAAGGAGCCTGGACGTTTCGTTCCGCCTTCAAAGGCGCAAGCGCCACCGGCAGTCCTCCAGCGGCATACAGGACAGTGGCATCCGCTGAGTCCAGCTCCGCAATCTCTCCCTGCGTCCGAGCTTGGCTGGCCGACCGCGAAGGCTCTATGGTGGAAGGCGGCGCAATCCTGGATGCCTTGTCACTTCTCGTTACCAGCCGCGACTCCGCGGCAGCAGCGAAATCCCCCTGCTGTTCGAACAACAACGCCAGAAACTGGGAGGCGAAATCACCGCCGCTCTTCCGTGCGCCAGCGGTCGGGACCGGCTTCAGCCCCAGATTGGGAACGCTGTCCGGGAGTTTCGTTGGATTCATACCGGCTTGATTCCGCCGCAAGCCACGTGCCAAGTCGGACACACTTGGGGAGGAGTAGGCTTAAGATGCGTATTTCTAGTAACTTACATGGAAGACAGCTACGCCGCCTTGGATTCCGGGGCGGGCTCCGGGCGGCAATTCTTGCCGGGTGGGGTGGGCAAACCCATGCCAAGCAGAGAAGGGCAGAACCCTGCTGCAGCTCAGGAGGACCAGAGGCGAGAGAAGGCGGAATCCAGCAGCGTCCGTCCCTGGCGAAGGACGCCGCCGGGACGATAGAGATCGATGATCGCCCGAATGTTGCGCGCCCGCGACGCCGGCAGGGATCGGAACTCCAAGTAGCGGGCGATCAGCTCCCGCTTGAGTGCGGTCAGCGACCAGTCCCGATGGGCTTCCGGCAGCGAAGCGCAAAGCTGGACCAAGTCCCGGGCGGCATAGATGTCATGGATCCTTCCCAGCAACCGTGGCAGGCGACGGGTCTTCTCCAGATCCACCAGGATGATGTCCCAGGGGAACCGCGAACCCGGCTCGTTCCCGTTCCGATGGGCCAACACGTGACGGGTCTTGAGGTCCCCGTGGACGAAGCCCTGATTGTGGAACTCCGCCAGGGTACACGCCACGGCGGTGAGGAGATCCGGGCCCAGCTCGACAGAGTCGTGTACCGGGTAACGGTGGCGGCCTCCCGAAGGCAACTCCAGCACCGGGTGGATTTCGCGGGCAATCAGGTAGCTCCTCCAGTTCAGCCATTGGCGTCGCGGCCGGAAGGCTGCCAGGACCTGCAGAGTGCCGAAGCCGGCCTGCCGCAGACTGCGCGCCATTCGCAAAATGTGGAACGCGTAGGTGGAGCGAATGGCCCGTCCCAGGGAATGGTTCGCAAAGATGTAAAGAAAACACGGATCCTGGCGGCCGTCCACCGCCAGCCGGACCCGCAAGATCTTGCGTGAATCGCAGTCCAGAATGACGTCAGTGTCGGGTAGTCGGAAGGCGGCTTCCGGCTCATACAGCAATTCCGGGGGCAACTCCAGCCGGGGAGACACCCATCCGACGTGCCGGGCGTTGCTGAAGCTCAAGAGCCGCACCCTGACATCTTACTGAAATCGGGTCACCAGTGTGTTAAATTCCGTTCCTTCCTTGGACCTGTCAGTCGTTGTTGTCAACTGGAACAGCGGGCCTTGGCTGGCGCGCCTGCTCAATTCCCTGCGCCCCCTGAAGGGGGAGCTGCGCGGGATCGTTGTGGTTGACAATGCCTCCTGTGACTCCAGCGTCCAGGCTGCTGAGGGGACACCCGGCGTCACCCTCATGCGGTGTCCATCCAACCTGGGGTTCGCTGCAGCCGCCAACCTGGGAATCCGGTCCACCCCCGCCCCGTTTGTCCTCCTGCTGAACCCCGATCTGCAGGTCAAGCCCGAGGGCGTCCGCGCCTGTTACCGTGAGCTTCAGAACTCTCCCGGAGCAGCCATCTGCTGCGGCCGGCTCATCGATGAGGAGGGTGTCCCTCAGACCCGGTTCCAGTTCAGGCCATTGCCCACGGCGGTGTCCGTGATTCGGGATGCCCTGTTCCTTGACGAACTGTTGGCCTGGACAGGTCGCCCACACGCTCCCCTGCCGACCCCGGGTCTTTCCGACCCGACGGGGCCGGCTCCGGGGCAGCCCGCGGCCGCCTGCTGGCTTCTGCGCCGGCGGGCCTGGGAGGAGCTGGGCGGGTTTGACGAGCGCTTCCACCCCGCCTGGTTCGAAGACGTGGACTTCTGCAGACGCCTGCACGATTCCGGCTGGGAGATCCGGGTCAGACCCGAACCCTGCGCCGTCCACCGGGGAGGATTGTCCCTGGATCGACTGAGCTGGCCGGAATTCGTATCCATTTACTATGGAAATCTGCTCCGATACTGGCGAAAGCACCACCAGGCAAGCCTGGTTCCGGTGTGGCTGGCTGTACGGCTGGGAATGGCGCTGCGACGACTGAAGAGACGGAGATGAACGACCTGCTGGTCAGTGTTGTCACATGGAACAGTGCTGCCTGGCTGGAACGGTGCCTGGAATCGGTCCGGGACCAGACGATTCCGGTCCGCATCCGGATCTTCGACAACGCCTCCCGGGATGCTTCAGTGGCCATCGCTCGGCGTTTCGCCGCGGACATCCTGGAGTCATCCACCAACCTGGGATTCTGTCGCGGGCATAACATCAACCTGCAGGCGGATTCCCAGTGGAGACTCGCGTTCTTGCTGAATCCGGACACCCGACTGCACCCCTGTTGCCTGGAGAAGCTGGCTGGGACATTGGCCCGTTTCCCCCGGGCGGGGATGGCCGGCGGCAGCATCTTCCGCATGGACACTTCCGGCGAGGAAATCCGAAGCAGGGATCGTCCCGTCCTGGACTCCACGGGAATCTATTTCACGCCCGCGCTCCGCCATTTCGACCGCGACAGCGGCATCCCCCTGCGCAAAGCCAGGGAGCAGCCGGAGCAGGTCTTTGGGGTCACCGGTGCGGCGCTGTTGTGTACCCGTGAGTTCGTGGAAGACGTCAGCTTCCAGGGCGAGTTCCTGGATGAGGCATTCTTTGCCTACCGGGAAGACGCCGACCTGGCCTGGCGTGCCCAACTGTTCGGCTGGCGGGCCCTCTACCAGCCGGACGCCCACTTGTGGCACGCCCGACAGGTGCGTCCTCAGGGACGCCGCCGCTTGCCACCGACCATCAATTACCACTCCGTCAAGAACCGTTTCCTGATGCGGATCAAAAACCTGGACCCTGAGGTCCGCCAGCGCTGTTTCCCTTTCTTTCTCTTGCGCGATCTGGGGATCTACGCCTACCTGGCAGCGATGGAACGGCGTTCCCTCGCGGCCCTGGAAGAAGTCCGGCGCCTGCGCCCTTTGATGGAGGAAAAACGGCGTGACATCCAGACACGCCGACGGGTCTCGGGAGCCGAGGTTGCACAGTGGTTCTCGTTCTCGCCGGTCAGTCGCCCGCTGTAGATCTGACGACAGTTCCCGAACCGTGGGCTGGCCTCAACGCCTTTTCGGAGCCACCAAGCTGACGCCACAAATAGGTATATGCCAGCGCGCTCATGTAGGCGCGCTGGCGATTGTTGGCAGCCGCCGCATGTCCGCCCTCGGTATTTTCGTAATACATCACCGGATGGCCCAGCTGCCGCATCCGTGCCACCATCTTGCGGGCATGTCCCGGATGTACCCGGTCATCCCGGGTGGAGGTCATGAACAACACCCTGGGGTAACGCACTCCGGCCGAGACATTATGATAGGGCGAGTAAGTCCGCAGATACGCCCACATGTCGGGATCATCCGGATTCCCGTACTCGGCCATCCAGCTTGCTCCCGCCAGCAGCCGGTGGTACCGCTTCATGTCCAGCAGCGGGACCTGGCAAACCACGGCTCCGAACAGGTCCGGGCGACGGGTAAACACACTGCCTACCAGCAGGCCGCCGTTGCTTCCTCCCTGGATTCCCAGCCTGTCCGGTGAGGTAATCCCTCGCCGGATCAGATCCTCAGCGACGGCCATGAAGTCTTCGAAGGCCTTGTGTCGGTTCTTGAGCAGCGCCGCCTGGTGCCACCTGGCACCGAACTCACCCCCTCCCCGGATGTTCGCCAGCGCATAGGCCCCGCCCTGCTCCAGCCAGGAAGCCCCCATCACCGCCGAATAGTTCGGAGTCTGCGCGATCTCAAATCCGCCGTAACCGTAAAGCAGTGTCGGCTGGGAGCCGTCCAGCTTCATCCCCCGGGGGGAAACCAGGAAATATGGTACGCGGGTTCCATCCGCCGACGTTGCCTCGAGCTGCTGCACGGTCAAGCCCTCGGCCTTGAAGAACTCGGGCAACTGCTTGACCTTGCGGGACCGGCCTCCTTCCACAGCGAACAGCGTCGAGGGCTGGAGAAAATCGGAATAGGTGTAGAACCAGACATCGCTCTGGTTGTCGGCAATGACGACTCCCACTGAGCCGTATTCAGGCAGGTCCAGGCTGCTTCTCTGCCACTCCCCCTTTTCCAGCTTGAGGATCTGGATCCGGCTGCGGACGTTCTCGAGTATTTCGAGGATGACGGAATTGCGGGCGATGGCGACCCCCGCCAGAGAAGTCCGCTCCGAAGGCTCAAACAGCAGGTCGAAATCCCTGGATCCAGCCAGAAAACCGTCCAGCTCAGCGCTCAGCAACGCGCCCTGGGGCCAGGTCCTGCCGCCCGCAGTCCAGTCCGACCTGAGGCTGAAAAGCAGCCGGTTCTTGTAGATCCCCTCCAGGTTCACATCCTCGGGCAGATCCAGTTTGACCCGCCGGCCGTCCAGGATCAGCCAGTAGCGTCCGCGGAAGAAAGCCGGTGCGGTAGAGGCGAGATCGTATCGCCCCTCCGGAGTGAAGATTGAAGAGACCCCCGAGCTGACGTCGGTGGTCTCCCCCTCGTGGACCACCGGCGCGGAGTCCAGCGGAATGCCTCGGGTCCACAGCCGAGCCGTGCGCGGATAACCCGACTCGGTGAGGGTCCCGGGTCCGAAGTCGGTGCCCACCCAAACGCTGTTCTGGTCTCGCCAACTGACTCTGGACTTGGCCTCGGACAGGATGAACCCCCCAGGCACGAAACCTTTGACGTCGGTGTCGAACTCCCTTACCACAACGGCGTCTCCACCCCCCCGGGAGAGATGGACCAAACAGCGCTTCTCTTCCGGATACAGGCAGGAGCTTCCCTTGTAGACCCAATTCTCGCCCTCGCTCCGGGCCAGCTCGTCAATATCCAGGACGGTCTCCCATTGCGGTTTACCGGCCAGATAGCTCCCCAGGCTGGTCCTCCGCCAAATGCCGCGGACGTGCTCGGCGTCCTGCCAGAAGTTGTACACTATCCCCCCCTGCAGCGATGGCATCTCGATCCGCTCCCGGGAGTTGAGAATCTCCAGGTTGCGCTCGAAAAACGTCTGGAACCGGGGGTCTGATTCCAGTTCGGCGGTGGTTTCGGCATTCCGTTCCTTGACCCAGGCCAGCGCGTCTGCCCCTTCCACCTGCTCCAGCCACAGGTAGGGATCCTCCGCCTCATCAGCGCCGGTGAAGGCAGCCAGCCAGGTGGACAACAACAGCCACTGCACCATGTCTCCCTCCACTTTCTCTCCAGGATTTTACCCTCGGGAGTCAGGCGGGCAAGTGCGCTGTCAGTCTGAACAGCTCCGGCCTTGCAGCCAGCAGGTCGCCGAGTTCCAGGGCTTGTTCGCCCGGGAAGACTGTATATGCTGGGTAGGATGAACCCTTGGATCCTTTGCCTGTCCCTGCTTCCCGCTGCGGCGATTGCCGCTACCGGCGTCACCGTCTCCATCATGAGCTTCAACATCCGTTATGGAACCGCCCCGGACGGCGAGGATTCCTGGGATCACCGGCGTGATCTGGTCTTCGATGTCCTGCGCCAAACCAATCCCGACTTCATGGGGCTGCAGGAGGCTCTCGGGTTCCAGATCGACCAGATCCTGACCGCGATGCCCGCTTACAGTGCGGTCGGCGCGGGGCGTGACGACGGAGCCGGCGAAGGGGAACACTCGTCCGTCCTTTACCGCGGTGACCGCTGGCAGATCGATACAGCGGAACCTTCTGGCTGTCGGACACTCCCGACGTCCCGGGGTCTTGATCATGGGGCAACCGGATCCCCCGCATCGTCACCTGGGGGAGATTTGTGGAACGCGCCACGGGGGCTTCCCTGTGGCTCTTCAACACTCATTTCGACCACCAGTCTCAATCCAGCCGCGAACGCAGCGCCGAACTGCTGGCGCGCCGGATCGACGGACGCAATCCACGTGACCCGGTCATCGTGACCGGCGACCTGAAGGCGGGCGAGGACAACCCGGCGTTCCTCCACCTGCTGGGGGCCCATCAGGCGGCTCCACGTTTGGTGGACACGTTCCGGATTCTGCATCCTGAGGCCCGGGAGGTGGGAACCTTTCATGGTTTCAAGGGGGGATCCGGGGGAGCGAAGATCGACTACATCCTGGCGGAGCCTGCAGTTCAGGTCCTGGAAGCAGCCATCCAGCGCGATCACCGCGAGGGAAGGTATCCCTCCGACCATTACCCCGTGGCCGCAATTTTGGTTCTTCCCCGCTGACGCCGCTACACTTGCCTGGCTGTGACCACCGCTCCGGGTCCGATGTCCCACCGCCTGCTTTCGCTGGATGCCTACCGCGCCGTGGTGATTCTTTCGATGGTGTTCGTGAACTACCTTCCGGGAATGCCGGACATCCCCGGCTGGCCCCGCCACGCCGACCAGAAAGTGGACGGCTTCACCTTTACGGACGTGGTGTTCCCCGGCTTTCTCTTCATCGTGGGGGTGGCGATTCCCCAGGCGTACCGGCGTCGGCTGGAACGGGGAGAGACCAGGTCCGCGATCTTCCGCCATCTGTTGGTGCGCTCGGCAGCGTTGATTTTCCTTGGAGTGCTGATAATCAATACCGGGCGCTACGAGGCTGGTTCGGCGGTGCTGGGTGCGGACGTCTGGTCCTTGCTTGCATATCTGTGTGTCATCGTCTTGTGGCTCCGTCCTGGGGATGACTCCACCCGCCGACTTCCCCCGGTCAGGGCGGCCGCGCTGGTGGGACTGGCACTGCTGCTGGTTCTGTACCGTGGGATCCCTTCTGAAACCGGGTGTGCCTGGCTGGTTCCCTCCTGGTGGGGAATTCTGGGAATCATCGGATGGACGTACCTGGCAACAGGGGGAGTGTGGCTGTTGGTCCGAGGATCCCCCTCCGCCTTGATGGGAGCCCTCGGCCTGATGGTGGCGCTATACATCGGCGACCGGCATGGTGTTTTGGACTTCCTTGCCCCGATCCGGACCTGGTGGGACATCGGGCAGCTCGCCGGGAGCCACCCCGCGATCGTGACAGCGGGAATGCTGGCAGGCACCTGTCTGCCGGCTGACCGGACCTTCTCCGGCAGCCGCACGGCGAGGTTGGCGGGGCTGGGGCTGGGCCTTCTGGCCGCTGGCTTCCTGTTACGACCGCTCCATGGCTTCCACAAGATCGGCGGGACCGAGTCGTACGCCTTGGCCACGGCAGGAATCTGCACACTCGCGTTTCTGCTGTTCCATATCGGCATCGACTGCCTGGGCTTCAAGGCCGGGACAAGATTCCTGCAGCCGGTGGGGGCGAATCCCCTTCTGGCCGATCTGCTCCCCGATGTGCTGGACAAGGTGCTGAGTCTGACGGGAAGCTGGGGGCTGTTCTGGCCCCTTTGGCCGGCGGGGGGCTGGGCGGGAATGCTGAATGCCGCCCTGATGACTGCGGCAGTGTTGGGTCTGACCTGGACGCTGACACGATGGGGGTTCGTACTGCGGCTGTGAGCCCCTGACAGCGCAGTTCCGGGTGGATACTGCCCGTCTCCCCAGCCGGCCACTTGCTTGCCGCCATCCCGTGTTTCGGTTAGGATCAGCTCCGACTCGTCCGCCCCTGAGCGTTTCGGAAGACTGTGCCCTGTCCCTGCCCCAGGGAGGGAGATTGTCAACATGCGACATATGATCTCGTGGTTCGAGATCCCGGTTGCGGACTTGGACCGGGCAAGGAAATTCTATGAGGCCATTTTCGGAAGCACCCTCCACGAGAGGAACCTGGCCAACCAGCTTCGGATGGCAGTGTTTCCCGTGGAGTCAGGGGCGGTGGGGGGCGCCTTGTGCCAGCACCCCGGCTTCTACCGCCCCTCCCACGACGGGACCCTGGTGTACCTGAATGGTGATCCGGATCTGCAGCTTGTGCTTTCCCGGGTCGCCCCGGCCGGGGGCAAGGTGATCGTGCCCAAGACCCAGATCTCGCCGGAACACGGCTACATGGCGGTCTTCGAAGACAGCGAGGGCAACCGCATCGCCCTGCATTCTCGCCGCTGAACCTGTGGATTTCAGGTTCTGCCTCCCGGATTCCAGGCCGCTGCATGCCCGGAATCCGCCTGAATCCTCTCCCTCCTGAAGCGTCAATTGCAGCGCTTCGGATTTCGCCCCGGCGTTTTCCGTGGCAGGCGCCAGCGATCTCGTTCTTGGTGGAGTCTCAATGCCGCAAAGCCTCCAGACCTGTCCCCACGGTGTCGCCCGGCCGACTCCAGCTACCGCCGGCCGCTGGTGTCAGACCGAGCCGGCGCCGGCTCTCCCGACTCCAGGTTGCTTGTGGGAGCTGCCCCATCCAGCACCCTTGTCACCAGAAGAAGCTTCGCTCTTTCGCCGATCATATGCGCCTTCCTCTCCGAAGCCGCTACCCCTGCTCTGTCCGCAGGGGCAGCGATTGGATGTGCTTTGACCTGTCCCGGTTGAGCCGCGGTTGCTGTTGAGCCGCTCCCGGTTTGACGCGA
>CAZGEH010000013.1:0-122212 GCA_964524795.1 uncultured Acidobacteriota bacterium
CTACCCTGCCTGCGAGCAAGTACGAGGTCGCGCAGAGCGAGAAGGGGCAGGAGGCTTTTGTGACGCTGGAGAAGCGCTTCCAGCGCCTCGGAGCCGACGTCAAGCCGGTCGCGGACAAGGAGATCTACGAGGTCGTCCGAGCACGCCTGTTCGAGTCTATCGATGAACAGGCTGGAAGCCTGTCCCCCGACTGGTACCCGAGGAGGGTCGCCCAGGTCTATCAGGCCATGTACGCGGCCCACGACGGCGAGGTGCCCTCGGAGGCCGCAAAGAACACCTACCGTGAGCAGCTCGAGCGCGCCTATCCCTTCCATCCGCTGCTCATCGACGCGCTCTACACCCGCTGGGGAAGCCATCCCGACTTCCAGCGTACGCGGGGGGTGCTGCGGCTGCTTGCGAGCCTCGTGGGCGACCTCTGGAAGCGCCGACAGGGAAGCACCGAGACCCAGCACCTGATCCAGCCGTGCCATATCCGGTGGTCCGTCGACGCTCTCCAGGCCGCGCTGACGCGACTCTGGGGTCCCCCATACCAGTCCGTGGCCGCCGCTGACGTGATCGGCGAGCGGTCCAATGCAGGCATCTTCGACGAGGAGCGCGGCGGCGACTACCGCACGGAGGCCATCGGTCAGGGGCTGGCATCCGCCATCCTTCTGGGCTCGTTCGGGGGCTAGGGCGGCCGGAGCGGATTCAGTTCGAAGGACCTGAAGCTCGCGTGCGCCAAGCACGGCGTGAACTGGAACTACGCGGACGGGGCCTTGTTGGAGCTGGAAAACCGCTGCTTCTATCTCCACACGGCGATGGCCGGGAGCCTCGGCAAGCGCTACTGGTTCGGCACGAAGCCGACGCTGAACAAGCTGGTGGTGCAGTATCGCCAGCAAACCGCAAGGGAAACCTTCGACGACGCGATCCTCGAGGACCTTCGGGCCGAAGTTGGGGGGCAGGCTTCCAGCCTGCGACCGGATGGTGCAGGCAGGATGCCCGCCGCCCCTACCTGGCGCGTGATCGTCAACCCCTCGGAGGACCTGCCGGAGCAAAAGTCGCTCACCCTACTGGTCCTTCCACCGTCGCTCGCCTGGGACGAGGGAGGGCAGGCTTCCAGCCTGCACGCAGAAGGTACAGGCAAGATGCCTGTCCTCCAGCGCGTGAAGGCGATCAGCACCCGGTGCGGCGGAAAGGACCGCCTGTACCGCAACACGCTCCTGTTTCTGGTGGGAACCACTCGGGGGCTGAGCAAACTGCGGCAGGCACACCGGGAGCGGGCGGCTCTGGAGGGCGTCCGCGCGGACTACTGGGATCAGCTCGACGAGGAACAGCAGGAGGATCTCAAGAAGCGCTTGGACGCGGCGCGCAAGGCCGCCCTGGAGGCGCTGGGCCCAGCCTACACCGTTGCCCTTCGGGTGCGCGGGCAAGAAGTGGAGTCGTGCGCTCTCTCGGACGCGCGCCGGACGTTCCAAGAACACCTGGGCTACGTGTGGACCACGCTCGTCGAGGACGAGGAGTGGATTCTTCGGCGCGTCGGCTCGGTGACGCTGGAGAGTACGGGCCTGATCCCGAAGGAAGGTGGACTGCGCCTCAGGGACGCCGTCGAGGCGTTTCTGCGATTCACCGATAAGCCGATGGTCGCGGCCAAGGAGGCGGTGACCGATGGGCTCGCACAAGCCTGCCTTGACGGACTGGTGGGCATCGGACGGGGCCCAAGTCACACGGCTCTCCAGACCCGGTACTGCAAGCAGTCGGTGTCCCTGGACCCCAGCGAGGACGGCGTGTGGATCATCCCGCCGTTCACGCCGGAGCCCGCGAAGGTTCCGGGAAGCGAGGAGCCCGCTGGTGCTGGGGTCCGTGCTGGTGAACCAGCTGCGGTGGGAGGAGAGGGTGTCGGCACCTCCGGTGAAACCTCGGGAACTGCCACCGTAGCGAAGCCCGGGGCGAAGGGGACGGTCCGCCGATTCGTCGTCCAAGGTCAGGTCCCGGTGGAGAACTGGGGCGAACTCTTCCGATGCTTCGTCGGGCCTGCCGCACGGATGAACCTGAAGAAGCTCGGGCTCGGCGTGCAGTTCGAGATGGTGCTCCCCGAGGACCGGAGCTTGAGCGAGAACGATCCGGCGCTCAAGGCGATGGAGGAGGCCGCCCGGCAACTCGGACTCAGGTTCCAGATCGACGAATGATGCATATGGTTCGTCGAGCGTGAAGACGAATCTAATGCCGGTCGACCAGGTTCCTGGACGCCTCTGCACGCCCGCTCTTGCCGGGATGCCTTATCCGGGCGGGACGCCCGGGCTACGGCGGGCCACCGGCGGGTTTCGCCAGGCTTGTCTGGCACCCCTTCAAGGTGCCGCCCAGGGGACAACGCCCACTATCGGACAGGCCCTGGCTCCGATAAGATCTCCGCACTTTGTCTCGTCGGGGGATTTGTCCGCTGTTCCGCTGCAACAGTCAGGAGGGACCATGCTGAAGGAGTTCAAGGAATTCGCGATGCGGGGAAATGTGGTGGACATGGCGGTGGGCATCATCATCGGTGCCGCTTTTGGAGCCATTGTCAAGTCCCTGGTATCGGACATCCTGATGCCGCCCATTGGCCTGCTGCTGGGCAACGCTGACTTCTCGGACCTGTTTCTCACCCTGAAGGAAGGAGCCCAGAAGGCAGGCCCCTATGCCACCCTGGCTGATGCCAAGGCCGCCGGAGCGGTTACTCTCAACGTGGGAGTGTTCGCCAACGAGGTCGTCAGCTTCCTGATCGTGGCCTTTGCCGTATTCCTGCTGGTGCGGAGCATCAACCGGCTCAAACGGGAACCGGCCCCGGCACCGGCCCCGGCCACCAAGGAGTGTCCCCACTGCGTCTCGGCGATCCCTGTCAAGGCGACCCGTTGCCCCCACTGCACTTCGCAGTTGTAGCCCGGAGGGTGCGGAGTACGAGGTAGCAGGATGACCACCCCCCGGAACCTGGTGGCGGGCGAAACCGTCCAGTTGCGGAAACTCCGGTATCGGGACTCAGCCGCGCTGCAGGCGCAGGCCAGCCATCCCGAGATTGTGCGCTGGACGACCCGCATCCCCCATCCCTATCCCGCAGATGGGGCCATCCGCTTCATCCGCAGCTCCGTTGCAAACTGGCGGCTTGACCGGGCCTATGTGTTCGCGGTCCTCGTCTCCGGAAGTCCGGAAGTCTGCGGAGTGATCTCGCTGTCATCGGTCTCGCGCGCACATGCCTGCGCGGAGCTCGGATTCTGGCTCGGCTTCAGGCACTGGGGAAGAGGAATCGGCACCGAGGCGGTCCGGCTGATGCTGGAGTTCGGCTTCGAAGATCTGCATCTCCATCGAATTTACGCCTCCGCCTTCGCCGCCAACATCGCCTCGCGCCGAGTGCTGGAGAAGAACGGGTTTCGGCTCGAGGGGGTGCTGCGGGAGGCCGTCGTCCGGTTCGGCCGGCGCCAGGACTTCTGCAACTATGGGCTCTTGCACCCGGAATGGCTCGCCAGGCACAGGCCTGCCGCAGCCGAGGCGGGCGATCCGCCTTCGGACCAAAGGAGCGAACCGTGAAGACATCAGGACCTCCCCCGCCTCCGACCTGGCTATGCTGGCTTGTCCTGGCCTGGGTCAGCCTCGCCATGTTCGGCAACTACTACATCTACGACAGCATCAGCCCGTTGGCGGATCTCCTCAAGAGCCAACTCGGCTTCTCGGACCAGCAGATCGGAACCCTGAACGGCATCTACAGCCTCCCCAACATCGTGATGGTGCTCCTGGGCGGCATCCTGATCGACCGGTTCGGCACCCGGCGCAGCCTCCTGGCCTTCGCGCTGCTGTGTGTGCTCGGCGCCGCCGCAACCGCTGCTGACGACAGCTTCCTGGTGATGGCAGCCGGGCGTCTCATCTTCGGCTTGGGTGCGGAATCCATGATCGTGGCCGTCAACACGGCGGTAGTGCAGTGGTTCAAGGGGAGGCAATTGAGCCTGGCATTCGGCCTCAATCTTACCGTGGCCCGCTTGGGCAGCTTCGCCGCTCTCAATTCGCCGACCTGGGCCCGCGAACTCTACCAGGACTGGCAGGCCCCGCTGGTGGCCGCGACGCTCATCGGCCTGACGTGTCTGGCCGGCGCGGGGGTCTACTGGCTGATCGACCGCGTGGCTGCCGGCAAGTATCTGCTGGCCCGGCCGGAAAGTCCTGAGCCGGTGGTGTGGAGGGACGCCTTCCGCTTCAGCCGTTCGTACTGGTACGTTGTCGGTCTGTGCGCCACCTTCTACTCGGCCATCTTCCCCTTTCAGACTTTTGCGGTGAAGTTCTTCATGGAGGCTCATGGCACCAGCCGCGAGGAAGGTGGGTTCCTGTCCAGCGTTCTGACGTTGTTCGCGATGATCTGCACACCCCTGTTCGGTTACCTTGCCGACCGGACCGGCCGCCGTTCCGGGCTGATGATCGCCGGCTCCGCCTTGCTCTTGCCGGTTTACCTGCTAATGGGCTACACGCGGATCACGCTCTATCTACCCATCTCGCTGATGGGAATCGCCTTCTCCCTGATCCCGGCGGTGATGTGGCCATATGTGTCCTTCGTGGTCCAGCCTTCCAGGCTGGGCACCGCCTACGGGCTCATGACCATGCTGCAAAACGTCGGCCTGACCCTGTTCAACTTCCTGATCGGCTGGGCGAACGATTTTGCCGGCGCCGGGCCCGATCACCCGGCAGGGTATCAGCCCGGCATGTGGCTGTTCTCCACGCTGGGTCTGCTGGGGCTGATCTTCGCCATCGCTTTGCACCGGCAGCCCAAGGGCACCTGACTGCAGAACCGGTCAATCCTGTATCCTTCGTTCTGATGATCGAGATCCACCTGGCCCACAGTCCCGACGCTGACGACGCCTTCATGTTCTACGGCCTTGCCCAGGGCAAAGTCGACACCGGCCCCTACCGGTTTCACCATCATCTGGACGGCATCGAGGCCCTCAACCAGGCCGCCGCCCAGGGACGCTATGAAGTGACGGCGTTGAGCATTCACGCCTACGCATATGTCAGCGACCGTTATGCTCTCCTGAACACCGGCGCCAGCATGGGTGAAGGTTACGGACCGCTGGTGGTGGCTCGGTCCCCAATGGACCCGGCCTCACTGGACGGACTGGAAGTGGGCATACCGGGTCTGCAGACCTCGGCATGGCTTGCCCTGAGGCTGCTTGTTCCTGGGGTCAGGCCGCGGGTCTTCCCGTTCGACCGCATCATGGACGAGGTGGCTGCCGGAACTGTCCCGGCAGGTCTCATCATCCACGAAGGTCAGCTTTCCTACCGCCGGCATCAACTGCACAAGATCGTCGACCTGGGGGACTGGTGGCACCGCCAGACGGGTCTGCCGCTTCCGCTGGGAGGCAACGCCATCCGCCGGGACCTAGGCCGCGCCAGGATGGCGGAGATTTCGAGCATCCTGGCGGCCAGCATCCGCTACGGCCTGGAGCACCGGGACGAGGCTCTGCAGTATGCCCTGGCCTTTGGCCGCGGACTGAGTCGCGTCGACGGAGACCGTTTTGTCGGGATGTATGTGAACGCCCGGACACTGGACTATGGGGAGGAAGGGCGGCGGGCTGTCCAGGAGTTCCTGGATCGAGGCTTTACTGCCGGACTGATTCCCTCGAAAATCAAGGTAGAGTTTTTCTGAGCGCTAAACGTAGCCTGCTGTGCAGCCGATAAACCGAGGTGGGTGAGTCCCGGATCGCAGGGATCCCGGGCTGCTCACCGGAAGTGGGCTCCCGGTTATGAAGATTACTGCTCGCGCCGAGTATGCCAGCCTGGCCGTCCTGGACCTGGCGCTGCATTACAACTCCGGACAGGTGCAGGCCAAGGAGATCGCCGACCGCCAGCAGATCCCGCTCAAGTTCCTGGAGCAGATCCTGATCCAGTTGCGTAATGCGGGTCTGGTCCGCAGCATCCGGGGGGCGTCGGGCGGCTACCTGCTGGCCCGGTCTCCCGACGAGATCTCCCTCAAGGATGTGGTGGAAGCGGTGGAGGGAGAGCTGAATATCATTGACAGCAAGCTCGACGACCGTACGCTGAAGGCGGTGTGGACTGAGATCCAGGAGGATTTTCTGTCCCGGCTGGGCACCGTCACCATCCGACAACTGGTGAACCGCAAGCTGCAGGAGAAGCAGGTGCTGGACTTCCAGATCTAGCTGGCAGGGGCGGGGTGCCGCTGCTCCAGAGGAACGCGGCCGGGCCCACCGGACCGATCGGGCCGGCAGATCTTAGGGCGGCCCCGCCCTGGGGGCTACCACCCAGCGTTCATACAGTTCCGGGGTATCGATATTCCGCAGGATCCCGGGGTCGTCGACCTGGACCCGGAGAACCCGCTCGGGTCTCGCCTCCACCACCCGCCGGGCTCCACCCTCCAATGGACCATCCCGCAGCTCAGCGAAGACGTGCCGGGGAAACAGGGTGGGGTGACCCGTCTCGCCGCCGAACTCAGGCACCAGGATGGCGGCGGGTCGCTGCCGGTGTCCCTCCAGGAGACGCCGGATTGTGACGACACTTACCAGCGGGTGGTCCACCGGGTGCACGATGGCGGCCGATGCCGTTTCCGGAAGCAGTTCCAGGCCGAGGCGGAGACTGGAGAGGGGTCCGTCGTCCGGGCGCCGATTGAGGGCCGTCCGGGTCGAGGCGATTTCGACCGGGAGCCTTCCCTCCAGGTCAGGACCGAACACCACCACCACCGGCAGGCCGAGCCGGCGGTAATTGTCGGCGATGGCAACCAGGAAAGTCTTTTCTCCCAGTGCCAGCAGCGCTTTGGGCCTGCCCATCCGCCGCGACGCGCCCGCCGCCAGGATCATCGCCCAGACACGAGAAGGCATGGAAGGTTTAAAGGTTTAAAGGTTTAAAGGTTCAAAGGTTCAAAGGTTCAAGGGCTCAGCCAGGGGCGTTGCGCCGGCGGGGGTGCCTGCGGCTCGAAGCTGGCGCCCGCCGGCCTGTGGCCCCGCGTCTTCGCGCCTCCGGTTCCGGCTGGGCTGAAGCCCAACGCCCTTCTGCTCAAACCGTGAAAGAGATCCCGCAACTGCAGGTCTTTTTGGCGTTGGGATTCTGGAACGTGAAGCCCTGCTGCAGGAGGTCGCCGCTCCAGTCCAGGGTCGTCCCCTTGAGGTACAGCAGGCTCTTGAAGTCTACAAACAGCCTGGCGCCATGGGCCTCGATCACCTTGTCCCCCGGCTTCTGCTGAGCCTCGAAGCGGATGACGTAATTGAGCCCGGAGCATCCGCCCCCCTTGACTCCCAGGCGCAGGCCTCCCCCGGGGACACCCTCACGGATCGTGCCCTCCACAATCTTGCGCGCCGCCGCCTCCGTCACCTGGATCGCCATGAGACTCCCTGTGATTATAGCGAACCCCAACCTTCAGCCCTTCGAGTCCCTCAGCTCCGCCACTTCTTTCTGCAGCCGGCGGATGGTTTTCACGAGTTCCGGGAACTCCAGCATGAGGAGATAATTCTTCTTCCAGAGGTTGCTGTCCATTTCCGGGGTCCCGGAAATCCTGGCTCCCGCCGGCACTGACCGGGCGATGCCGGTCTGGGCGGTGGCGACGACGCCTTCCCCAATGGTCAGATGTCCAGCGGCCCCCACCTGGCCTGCCAGCATGACGTAATTCTCCACCCGCGTACTTCCGGCCAAACCCACCTGCGCCGCCAGGACGTTGTGCTCGCCGACCCGACAGCCGTGTCCGATCTGCACCAGGTTGTCCAGCTTGGTGCCACGCCCGATCCGGGTCTCCCCTACGGTGGCGCGGTCCACGCAGGTGTTGGCGCCCAGTTCGACGTCGTCTTCCAGCACGACAATCCCGGACTGGACAATCTTGTAGTACGTCCGGTCGGCGCGGGGCGCAAAACCGAAGCCGTCTGAGCCCACCACGGCCCCGTTCTGGAGGATCACCCGGTCGCCGATCACGCAGTGTTCCCGGACGCAGGCGCCCGAATGGGCCACGAAGTCGTCCCCGATGCGGGCAAACGGATAGATCACCACATTGGGATGGAGCACCGCCCGGCTGCCGATCCTGACGCCTTCACCGATCACGACGTTGGGGCCGACGGAACAGTCCGCCCCCAGAATCGCCGAGGGCGCCACATCGGCCTTCGGGTGGACTCCGGGCTCCGGCCGGGGCGGCTGGTAGAACAGTTCCAACGCCTGGGCAAACGCCAAGTAGGGGTTCTCCGAGACCAGGAGGTTGCGCCCGGGGGCGTTGACTTCCGGGGCGACAATCACCGCACCCGCACGGGTGGTTTCAAGCTGGCGGACATACTTGGGATTCGACAGGAAGGTGATCTGGTCCGGATCGGCCTCTTCGATCCCCGCCACTCCCCGGATCTCCAGCCCAGGATCCCCTTTCAGCTCACAACCCAGCCGCTGCGCCATTTCTCCGAGCTTCACGACAACCTCCTCAAGCGGTCATTCACCCCTCGATGATAACGTAAGCCTCCGGCAGGCGCCCGGTTCCCGACCTGGCTGATCCGCGTGATCCGTGTGATCCGCGTGATCCGTGTGATCCGCGCGATCCGCGTGATCCGTGCGATCCGCGTGATCCGTGCGATCCGCGTGATCCGTGCGATCCGTGCGATCCGTGTGATCCGAGTCCCCCGGGAGCCCACGCCGCGAGGAGATCCATGTCTGATGGAGCCCGATCCGCCCGGGCGGCGGGAAAAGTCAGTTTTGCCGTGTTTCTCAGCCGGATTCTCGGGCTGGTACGGGACCAGATCTTTGCGAAGCTTTTCGGCGCCGGGTTCTACAACGACGCCTGGCTGGTCGCCTTCCGAATCCCCAACCTGCTACGGGATCTGTTTGCCGAAGGCGCCCTCAGCGCCGCTCTGGTGCCCACCTTTGCGGAGACCCTTCGGAAGCAGGGACGAGCCGAGGCCTGGCATCTGGCCAACCTGGTCCTGAGCGGACTGCTTGTGGTACTGGGGATACTGACTCTGCTTCTCTTCCTCGCCTCCGACTGGTTCGTCACCGCTCTTGCCGCCGGCTTTGCCGACGTCCCCGGAAAGGCGGAGGTCACATCGAACCTGATCAAGATCCTCTCTCCGTTCCTGATGCTGGTGGCCCTGGCCTCCCTGGCCATGAGCCTGCTGAACACACTCAACCACTTCTTCCTGCCGGCGCTGGCTCCAGCCCTGTTCAACGTTGCCCTGATCCTGTCGGGACTTCTGCTGGTGCCCTGGTTTGAGCGAATCGGTGTGCTTCCGGTCTATGCGATGGGGGTAGGGGCCATCCTGGGGGGAGTCCTGCAGTACGCGGTGCAGGTACCCATTCTGCGCCGGGAGGGCTACCGTTTCCGGTTCCGGATCAATCTCAGACACCCGGGGATCCGGCGGATGGGACGACTGCTCGGCCCGGCACTGGTGGGAGTCAGCGCGGTTCAGATCAACATTCTGGTCAATACCCAGCTTGCCTCGTTCCTGCAGGACAACGGACCGGTCTCGTGGTTGAGCTACGCCTTCCGGATCATCTATCTGCCCATCGGCCTGTTCGGTGTCGCCATCGGTGTCGTCAATCTGCGCGACGTTTCGCTGCACGCCGCCGGCGAACGATTTGAAGCCCTCAAGGAGACCGTCGCCAATTCGGTGAAGCTGCTCTCCTTCCTGGCCATCCCCTCTTCGGTGGGGCTGATCGTGCTGGCACGACCGGTGGTGGATGTGCTGTTCGAAAGGGGCGGCTTCACCGCCCAGGACACCGTTTACACCGCCTGGGCGTTGATCGCCTACTCCCTGGGCCTGTTTGCGTACAGTTGCAACAAGATTTATGTGCCCACCTTCTATGCATTGGACGACACCCGGACGCCGGTGCGTATCACGGTGGTGACGGTGCTGGTGAATCTGGCTGCCAACGTGACGTTGTTGCTGCTCCTGCCGGCGGAATACCGGTTCGTGGGTCTGGCGGCGGGGACCTCGATTTCGGTGAGCCTGAGCAACTCGCTCTTGGCCTCGCGGCTGCGGCGCCGGCTGGGGGATTTCCGGCAGTTTCGCATCGCCCGGGGGGTTTGCCGTCATCTGGCCCTGGCGTTGGTGATGGGACTGGCGGTTTTCTCCGTGGATCGCCTGTTCGGCTTCTGGTGGACGGATCCCGATCTGGTCCGGGAAATCATCGCCCTGGGAGGATGCCTGGCGGTGGGAGGCGGGCTTTACCTGGGTCTCGCCGCCGCCCTGGGCGTTCCGGAGATGGGACACCTGGTCCAGGCATGGCGACGGAGGATGGGATGAGTGATCGGGTGGTCGACGCCTTTGCAAGCTATCTGACGGTGGAACGGGGGCTGGCGGCAAACTCGGTGGCCGCCTACCGTCGCGACCTGGAGGATTATCTGTCTTTTCTGGCCGGACGCAGCACTACCCTGGAAGCTGCCGGGCGGGAAGTGGTCCAGAACTATCTCCAGGACCTGTACAGCCGGGTGAGTCCCCGTTCCATCAGCCGGAAGATCTCCAGCCTGCGTTCTTTCTATCGATTTCTGCTGCTGGACGGCTACCTGGAACACGATCCCACCGAAACCCTGGAGTCGCCCCGGCAGTGGCGCACACTGCCCCGCTTTCTCAGCAGCCAGGAGGTTACGGCGCTGTTGGAAAAGCCGAACATCACCACCCCGAACGGGCTGCGCGACCGCGCCATGCTGGAGGTGTTATACGCCACCGGCTTGCGGGTTTCGGAGCTGGTGGGGTTGCGGCTGGGAGACGTCCGGCCTGACCCCGGGCTGGTGACGGTGGTGGGCAAAGGAAACAAGGAGCGGATCGTGCCGCTGGGAGAGACGGCGCTGCAGTGGCTGGAGCGGTATCTTCGGGAGGCGTATCCGGTGTTCCGGAGAAAGGCGCCGGCTTCGCCTCATCTGTTCCTGACCCGCCGGGGAGGCCCCATGTCCCGGCAGCAGTTCTGGAACATCGTCGAGCGTTTGGGCCGGATGATCGGCCTGGCGAAGCCCCTGAGCCCCCATGTCCTGCGTCACAGTTTCGCCACCCATCTCCTGGAGAATGGCGCCGACCTGCGGGCCGTGCAACTGATGCTGGGCCATGCCGACATCTCCACCACCCAGATCTATACCCACGTGACCCGGGAGCGGTTGAAGCAGATCTACGACCGCTACCACCCTCGCGCGTGACCGGCATTGATTCCGCGGTGCGAATCCGCATGGCCGGGTTAGCGTCATTGACCCCTGCCGGTCTTCGCCATAGAGTGCTTCCCGCGAAAGGAGCCAGCAAGATGCGACAGACGCGAAGAGACTTTCTCAAGACTTCCGCCGTTTCGGCGGGTATCCTCTCAGCCGCCTCCCGGGCCCGGATTCTCGGGGCCAACGACCGCCTCAATGTCGGGCTCATCGGCTGTGGTGGGATGGGCAACTCACACCTCAATGACCTGTTGAACAAAACCGACGAGTACAGATGCAAGGTGGTCGCCGTTTGCGATGTCTATCGGCGACGCCTCAACAAGGCCAAAGAGCGTACCGGCGGCGACGCTTACATGGACTACCGCGAACTGCTGGCCCGACCGGACATCGATGTGGTCTTCATCGTCACCCCTGACCACTGGCACTCGAAGATAAGCATCGAAGCCATGGCCGCCGGCAAACACGTTTACGTGGAGAAGCCGATGACGCTCACCATCGAGCAGGCCCTGGAACTACGCGCGGCGGTCAGCAAGTACGACCGGAAACTTCAGGTCGGGCCGCAGCGAACCTCGGACGACCGGTTCTGGAAAGCCCGCGACATCATCCGTAGCGGCAAGGTCGGGCAGGTGACCTGGGCCCAGGGCGGGTACAACCGCAATATCAAGGGCTGTGCCTTCAACGTCTGGTTCCCGATCGATGAAACCGCAGGACCCGACAAGTCCGGCGACGACTATGTCAACTGGGACCTCTGGCTGGGCCACGAATGGGGCCTGGCACCCAAGATCCCCTGGAATCCCGAACATTTCTTCCGCTTCCGCAAGTACTGGCCATACAACGGCGGAGTGGCGACCGACCTGCTTTATCACATTCTCGCGCCGTTGCTGATCTCCATCACCGGCACCAAGGGCGAGTATCCGCGCCGGGTCAATGCCAATGGCGGCCTGTACATCCTCAAGGACGGACGTGACATTCCCGACGTCTTCCTGGCTACCGTGGACTACCCCAGCGACTTCACGGTCAGTCTCACCAGCGTGCTGACCAACGACACGCCGGTGCCCACACGCATTTACGGTCAGTACGGCACCATCGATTTCGACGAGGAATTCACCCTCACCGGCAACGGCGACTTTGTGAAGGAATTCGCGGAGATGAACGGCGGCTACAGCAAGGTGGTGGTGCCGGTGGAAAAGCGGCCGGACATGAAGCAAAACCTGTTCGACTGTATCCGCCACGGGGGAACGCCTTACTGCAACGTGGATCTGGGCACAGCCACCATGGTGGCGATCAAGATGGCAGTGGAATCCTACCGGCAGAGCAAGACGCTGCTGTGGGACGCAGCCGGCGAGAAGGTGGTGTAGCCATGGGGAGAAGCCACAGATTCGACAGATTGCCCAGAGAGACAGGGCTAAGGAAAACTCGGAAATATCTGTGAAATCAGTGAATCTGTGGCCTGCTTTTCTGGCCTATTGCGGTTTCCGCCGGGACCGCAGCTCTGCCAGGCGTTCCGCCAGGGTCTTTTCCAGTCCGGCATGAGACGGCTCGTAGAACCGGGTGCCCCGGAGGGATTCCGGCAGGCAGTCCATCTCGGTTACGGCGCCGGGGTCCTGATGGGCGTAGCGGTAGCCCCGCCCGTAACCCAACTCCTTCATCAGATTGGTGGGGGCGTTGCGCAGGTGCAGAGGCACCGGCTCGTTGCGGTGGATCTCCACCCGTTCCGACACCGCACTGTAAGCCCGGTAGACTGAATTGGACTTGGGAGCCAGGGCGAGATAAATGGCGGCCTGGGCCAGTGCCAGCTTGCCTTCCGGAAGTCCGATGAAATCGAAGGCGTCTTTGGCATCCAGGGCGATGGTCAGGGCACGGGGATCCGCCAGTCCGATGTCCTCCGAGGCGAAACGAACCATCCTGCGGGCAATGTAGAGCGGATCCTCGCCGGCTTCCATCATCCGCGCCAGCCAGTACAGGGCGGCGTCCGGATCGCTGTTGCGCAGCGACTTGTGCAGTGCGGAGATGAGATTGAAGTGCTCCTCGCCGGCTTTGTCGTAGAGGAGTCCCCGGTGCTGCAGGGCTTCCAGCAATACCGCTTCAGTGATCTCCGGAGCCTCCGGATTCCGCCGGCGAGCCAGTTCGGCCGCCACTTCGAGAGCATTGAGAGCCCGGCGGGCGTCTCCGTTGGCAAAGACCGCCATTTTCTCCAGGGTGGACTCTTCGATGCGGGGGGCGCCGGCGCCGAGACCCCGTTCCACATCCTCCAGCGCCCGGCGCAGGATCTGCAGCACTTCATCGTCGGTGAGCGCATTGAGCACCACCACCCGGGTCCGGGACAACAAGGGGGCGATGACCTCGAACGACGGGTTTTCGGTGGTGGCCCCGATCAGGATGAGGGTGCCGTCCTCCACATGCGGCAGGAAGGCGTCCTGTTGCGCCTTGTTGAAGCGGTGGATCTCGTCCACGAACAGAATGGTCCTCCGGCCGGATCGGCGCAACTCGTAGCGCGCTTCGTCAATCACTTTCTTGACGTCCTTGACCCCGGCCAGAACGGCGCTGATGGCCACGAACCGGGCCCCGGACTCGCGCGCAATCAGGTGGGCCAGCGTGGTTTTGCCGACTCCGGGAGGACCCCAAAAGATCAGGGACGGCAGACGGCCTGACCTCACCACTTCCGTGAGGAACTTCCCTTCTCCCAGCAGGTGTCGCTGGCCGACCACCTCCTCCAGCCGGCGAGGCCGCATCCGGTCCGCCAACGGCTGTGATTCCGGCCGGCCGGCCGGTTCATCCTGCATCGAGAACAAGGTCCCGCTCATCCTGGACCTCCGGCCTTTGGATCAGCCACAGATTCACTGATTTCACAGATCCCTGGATTCCAATAGTTCTCGAACTCCATTATTTGGTTACATCATTCTGTGTAGTCTGTGAATCTGTGGCGGATCTCGGCGGCGAAAAACCTCGAACATCAGCAGGGCGGCGGCCACGGCGGCGTTCAGACTGTCCACCCCGGGATTCATGGGGATCCGCACCCGTCGGCCCCCACCTTCCGCCACCCGGGCGGCACCTCCCTCCGGGCCCACCACAACGGCTACCGGCGGCTTCAGAGGCGCCTGGTCCACCTGCAGTCCCGCCCGTGTGTCGGCCACCCAGATCTGGTATCCCCTGGACCGCAATTCTTCCACTCCCACGCCCTCGATCCATGGAGTCTGGAACAGGTAACCGGCGGAAGCCCGAACCACCTTCTCATTCAGACAGGAGACGGTTCCGGCAGCCGTCACCAGGCCGAAGTCGAAGGCCGCCGCCGATCGCAACATGCTGCCCAGGTTGCCGGGATCCTGGATCCCGTCCAGGTAAAGGACGCAGTCCCGCTGGTCGGCCCAGCTCCAGCACGGCTTGTCGAAGAAGGCAACCGCACCCTGGGGTGCCCTGACCCGGCTCATAGCCTCCAGCAGACGGCGGGACAACAGCACAATCTCCTCGCTGAACCGGATCGCCGCCCGCAGCCGCTTTCGGTCCGTCTCGATCTCGGCCAGCAGCAGCCGCACCCGCCTTCCGGCGGCCAGTTCCCCGATCTGCTTCCATCCCTCGACGGCGATCCAGGGGCAGTCCGGCGCCTCGGGGTGGGCAACGTAGCGTTTCCAGAGCCGATAGCGGGGGTTGGCGGCGCTGGTGATGCGTTCCAGGGGTGGGGACACGGCACTATTGTATCCTTGCGCCGTGATCCGGATCGATCCTGGCTGCCCTGATCCCGAGACGATCCGCCTGTCGGCCGACGTCATCCGCCGGGGAGGCGTGGTGTGTTACCCGGCGGATACGATTTACGGCCTGGGCTGCGATCCTCTGAATCGGCACGCGCTGCAGCGCATCTTCGCCATCAAGGGCCGTCCCGAGAGCCGGGGCGTTCTGGTCCTGGTTCCGGACATGGCGGCGGCCAGCCGTCTGGCGAAGGAGATTCCGGCGGAGGCGGCTGGCCTTATGGAGCAGTTCTGGCCAGGCCCGCTGACGATCGTCATGAAAGCCCGTCCGGACCTGCCGGCAGAATTGACCGGCGACGGCTCCACGATCGGCGTCCGCCAGCCGTTGAATGCTTTTCTCGAAGCGTGGATGCGGGAGTTGCAGGGGCCGATCGTCTCCACCAGCGCCAACCGGTCGGGCGAACCGACGTCCGCGGATCCGGCTGAACTGCGGCGGTTGTTCGAGAGTGTCGTGGACCTTTTCCTCGAGTCTACCGTGCCCGTGCAGGGGATCCCGTCGACAGTGGTCGATGTCAGCCGCCGGCCGTTCCGGATTGTACGGGAAGGGGTCCTGGCGGAACGAATTGAAGCGTTCCTGAGGACCCAGGAGGTCTAGCCTGCGCAGGAGGGCCGTGCCAAAGGCGGTCCCGGTCGAATTATCGTGGTATTCTCGGCGACCGTCCGTTGCAGGGTAGTCCCGGCTGCCGCCTCCATCCAGGCCGGGGCCTTCGAACCTTCGGCTACGCCGTCCGCTCCAACTGCTCGTCGTAGCGGCGTCCGGTCCGGAAAGCGACCACGAAGGGGTCAGATGACGACTCGAAGTCCTGGGGGGTCCCCTGGAAATGGATCACACCGTCTTTGAGCAGCACGATGTTGTCAGACACGATCTCCAGGCATTTCAGATCGTGCGTCACCACGATGGAGGTCAGGTTCTCCATGCGGCCCAGCTTGCGGATGAGGCGGCTCAGGGCCTTGCCGATGATGGGATCGACGCCGGTGGTGGGCTCGTCGTAAAGGATTACGGAGGGGTTGACGGCGATCGCCCGGGCGATGGCGACCTGCTTCTTGGCACCTTCGCTGAGGCTGTCATAGCGAAGGTGGCCCATTCCCGTCAGTTCCACGGCCTCCAGAAGATAGTCCACGCGTTCCTGGATCTGCTTCTCGTCGGTGACTCCCCGCTCCCGCATCGGGAAGGCAATGTTCCCCCGGACGTCCAGAAAGTCGAAGAAGGCCCCGCCCTGGAACACGTACGAGACCTTGCGGCGCAGCTCCAGGAGGCGGCTCTCCGGCAAGGTGGTGATGTCGCGTCCTTCGAACAGGATCATGCCGGCGTCCGGCTTGAGGAAACCGGCGATGAGCTTGAGCAGGACGCTCTTGCCGGTTCCGCTCTTGCCCAGGACGCCAAGAGTCTCGCCGCAGTTGACTTTCAGTGTCACGCCGCAGAGTACGGGGTGATCGAACGCCTTGTAGACGTTGATCACCTCGATCAACGGGCGTACTTCACCCTCTCCGGCACAGCGTGTGTCAGGCTCCAATTCCTCGAGGATGTTCTCTTCTCCGCTGCTCCTGCCGCGTCGCTTGCGGAACAGAGCCAGCAGAATCAACCCGTAAAGGGCGAAGAGGACAACCAGAAAGATCTGGAAATACTGCATCACGAAGCACCGGCGGCAGGAGGCCGCGCGGCGGCGCAGATCAATGGCGGATCTGGAAGCGGGTCAGCTTCCGGGCCATTTCTTTCTTCTGTTTGGCGTCACTGCGGCGGTACATCTGCAGCCAACCGCGCAGTTCGTTGGGGTTCATCTCAAGGACTTCGCAAACCCAGTGGAAGCTTCCCGGATGGTTTTCCTGGGCATAGAACCAGTCCAACGCATCCTGGCGCCACTCCTCCCATTCCTTGTTGGAGGCCTTCTTGGGCGCCACGATATCGCGGAACGCCTGGAGCAGGATTCCAAGCGCAAGATTCCTCAAGGAAGGTTCAGGCTTCTTGGTCTGCGGGTACAGTCCTTCACTTTCCAGCGCTGATGTTCTCATCTCAGATTTCGATCCATCCTTATGGTTGAAGAGGGTTCCAACTCGAAAAACCCGCCTTTTACCATTTTTTTAACTTTTTGCCTAGTCCTTTTTTCTACTGTCTGGATGCCGCCCCCGCCCCGAAAGTTTCGATCCCCTCCCCAGTTCAGGTAAAATAGCGTTTTTCCAACCTCTTAAGGAGACCTGCATGACCGTCGAAAGACCTCAAGCTGTGACGCTCAAGGGCAACCCGTTGACTCTGGTGGGCCCCGAACTGAAGGTGGGTGACCGGGCCCCGGATTTCACGGCCGTAACTCGCGACCTCAAACCTTTCACCCTGGCTGAGACCGGAGGCAGAGTCAGGATCTTCAGCGTCGTTCCTTCGCTGGACACCCCGGTCTGCGATACCCAGACGCGCCGTTTCAACAAGGAAATCACCGACCTGCCGGGCACCACGATCTATACGATCAGCATGGACCTTCCCTTTGCCCAGGCCCGGTGGTGTGCCGCCGCCGGAGTTGACCGGCTGGTCATGCTTTCCGATCACCGGGACGCCTCGTTTGGTCGGGCGTGGGGGACACTGATCAAGGAACTGCGGCTGGAGTCGCGGGCGATTTTTGTGGTTGACGAACAAGGGGTGATCCGCCATGTTCAGTACGTCCCGGAGGTAAGCGAGCATCCGGACTACGAAGCCGCCCTGGCGGCGGCCCGCAGACTGGTGGGATAGTCCGGATCGCCCAGCGACGCATTGGCTCTGGATTCGAGCTCGGAGACCCCAGGTGCCGACCAGTTTCACCTGTTTGCTCCTGATCTCCACATTGATCCCGGCGACCGCTGCTGCAGCCGGGCCCGGGGCTTCCGAGTCCCAGCGTCCCGACCTCATCGTGGGCGGTCGACCCGCGGAGGCCGGCGAGTTTCCTTGGGCAGCAGCTCTTTACCGGCGGGACGCCGATCCCGTCGCGACCCAGTTCTGCGGCGCCGCCCTGGTCGCTCCCGCCTGGGTGGCCACCGCCGCCCACTGCCTCTCCGGGCGGTTTGCCCACAACATCGCAGTCCAAGTCGGAGGTCTCGGCCTGGGAGACGGCTCCGGTGCCTTGCGAAACGTGATTCAGGCCGTGCCCCATCCTGGATACGACCCCCGTACGGGCGATGCCGACCTGGCGCTCCTGCAACTGGACCGTCCGGTGGATCTCACCTGCCTGGGGCCGCTGCCGCCTGAGCGTCAGGAACTGGCCGCGCCGGGCGTACCGGCCATGGCTGTCGGTTGGGGCGCCCTCGACGCCGCAGGCGCCAGTTACCCCGACTTCCTGCAGGCAGCGGTCCTGCCGCTAGTCTCCAACGAGGACTGCAACGCTCCCGCAGCATACAACGGCCAGGTGACAGCCCGGATGCTGTGCGCCGGTTATCCTGACGGCGCCTCGGATGCGTGCCGGGGGGACAGCGGAGGCCCGCTGGTGATCTATCCGGACGGCGAAGGTCCCTACCTGGCCGGGATCATCAGTTGGGGAGACGGCTGCGCCCAGCCTCAAAAGTACGGTGTCTACACCCGGGTGACCGCCTTTGGGAGCTGGATCGAAAACCAGCTCAGTCACCCCGCGACCCTGGCTCTCCCGCTGTCCGCCGTCCAGGCTGGCCTGGAGGACGGCTTCGTGGGTCTGGCCGTCCAGAGCCTGGCCACGCGCCCCCTGACTCTGCGGGGTCGGCTGCTGGATGCCCTGGGTTTCCGGTCCAGCCCCGTGGAAGTCCAGGTGGACCTGGCGCCGGCCGCGCAGCGTGTCTTCCTCAGCCGGGATCTGGGAAACACAGGCTCGGCGGCGGTTCTCTCACTGGAGCACCCCAGACAGGACGTCGTCCTGCTGGCCATGGCCGGGAACTGGTCCCAGAACCGTCTGGACGGCCTCGTGCTGCCGCGCCGCGGGCTGACAGAGGCCGTTTTCCCCTGGTGGGAAAACACCACGGCGTCCCTGTCGGCATACAACCCCCTGCCCAACACCACAGCCAACGTTCGAATCACCTGGTACACCGCTGATGGCACCGCCACCGGGAGCAGTTTGGTCACGGTTCCGCCCTTGGGGTCGGTGAGCGTGGATGCGATACCCGGCCCGGATCGGCCGGGCGTGTTTCGAATGGACAGCGATGTCAAGATCATTGCCTGGGGATTTTTCTCCTCCAGGACGACCCTGGAGGCACTTCCCGCGCTGGAACCGAGACTGCGCAGCCAGGTGTATTTGCCGGACCTGGCTCCCCTCGATCCCGCCTCCACCGGGTTGATGGTCTACAACGCCGGACCGGCGCCCTGCCGGGTGGCTTTGGAAGTTCCGGGCGAGGAAGCCCGGAAGTCTCCTGAATGGCTGCTGCCGCCGGGAGGCTACCGGGACCAGACGATCGAAACCTGGCTGGCGGATTCCCTCTCACCGGGGTTCGAGGGTGCCGCCCGCGTCATCGCCAGCACCGTCGCGTCGCTGCCCTGTGTTCTGGCGGGGGCGCTTCACCTGCAACGGGGAGACGGGCAGGCCGGAGCTGCGATTCCGCTTCCCGAAACGGCTTCCGAGCTGGTCCTGCCCTATCTGGTGGATTCCCGCCCGGCCGGGCTTTCAACCCGGATCGCCGTCTTCAACCCGGGTGTTCAGACCGCTATCGGACGACTCCAGTATTTCCGGCCTGATGGTCACCCCGGTTCGTCGGTTGAGGTCAACCTTGGTCCGGGCCGGCGCATCGCCGGGGGCCTGCGTGACGCCGAGTGGTTCGGCCCGGCCTTCGAGGGGCCCGGCGGCCATCTGCGGCTGTCCTTCGACCGGCCGGTCACGGCCCTGGGATTCCTGGAAGCAGCAGACGGTCACACGGTTGCCACGCTGCAATGGATCGCCCCGTAGTCGCAGGCGGTCTCCCCACGCAGTCTCACCATGCCTCCGGCTCGACCGAAAACTGAACTCGACAGCCGGTCAGGCCGGGGCCTGCTCCGCCAGCCGTTGTTCAATCCGGTCCCAAAGACGGGCGGCGACTTCCAGCTTCGGAAGCAGCGGCAACTCTTCCGCCTCACCGCTGCGGTCGATGAAGACGCAGCGGTTCCACTCCGACCCGAAGCCCGAGTCGGCGGCCCGGATGTCGTTGGCCACCACCAGATCCAGGTTCTTGCGACGCAGCTTCTCCCGGGCGTAGTCCAGCAGTCCCTCGGCTTCCGCGGCGAATCCCACCAGGATCTGCCGGGTCTTCTCGGCCCCCAGGCGTGCCAGGATGTCCGGCGTCGGCTCCAGTTCCAGTCTCCACGGCGCTGCCGACTTCTTCAACTTGCCCGAGACTGGAGCCGAGGGACGGTAGTCGGCCACCGCCGCAGCCTTGACCACCACGTCTACCGACGGAAACCTCTCCAGAACGGCGGCTGCCATCTCCGCCGCCGAACGGATCCGAATGACCTCCACCCCGGGAGGATCGGGCAGCTGAACCGGACCGGAGATCAGGGTGACCCGGGCTCCGCGCAGGGCGGCCTCCCGGGCGACAGCGTAGCCCATCCGCCCGGAAGACCGGTTGGACAGGAAACGTACCGCATCGACGTCTTCCACGGTGGGGCCGGCTGTCACCAGCACGCGCACTCCCTCGAGGGAAGAGTGTGCCCGCAGGCGCCGTAACGCGGCAGCCGCCACCACCTCCGGATCCGCCAGCCGCCCCTCGCCCGTTTCTCCGCAGGCCTGATAGCCGCTGCCCGGCTCCACCACCTCGACTCCCCGTTCCCTGAGGATGTCCAGGTTGCGGACGGTGGCCGGGTGGTGCCACATTTCCACATTCATGGCCGGGGCCACCATCACCGGAGTCGTGGTGGACAGATACAGGGTGGAGAGGAAGTCGTCGGCGATGCCGGCGGCGAACTTGGCCAGGATGTTGGCAGTGGCCGGCGCCACCAGGAGCAGGTCGGCCTGCCGGGCCAACGAGATATGTTCGATCTCCGGGGTACCCGGCGGGAACATTTCAGTGACCACCGGATGGCCGGACAGTGCCTCCAGCGTCTTGGCGCCCAGAAACTGCTGGGCGCTTCTGGTCATGACCGGGAAAATCTCCACCCCCGCCTGCTGCAGCAGCCGCAGAATCAGCGGCGCCTTGTAGGCGGCGATGCAGCCGGTCACGGCCAGAATGGCCTTCATTCCTCTTCCTCGTCCTGCGCCTCTTCGAGGATCTCCCATTCCACGAGGCCCAGGCGGGTTTCCTCGATGGCAATGTGAGCGGGCTTGCGGGACTTGCTCTGGATCTTGGGCGGAGCCCCGTTCTGGATCTGTTTGGCGCGCTCGGCGGCTACCAGAATGAAACGGAACTTGCTGTCAAACTCTTTCGGTATCTTGACGATCATGTGGCTTCCTTCGACTCGGCCGCAGGCCTGCCCGCCAGGGTGTCCGCTCCTGGCACGCAGGCGACCAGCGTAAATCATCTATTTAACCAGAAAAGTGTCCACGATTTCTTGAGCGGCAGCCAGCCGGCGCCTGAGACGACACCGTGTGGCCACGACAATCGCTTCCAGTTCGGCAGTGGACCGGTCCAGATCGCGGTTGATCACCAGATAGTCGTAGTCGGCGAAGTGCCTGATTTCGCTGCGGGCGATGGACAGGCGGCGGCGGATCACCTCTTCGTCGTCCAGTCCCCGACGCCGCAGGCGTTCCTCCAGCTCGCGGTAGGAAGGCGGCAGCACAAAGATGGTTACTGCCTCAGGCATCAGCCCGCGGACTTTGAGGGCCCCCTGAATGTCGATGTCCAGCAGAACATCCAGCCCCTCGCTGAGCCGGCTCTCGACAAAGGCCCGGCTGGTTCCGTAGTAGTTTCCATAGACTTGGGCCCACTCCAGAAACTGACCCTCCTCCGCCATCTTGAGGAACTCCGTCTCGGTGACGAAGAAATACTCCTTGCCGTCCACTTCCCCGCGACGGCTGGGACGGGTCGTGTGGCTGACCGAGAACATCATTCCCTCCACCCGTGGCAGCAGCCGGTGGGCGAGGCTGGTCTTGCCGGTTCCCGAAGGCGCACTGAGGATGAACAGGTCTCCTCTATTCGACATTCTGCACCTGCTCCCGAATCCGTTCGATCTCCACCTTTGCTTCCACCGCCGCTTCGGTGACGTCCACCAGCACCGACTTGGCCAGAATGGTGTTGACCTCCCGGTTCATCTCCTGGCATAGAAAGTCCAGGTCACGCCCCACGGCTCCGTCGGCGTCAAGCAGGGTCTCGAACTTCACCAGATGGCTGCGCAGCCGGGCGATCTCCTCGGTGATGTCCGACTTCTCCACATACAGGACCAGCTCCTGCAGGAGCCGGTTCTCGTCCACCGAAGCCCGCACTCCCCATTCCTCCAGAGCGGTTTCCAGTTTGCGGCGATAGTGATCCCGCACCGAGGCGGCGCCGGCCGCGATCCCTTCCACTAGCCTCGCCAGGCAGGTGCGACGCCGGTCCAGCTCGGTCTTCAACGCCTGCCCCTCCTCCCGCCGGCTCTCCCACGCCCCGGCCACGGCCTCCCGTACCGCGTCCTCGACTGAGCTTCGGACCTCGTCATCCAGCTCTCCCACCTCGCCGGGAGCCAACAGTACGCCAGGCAGAGCCAGCATCTCCGCCACCGAGAGAGCTCCTCCCAGACCCAGCTCCCGGAGTCTGTCAGCCGCCTGCAAGTATCGCAGCGCCACCTCCTCGTTCAGCCCGGCGGCTCCGGCAGCCAACGGTCGAAGCTCCAGGTGGAGGTCGACGCGCCCCCGCGGCAGACGCAGCTGGACGAGCGATTTCAGCCCGTTTTCCAGTTCGATCAGCTCCCGCGGAAGCCGGGCTTTGAAATCAAAGTATCGGCTGTTGACGGTTCTCAGATCGACCAGGATCTGGAAACGGGAAGTGTGCCGTTCGGCGTGCCCGAAACCGGTCATGCTCTGCATGGCTGAATCCCCTGTCACACCGCGAGGTCACCGGACCCGAGCCGCACTCCCGGCGACTGTCAGGGGCGCGAACTGGAGCTCGTAGAGCCGTCGATACGTTCCCGAACGCGCCATCAGCACCTCGTGCGAACCCTCCTCCACGATACGCCCGCGGTCCAGCACCACAATGCGGCTGGCCAGCCGGACGGTGGAGAGCCGGTGGGCAATGACGAAGGTGGTACAGTTCAGCATCAGGTTGTGGAGTGCCTGCTGTACCAGGCGCTCCGATTCGGAATCCAAGGCCGAGGTCGCCTCGTCCAGGATCAGGATGGGCGCCTTCTTGACGATCGCCCGAGCAATGGCGATCCGCTGGCGTTGACCTCCAGAAAGCCTCTGCCCGCGCTCACCGATGACCGTGTCGAACCCGTGGGGGAGTTCCGCGATGAACTGGTCGATGAAGGCGGCCCGCGCAGCGTCCTCGATTTCCGCCTGGGTCGCCTGAGGCTTTCCGTAGGCGATGTTGTTGCGCAGCGTGTCGTCGAACAGGAAAGTCTCCTGGGTCACCAGAGCGATCTGGGCTCTGAGCGAGGCCAGGGTCACACGCGAGATGTCAACACCATCCACCAGGATCCTCCCCCCGGTGACGTCGTAAAAGCGCGGCAGCAGGCTGACCAACGTGGTCTTGCCGGCCCCGCTCATCCCCACCAGGGCAATGATTTCTCCCTTCTTCACCGTCAGGTTGACGTTGCGCAGAACCGGGATCTCGTCACCGTGGGGATACGTGAAACAGACATCTTCGAACACGATTTCGCGCTGGAACAGCGGCAGAGGCCTAGCACCGGGACAGTCGGCCACCTCCAGACGCGTGTCCAGGAGTTCGAAAATCCGGTGAGCCGACGCCATCGTTTGCTGGAAGTGCAGGTGCATCCTCGACAGTTTGCGGATCGGCTCATAAAGTCTGAACAACGCGGCGACGAACACCACAAACGCGCTCAGGGTGAAACCGCGGCTGATCTTGTAATCGAAGTAGAGCAAAAAGGGTACGAAGGCGAGATAGCCGATGAACTCCACCAGCGGGGAGCCCAGCGCGGAAACCTTGGCGATCCGGAGATTGGTGCGCACCAGCCGATCCTGGAGACCGGCGAAACGGCGCCGTTCAAAGTTCTCGGCGTTGAATGCCTTTACGATCTTCTGGCCGCTGATGGTCTGCTGCAGGGCGTGGGAGATGTCGGACAGGCTCTCCTGGCTGCGCAGGCTTTCCTTGCGGATCTTGCGCCCCAGCCGCACCGTGATGGAAAGCACCAACGGTGCGATGCCAAATGAGAGCAGGGCCAGTTTCCAGTCGGCATAGAACACCAGCCCCAGAAAGAACAGCAGCAGAAAGATCTGCCGCACGAAGTCCGTCAGGCGTTTGCTGACGGTTTCCTGCAGTCGCTCGGTATCGGTGATCGCGCGGGCCATCAGTTTCCCGGTGGGGAACCGGGCAAAGAAAGCCAACGACTGGTTCAGCAAGTGATCATAGAGTTCCGCCCTCAGAACAGCCACCAGGCGTTGGCCTCCGAGGTTCATGGCGTAATCGGCCACATACAGGAAGATCCCTTTCAGCAGCGAGAACATCACCAGGAAGAGCGCGACCTTGGCCAGGTAGGCACCTCCCTCCAGACCCAGCAGGTCTTCCAGAAAAGCAAATTTCCCGGCGGAGCCTCCCGCTGCGGCACCCGATCCCGGCGCCAACTGGTCGAAGATCGGCGCCAGCAGCATGACGATCAGGGCTTCCAGAAAGCCGCTGAGAATGAGCAGGATGACCGCCAGGAGAATCAGCGGCAGGTGGGGACGGATATAACTGGCAAGCCGTTGGATCTCCTGCATGTTCGTGGCTGAACTGCTGCAGAATACCAGAAGTGCAGGACTTGCGCGCCTCGGCCGGAGTCCGGCAACCGGGGAACCTGCGCGATCCGCGCCATCCGCGGAACCCATGAGACCCGAGTCATGCGCGTGATCCGTGCCAGCCGCGTGATCCGGGTAACGAAAAACGACCCTCCCCTCCAGCACCCGTCCTGCGTTAAGCTGCAGGACGTGTCCACGATTCCTCGGCGGACGGTCCTGGTCACCGGAGCTTCCGGAGTCATCGGCTGGAACCTGGCCAAGGGGTTGCTGGCCGCCGGGTTCCAGGTCACAGGTACGTATCGGGTTAACCGTCCTGACTTGGGAGGGGCGCGGACCCTGGCGTTGGACCTGGACCATCCGGAACAGTTGCCACGGCATCTGAAGGGAATTTCCGTTGCAGCAGTGGTCCACACCGCCGCCATGACCAGTCCGGATCAATGCCAGTCCAATCCGGTCGCGGCGCGGCGGGTCAATGTGGAAGCCACTCGTGTGCTGGCGGAGCTCTTTCCGCCGGAGGTTCCGCTGCTGTATTTCTCCACGGATCTGGTGTTTGACGGAACCCATGGGCTCTATCGCGAGGAAGATCCCCCCAACCCGGTCAACGTGTACGGCGAGTCCAAGGCCGAAGCGGAACTCATCGTGGGAAGCCGTCCCGGCTCCGTGATCTTGAGGATCTCCAAGATCTACTCCGGAGGCAGTCCCTACCACCCTTGTTTCGTGGACTGGATGCGGACCCGCTTCGAACGGGGCCTGCCGGTGCCCTTGTTCCAGGACCAGTTCCGGAGTCCGCTGTGGGTCGGCGACCTCACTCGGGTGGTGGCAGCCGTGATCCGAGAAGGAATCCGCGGTCCCCTGTACCATGTGGGCGGGCCGGAACGGCTCAGCCGGCTGGAGTTTGGGCAGGCCTATGCCCGTGAGATGGGGTTTTCCTCCGCCCTGATCCAGCCCATGACCATGGCCGAAGCGGGTCTGGTGGCACGGGGAGCCGACTGTTCCCTCATTTCCGATCGATTGAGGCGCGACTATGGGCTGGTTGGCACCCGGGTGGAGGAAGGCTTGCGGCTGCTGAGAAAGAAGGGTGGAGCAGGGTCCGATTCCGACCCTGCTCCGGGCACTACGCATGAGGGGAGGTCAGAGTAGTGCGTTTATAACTGTGATACGAAAATCCCGGGAAAAGAGTTCCCGGGGACCAGTCACCTTTCCGACTGCCGCCCGCCCCGGCGCTCCCGCCGTCCATCCGGTTCCCACAGCCACTGATCCCCTGCCGGTAGATTCGGGACCTGGACCTGTCTATGCTGGCCTGCGGCGAAGTTCGCCGGTACCCGAAAAGGAGCTTCAGACATGACTGTTCATCGCATGCGTTGGTGTTGTGGGATCGCGGTTCTGCTGGGGGCATGGTCTGTCGCCTTCGCCCAAACGGCCGACCAGGTGATTGAGAAGTACCTGACCGCCACCGGCGGCCGCGGGGCACTGGAAAAGATTCAGAGCCGCGTGATGAAAGGCACTTTTGCCATGCCCGACATGGGTCTGTACGCCCCCATGGAAATGTGGGTCCAGAATCCGGACAAGGTTTTCACATCCATCGAGATTGCCGGTATGGGTTCAGCGTCCAGCGGCGTCAATGGCGATGTGGCATGGGAAGTCAACCCCATGGTGGGGGCCCGGATCCTTCAGGGCGCTGACCGCGCCAATGCGCTGATTCAGGCTCGAATCGAACCGTTGCTTCACTGGCGGGACCTGTTCGAGAAGGTTGAACTGGCTGGGGAGGACGTGATCGACGGAAAGAAGTGCTGGAAGCTGGTCCTCACCCCAAAGGAGGGGACGCCTTCCACCCAGTACTTCGACCAGGAAACGGGGCTGGTGGTCCGCATCGACAGCATCCGTGACGGGCAGTCCATCACCACTTCGTTCTCGGACTACCGTCCGGTGGACGGCATCCAGGTGCCCCACAAGATCGGGATGTCGTCGCCTCAGTTTAGTTTCGATATGACCATCGAGTCGGTCCAGCACAACATCGCCATTCCACCCGAGAAGTTCGAGCTGCCTTCGGAGATCAAGGCCCAGGTGCAGTAGGCTGGTGACCGCCCAGGGCTGATTTTCGTCCTTGGTTTTACCGCCGTGCTGGGGGCGCCCTCGGCATCCACGTTGTCGCGCCTGGAATCGGCGGTGGCGCCAGTCTCGAGTTGGGTCGAGAAGGTGGATCCGTACTGGCACCGGTGGAGCAGCGCAGCCGCAGACCGGGTTGAGGCGCTGCGGGAGTGGTCGCTGGAGATGAAGCGCCGCTGCGAGCAGGAGACAGCCCGGATCGCGGATGCCGTCCAGCAGCGCGTCCGCCGCGCGGCAGGCCGGCCCTGACGACGGGTTCCCGGAGACAGGGAAGGCCGTCCACCGAACCCGACCCGACGCCCGTGCGTTACCATGAGTGGAACGACACATCGCCACCCACCAAGGGTCGAGTCGACATCGTTCCGGAGGTCGATCATGACAGCTCAACCCGATTACCCAGCCCCCCAGCCGGTTCCGGGAGAAACCCGGCCGACGGCACCCCCCCAGGCCTACCCCCGGACCTACTACGAGGACAGCCGCGTTCGGTCACCGCTGATCGCGGGCTTCCTCTCCCTCTTGCCCGGGTTGGGACAGATTTACGTGGGCTACTACCAGCAAGGTTTCCTCAACATCCTGGTGGTGGGCTCCCTGATCTCGTTCATGGCCTCGGATACGCTGGAAGGACTGGTGCCACTGGCCGGCCTTTTCCTGGTGTTTTTCTGGCTCTACAACATCGTTGATGCAGTGCGGCGCGCCGCCCTCTTCAACCAGGCTCTGGCCGGACTCGGTCCCAGCGAACTGCCGCGGGACGTGGCACTGCAGGCGGGACAGGGCTCGCTGGCGGCGGGTGTGACCCTGGTGGTCGTTGGCGTGATTGCCCTGAGCCACACCCTTTTCAACGTTCCCCTCGACTGGGTCGAGGACTGGTGGCCGCTGGCGCTGGTGGCCATGGGGGGGTGGCTGGTGTTCCGGGCGGTCCAGGACCGGATGTCACGTTGACGGGTGCAGGACGCGCACGGTCCCGGACGGGAACCGCCCCCCGCCCGGGACGGAAACTCACTTCTGTTTGACCAGTTGCAGCTCCAGGTTGATGGTCACCTCTTCTCCCACCACCACGCCCCCGGCTTCCAGAGCCTGATTCCAGTTCAAACCGAAATCGGTGCGGTTGATGGTCGTGGTCGCGACCGCCCCGATGCGCTCATTGCCCCAGGGATCCTTGATGGCCGGACTGGGACCTTCCACGTCCAGGGTTACCTGCCGGGTCACGCCCCGGATGGTGAGGTCGCCGATAACCTGCAGTTTCCCTTCGCCCGAACGGCTCACTCGGCGGCTGGTGAACCTCATCTCGGGATGGTTGTCCGCGTCGAAGAAGTCGGCGCTGCGGAGGTGGTTGTCCCGCCGGTCGTTGCGGGTGTTGATGGAAGAGACCTTGACCACCGCCTCGACGGAAAACGAGTCCGGGTTCTGGGGATCCCAGTTCACCGTACCCGAGTAATCGGTGAATTCGCCCCGAACGTTGGTGATCATCAGGTGACGTACCGAGAAGCCCACGACCGAATGAGTCGGGTCGACCTGGTACACGGCGGCCTGCAGGGAGGCTTCGGCGGCCGGCACCAGGACGCATGGAAGCATGGCCAGGATCCAGTTCTTTTTCATCTTCAATTACCCTCTCCTGTCTGTTGTCCCAGGCTGATCTCCACCGCGTGGAGTTGGGGACTCTTCCGCCCCGGCGGCGTCGGAACCGCTGGATTCCGGGCCGAGCTCTCGGCGGATGTCTTCCAGGATGCGGATCACCGCCTCCAGGCGTTGCTCACCCAGCCGGCCCAGATGCCGGCTGGTCCAACTGTCCACCGGTTGATCCAGTCGTTCCAGCGCCGCCAGACCCTGGGGGGTGATCGTGCAGTAGATGCAACGCCGGTCATCGCTGGGCCGGTTGCGCTGGACGAGCCCCAAGGCCTCGAGTCTGTCCACGAGGCGGGTGATTCCGGGGGAACGCTCCACCATCCGCTGGGCGATCTCGAGGGTCGGCAGTCCGCCGGGTCCGGCGCCCCGAAGGATCCGGAGCACGTTGTAGTGCTGCAGGGTGATCCCTTCGGGGGCCACAACCAGGGCAAGCCGGTGGCGGAGGGCGTCGGCGGTGCGGAGGATGTTCAGCAGAGCCTCCTGTTCCAGGGACCGGAACGGCCGGCGCTGGCGGAGTTCTCGCAGCAGCACACTCTCCCGGGACGGTGTCACGGGAATACATTACACGACAACTTTTGACATGTCAAGCATTGACTCCCCGCCCCCCCTTAAACATAATCCGCCCCGTGGAACACAACGAATATCCCGCTTTCGCTCTGCGGCACGTGGGGCCCCGTCTCGAGGACATGACGCCGATGCTCTCCACCTTGGGACTCAGCTCGCTGGAAGAGCTGGTCGACCAGGCAGTCCCGGAGAGCATCCGCAGCGCCCGTCCCCTCCAGTTGCCGGAGCCCCTCAGCGAATCGGAAGTGCTGGCTTTGGCCCGGCGGATCGCCTCCCGCAATCAGCTTCGCCGGTCCTTCATCGGTTGCGGCTATTACGACTGCGTCACACCGCCGGTCATCCAGCGGAACATTCTGGAGAATCCCGGCTGGTACACCCAGTACACCCCTTACCAGGCCGAAATCTCCCAGGGACGGCTGGAGGCCCTGCTCAATTTCCAGACCCTGGTGGTGGACCTCACCGGACTCGAACTGGCCAACGCCTCGCTGCTGGATGAAGGCACCGCTGCCGCAGAGGCTTTGACCCTGTGTCATGCCGCCAGGGGAGATGCCGGCCATTCCCGCTTTTTTGTCGCCGAGGACTGCCATCCCCAGACCACCGATGTAATCCGGACCCGGGCGGCGGGACTGGGAATGGAGCTGGTGGTGGGCGACGTGGACAGCATTGACCCGAACGGGGGGTACTTCGGAGTCCTTGTCCAGTATCCTGCCACTGACGGCCGCATCCGCAACTACCGGGAGCTGGTGGAACGGGTGCATACCGCCGGCGGCCTGGTCGCGGTGGCGACGGATCTGCTGGCGCTGACGCTGCTGACCCCGCCCGGTGAATGGGGGGCGGACGTGGCCCTGGGCAGCTCCCAGCGTTTCGGTGTTCCCATGGGTTTCGGCGGTCCCCACGCCGCGTTTTTCGCGGTCCGCGACGAGCATAAAAGGCTGATGCCGGGCCGCATCGTGGGCGTCTCCCGGGACGCCGAGGGGCAACCGGCCCTGCGCCTGGCTTTGCAGACCCGCGAACAGCACATCCGGCGCGAACGAGCCACCAGCAACATCTGCACTGCCCAAGTCCTGTTGGCGATCGTTGCCTCCACGTACGCCGTCTACCATGGCCCTGATGGATTGCGGCACATCGCCTCGCGGGTGGCCGAATTGACGGCTGCCTTGGGCGACCTGCTGCAGAGAGCGGGTCTGAGGCTTCGCCACGGGCACTACTTCGACACCCTGAGAGTGGACGTCCCGGACGTTGAGGCGGTCCGGCGCCGGTCGGATGCAGCGGGTGTCAATCTCCGCCATTACGAGGACGGCAGCGTCGGCATCTCCCTCGACGAGACCTCCCGTTGGGACGATGTCACCCTTCTGACGGAAGTGATGGCAGGAAGAAGCGTCCCCGAAGCCTCCTCCACGGCGACGTCCGTGGCGGGGGAAGGAGGTCCCGGCCGGATCCCGCCGGAGCTGGTGCGCACAACGCCGTACCTGGAGTTTGAGGTCTTTCACCGTTACCGGTCAGAGACTGAGCTTCTGCGCTACATGCACCGCCTCCAGAACCGCGATCTCTCGCTGACCGGCTCGATGATCCCGCTGGGGTCCTGTACCATGAAGCTCAACGCCGCGGTGGAGATGATGCCCATTACCTGGCCGGAATGGTGCGCTCTCCATCCTTTTGCCCCCCTGGACCAGGCTGAGGGTTACCTGGAGTTGATCTGCCAGCTCGAAGCGGATCTTGCCGAGATCACCGGCATGGCGGCAGTCTCGCTCCAGCCCAACTCGGGTGCCCAGGGGGAGTACACGGGTTTGATGACCATCCGGGGCTATCTGCGTGAACAGGGCGAGGGACATCGCGATGTGTGCCTGATCCCCCAGTCCGCCCATGGGACCAATCCCGCTTCCGCGGTCATGGCAGGCCTGAAGGTGGTTCCCGTGCGCTGTCAGGAGAACGGGGACATCGATCTGAACCACCTGCAGGAGACGGCCCAGGCGCATCGGCATCGGCTGGCGGCCCTGATGGTCACCTACCCCTCGACCCACGGCGTGTTTGAAGAAGGGATCGTCGAAATCTGCCGGATCATCCATGAGTGCGGCGGTCAGGTCTATATGGACGGCGCCAACATGAACGCCCTGGTAGGACTCTGCCGCCCTGGAGAGTTCGGCGTCGACGTGTGCCACCTGAACCTGCACAAGACCTTCTGCATTCCCCACGGGGGCGGGGGGCCTGGCGTGGGTCCCATTGCCGTTGCCCCCCATCTGGTCAAGCACCTTCCCGGCCACAGGTTTGGGCCGGCTTCCGGGCGCCGTGGCGGGGCGGTGGCGTCAGCGCCTTTCGGGTCCGCCTCGATCCTTCCCATTCCGTGGGCCTATATCCGGCTGATGGGGGCCTCAGGCCTCCGGCTGGCTACCCAAGCGGCGATCCTCAACGCCAACTATGTTGCTCGGCGGCTGGATGCGGCGTTTCCGGTGCTCTATCGGGGCAAGAACCGACTGGTGGCGCATGAATGCATCCTGGACTGCCGGCGTTTTAAGCGGACTGCCGGCGTCACCGTGGCGGACATCGCGAAGCGTCTGATGGATTACGGTTTCCATGCGCCGACGGTCTCATGGCCGGTGGTGGAAACCGTCATGGTGGAGCCCACCGAGAGTGAATCCCGGCAGGAACTGGACCGATTCTGCGAAGCCATGCTGTCGATCCGGCGGGAGATCGAGGAGATCGAGCTGGGTCTGGCGGACCGGGACAACAACGTGCTCAAGAATGCGCCTCACACGGCGGAGCGGATCGCCGCCACCGAGTGGCTCCATCCATACTCCCGCGAGAAAGCCGCCTTCCCCCTCCCTTCCCTGCGGCGCAACAAGTTCTGGACGGTCTGCAGCCGGGTGGATGACACCTGGGGTGACCGGCATCTCTTCTGCTCCTGTGCTCCCCTGGCTGCGCTGGCGGCAGAAGCTTGAGGCGAGTCTGTAATAAGCAGCCGGGTCCGTCCGTAAAGAATGGCAGCCCATGAAAGTCCGCACCGCCTTCTTCCTGGAATCCACCCGCATCGCGTTGCAGTCTATCTGGGCCCATAAGCTGCGTACGTTCCTCACCCTGCTGGGGATCATCATCGGAGTGGCTTCTGTGATGCTGGTGGGCGCCGGCATCGAGGGCCTCCAGACCTACGTCCAGGACTCCGTCTCCCGCACCCTGGGCAGCGACTCGTTCCTGATCGCGAAGTTCGCCCACATCGGCGAACGTAGCCAGGAGGAGTGGGAGAAGATGGTGAAACGCAACAAGGACCTGCGCCTGGCGGATGTGGAATGGGTTCGCCGGCAGTGTACAGCCTGTCGCGAAGTGGCCGGCGAGATCAGCAGCTCCCGCACCCTGTATCACCAGGGCGAAGAGCTGTTCAACACTCGAGTCAGTGGTGTGACGGCCAACTTCATTTTCCTGGGTACACAGACCCTTTCCGAAGGGAGGTTCTTTACCGATGAGGAAGTCCGGCGGTCGCGGCTGGTATGCGTGATCGGTTGGGACGTTTACGAGAAGTTCTTCCAGGGCCAGGATCCGGTAGGCAAGACCCTCAAACTCGGTACCGAGCCACTCCAGGTGATCGGCGTGCTGGAAAAACTCGGGTCGACCTTTGGACAGAGCCTCGACAATACCCTCTACCTGCCCATCTCCACCTACCAGAAGATTTACGGCAGCCGAAACTCGGTGACCATCCGCGGCACGGCTTTCTCCCGGGAGGTGTTCGAGAAAGCCGTCGAGCAGGCGCACCTGGCCATGCGGATCCGCCACCGGCTCGAACCCAACGAGGAAGACACCTTCGGGATCATCTCCACGGAAGAGATCAACTCCTTCGTCGACGAATTCACTCAGGGCATCGCCGTGGTGGTCATCCCCATCACCCTGATCTCCCTGGTGGTCGGCGGCATCGTGGTCATGAACATCATGCTGGTTTCGGTGACGGAACGGACCTTCGAGATCGGGCTGCGGAAGTCGCTGGGCGCCAGGCGGCGCGACATCCTCAACCAGTTCCTGATCGAGGCGTTCGTGCTGGCGGCCTCGGGCGGACTGATCGGCCTGGCGCTGGCCGCCGGTGGTGCCTGGCTGGTGGAGGTGCTCTCCCCCATGACCATGACCATCAGCCTCGGTTACATCGGCCTTTCCATCGGTGTCTCGGGGGGAATCGGCATCATTTTCGGGATCTACCCTGCCTTCAAGGCCTCCAAGCTGGATCCCATTGAAGCGCTGAGGGCCGACCGATGACCGGAAACCAATATCTCGAAAACATTCTCATGGGGCTCGAGACCCTGCGCAGCCACAAGATGCGCAGCATCCTGACCGTATTGGGGGTCATCATCGGCGTGCTCACAGTGATCGTGATCGCCTCCATCCTCACGGGGATGCGGCAGAGCATCGTCGCGCTGGTGGAACAGTACGGCACTCACAACATCTATGCCTTCCACCTGACAACCGGCCCCCAGTTCGGACCGCGCGACCGCCGGGAGTGGCAGCGGAAACCGCTGACTGTGGAAGACGCCAACGCCATTCTGCGGGAGGCGCCTTCGGTTCAGGAAGTCAGCTATTTCGGATTCTTCTGGGGATCCCCCAGCGTCAAATACCGGGAACGCAGCTATCGCCAGGGTCAACTGCAGGGGGTCTCGCACAAGCACGCGTCGGTCACCAACATCGCTGTGGACGAAGGACGGTTCCTCACCGCTGCCGACGACTTGCACCGCAGCAACGTTTGCGTTATCGGCGTCAATCTGGTCGAAGCCCTGTTCCCGAACTACACCAGCGTCGTCGGCCGCGAGCTGGAGATTGACGGCAACCGCTTCACCATTGTCGGGACGCTACAGAAAAGGAAAGCCACATTTTTCGGGCAGAACGACGAAGACAACGTGATCTACATCCCTTACCGCACGTTGCGCAAAATCTCTCCGCGCTCCGATTTCCTCATGATCGTGGCCCAGGCCAAAGAAGGCCAGTTGGCGAAAGCCCTCAGTGCAATCGAGTCGGTACTCCGCCGCCAGCGCGGCGTCCGCTACAACGAGGAGAGCAATTTCGACCTGACGACCTCGGACCGCCTGATCGAGCAGTTCGATTCCATCACGGCAACCATCGGACTCATCGCCATTGCCATATCTGGGGTAGGACTGCTGGTGGGTGGGATCGGAGTCATGAACATCATGCTGGTCTCGGTCACCGAGCGAACTCGCGAGATTGGCGTCCGCAAGGCCATCGGCGCCCGCCGGCGGGACATCATCTTCCAGTTCCTGTTTGAGGCGATGACGCTGTCCACCACCGGCGGCCTGATCGGCATCGCCCTGGCCATTCTCACCAGTTACCTCATCCTCTGGTTTATCCCCTCGATCCCGGCCGAGATCCCTACGTGGGCGGTGCTCACCGGCTTTTTCGTCTCACTGACGGTGGGGCTGGTCTTCGGCGTCTGGCCGGCAGTCAAGGCATCCAAGCTGGATCCCATCGAGGCCTTGCGCTACGAGTGACGGGCTGGTCGCCAGAGGACTGCCCCCGCTGTCCGCGGTATCATGGAGCCCGCCCTTCGGAAGGGCTTTTCGAGGCGGGAGACTTGCGCGACGCTCTTTATCTGGCCGGCTTCTTCGTTGGTGCCTTGATCCTGCTGTTCATCGGCCAGGGACACCTGCCTTCCACGACCGTTCTCACCTGGGCCCTGACATTCGGCGCCACGGCGGCGATGGGGGTCCTGCTGGTCTCCCTCTACCGCGTCCAGCTTCAGCTCCGCGCCAGCCGCACGGAGCTGGCCCGCAAGGAGGCGGAACTCAATTTCGCACGGGAGGTCCAGGCTGCGCTCTTCCCGCGGGCACTCCCCACGGGCCGGGGCCTGAGCTTCACTGCCATCTGTATCCCCGCCCAGGGAATCAGCGGGGACTACTATGACATTGTGGAAGGTCCCGACGGGCGGATTGCTGTCGCGTTGGCCGATATCAGCGGCAAGGGGATCTCGGCGGCCATCCTGATGGCGAATCTGCAGGCACGCTTCCGTGCTCTGATCGAAAGCGTCGACCGGCCCGAGGAGATCTGCAACCAGCTCAACCGGCACTTCGTTGAGTTCACCGATCCCGAGCGTTTCGCCACGTTCTTCATGGCCCAGTGGCGTCCAGGCTCGGACGAAGTGGAGTATGTCAACTGCGGCCATCATCCGCCTCTCATTGTTGGGACCACCCGGGGAGAGCTGGACGTCGGAGGACCACCCCTCGGCCTGTTCGCGGGTATCCGCTACCGCTCGGGCCGCCTGCGTCTTGTGCCGGGAGATCTGCTGGTTCTGTACTCGGATGGCATCAGCGAAGCTCCCGGAGCTGGAGATATCGAGTTCGGCGTGGACCGGTTGCGCAAGGTCGTGGATGAGCACCGGGATCGCCCCCTGCGGGTGATCCAGCAGAATGTGCTGCAGGCGTTGGCCAAATGGACGGCACAGGAACCCCATGACGACATGACGCTGGTTATCGTGCGGGTCGATCAAGCCGTCCTGGGAAGCCGGCAGCACACCGCTTTCGAAAGCTTACCGGAGGGATCGCCGGCGGTCGCCGCGATCGGGGGAGGTCTTCCATGAACATCTCGGGCCGCAGCCTGCGCGCTCATATCCGCCTGTTGACTCCGCTTTTCGGTGTGATTGCCGCCGTCTGGATCCTGCGGGGAATCGTCGGGGCAATCCCCAGCGCCCCATCCTGGCTGGTATTCCCGCTCAGTGTGAGTGTAGCGGTGCCGGTCTGCATCATCCTGGCCACGTTACTGATTCACCTGCAGCGGTTTGGCGGCTACACCAGCGTCGTCCTCTCGACCGTCCTGCTGGTCGTGTGGGGACAGGTGCTGGTGGTCCTCGCCATTCTGGCTGCGGTCTTCACCGGCATCGACAACATTTACACGATCCCCGAGTATTCTGTGCCCAACGACCCCAACCACACCCGCCACATCCTGGGTCACCTGACCATCGGCATCGGCCTGGAATCCATCGTCGGCTCCTTGATGGGATGTCTGATTCTGTTTATGCTCCGCCGGACGTCTCCCCGGAGCCGATCCTAGGTGGAGCAGGGGGAGTCCATCGGCGGCCGCCTTTGTCGGTCCCGGCCGCAGGCAAGCCTGGAAAACTGGAGGCAGAAATCATGAAGCCCTCACGGCTGCGGCCGATTCTCACTGACGTTCAGCTCTGGATTCCCCTGGTGGTACTGGCTCTCGGAACCGCCCTCCTGCTGTTGCTGAGGTGACCATGGGGGAATCTGCCGAGCCTCGAAACCCCCTTTCCCTGCATACCCTGGGTGTGGTCTGCGGTCTGACCGCGGGGGCCTGGCTGGGGGCCGCTGAAGCGCCGACAAAGCTGGTTACGGTGGGCTTCTCGCCTTTCGTGATCTCTCTCGGCATGGTGGCAGGAGTGTTTGTCGCCCGCTGGACCGTTCCGGTGGTCCTGAAGGGCACCGCCTACGTGCTGCTGGACCTTCGGGAGCGGAACCACCTCATCGTGTGGGCGGTACTGGCGGGAATGCTTTGGGCGGTCGCCAATACCCTGACCGTCTTCGCCATCCGGAATGTCGGCCTCTCCGTTGCTTTCCCACTCTGGAACACCAACAGCCTGGTCGGTCTGTTCTGGGGATGGCTGCTGTTCAACGAACTGCGGGGAGCGGGCCGGGAAGCCTGGGCCAAGGTCCTGGGCGGAACGGCGGCAATCATGGCGGGTGCCTGTCTGCTGGCTTACGCCACCTCCCACCAGCCTCCGCACCCCGAGCACAGCGCCGCAATGGGTGTCCTGGCGGCGCTAACCGCCGGCCTCCTCTGGGGAACGATGTACATTCCCTACCGCAAGGCCTACATCAGCGGAATGAATCCGCTTTCGTTCGTCACCGTCTTCACCTTCGGCGAGTTGGCGACAACGCTGCTTCTGGCGCTTGTCTTTCATGGGGGCTGGCAGCCGTTGCTGGAGGAACTGGGCCGGGTGCGACCGGCAATGTTCTGGCTTTTCCTGGGCGGCTTCTGTTGGGTCATCGGTGACCTGTTCCAGCAGTACGCCGCCAAGTACATCGGCATCGGACGTGGAATCCCCCTCTCGAACACCAATCAGCTCTGGGGACTGGCGTGGGGTGTCCTGGTTTTCGGCGAGTTCGCGGGCCTCAACCTGACGGCTCGGCTGCTGATTGTGGGGGGCTCCCTGGTGATGATCACCGGTGCCGCCGCCATCTGTGTGGCAGCCGCCCCCGAGGCGGAGCGAACCGCCTGGCGCAGGGCGATGCTGCGTGAGTGCGACCGTTACGGGCTGAACCCACAGCGGGTGGCTGCAGTACTCGAAGGCGGAGATCCCCTGGCGGGGGAAGCGCCCCGCCGCCGGTGGGGGGAGCTGGCGGTGGTGGCCGTGGCGGTGGGGATCTTCATTTGGCTCGGCTCCCAGGCGGCGCGACAGGAGATCGCCATGGACCGGTTCTGGATGGCGGCACTGTGCGGTGCCACTCTGCTCACCCTGTTCGCGGGGGGATTGCTGCTCTGGCGTCGGACTCGCTTCTCCTGAGGCGCTGCGCCAAGCTCCGGGAGGCCTTTCCGGCCGGGCACAACCCGATCCGTTGAACCGGACACCGCGGCGGGACCGCTCCGACGGCAATGCACTCAACTTTACGTCCGTGCCCCGAAACATTTACCCTTGACGCTCGTGAAACCGGCGGAGTGGGGCACTCCTCCGCCGCGGAGCATTTGAGATGACCCTGGACGAGATACGGCACAAGATCAACACCATCGACTTCGAGATCCTCAAGCTGCTTAACAGCCGGATGGAATTCGCCCTGCGCACCAAGAGCTTCAAGATGGGGATCTCCGACCCGAAGCGGGAATCCGAGGTGATCGAACACATCCAGCGGCATTCCCGGGGGCTGATTGAGCCGGATTTCTGCAAGCGCCTGTTCATGGAGATCATCAGTGAAAGCAAGCGCCTGCAGGGGGAAGAGGTTTGCCTGATGGGATTCCAGGGCGAGCACGGCTCCTTCTCCGAGGTGGCCGCGCTGGGTTTTCGCCCCGGGCTGGTCTACATCAGTTGCAGCCGCTTCGATGAGATCTTCGAAGGCGTAGCCGGCGGACTCCTGCATTACGGGATCGTCCCGGTGGAAAGCACGATCGGGGGGACCTTCACCGAAGTCAATGAGCTGTTTGTGAATACCGATCTGAGGGTCGTGGGCGAAGTCCGCCTGCCCATCCACTGTTGCCTGCTGAGCCTCCCCGAGACCGACCCGGAAGAGCTGCGGGTGGTGTACTCGCACCGCCAGGCCCTGTCCCTTTGCCAGGAGTTTCTCGAGCGGCGCCGGCTGGAGGCACGCCCCTATCACGATATGGCTGCCGCCGCCAAGATGCTGGTCCAGGAGCGCCCGGAGGCTTCCGGAGCCATCGCCAGTGCATACTGCGCCGAGTACTACCACCTGAAGGTCCTGGCAGAAAACATCGAGGACATCCCGGGAAACGTCACCCGCTTTCTGATCCTGGCGCGCAAGGAAGAACCGGACGGGGGCAACAAGTGTTCCATCATCTTCGTCGCCGAACACAAGGCCGGTGCGCTGTTCAGGATCCTACAGGTGTTCGCGGAAGCCGGCATCAACCTGACCCGTATCGAGTCGATGCCCAACCGCAAGGATCCCGGCAACTACATCTTCTTTCTGGATTTCTACGGATCGCCGCAGGACAGCAAGGTGGCGGAGGCTCTGGAGAGGGTGGAGAAGAAAACCACCATGTACAAGTTCCTCGGCTGCTACCCGGCAGCCGAGATTCCTCCGGCTGCATGATGGACACCGGCTGGACAGGCGGTCTCCGCTGCACCGCACGGGGGGAGAGGTTGCTCCCTTTCCGCCGGCTCGCTCTCTGCCTGGTGGGGGTTGCCCTGGCGGCCGCGCCGGTCCCCCTGTCGGCGACTCCATCCCGGCAGGACCATCCAGCGGATTCCAGCCGGGAGGGGGAGAAGCCCGGCCAGAAGGTCCGACCTCATGATGTCGTGGTGGTCACCGCCTCACGGGAGCAGGAAACCGTCGGCGACGCAAGCGCGTATGTGACTGTGGTGCCGGCCGAACAGCTCTGGCTGGCGCCTTCCCTGACCCTCGATGACGCCCTTCGCCAGGTGCCGGGTTTCAGTCTGTTCCGCCGGGGCAGCAGCCTGACCGCCCACCCCACGACCCTGGGAGTGTCCCTGCGCGGAGTCGGGCCCTCCGGAGCGGGCCGCAGTCTGGTCCTTTTCGACGGCATCCCGCTGAACGACCCGTTTGGCGGCTGGGTCTACTGGAATCGGCTGCCGCGGTTGAGCCTTGCACAGCTCGAAGTGGTACGGGGCTCCGGCAGCCAGCTTTACGGGAGTTCAGCCCTCGGAGGAACGATCCAGCTGCTGACCCGGCGCCCCGAGCAGACCGCCCTGCGCTTGCTGGCGACAGCCGGCTCCGACCAGACCCTGGACCTGGAGGCTTCCGCAGAAGGTGTCTCACGGGGGCTTGCCTACCTGGTCGCTGGTCGCATTTTTGACACCCAGGGCTCCTGGTCCTTGGACCCTGGGGTGCGAGGGCAGGTGGACCGCCGCCTGGAACACCGTTTTGGCAGCCTGCTGGGACGCGTTTACGCCGGAGACTGGCGCTTCGGGGTGAATTTCTATGCCGACGACCGCAACAACGGAACCGAGCTGCAAACCAACGCATCGAAACTCGCCCTGTTGGAGGGGGGAATCCGGAAACCCGGCTGGCGAGCGGACTTCTACCTCCAGGAAGGGGTTCTCGACAGCCGGTTCTCCCGGGTTTCAGCCGATCGCAGCCAGGAGTTCCTGACCGCAGACCAGCACGTGACGACTTCAGCCCTGGGTGCGTCGCTGACTTTCAAGCCGGCGACAGACCTGGTGGTGGGTTCGGACTGGCGCCGGGCCGGCTGGGATGGGTTCGACCAGAACCTCTGGGGAGCCTTTTTCCAGCAGCGGGCCTCACTCGGCGAGGAGCTCGAGTTCCAGGCCGGTCTCCGCCTCGATCTTTGGGAGAACCAGGAAACCCGGTGGTCCCTCAATCCACGGCTCGGCATGGTCTGGAAGGCAGCGGACGAGGCCCGGATCCGGGTCTCGGTGTACCGGGGCTTCCGCGCACCCACCCTGAACGAACTTTACCGGCCCTTTCGCGTGGGCAACGTGCTGACCCTGGAAAACCCGGGACTCGGAGCGGAGAGCCTGCTCGGCTTCGAGTCCGGGATGGACCTTTTCCCCGGTTCCACCTGGATGCTTCGCGTCAACACCTTCTGGAACCGCCTGGACCATCCGGTGGGAAACGTGACCATTTCCGCGGGGGGAGGACAAATTCTGCGGCGGAGGGAGAATCTGGGGCCGGTGGATGTCGCCGGCATCGAAGCGGAGGCGACATGGTTGGGGGGGGAGCGGTGGGAGATCGGGCTTGCCTGGTTGGCTTCCCGCAGCCGGGTCCGCGCGACCGGGCGGCAGTTCCCCCAGGCACCCGTCCACCAGGCGGCCGGATGGTGGCGCTTCCGCGGCCCGGTGGTGGTGAGAGCTGAAATCCGCATGGTCTCCAGCCAGTTCGAAGACGATCTGAACCAGTACCGGCTGGGAGGTTTCGGACTCTTGGATTGCCGTGTCAGCCGGCCGCTGGGGGGGAGGCTGGAACTGTTCGCCGCGGCCGAAAATCTCCTCGACCACCGTTACGTGACAGCCCGCCTTCCGGAGGAACGCCTCGGCGAAAGCCGGAAGATCTATGGCGGAATCGCCTATGGACTTGGACAGCGTTAAAAGGCTGCCCTCGAGCAAGGCTCTTTAGGCACCGCGCCGGTACCACCACGCTCCCAGCAGCGACGCCAGCATGGTCTCACCCAAGCCCCAAGCCGCGGTTACGGCCAGCAGTCCCGCGGGCAGCAATCCGACAGCCCTCAGCCAGGTACACGTATAGCCGAAGACCGGAAACCAGATCGCCACTCCCGTCAACGCCGCCGTCCGGCTGTCCTGGCCAAGCGTGGCGGACAGCCGCGTGTACAGCCAGAGCATCGCCGGCCCCAGCAGCAGCGTCAGGGACAGGACTGCCGCCAGCCACCATGTCGACGGCGCGGGCAGGGCGAGCTGATCCGCGACTGCAGCCCAGTGCGCCGCCAGCAGCACGCCGTTGAGCACTAGCTCTCCCAGCACCAGAACACCACCCGCCAGTAGTCCCGCTGTCCACAGGCGAAGCGCGTGCCGCGGAGGGCGAGCGGTGGTCGCAGGCGCCACCGGCGACCGCAACAGGTCCGAGCTTCGGCGTCGAATCGAGACGGCTCGGCTCCGGCGCTGGCTTGCATCCTCATTCCGTCCCAGACCCCGGTAAGCGGCCGCCAGGTTCTCCAGGCACGTGGCCACCTCCGGGTTCTCGGTGCCAAACTGCTCTTCCATCAGCGGCAGCAGCTTCTCGAAAAGCGGGGCGGCTTCCGCGAACCGCCGCTGATGCAGAAGCAGCAGACCGAGGTTGTTCAGCGAAAGCGCCACGTTGACCGACCGGTTCCCAGGGTAGGCTTCAGCCAGAGCCAGTGCGCGGCGATAGAGCCTCTCGCTGTCCTGCATCGAACCGGACAGTTCCTGGAACAGGTCGGCAAGGTGGTTCCACCTGGGCGGGAGATCCTCTCCCGGGGGAAACGACTCCAGGTACCGTTCCAGCTCCTGGAGCAGCGGTTCGACCCGGTCAAATCGCCGTTCACGGATTGCATCCCTGACCTCTTTCAGACGGCGCTGCCATTGCCACTCCCGGGCGGCGTCGGAGTGCGGTCGCAATCTCGCCACCAGCCGGGCGTACCAGGGCAACGTCTGGATCATCTGGGACATGCGGCGGTTATTGTATGCCGTTTTCGGCCGGTGAGGCTGGAGGGGCATCGGTCTCCGCATCCACTTTCTCCGCTGGCGCGCGACAGCGCGAGTCTGATACCTTTTCGCAGATGGAGATCTTCCCCGTTCGACTCCCTGAAGAAATTCCCGGCGCACTGTTCCTTTCCTCCCTTCCGGGCCGAGCGGGCTCTTTGGCTGCCGATCTGGAGGCCATCCGGGCGCTGAAAGTCGACTGGATCGTCAACCTTGCCGAACGGGATGAGTGCGAACAGCAATCTCCAGATTATCTGCCGGCTGTCGGCCGCGGCGGCCACTCCTGGCGATGGATCCATCTTCCCATACCCGCCAACAGCATCCCCGCCGACCGCTCGAACCTGCTGCACACCGTTGAGGAGCTGGCGGATCTCCTGTGGCAGGGCCGGCGGATCCTGATCCACTGTTCCGGCGGGGTGGGACGATCGGGTTCCGTGGCGATCCTGGTGCTGCTCAAGCTTGGCCTGCCGCTGATGGATGCCTCCATTCGCGTCGCCGATGCCGGCTCGGGCCTGGAAAGCCCCGAACAGGAAACCCTGATCGAGATCATGTCGCAGTACTGGCAGCAACCCCCCACTCTTGCCTGAACCCGGGGTTTCGCCCTATCTTTCGTACACCCCAGGATGGCCGGTGCCGTGAGTCCACCTCTGCTGGTGTTCGAGGGCGTTACCAAACGCTTCGGAAACCACGTCGCCGTCGACAATGTGAGCCTGTCGATCCGCCAGGGCGAGATCTTCTCGCTGCTGGGGCCCAGCGGCTGCGGCAAGACCACCCTGCTCAGAATCTGCGCCGGCTTCGAGCGGCCGGACTCGGGCAGGGTGATCCTTGACGGCCGCGACATCACCAGCCTGCCGCCCAACCGCCGCAAGGTAAACCTTGTCTTCCAGAATTACGCCCTGTTCCCACATCTGACGGTCCGTGAAAATATCGGCTTCGGCCTCCGGGCGGCGGGAATCGAGCGGCGTCGTATCGACGAGGAAGTGGACCGCATGTTGGCTCTGATCCAGCTCGAGGGCCATGCCGCCATGAAGCCGGGCCAGTTGAGCGGCGGTCAGAAACAGCGGGTGGCACTGGCGCGAGCTCTGGTCAACCGCCCGCAAGTGCTCCTGTTGGACGAACCGCTGGCCGCTCTGGACCTCAAACTCCGCCAGCGGATGCTGCTGGAGCTGGATGCCATCCACGACGAGGTCGGGATCACGTTCCTGTACGTGACCCACGATCAGGAGGAGGCCATGGGTCTTTCCGACCGGATCGCCGTCATGAACCGGGGTGTGGTAGAGCAGACCGGGACCCCCGCCGAGATCTATGAGGCTCCGGTCAGCAGCTTCGTGGCCGATTTCATCGGCGACACCAATTTCTTCCAGGGCACGGTTCACCGGGTGGAGGGAGACTACAGTCAACTGGCGATCGAGGGCTTCCCTCCGGTCCGGTGTTTCAATGACCGCCCGCGCCGGGCGGGAGATCCTGTCTATCTCTCGGTCCGGCCCGAGAAACTTGAGATCGCAAGGGATCTTACGCCGTCCCAAGTCAACTCGGACAACGTGGTGGAGGGGACGGTGGAGGACATGGTGTACCTCGGTTCGGCTACCAAATACTGGGTCCGAGTGCAGAGCCACCGTCTGGTCGTCCTGCGCCAGCATCGGCGTTTCCTTCTGGATGAAGGTTCTCCACCGGCTTGGGGCGACCGGGTCTCGGTCCGCTGGCACCCGGACGACGGGTATATGCTCCACCGTTATCAGATCCCCGAGGATCTGGAGTCGCCGGAACGCGGCGCTGCAGGAGGGCGGTGAGGAGTCGTGAAGGAGCGGGCAGTGGGTTGGCAGGGCAGCGGCGTTCGGGCGGAGTGGAGCCTCACCGCGCCATCCCTGCTGTGGCTGGCGGTCTTCTTTGCCGTGCCTACGCTGTTGGTGATGGCCCACTCCTTCCGGCCGCCTGATTTTTACGGGGGCCTGGGAGAGGGCTGGACCCTGGACACCTGGCGCCGACTTCAGGATCCAGCGTATGTGCACGTGGCCTGGCGGACACTATGGTTGAGCGTTGCCGCCACGGCCATCTGCATGGCGCTGGGCTTGCCGGCGGCCTATGCCATGGCCAGGTCAAACCCGTCCTGGCGCCGGGTCTGGCTGCTGCTGGTGATCATCCCATTTTGGACCAACTTCCTGATTCGGATCTTTGCCTGGAAAGTCCTGCTGCATCCGGACGGCTGGGTCAAGTGGCTGTTGACCTCCACCGGACTGGCGGACCCGGGAACTTTGCTGCTTTACCGCCCGGAGGCGGTCTTGTTGGTGCTGGTCTACACTTACCTGCCCTTTGCAATCCTGCCGATTTTCGCCGCCGCGGAAAAGTTCGACTTCCAGCTTCTGGAGGCGGCCCAGGATCTGGGCGCTTCCAAGATCCGCAGCCTGTGGTCGGTGTTTCTTCCCGGCATCCGCCGGGGACTGCTGACCGCCGCCCTGGTGGTCTTCATCCCGGCTCTCGGTTCCTACGTGATCCCCGACATCCTGGGTGGATCCTCCTCGGAGATGGTCGGCAACAAGATTGCCCAACGGGTCTTCGTCGACCGCAACCTCCCCGAGGCCAGTGCTCTGTCGGCCACGCTGCTGCTGGTCGTGGTGGTGCCCATGCTGGTGGTGCTGGCCGTTCAGCTCCGGTCCCGACCGCCGGCCGCTGGCCACTTCCCGACGGAGGGCTCCTGAGTGCGCCGCTCACCCTTCCCCAAGATCATCCTGGGCGCCTGCCTGGTCTTCTTCTACCTGCCGCTGGGGGTTCTCATTCTGAATTCTTTCAACGCCTCCCGCTTCGGCGGCTGGGGAGGCTTCTCCTGGCGATGGTACGAGCGGCTCTTCCAGGACACCGCCATCTGGGCCGCGCTCGCCAACACCTTGATCGTGGCCGCGTCGTCGACGGCTGCAGCCACCGTGTTGGGCACTGCGGCGGCCTTCGCTCTGCACCGCTGGCGCACCCGGCTCCAATCCGTGCACTACCTCCTCATCTACACCCCGCTGGTGGTGCCCGAGATCCTCATGGGGATGAGTCTCTTGATCCTGTTTGTCAGTCTGGGGATCGAGCTGGGCCTGTGGACCGTGGTCTGCGCGCACATCACCTTCTCGGTGAGCTACGTCGCTCTGGTCGTGCTCGCCCGCCTGCAGGACTTTGACGAGTCACTGGTGGAGGCAGCCCGTGATTTGGGCGCCGGTCGCTGGTACACAGTGCGTCACGTCGTCCTGCCGCTGGCGGCTCCGGGCATCGCCGCCGGGGCTTTGCTGGCCTTCACGCTCTCGGTGGATGATTTTGTGGTGACGTTCTTCGTGGCCGGGCCGGGAGCGACCACTCTTCCGATTCAGGTCTACAGCATGCTGCGGCACGGTTCTCCGCCGGTGATCAATGCCCTGTCCACGCTGTTGATCACCGCCACCTTCGCCGCCGTCTGGGTAAGTCAACACTTGAGGGAAAAACAACCATGAGGCGAATCCTGGCAATGGTGACGCTGCTCAGCCTGTCGCTGGTCCCGGGCTGCAGCGAAGGCAAACGTGTCCTGCACGTTTACAACTGGTCGGACTACATGGCTCCGGAAGTCGTTCGGAACTTCGAACAGCGGTTCGCGTGCTCGGTGATCCTCGACTTCTACGACTCCAATGAAGCCCTGTACGCCAAGCTGAAGGCGGGCGCCGGCGGCTATGACGTCATCTTTCCCAGCAGTTACATGGTCAAGGTCATGTCCGGCCAGGGAATGCTCCGCGAGCTCGACCACTCGCTGTTGCCCAATCTCGCCCATCTGGACCCTGAATACCTGCGCTTTGCCGGGGATCCCGGCATGAGGTACAGCGTACCGTACATGATCGGCACCACCGGCATCGGTTTTCTGCGCAGCCGAGTACCCGACTTCCGGCCCAGTTGGACGATGTTCGGCAATCCGGCGTACGCCGGGCGGATGACCCTGCTCAACGACATGCGCGAAGTCATCGGCATCGGCCTCCTCACCCTGGGCCACAGCATGAACTCCGTCGATGAAAATGAGCTGGCTGAGGCCGAGCGCCTGCTCCTGGGTTGGAAACAGAACATTGCCAAGTTCGAATCCGAACAGTACAAGAATGGTCTCGTCTCGGGCGAGTTTCTGCTCGTCCAGGGCTTCAGCGGAGACCTGATGCAGGTGATGGAGGAAAATGAGGATATCGCCTACGTGATCCCCGAGGAAGGGACGTCGCTGTATGCCGATGAAATGGCGATCCCACAGGCTGCCACGGAAGTGGAGCTGGCCCACCAGTTCATCAACTACCTCCATACCCCCGAAATCGCTGCAGCCAACACTCAGGCGGTGTATTTCCTTTGCCCCAACCGGAGCTCGTATCCGCTGTTGCCGGCAGAGATCCGCGAGAACCCGTCGATCTTCATTCCACCGGAGATCCTGGGCCGATGCGACGTCGCCCGCGACCTGGGGGCCGACAACGTCAAGTACACGCGGGTGTGGGATCGGGTGAAGGCGGGCGGATGGTAGCCCGGCTTGCCAGGCCGCAGACCCACGAATTTCACCGATTCTCCCTCTTTTCCTGCTTCAGGGAATTCTGAAGACCCCGTGTCCTCAGTGGCTCGGCCGGCCGGCGCGCCTCCAGGCGCGAGTGATCGGGCGCATACCTGCCTGCCATCTCATCGGTCAGCGACTTCTCCCAGAGCGGGACCTTGTGGATGTAAGCCGCGCGCCCCAGCAGATGAGCCGCCACTGGAGCCGTCAGGAACAGAAACACAATCCCGCAAACGGCCTTGAACCAGACCACCGATTCCATCTCGCCCAAGGCCAGCGACAACATCATCAGGCCCAGACCCAGCGAACTCGCTTTCGAGGCGGCGTGCATCCGCATGTAGAAGTCACGGAAGCGCAGGGCCCCGAGCGCCGCGACGAAGATCAGCAGAGCCCCCAGCAGGCGGGCTCCCTGGGCGATCAGATCAGTCATCGTCCAGCCTCCTGACCTCGAGGTAGCGGGCCAGAGCAACCGTCCCGAAGAAGCCCACCACCGCGAACACCAGGACGATGTCCAGCAAGCCGGGCTGCCCGTACTCCGCGGCCGTCGCCAGGATGATTCCCGCCACTACCATGCCCAGCAGGTCCAACGCCATGACGCGGTCCGGCAAGCTCGGCCCCCGCAGAAGGCGAAGTAACGTCAACAGGATGGAGATGCCAAGCAACAGGAAAATGAACCCGTTCATCCGCGAATCAGACGCAGGACGCGTCGCTCCAGCTCTTCGGTAATCTCACGCCGGATCCCATCCGGGTCCTGGGCGAACATGGCATGAACATAGAGGGTCGTCCGGTCGGTCGAAACGTCCAGACTCAAGGTCCCGGGCGTCATGGTAATCAGATTGCCCAGCAGGAAAAGCTCGAAGTCGGTCCGGGCCTGGATCGGGACGGCGATGATTCCGGGGCGCGCGTAATCCGTAGGAGTGACCACGTCGTGCATCACCCGCAGGTTGGACAGCACAACCTCCCGGCAGTAGAAAGCGGCGAAGGACAGCAGATCCAGGAAGCGACGCAAACCGTTCATCACCGGCCCCCCTCCCCCGCGCCCAGGACCGCCCGGATATACCCGCTGCCGTCCACCAGCTCCTGTCCGGCGACCGCCGTGTAGCGGAGCAGAGGCTCCGGCCACAGGCTGATCACGACGGTTGCCGAGGCCAGCACGACGATGGGGATGAGGCGCAGAATCCCGGGGCCCTGCGACGGAGGCAATCCGGAAGGGGCCTCCTTCCAGAATACTTCAGCCCAGATCTTGGTCATCGAAAACAGGGTGAGCAGGCCGACGCCGAGGGCAGCCGCCAAGGGAACCCACGCCCCGCTTTCAAAACCGGCGCGCAGAAGTCCGAACTTGGCAAAGAAACCGGACAGCGGAGGAATTCCACCCAGCGAAAAGGCAGGGATCAAGAAAAGCCCGCTGAGCAGAGGGGCTGAGCGGTACAGACCGCCGATCCGGTCCAGCCGGTCGGAACCTGCCGTCTGCTCGATGGCACCGCTGAGAAAGAACAGGTTGGTCTTCACCAGGATATGGTGGACCACATAGAAGACAGCGGCGGCCACGGCTCCCTGTGTGAACAGAGCGATCCCCAGGGTCATGTATCCGATCTGGCTGATGATATGCCACGACAGGATGCGGCGGATTTCGTATTGCGCCGCTGCTCCCAAGACGCCGACCACCATGGTGGCCACCGAGACCCAAAGCACCAGGGGACCGAACCAGCCGTGGTCCGCCGAAAAGAACAGGGCATAGGACCGCAGCAGGGCGTAGACCCCCACCTTGGTGAGGAGTCCGGCGAAAAGCGCCGAGACGGCGATCGGCGCGGTGTGATACGACGCGGGAAGCCACGAGAACAGCGGAAACACCGCCGCCTTGATGCCGAAAGAGACCAGCAGCAGCACACCTGCGGCAAATGCCGTGCCCGGCTCCGGCAGCGACCGCAGTCGCGCGGCAAGGTCGGCCAGGTTGAGCGTGCCCAGGCTTCCGTAGAGCAGGCCGGCTCCCGCCAGAAACAGGCCTGACGAGAGGAAGTTCAGAACCAGGTACTTGACCGCCCCCGCCAAGTGCCCGGCTTGCGCTCCGAGAGCCAGCAGGACAAAGGAGGCCATCAACATCACCTCGAACCACACGAACAAATTGAACAGGTCTCCGGTCAGAAAAGCGCCACACACTCCGGCCAGCAGCAAGTGCATGACGGGATGGACCCCGGCCCGACGCCGGTCCTCGGGAATGTCGGCCAAGGCATAGATGACCGCTGTGAACCCGACCAGACCGGCCACGGCCACCAGAATCGCCGCCAGTCGATCCGCCACCAGGGTGATGCCGAACGGGGCAGGCCAGTTGCCCGCCTGGGCGACCAGCGTGCCCTGCTGGGAGACCGCCGTCACCAGGGCGACACCGGAAGCCAGCAAGACAGCCGCCCCAACAACGCTGGCCGCCCGCTGAACCTGCGGATGCCGGCGCACAAGGACCAAAATCGAGGCCGTCAGAAACGGGATCAGGACCGGTAAGGCGGGCAGCCAGATCACCGAAGGCCTCATTGGGTCTCTTCCCCCGTTTCCAGGTGATCCGTCCCTGAGGCGCGGTAGGTGCGGTAGACCAGGGCAATGCTGAAGCCCAGGACACCAAACCCGATCACGATGGCGGTGAGAATCAGCGCCTGGGGCAGCGGATCGGCATAAGGGGTGGGAGGAACCAGAGCGTCCACCGGGATCAGCGGAGCCTGATATCTCACCAGCCTGGCCGAAGTCAGGATCAGTAGATTCACCGCCTGTCCAAACAGGATCAACCCGAAGATGACCTTGGCCAGACTGCGGCGCAGCAGCAGGAAGAACGACACCGCGAACAGCAGGCCGACGGTCAGTGCCAGAGCGGTCTCCACCTCAGTCCGCCTCCTCCAGCGAAAACGCCATCCGGGTCACGACACCCACCACCACCAGGTAGACCCCCAAGTCGAAGTACAGCGGCGTACCAAATTTGATGTTGCCCAACAGAGGCACACCCGGGATCTCCCCGGCCCACAACCCGGTCAGCACAGGCAGTCCCGCCGCCGGCCCGGCGAAACCCGAGCCCACTGCAGTCAGAACGCCCAGCCCCAGCCACGTCTCCGGCTGGAACCGGAGGAGACGCCGGGCCGCATGGAAGTCACGGCTGACCCCCCACAGCAGGATCGCCCCCGCGGCCACCAGGCCACCGATGAAGCCGCCCCCTGGTTCGTTGTGGCCCCGCAGCAGCAGGAACACCGAGAGGACCAGTTGCACCGGCACCACCAGAACCGCGGCGCCTCGCAGCATCACGGATTCCATCTAGACGCCATCTCCTTCCTTCCGGCGGGAACGCAAGGCGATCAGGCCGCCGACCCCCAGGGCACCTGCCACCAGAACCGTGATCTCCCCCAGGGTGTCCAGCGCGCGGAAATCCACCAGAATCACATTGACCACATTCCTTCCCTTCGCCACCAGACTGTTCTGCACAAAGTAGTCGGAGATCGGAGGATGGGTCTGCACCGCCAGGGCCGCCAGCATCAGCACGGTCAGCATCCCACCGGCCAGAATCGACACCAGGGCATCCAGCCGCCGCTGCCGCCGGCTGGAGCGTGACCGGATGGGCGGAAGCCGGAACACCACCAGCACCAGGATCACCAGGGTCAGGGTCTCCACCAGAAGCTGGGTCAACGCCAGGTCGGGGGCTCCGTGAAGTCCGAACACCAGCGCGACCCCGTAACCGACGACACCGAGTCCCGTGATTGCCGCCAGCCGCGAGTCGGTGCCGGCCGCAAACAGCGCCCCGGCAGCGATCGCCGCCAGCAGCATCGCCTCGTGCACCCCCAGCCCGCGGAGGCTGATCGACAGCAGCTCCGCCGAGGCGGACCGCCAGAGCTGGGTGACGGTCAGGATGGAAACCACCACCAGCACAGTGGCCACATATCCCCGCAACGATCCATGCTGGACCACCCGGACCAGAACTGTGGCGCCCCGAACCATCCCGTCCAGGAGGATCTGGTACCCCCGCGCCGGACCCACTTCCCCGCCCCAGAGACGGCTGCGCTCAACCAACGACCGTACCCGGTACCGGAGCCGGAAGGCGCCGACTCCCGCCAGCACAGTCAGAACGCTCAACAGGAGTACCGGGTTGATCCCGTGCCAAAGGGCCAACTCGACGATCGAAGGTTCGGCGCGAACAGAGCTCACAGCAGGGGCGATCAGGCCGCTGCCCACCAGACCGGGCCGGAGCCCGGCCATCAGCCCGGCAAGGGCCAGCGCCAGCGGCGGCGTCCACAGGGTCCACGGGCCCTCGTGCGGAGGTTTCGGGGTGTCGCCGGGCCTGCCCCGGAAGGGTCTGATCGCCACGATCAGGCCGACAGCCACCATCAGGACATTGGCGGAGACCCCCGCCGCCACCACTCCCCACCCGATCTGCGGAGCCTGGATCTTGGCCTCATACAACAGCTCCTTGCTGATGAAGCCGATCATCGGCGGCAATCCGCACATGGAAAGCCCCGCCAGACCGGCGGCCGCCGCCGTCAGCGGCATCGCCCGGCCCAGCCCGCTCAACACACGCACGTCCCGGGTCCCGGTTTCGTGATCCACCGTCCCGGCCGCCATGAAAAGCGCCCCCTTGTACAGAGCATGAACCAGGAACAGCAGCATGGCTGCCTCGACCGCCTGAGCCGTGTCGAAGCCCAGCAACATGGTCATGGTCCCCAGTGTGCTCACCGTCGAATACGCCAGCAGCCTCTTGAGATCCGCCTGAGGGTACGCCAACAGCGCCCCCACCAGCATGGTCAGGGCGCCGGCTCCAGCCACCAGACCATGCCACAGGTCACTGCCGCCCAGCGCCGGTGCGAATCGCGCCAGGAGGAAGATGCCGGCGTTGACCATGGTGGCTGAGTGCAGATACGCGCTCACCGGCGCCGGGGCGGTCATTGCCCCCGGAAGCCAGAAATGAAACGGAAACTGGGCCGATTTGGTGAAGGCGCCCAGCAACACGAGCACGAGAATGGCGGGGTACCAAGCATGGGAGGCCAAGACGCCGGACTCAGGCAGTCCGGAGATGGAGAACGTTCCGGCGGCGATCCCCAGCAGGACAAGTCCTGCCAGCAGGGCCTGGCCTCCCAGAAAGGTGACCAGCAAAGCCTGTAGGGCTGCCCCGCGCGCGTTGCGGTCCCCGTGGTAGAAGCCGATCAGCAGATAGGACGCAACCCCCGTCAGCTCCCAAAACAGGAAGAGAAGAAGACTGTTGTCTGCCGCCACCACTCCGGCCATCGCCGCCATGAACAGGAACAGGTAGGCGAAAAACCGGCCCTGCAAAGGATTCCCGTCGAGATAGCCCGACCCGTAAATCAGGATCAGTACACCGACGCCCAGGATCACCAACAGGAAAAGCATCGCCAGTCCGTCGATCCGGAACGCCAGCTCCAGCCCGAGATACGGAATCCAGGGCCGGCTCTCCAGGATCGGTTCCCCCGCACCGATTGCCGGAAGCGACAGCACCAGGCGTCCGGCAAACACCGCCGGAATGACAGCCAGCAGCCGCCCCCCCCACGCCCGCAAAGGGCGCTGGAGAATCGGTGCGACCGCGGCCGCCGCCAACAGGCACAGCAATCCAGTAAGTACCATGGCTTGGCGTTAAGGTCTCCCATTATCCCCGATCAACCGGGACAAATGGGGCTCCGACTCACGCAAGCCGCTGCAGAACCAGCCGGGCGGGAACTGGTCCGGAGCCCCAGGAACACCCGGAAGCATGGATCAGCGACAGACCGGACGGGACGTCACGGGTTCTCCGGAGGCGCCATCCGGATTGCCCTCACCGCCGCAGTGGTGCGCCACGCGGCGATTCCCAGGGGACGGGACAGTCTGACCTCCGGCCGGACGCTGAAAGTCCGGCTCGCCCGGGCGACGTCGGCCAGCAGGTGGCCATCCAGGCGACAGCGGACCCGCTCGGCGGTGACCTCCACCTCGATCCGATACCAGCGGCCGTTGTCGAAGCGCATGATCTGACGCGTCTCGTTTTCCGACGCGTCGCGGCCGTCGATGCTTGAAAGGCCCACCACTGCGCCGCCCCAGCCTCCAAGAATCAGCGTGCAGTGGCTGTCGCCAACCGGAAAGGTCAGGCCGCAGAAGAAATCGTTGCCGTCCAGGCGTTGGGCCTCCAGCCGCAGCCGGTAGTTCTCCTGCGGGAAGTCGCCGGCCCAGGTGATCCCGGTGAGAGTCTCCCCCCGGTGCAGGACGATGCTCCCCCCGCGGACTTCAACGGGGCCTTCGCCTCCGAATCGGGTGATCTCCCAGCCCTCGAGGCTGCGCCCGTCGAACAGGCTGATCTCTCCCGGAAGAAGGGGCGGGAAAGGTTCTTCAGGAGATCGTCCGAGCTTCTCAAAGCCACAACCGACCGGCGCCCATCCGAGAAGGGCGGCCAAACCGACCGCCATCCAAAGGCCGCCGGATCGGCTCCTCAATGGTGCGATCCTCCACCGGCAGCCAGTGCGAACATGTGGACCCTCCTTCCGACCGGAGAGGGCCCGGCCCGGAGGCGGTGCGGTCTCAGCCGACAGGATCGCGGCCGAACCAGTAACTGACTTCCGGAGCTTTGTCGTCGTAACAGATGTTTCCCTGATCCCCTGCATGCCATTGCTGTGCTTCCGCCGGAGGCATGTAGTCACTGGTCGTCTCATGCAGACGTCCCGTGTAATCGCGGTAACTGTAGCGGAGTTCCCACTGCTGCACCCGGTTGATGCGGACATTGGTGGGCCGGACCTCGATCACAGTCCCTGTCGCCCGGACTCCACTGTCGAGCAGACGGGCGATGGTCCGGGCCCGGTTGAGGCCTTTGGCGAACAGGAAGCCGCCGATTCCCCCCACCAGCATCCCCACCCCACTGAAGATCACTCCGATCGGGAGATCATCTTCGGAACTCGAGGTTTCCGTACGCTCCCGACCGTGAGACTCGTCGGCCTCAGACAGAACATCGGTTCCGTGGCCGGAACCGGCCAGCTGTGCCCCTACGATCCCGAGGCCCACCAGAGCGAAGATGGTGCCGACAAACAGCCAGATTCCACCAAAGAGGAACCAGAACTGCCTGAAGGCCAGGCGTAAGGTCGAAGGGCGTCTTGCCATCACATCCTCACAGAGAATCGACCACCGCCCGCAGCAGGCTGCGGACCTGCTCCGCCACCTGAGCCAGTGCGGGGTTATCGATCGCCTGCATGGAGGCCACTGGATCGACTGCTGTCACCTCGACCCCGCTGCCGGTCTCCTGCACAACGACATTGCAGGGCAGCATTGTGCCGATCCTTTCTTCGAGCTGGAGCGCCTGATACGCGAAATGGGGATTGCAGGCTCCCAGGATCCGGTATTTCCGGAAGTCGACGTCCAGTTTCTTCTTCAGCGTCTCTTTCACGTCGATTTCGGTGAGGACCCCGAAACCCTTCTCCTTGAGCGCCCGCGTCACGGCGTCCACGGCTTCGTCAAACCCCAGATCCACGGTCTTGGAAAAGAAGTAGCTCATGGTGGCACATCCTTGCCGCCCGGTCTCAGAGGCGGCTCTGGTCTCCGATGTCGCCGTCGGTTCCAGTGGAACCCTTCGGCCTGAGTCGAGTCTACCACCGCAGCCGGGAGGGCTTCCCCATCCGGGCTTGCCGCGGGGACACAGTCTCACATATGCTGTGTTCCAGATGAAAAACGTGACCATCGCGATCGACGAAGCCACACTGAGGGAGGCACGGCGAATTGCGGCCGAACGGTCAACCTCCCTCAACGCCCTTATCCGCGGGTATCTGACGGATCTGACCAGCCGGGAGTCAGCGGCCCGGAAAGCGCGTCAGAAGATTGTGGAGCTTTGCCTCCAGTCCAAGGCAGAGATTGGCCCGCGGACTTGGAACCGGGAACATCTCCATGAGCGTTGAGTGCTTTCTCGACACCAACGTTCTGGTCTATTCCGTCTCAGGGGCGGCCGCGGACCGCCGGAAAAAGGAACGCGCCCTCGAACTTGTCCTGCACGCGGACTTCGGTCTGTCGGCCCAAGTGCTCCAGGAGTTCTATGTAACCGTCACCCGAAAAATCGCCAGACCGCTCAGTCCGGACGACGCCGTCGCATTCCTCAACGAGTATCGCCATTTCCCCTGCCAGCAAACCGATTATCCCCTGATCGTGGCGGGAATCGAGACTTCGCTCCGCTTTGGACTTTCCTACTGGGACGCAACCATTCTCGCGGCGGCCGAGGCCCTGGGGGCCAGGATTCTCTACAGCGAGGACTTCTCCCACGGACGGCGATATGGCAGTGTTGAGGCCATCAATCCCTTCCTCGAGTGAGCAGAACCGGCTCACGCTTTCGTGAGATCTCCGGCGTGGTGATGGATCTTCCGGACCGCTTCGGCGATGTGGTCCATGTCCGAACGTGGACCGAGCAGCATGGTCTGGAAGAACCAGACCGCCTCCTGGCAGAGCCGGTCGTTCTCGGGACAGTGGTTGCGAGCCTCCCACTCGGCAGCCGCCTGCCCGCCGTAGATCCGGCGGAAACCTCTGGACTCCAGAGTCCGCTTGATGAAAGGCTCCCGATTGAGCGGACCGTACCCCCCGGAACAGGGGATGCCCTCCGCTTCCAGTGCCTCGATGAACCGGCTGCGGGGAAGTCCCTGGAAAGCCTCCGGGTCATACCGGAACATATAGAGGTGGTAAGCGTTGCGGGTCGCGCCCGGATACATTTCGGCGGGGTGGATCCCGGGGACCTGCCTGAGCTGCTCCGTCAGGTACGCGGCGTTGGACTCCCGCCGCCGGCACTGTTCATCGAGCCGCGTCATCTGTTCGACCAGCAGTGCCGCCTGGAACTCGGTTAGCCGCCGGTTGTCGCCGACCCGGGCGTAGGTGAAGCCTGCATCCTCGATGACCTCGAGGCGGCCCGGACCCGCACGGTAGCCGCGTCCGGCGTCGTGGAAGCTGGCGCACAGCGCAATCAGATCCTCCTTGGACGAAGCAATCGCACCGCCCTCCCCACAGTTCAGGTTCTTGGACGCCTGGAAGCTGAAGCAGCCCAGCTCACCCAGGGTGCCGACTTTCCTGCCGCGCCACTCCGCCAGATGAGCCTGACAGGCGTCCTCCAGCACGGGGATCCCTCGCCGCCGTCCTACTTCCAGGATCCGGTCCATCTCCGCGGGGATTCCTCCCAAATGGACGGGGAGGATGCAGCGGGTGCGGTCGGTGATCGCAGCCTCGATCCGCTCCGCATCCATCTGGAAGGTGCGGCGGTCCGTGTCCACGAACACCGGGAGGGCGTGATGGAGCAAGACTACGTTGAGGGTGGCGACAAACGTGTAGGGAGGAAGGATAACCTCGTCCCCTGGGCCAACTTCCAACGCCTGGAGGCAGGTATAGAGGGCGGCAGTTCCCGAGGCGGCCGCCACCACGTGCGGGCAGTCCAGTTGGCGGGCCCACTCTTCCTCGAACTGCCGGACTGCCGGGCCGCGGTTCCAGCGTCCGGACAGCAGCACATCCCTCCAGGCGCGCTGGTCATTCTCCTGGATGACCGGCCAGTCGGGAAACGGTTGTGACCGTATGGGCTTGCCACCCAGCAGAGCCGGCCGGCCCGATTCGCCCACCTCGGGAGCCAGGAGCGGGCCAGAGCTTGCTGTAGCGGGCACCGAAGGGGCGGCCGCAGCCGCGGAAAGCAGTCCCAGCACACGACGCCGGGTCAGGGGCTTCATACTCATTCTCCTCCCTGTTCGACACGTCGAAGCAGCGTCCGGACCAGCCCCGCGATCCTTTCCTCCACCGAAGCTTCGAAGGATGCCGGCTGGCCGTAATAGATCATCGATTCCGCCGCTTCGTAGCCACCCTCGGACAGGACTCGAGCCGAGGGGATATAGGCGGTGACATCGTTGCTGTATCCTGCCACCCACAGCTCTTGGCGGCCCAGCTCCGAACGCAGCCGCAGGCCGTAGTCCACCACCACTTCCCCGGCCAGAGCCACCAGCCGCAGCCGGTCTCCGATTGCCCAGACCTGCACCAGGTAAGGGTAGTCGCGGGAAATGGCGCCTTCCGTCCGGATCCGTTCCAGGAAATGGAGGGCATGGCGCTTGAGGTAAACATTGTCGCCACCCACTCGTCGCTCGAATTCTTCCCGGGAGGGCGGCTCCTGGAAGCGCAGTACCGTGCGCTCGAACGCCGCCTGAAGGCGCCCGGATACCGGCTGGAGCGGACCGGTCAGGGCCCGGTCGACCACCCGTCCCAACGTCTCCCCGTGTTCCACGGCCAAGGCCAGCGTTCCCCGCGGATATGGGTTGGCGTCACCCGCGGTGCCGGTAACGAAATGAGCCGTTGCACCCGGGTGGCGCTGCTCGAGCCACGCCTGGGCGACACCGGCGTAATCGCCATGGAAATGGTAGTTGTCCCCCTGCAGCGTCGTGTTATGGCAGGAATACCCAAAGACCACCGCCTTGAGCTGACCCCGATCGGTGTCGACCACCAGCACCGGGACCCGGTGATCCACCGGCCCCAGCCGGTTGGCGCCGATCACGTAACCGGATTCCGCCGGTACCCGGCGGTTGACCGCGAAAAAAGCATCCGTGAAGCCAAAACTCAGCCGGGCGGGCTCCATCTTCGAGAGGGCTTCCAGGATGAGGGTCTCCACTGAGTCGGCTAAACGGGACGTGTACCGGCTGATCTCCGATTTCTGGTCGGCTGTCAGGGTATAGGCAATCTCCAGCACGCCGTCCAGGGCAGGTCCGGCATGGGTGTGGCTGGCATTGAACAGGATGTGTTCCCGCCTCAAGCCGGACTTGCGGCTGACACGTTCTGCGATCCCGTCCACCCATTCCGCCCGGAAGCCTAGCAGGTCCATGGTGACCAGAACCAGGCGGGTTCCCTCCCCGTCGTCCAGGGCCAGGGCCTTGGCGTGGAGATCCTGGGCGGTTCCCTCCGAGGGGTGGGTCCGGGCCGCATACCCGGCCATCCATAGCGGTACCTCGGGGGTGATGACTGCCGAGGCGGTCCCCACCCTCCACCCGGCTGGACGGACGCCGGCTACTGACAGAACCGACACCAAGATCAGGCAGCCATACCGAAGGGGTCGATCCAAGGTAACGATGATGGTATCCGGCCCAGCCGGCACCGTCAACGAACCAGCGCCGGCGCATTGGGGACAGTCACCAGGAAAGGGCCTTCCCCACCCGACGGCGGTCCAGGTTCACCATGTGGGCCGGCCGGACAGAATGCCTCCATACGGAACCGGGCGGGCTATTGGCTCAAACCGGCGAGGACGCCCGAAATGCCATCGCCCATGCAAAATCCATTCTGGAGTTCTGCCGTTCCCAGATTCGCGAATCGTGAGGAGATCATCGGCTTGGCCAGTCAAACGGCCAGGCAGATCGGCGAGGGGTACCCGCACGTGCTCAAGGTGTTGCTGATCGGCTCGTTCGCCCGGGGGGACTACGGTGCCAGAAGCGATCTGGATCTGCTCGTCATCCTGAAAACATCGAACTGCTCGGTTCCCGAGCGGCTCGATGAACTCCTCAAGTACACTCCCGCCTTCCCTACGGATATCCTGCCTCTGACCCAGGAGGAGGTTGAGACGCGTTTCGAGATGGGAGACCCTTTCATCCGCCGGGCATTGCGGGAGGGAATCCTGTTGTGGAGTGGCGACTGCCCCTGAAAAACGGGCTTCAGGGTGTCACAATGCCGGCCTGTCTCCAGGTTCGGCGCCGTCCTTCGACTACCGGCTTTCTCCTCCCGGCGGACTCCCGTGAGCAGCCAACCCCGCCACTGCGCTCTCCAAGACCCTGATGTACGCCTCGCCGGCGGCGACTACCCTTCGCAGACGCTCGTTTTCCTGCTGCAACGACTCGGTGCGCTCAGCCAGCAGGCGCTGCTGTTTCAGCCGTTCCTGGAGCTGGCCGGCGAAAACCAGCACCCGTTCATAGCGCCGCAATAACTCATCAAGCACTTCACCCTGGGCCTCCGCCTGCGCCTCGGCCCGAGTTTCCGTCTGGGCCGCTCCGACTTCACCCTGGTTCAGGTCATCCATCGTCGTTCAAACCCCTTCTGTATCGAGCACCCGCGACATCCCCTCGAAGTATCGGACGGCCGCCGAGCCCACCAGCGACGTCCAGACACCCGCCGCGGCCACCGAGATCAGGCCCCGCTTCTCGGGAAAACGCTCGCACAGTCTACGGCTGCCCTCCCGCACCAGGAGGCCTGCCGCCAGCACCGGTACCAGCTCCCGGGCACGTTCCCGGTTGATTGGAAAGCCATGGGCGCGGGCGATTTTCAAAACCATCGCCACCTGGATCGCCGAGACCGGCAGGACATCCCCCACGGGGATCGGGATTCCCGCCACCAGAGCGGAGCCGAAGGCCGCCTGGCTGACGATCCCACGGCACATCGCCCGCCGAAACGCGGGCAGGTGCTGGGCCAAAGGGTAGAGCGCCCGCGGGCAGGCAGCCACAATGGCCCGCAACAGCCGCTGGATCGTCTCCGGCCTCCGGGCCGAGGTTGCCACCACCGGCAGTCGGAACTCACGTCTCGCCTGCTGGACTGTCTGCCGGACCCGGTCCACCAGATCGATCCGGTTGAGAACCACCAGCAGCGAAGGGTTGGCAGCCTGGATCTGTTGCACCAGACGCACTGTCTCGGCGGTAAAGCCGCGGGCAGCGTCCAGGACCAGCAGCACCAGGTCGGCCCTCTCCAGCTCCATCAGCGGGCGATCGCGGCGCCCGTAGCCCAGATACTCGTCCAGGCCCTGCAGGTCCACCAGATTGAACAGTGCGGCCGTCCGCTCGGAATCACCTTCACCGATGGCTGCCAGCAGTGCGGACTTCCCGGTACGGGCGGGTCCCACAACCGCTACCTGCAGGCGATCCTCGGCGCGGAGTCCCTCCCACTGGGCGCGTACCACCTCCAGGACCCGCTGCAGGGGATCTTCCCCCCGGCCGGCCGTTTCCACCACCCGGCGCAACCGGAGGCGCAGGTCGTCAGGCAACAGACCGGCCAGTTGTTCCAGTAGGTCCATCAACTCCGGCGGTCCCAGGTCGCGCACGGGGTCGAAAATGCCCGCAGGCTCCGGGACGGGAGGAAACTTGGCCACATTGGCTGAAGTATTCATGGTCTTGCCTCAGAGCCCGGCGGGATCATCCGGTAGGGCGACAGGCTGAACCCTCGCTCGGTCCACCGGAAACAGCGTACAACAGGCTCGCCTCCTGGAAAAGAAACAATCCAGTAACTCCAGGCCGGGTAGAAGAACTCCTCAAAGTCACGGCGGGACGGCTCCGTGCTTCCGTCCGGATGGGAGTGGTAGATACCCCGGGGTTCGAGGCCCCGCTCCCGGAGTCCGCGGAAAGCGGCGAACAGCTCCGCCGGTGGAATTTCGAAAAAGCGGCGGGGATCGGGCGAGCCGTTGGAACACTCGATGCGCTCGGAAAGGAGCGCGCCGGCACCTGCCAACAGCCCGCAGGCCTCGCGGGGCCGTTCCCGCCGCGCATGCTCAACCATGCCTGTCCAGACCTCCGCTCGGATCTTCCACATGTTGTCACATGAGGTTGACAGGATCGACATCGATCGCCACCTTGTCCAGGTTGCGGCGCCGGCGGCGCAACTGTGCCAGAGTCTCTGTCAGCACCAGATTCAGGGCCTTCCTGCTGGTGCTCTTCACCAGCACCTGGATCCGGTAATCGTCCTTGATCTTCTCGATCGCCGCCGGGGCGGGTCCCAATACCCGCACCGAACTCCCGGTTTCGCTGCCGCCAGCCACCGCCCGCAGCATCTCGGCCAATTCCCTTGCCTGCTGCCAGGCCTGTTCGGGGTCGCGGCCACGCACCAGAAGGTTGGCCAGCGCCGCGAACGGCGGGTAACGGAACTTCCGCCGAAATGCCAGCTCCCGCATGGCGAAGGCCTCGTATTCCTGGGTGCACGCATGTCTGAGGCTGTAGTGGTTCGGGAAGTAGGTCTGGATCACCACCTCTCCCGGCCGGTCTCCGCGACCCGCCCGGCCGGAAACCTGGGTCAGGAGCTGGAAGGTCCGCTCGGCTGCCCGAAAGTCGGCCAGTTTGAGCCCGAGATCGGCTCCCAGTACCCCGACCAGGGTCACCGCCGGGAAGTCGTGGCCTTTGGCGATCATCTGCGTTCCGACCAGAATCTGGGTCCGTCCGGATGCGAAGGATTCCAGAATCCGCTCCAGGCTCCCCCGGCGCTGGACGGTGTCCCGGTCCAGCCGGTCGATTCTCGCCCCGGGAAAGAACCCCCGCAGGAGCTCCTCGATCTGCTCGGTTCCCTCCCCCACGTAGTACAGGTAGGGTTTGGTGCACTGGGGACAGGCGGCGGGCACCGAGCGGGAATAGCCGCAGTAGTGGCAGGAAAGCCGGTTCGCCTCCTGATGGTAGGTCAGCGAAATGCTGCATGAGACACACGTCTCAACGTACCCGCAACTGCGGCACAACAGGAACCGGCTGTAGCCGCGCCGGTTCATCAGGACCAGCACCTGTTCGCCCCTGGCCAGCCGGTCCTGGATCATTTCACGCATCAGATCGCAAACCACCGCCGCCTTGCCGTGCTTCTGGAATTCCGTGCGCATGTCGACAATGTGGACCACCGGCAGCGGCCGCGCCTGGATACGGGTCCGCATGGGCAGATAGGTGTGCAGCTTGCGGTACAGGGAGGCATGCCAGGTTTCGAGCTGGGGGGTGGCGCTTCCCAGCAGGACCAGGGCGCCGGTGATCTGACCGCGTTTCAGGGCGGTATCCCGGCCGTGATAACGCGGTGTCTCCGCCTGCTTGTACGATGCGTCATGTTCCTCGTCGACAATGATCAGGCCGAGGCGGTCCAGAGGCGCGAACACAGCAGACCGGGTTCCCACCACGACCGTCAGTTCTCCCCCACGGATCCGCCGCCACTGGTCGAATCGCTCACCATCGGAGAGGGCGCTGTGCAGAATGGCGACCTGGGATCCGAACCAACCCCGGAACTGCCGGGCCATTTGCGGCGTAAGACCGATCTCCGGGACCAACACCAAGGCTGTCCTGCCGGTACGCAGGACGGCTTCGATGGCGTTGAGGTAGACCTCGGTCTTGCCGCTGGCGGTGACTCCATGTAGGAGGGCGCTGGAGAAGCCCTGACCCAGCCGGTCCAGAATGACCTTCAGGACCCGCTCCTGCTCCGGATTGAGAGGATGGCGGCCAGTTTCCGTCGCGGGCACCGACCAGGGGGAGCGCCAGACATCGATCTGTTCAATCCTGATTGCCCCCATCTGCGCCAGCGCCTTCAGCAGGGCGTGACTTGCCATCCCCTCCCGGACAAGATCACACACCAGGACCGGCAGGGACTGTCGGCGCAGATGTTCCCACACCTCCTGGCGCCGCGGTGTCAGCCCGGAAGGTTGGCCGCCTGCCAACTCCACAACCGCTGCCTGCAGGCGAGCCGGCCAGAAGGCGTCCGGATTGTCATCCGGTGAAGCCTGTTTTGTCAGAAGTCCGGCGGGAAGCATGGTTCGAAAGACCTCTCCCGGCGGAGCGAGGTAGTAACTGGAGATCCAAAGCCCCAGCTCCAGCAGGGTCGGATTCAACAGCGGGCGGCGGTCAAGCACCGACCGGATCGGCTTCACCGGACGCTGCGGTTCCGCGCAACTGCGCATCACCACCAGCCCTACCAGATGGCGGCGTGCAAAGGGCACCAGGACCCGGCATCCCGGCTCCGCAGTCCCCCCTGGATCCTCGTATGTGAAGGTCTGCGGGATCCCCAGGGGAACCGCCACCTCCACCAAGGTTCTGGCCATAGTCATAGTCTCCGCCCCGATCCTGCAATCGCACAAATTCCGCCTTGACAGGCTTACCCGGACGGGCTATCTAGGGCGGACAACACAGGTCCCCGCTGCGTAGGAGGAGAGTCCACATGCACTGGATCGACTGGCTGATCATCGCCCTGTATTTCATCCTCAGTTTCGGGATCGCTCTCTTTTACTCCAACCGAGCCGGCAAGAGCATCTCCGAATTCTTTCTCTCAGGGCGCAATCTTCCCTGGTGGCTGGCAGGAACAGCGATGGTGGCCACGACCTTTGCCGCCGATACGCCGCTGGCGGTCACCGAGCTGGTCGCCCGCAACGGCATCGCCGGCAACTGGCTGTGGTGGAACTTCCTGTTCGGGTCCATGTTGACGGTCTTCTTTTTCGCCCGGCTCTGGCGCCGGGCAGGCGTCCTTACGGACGTGGAGTTCATCGAACTCCGCTATTCCGGCAAGGCGGGCGCCTTTCTGCGGGGTGCCCGGGCATTGTATCTGGGACTGTTCATCAACACGGTCATCATGGGCTGGGTCAACCTGGCCATGGCGTCGATCCTGACCGGGATGTTTGGAATCCCCGAGTCCCAGGTCCGCTACTACGTGTTCGGGGCAATGCTGTTTGTGGCCGTGTATTCGGCCCTGTCAGGGCTGTGGGGTGTGGTGGTGACCGATGCCATCCAGTTCGTCATCGCCATGACGGGCACCGTCGCCCTCATGTTCGTCGTCCTGGGCTTGCCCGAGGTCGGGGGTGTGGCCGGACTGCGGGCCAAACTTCCTGCCTGGGTCTTCGAGTTCCATCCGGCGGTGGGAGCTGCGGATGCGGCGGCGGGGGGATTGCTGGCGCTTTCGGTAAGCGCTTTTGTCGCCTACATCTTCGTCCAGTGGTGGGCCTCCTGGTATCCCGGTGCGGAACCTGGCGGCGGCGGTTACATGGCCCAGCGCATGATGTCCGCCAAGGACGAGAAGCACTCCCTGCTGGCGACCCTGTGGTTCACGATGGCGCACTACTGCCTGCGTCCCTGGCCCTGGATCCTGGTGGGACTGGCCACCCTGGTGCTGTACCCCGACCTGTCACCAGGCGAAAAACGGCTGGGCTACATCTATGCCATGAGGGATTTCCTGCCGGCGGGCCTGAAAGGACTCTTGGTGGCGGCGTTCTTCGCCGCCTACATGTCCACCATCGCCACCCACCTCAACTGGGGTACTTCGTACATCGTCAACGACTTTTACAAGCGGTTCATCCGCAAAGACGCAACCGAAAGACACTATGTCGCCATCTCCCGGTTCGCCACCCTGCTCCTGATGGTGCTCTCGGTCCTGGTGACGCTGGTGATCCAGACCATCTCCGGGGCCTGGGAGTTCATCATCCAGGCAGGCGCGGGCCTGGGCCTGGTGCTGATCCTGCGCTTCTACTGGTGGCGGATCAACGCGTGGAGTGAGATCTCCGCGATGTTGGTGCCATTCCTGGTATACGGTTATGTAAGCACATCGACCAGTATCACCTTCCCGGACTCCCTCTTCTACATCGTCGGGATCACTACCGTAAGCTGGCTGGCCGTCACCTTCCTCACCAACCCAGTGGAACTCGCCCAGCTCCAGGAGTTCTACCACCGAGTGCATCCCGGCGGAATCGGCTGGAGCAAGATCGCAGCGATGACTCCGGGGGTGAAAGGGGATTCAGGCTACGGCTGGCTCTTCCTGGACTGGATCTGCGGCTGCATCCTGGTCTACACGGTGCTGTTCGGCACCGGCAAGCTGATCTTCGGGGACTACGCCACAGGAATCCTGATGCTGGTGCTGGCCCTCGCGGCGGCAGGATTCATTTATTGGGACCTGTCCCGACGCGGTTGGGAAGAGGTGGTGAGGTAGCCATTCTTGCAAGGTCAGCACGGCGGCGTTTCGCCGTTGCCGCCCACGGGGCGGGACGTCCAGGCCAGGTTGCAGGTCCGGGCAGCTTCCGCCACCGGCCTGAGAGAGTGCTACGGCCGTGCCTAGGTGCCGACGGTCGCTTCCACCGCGGCTGCCTCCACCGGCGGCCGAAACGGCGATAACCGTTCACGGAGAGCTTTCTCGATGGCGGGCAACGCCTTCTCCGCCGCCTCGATCCCCCGTTCGATCAGTTCCTGGGAGCGGTAGTACTCGATCCAGGTGAAATCGGACAAGTCCGGGTTGATCAACACATCCGCCGAGATCGCTTTGAAGTTCCCCAGTTCGTATTGCAGGATCTGCAGCGAATTCATGACGATGTCGAACATGTTGGGCAGATCCTGGTTGGAACCCAGGTAAGACAGCGGATTGAAACGGTTGAGCTGCTTGTATGCCTGGTTCATCACCGTGGTCACACCCTTGCGCAGCGGCGGAACCACGTTGACGGCGACGCACAGGTCAGCACCCATCTCCTGGACCGTGCCCGCCGGCACCGGGTCCGCCACACCCCCGTCCACCAGCGCCCGTTCGCCGGCCTTCAATGGGGCAAAAACCATGGGCACCGACGAGCTGGCACGGAACGCCAGATCCAGCCGCCCCTCCGAGATGGCCACCCGCTCGCCGCTCTCGATGTCTGTGGCGATCGCCTGGTAGGGGTACACCAGATCCTCGAACGTCTCCTTACCCCGCAGATAGGGATTGAAAATTTCCAGCACCCGGTTCCCCGCCAGGAAACCCGGGCCCAGCAGCGTGAAATCCATCGCCATCAGGAAATTGCGCTTCTGGCCCAGGCGGCACGCGATGGCGATCATTTCGTCCACCGAGATCCCGGCGGCAAATCCGACCCCGATGATCGATCCCTGACTGCATCCCGCCACCAAGTCGATGGGGATCCGGTTCTCCTGCAAAACCTTGAGCACGCCCAAGTGGGAGATTCCGAACGCCGCTCCCCCTCCCAGGGCGACACCCACCGACGCCCCCAGAAGCTTTCGAGCCAACCGCCACAGCGGAACCCCGGCCGGCAAAGTGGGGTCGCTGCGCAACCGGGCCAGACCCTCCGCCGAGGCCAGCTCAGGGGCGTCAGGAAGGACGTAAGGTTCGCAGCGCGAGATCGGCACGCGGCGGCTGGAAGGGTTCGCCAGGTTGATGACCCGCACCACGCGGGTGTTTTTCTCCATCAACGGCGCCCACTCGCCTTCCGGAGTGTCACTGATCTCGATGAACACATCCGAGTACTGGTCGGCCGAGCGGATCAGTTCCGGCATTTCCGAGTCGTGGTCGATGATGATGAAAGTGAACAGGTCGTCCAGCTTGCCGATAAAATTGGCGGCCCGCTCCGCGTAGTACTGGGTGGGTTTGTCGCGCCGCGCCCCCAGCGACAGAAAAGTGGGGTGTGCGGGGTCCCCGGAGGTCAGCTTCAGCCGCAGTTCACTTGGGATGGCCTCCAATTCGTCCCGGAACAGATCGTCAGTCGTTTCCCGAACTCCCTCCTCCTTGGGATAGACCTCCAGCACCAGTACCGGCGCGCCTGTCAGATCCTTCAGCAGACAGCCCAAAGCACGGGACACCAGGGTCTTGCCTTTCAGCCCCTTCCGCCCGGCCACGCTGATCACCAGCTTGCTGACACGGCCACTGTCGCCGCGGGTAACGCTGGCAAGACGCTTGGAGAGGACTCGGGCGAAATACTCCAGGGTCTTCGGGTTCTTCAAGAAGAAGCGGTCGAACGAGGCCTTGTCCAGGGACAGCGTTCGCGTCCGCCGCGACGCGATGATGGTCGCCGTGCGCTTGCCGCCCTGCAGCAACGCCATTTCACCAAAAAAATCCCGAGCCACCAGCGTGCCCGTTCTCCGTTGCTCGGTTTCTCCACCCCAGACTTCCAGCTCACCGCTCAGGACAACGTAGAACTTGTCGCCCGGATCGCCGGACCGGCAGACCACGTCTCCCTTCTGGAAGTTCTCCTCGGCGAAGTACTCCTGGATTTCCTTCAGCTCATCCCGAGTGAGAAAGCTGAAAATTGGGATTGTAGATAGAAATTCCTTCCACTCCGCCATCGGTGTAGCTCCGATCGTCCACCCTCGATTCAAAATGAAACAGGATACCGGGATTGGTTGACCACCATCATACGGGTCCAATGGCGGTGGGTTCAATTCCCATGGACTCGGCGGTGTTCCGGCGCTGCGAGTTCACGGGGCAGTCAGACGAACTGGCAGGTCCGCCAGCACGAATGCAGTGACCGCGGCGGCCGCCAGGTTCTTGCGCAGGTCTCCAAGGTCCACCTTGTCCAGGGTGTCCGCTTCACTGTGGTGCCACTCGAAGTAACGCCGGCCGACGGTCCGTAAGCCCAGGCCCGGAACGCCGGCCCGCATCAGGGGTGCGATGTCAGCCCCGCCCCCACCGGCGCTGACACCCCGCGCCTCGATCCCGGCCAGCAGACGACCGATCTCCTGGGCCCGGGCCAAGGCACGGGCGAATTCAGCTTCCGGCATGGTCCCGCCCAGACCGAATCCCGCCGGCGCCTCCGCGCCCGAATCCAGCTCGATCGCCGCGACGTGATTCCCGACGGTGTCGCCCAGCCGCTGGCGGTAGACTTCTCCCCCCAGTCCGCCGTTCTCCTCGTCGGTGAACAGGACCACCCGCAGCGTACGCCGCGGACGCAGGCCCAACTCCAGCAGGAGTCGGGCGGTTTCCATACAGACCGCCACGCCCGCCCCGTCGTCGTGGGCACCTTGTCCGACGTCCCATGAATCCAGGTGGGCGCCCAGCACCACCACATCCCCCGGCAGTTCTCTGCCCCGGATCTCCCCGACGACGTTGGCGGACCGCGCCGGGGGAAGAGTCCGGGCACCCATCTCCAGGTGCACCACCACTGGCTCGCCGGAGTCAAACAGCCTCTGCAACAGCAAGGCATCTTCAATGCTGATCGCCGCGCCAGGGATTCGCGGCGATCCCTCCTCGTAAACCAGAGTCCCGGTGTGGGGACTGCGCAGGCTGACTGGAGTCACCGACCTCACCAGCACCGCCACGGCTCCCTTTGCCGCCGCCCTGGAAGCACCGCGGGTCCGGTAGGCTGCGGTCCGGCCATAGCCCTGGAAAGGCGCGTTGAAGACCACGATCCTCCCTTCCACCTGCGAGCGATCCATGGCCAAGAGCTCATCGAAGCTGGAGACCACCACAATCGGGGCGCTGATCCCCCCTGGAGGGGTTCCGATGCTGCGGCCCAGCCCCAACATGTGCAACCGGGAAAACACCGGAGTCTGGATCCAGGCCTGCTCATCTCCCCTGACCCAGTGCGTGACCTCCACCGGCTGGAGCTCAACGTCTTCCAGTCCGTCACGGCGCATCTCCGCGGCCGCCCACTCCACCGCCGCTTCAAGCTGAGGAGACCCGCCGGGGCGGGCGCCGATGCGGTCGCACAAGTACTGGAGCTTTTCCCACGCGCCCTGATTGCGGAGCGCCGCGTCGATGATACGGCCGGCGATCTCAGAGTAGTCAGAGGGATCCGCCGCCCTCAGGGCGCCGGGAAAAGCCGCGAGAACCAGGATCAGCAGGCAGACGGCGGAGACACGATCTCGTCTCATCATCATCGGTCCGCACAGTCTACGCCTGCTCCGTCCAGCCGGTCAGCAGTTTATGGACCGGCGGGATTGGCGGGGACCCAATACGCCCGATACTCTTCCATCAGGGCATTGAACTCCGGGGTGTACCGGATGGAGTCGAAGTCGCCGCTGATTGCGCGGAGGCTGTCGTAAACCAGAGGCACCAGCTTGGCGGGATCCCGTTCGAACGCCGCCGCCAGATGGCGGAGGGCATTGGTCCGATCCAGCCGCCGTGAATACAGCACTGCCAGCCGGAAGTGCAGGCGGGCTTCGTCCAGTCCACACTCCAGGGCCTTTACATAGTGCTCGAACGCGGCGTCAGGATCAGACTGCCGTTCCAGCACGATGCCGAGGTTGAAATGTGCCTCCCCCGATTCCGGTTTCAACTGGACCGCCTGTGCCAGCAGCCGCCGGCTCTCCTCCAGCTTGCCCAGATTGGCCAACAGCGTCCCCAGATTGAGATGGGAGTCGAAGTCCTGGGGGTCGAACTCGATCGCCTTGGCATAGGCTTCGGCAGCCTCGGGCAAGCGCTTCTGCTCCGCCAGGACGTCCCCCAGATGAGCCCACACCAGGGCATTGCGCGGTTCCTCGATGAGGACTTCGCGAAACAGCCGGGCCGCCTCCTCGTACCGCCCTTCCTGCTTGGCGGCAACCCCCAGGTTGGTGCGCGTCACCGCAGGCACCTTCTGCAAGCGGTCCAGACGTCGGCGAGCCTCGTCAGGCTGGTTCAGGTCCAGATACAGATCGCCCAGGGCCTGCATCAGATCCGGCTGGCCGGGCTCCACCTGCTCGGCCTTGAGCCACTCCTGCAGGGCCTCCTGGAGGCGGCCCTGTTCCCGGTAGATCACCCCCAGCAGAAAGTGGGCCTGAAAGTGGTCCGGGTACGCTACGAGATATTTCCGGTAACTTGCAATCGCCTCGTCCCAGCGGCCGAGGCTCTGTTGAGCCAAGCCCAGGTTGAAATACACCTCGATAGGGTCGGGATGCAGTTCCAGGACCTTCTGCCAGCCCCGAATCGCGTCCTCATACCGCCGAGTACGGTAGGCGGCATCCGCCCACTCGTCCCATACCCGATAGTCCGACGGTGCCAGAGCGGCAGCCTTCTCCAGCAGAGGACAGGCTTCGTCGGGACGTCCGGATTCAAGCAGGATGCTGCCTTTGAACCACCAGCCCCGGACATCCTCCGGCTCCAGACGGATCAGCTCGTCACAGTGCCGCAGCGCATCTTCCCATCGCGACTGGCGGCGGAGAATGACCGCCAGGTTGAAATGGGCGGCCGGAAAGTCGGGGGAGGCCGCCAACGCTTTTTCCAGGTATTCGATGTGCCGGGCCGAACCTTCCTCCGAGGTGCCGACGAGCTGGTCAGCCTTGTGGAACCACTCCAGCGCCGCCGGGGACGGTTCGGGGGCAGCCTGAAGGGACGCCTCCACCACCGCGCCGAACACCAGAAGGACAGCGAGCATGGCGGTTCCTCCGGGAGTTCCGGAAAACGGGCCTCCTCACTTGGACAGGTTGCGCGGAGAACGCTGCTGCAACAGATTCACCAGCGAGGCTGCAGGCTTGGGAGTGGCGACCTTTCCCTCCAGCACAATCTCCCGGGCCGAGATTTCGCGGCGGTACAGGTCCCGGTTGGCGCCGCTGTCCTCACGTAGAGTCGAACCCTCCAGGGAGACTCCGGCAAACAGTCCCCTGGACCTGGAGTAAGAGAGGATTTCCGCGTCCATGAACGCATCCGTCGCAGCGTCGGCGCTGCGCCCCTTGGGACCGGCCGCCACCTTGGCATCCGCCCCCAGCTTCACCTTAGAGCTGAGGAGCGAGTTCACGCCCCCTTCATTCATGATGAGCAGGATGAAATCGGTCGCCGACCCCCCGATCTGGAAGCCGAAGCTGCCGCCTTCCAGCCGCATCATGGCGGGCGCACCCCACGGGCCGCGCTGGTCAGAACCGGAGCGGCAAACCAGCACGCCCTTTCCATAACTGCCTCCCACGCCCAGGGCGAACTTCTTCACGGAAGGCACCACCACTACACACTCCGCCTTGTCCAGCAGATCCTGGGGAATGCCTTCCGGGATGTTCAGGACCTCCCGGGCCACCTTGGCCGCTTCCTTCAGGCGCCTCTCCTCGGTGCGGCGATCGGCCAGCAACCCGGTCGTTAGCAGGCATGAAATCAGGAAAACGAATCCGACACGGCAGGTCCTCATGATGACCTCCTTCCGACGTTGCCGCTGTCGGGAGCGGAACGTCCCAGATTAGACCTTCAACTGCTGTCGTACTGTTACAGGCATCGTATCACGCGGGCACCAACCGGGGCCGGAGGCCGCCCCCCGATCGTTTCACGGGACAGCCACCGCTACCCGCGTCCCGTCGATACGCACCGGATACTGCCTGAGCCGCGCCGCAGGGTTCAGCGTACAGACACCGGTGGCGATATCGAAGGTCCACTCGTGCCAGGGGCAGGTGACTCGTCCGTCGCGGATACGCCCCTCCCCGATCGGCCCTCCCCGGTGGGGACATTCGTTATCCACGGCGAAAATCCGGCCGCCCAGCCGGAACAATGCCACCTCCCGCCCCTGAGCCTGCACGATCCTGGCACCGCCGTCGGGAATCTCATCAACGGCGGCCACCTCGACGAAGTTCTGCATAGCTGGAGAACTTAGCACACCGGTGCCGCTCCATCCGTCCCATCCACCCCCCCAGCCGCCACCCCAGGCCCCTACCGCGCCACATACCCCGGCGGCCTGACCCTGACGACCACATCCGGCCGCGTACAGGTGACCGCAACTCGCCGCCGGCCCTCGGGCGGCGGCCCCGGGGCCCTGAAGTGAATGGTATGGACATCCAGCAGCTCGATTGCGATCTTCTCGTACGCCTTTGGCAGTTCGTCGAGCCCTGCCAGGGAGTAGAGGACACCGCCGCCGGCATCAGCCAACCCCCGGAGATAGGTGGTTGCATTCTGCCGCATCCGCTCCACGCGATACTCCGCCATGTCCCGCTCGCCCCGTCCCACGAAAATCGGTCCCCGCGGTCCTCCGCCTCCGGCGGGAGGCAGGTTGGTGACATCCGGGCGCTCCGGCGCCGGAAAGTGAAGCCGCCACGCATGCGCCAGATCGAAGTACTGGATCACATACGGCACCACGGCCGCCGTTTTCATGAACTCGATGGACTCCCGGTCCTTGACCGCCTTGCTGCCCGTATCGACGCCATCGGTGAACAGCACCATCGCCACCCGGGGCTTGCGCTCGGCCAGCTTCTGCTGGACGGCCATGGTGACCGCCTCGTAAAGAATGGTGCTGCCACCCGGTTTGTGCAGGCCGAACTCCCAGATCGCCTCGTCGATCTTCTTGCGGTCCGTCGTCCAGTCACAGTCGACGTAGACCTCGACATCGAAGGTCAGCACCAGGAAGCGGTTCTGGGGAGGGAAGAAAGACACGAAATCACTGGTCGCCCGCCGGATGGAATCGATATTCGCTTCCGTACTGGGACTCACATCCAGAACCAGCGCAATGTCGAAGGGTTCCTCGGGGCCAGTGACCGAGGTGATCTCCAGCTCCTGGGTCCCCAGGGAGACAGCGATCTCCTCCGGACGCAGGGAACGGAGGGGACGGCCGTCATAGCCGGTGAAGGTTGCGTGGAGAAAGTACTCCTTCATTTCGCCCTGGCCGAGCAGAGGCAAGAATGCCAAGGCGAGGCTGGCCAGAAACACCGGTGTCTCTTTCACTTCAACACCCCTGTGCTCCGATACGGATCACCGGGAGCACGCGGTTCTTTCGCCTGACTCCCTTCCAAGTGTTCACCCGGAGGGCGGAACCACTGTTCAGATGCGCCACGACCCTTCCGGGGTCAGCGCCCGGAGGGGGCCGGCTTGCGGGCCGCCAGCCGCACCAGCCGCGTCTCCATCTTCCCGAAATCGGCAAGCCCCCGGGTGTCCTCGTACCGCACGACCGTAAAGCCCTGTTCCAGAAAGAGCTCCACAAGCTGGTTTGTCTCCCAGCGGACTTCAGGACCCACATTGTGGACCGCAGCCTCCTGGTGAAAGGCCTCGATCACGATCAGCCCGCCGGGACGCAAGCCCTCCACCAGCCGGGGCAGCAACGGCCGGACGTCGAAGTAGATGAGCGCGATCAGGTCCCACCGTTCCCTCCCGATATCGAACCGGTAGGCGTCCTCGTGCACGAGATCCAGCCTGAGTCCCCGGCGTTCGGCCTCGCGACCGGCAATCTCCAGGCCTTCCTCCGCAATGTCCACCCCGGTCACTTCCCAGCCCTCTTCCGCCAGAAACAACGCGTTTCGGCCTTGTCCCATGCCCAGATCCAGAGCTCGGCCCGGGCGCAGGCGGTAAACCATGTCCTGCAGGAAGGCATTGGGGTGGGGGTTGAACTGCTCGCCCTGTCCTGAGTACACGCGATTCCAATACTGCCGAAGGGTTTCAACTTCGGTTTGGGGGAGCGGCGGGACCGCGTACAGGAGGGACAGGAGCGCCGCCACTGGGATCCTCATTGGGGTGATTATCCCACGGACATCCGCCGGGGGCAGTCCGATCCGCCCTTGGCGAGGCGGGAATTCCGGTTGATCCCGGACAGCCTGCCGAGGGGCAGCGGGCCGGTCACATCCGCATCGTGAACTCGTCCATGATTTTCCGCCAGACCTGTTCCGGTTCGTCCGAAAACACCAGAGACGGCCGGCAGGGAACCAGCAGCCAGGAGCCTGTCGTCATCTCGAAATCCAGTTGTCCCCGGGCCCATCCGGCGTAACCCAGGATGAGCTTCACCTTGGCCGGCCCCTTCCCTTCTCCGACCCTGGCCAGAATCTTGGTAGCCTCGGTCAGGGCAACGCCTTCGGCCACGGTCTTGCTCTCCGGCAGCAGCACATCGGCGGTGTGCAGCGCGAAAAGCTGGTCGGGAAAGACCGGACCTCCTTCGTATACGGTGGTGGAACCCGGGCCGCCGGGTGACTCGATCCCCAACTGGGAAAAAACGTCCCGCTCCGCCATCCGGCCCGCAGGCCGGTTGACTACCAGACCAACGGTCCCCTGCTCCCCGTCTTCGATGATCAGGATGACGGTTTGAGCGAAACGGGGGTCCGGGATGGTGGAGGTGGCGACCAGCAGTTCTCCCTCGCGCGAGACCCGCCCCGGCTGGGCGGCAACCGAGAAGCACAGCAGGCACAGCAGCAATGTTCGCCGATCCACCGTCCTCACTCCTGAGATGATGATGGAGGCTATTATCCCACCAGCCGCTGCCGGTTCCCATCCCCCTGGGGCGGTGATTACCGTCCCCGATTAGGCGAGAATGACCGCATGCACCCGACCTCCGCAGCAGTGACGATCCGGCCCTGCCGGGAACGCGAGGAACTGAAGGCCTGCGAAGCGATCCAGGGCGAAGTATGGGGATCCCACAGCCGGGAACTCCTGGGAGTGCGGTCCTTGAGAGCTGCCTGTGACGCCGGAGGCATCCTGCTGGGTGCCTGGGTCAGCGAAGAACTGGCCGGCTTCGTCTTCAGCTACCGGGTCGAAACTCCTTGCGGGAGGTTGCAGCATTCCCACCTGTTGGCCATCCGCCCGCGATTCCGTGGACTCGGTTTGGCCTATCTGCTCAAGGTCGCCCAGGCCACGGCGGCCCGGCAACAAGGTGCGGCCTGGATCGTGTGGACCTTCGACCCGCTGGAGGCCGTCAATGCCCAACTCAATGTGGCCCGGCTTGGTGTCAACTGCCGGAAGTATTTCGTGGACTTCTATGGGACTACCGGCAGTCCGCTCCACGCCGGACTTGAAACCGACCGCCTGCTGGCGGAATGGACCCTGGAAGTTCCGACCGTAACGGCACCCGCCGCCAGAGAACATGGGCCGGCCCCCACCATCATCCACAGCCGGGCCGGGCGCCATGGATTCCCGGAGCCCGTACGGGTGGAAGACGACCTGGGAGATCCCCGGCTGGCCCTGCCGATCCCGTCCCAGGTCCAGGAACTCAAGCGCAGCGATCTCGGACTGGCACGGGCTTGGCGTCAGGCAACCCGCAGAGCCTTTCAGACATATCTGGGGCGGGGCTACCGGGTTGGCGGCTTCGATCTGCACGGCTCCGGCCGTGCCGGCCATCTGCCGGCCTTCCTGCTTTTCGCGGGTGCGCCTGCCAACCCCGTGATCGACAACCTGGACTTCTCCAGCGTCCCGTTTCGGCTGCGGAAAAACGGCTGACAGCCGGGAGAAGCCGACTGGGATGCTTCGAAAGCCGGAGCGAGACTAGAATAGCGGGCAGCCGGCGAGAGTGGCGGAACTGGCAGACGCGCCAGACTTAGGATCTGGTGGGGAAACCCGTGGGGGTTCGAGTCCCCCCTCTCGCACCAGAGCATGGGCCTTTCCGAGCTCCGTTCCCCAAAGCCTGAAGAGCCTTCGGCTCCAGGATTCTCAGGACGAGGCTGGCTGACCCGGAGTCGTCGGGCATGCCCGCGAAGCGTGTTGGTCCAGGCCGTCGGGGCGGCCGGGCGGTGCCACCTGCCCGGGCACCGATCACCGAACCGGCATGGCCGCCTCCGTGCCCACAACGGTCGTCCATTCCCGCACGCGCCAGCTGCGGACCAGTCCGTTCCGCACGTACGGATCCTCCCGGACGAAGGCTTCCGCAACCTCCGAAGACTCGCCCTTGAAGAACAGCACGGCGGTGTCGGCAGGATCGGCCAGCGCGCCGGCCAGTACCAGCTCGCCGCGCTCATGAGCCGCCCATGCCTTTCCCAGATGCTCGGCCCGGTATTGCGGCCGGCGCTGCAGGTACTCTTCGGCAAGATCGTAAAAAAGCAGATAGTGCTTCATGCTGTCCTCCCGATGTAGCTGTGGAGAGCCCTCTGACCTGTACCAGGTCTTCTCTACCCCTCCAGCGTCCATGGCCGGCGGAACGTGCGTCCCAACAGGCGGCAAGCCTCCTCATTGCCCTCGAACTGCTCCCTTTCATCGTCCCAATACAGGCGCTCGCCGGTCCGGCAGGCTATGTTGGCCAGCAGCCCCGCCTTGGTCAGACGATGTCCGTAGTCCAGGTTGCAGGTGGTCTCCGTGTTTCGGCTGCGGATCGCCTGGACGAACTCCGCCAGATGACCCGGCGAGTCCGGAATGCTGGGTTCCGGTCTGGGGAACTCCGGCTCCCGTTTGCCTTTGACGTAGATCTCGTGAGTCTCGTAGTTGGCCGCCAGCAATGCCTCGGTCCCCTGGAAGACGCAGCCGATGGCTCCCAGGTGGGAAAAGCCCGGCAGGGGGTCCGGATGCAGGGTGAAGAGCAGGGTCAGGTCCGGGTACTCGAGTACCGCTTCCATGGTGTCCGGAGTCTCGGTGGCGTCGTCCAGAAACCGTTTGGTCCCGGCGGCCGAAACGTTCAACGGAACCTCCAGGTCCAGCGCCCAGTATGCGAGATCCACGATGTGGCACCAGAAGTCGATGAAGACCCCCCCGGAGTAATCCCAGAAGTAGCGATAGGTCCCATGACTGCGTAACGGGTTGTAGGGCCGCTGCGGAGCCGGACCAAGCCAGATGTCGTAATCTAGGCCGGCCGGGGGTCTGGAATCTGGAGGACTGCCAAGACTGCGGAGACTCGAGGTTTTCCAGCAGTGAACCCGCGTGATCCGCCCCAGGTTTCCGCTGCGGACCTGTTCCACCACCCGCCGGTAGTTCGGAAGGTCGTTGTGAATGTGGTTGCCCATCTGCGTCACCCGTCCAGCACTCCGGGCGGCCGAAACCATCGCCCGGCCTTCCTCGACGCTGTAGCTCAAGGGCTTCTCGACGAAGACGTCCTTGCCCGCCCGGCACGCCTGGATCACCGGGATGGAATGCCAATGGTCAGGGGTCACCACCGCCACCGCATCCACGTCGGCAAGCTCCAGCAGCCGGCGGAAATCCCCGAAAGCCTGGGGTTTGCGCCCCTGCCGCTGCTCCGCCACCTGCACCGCCCGATCCCGATGCTCGCGGTCGACATCACAAACCGCCGCCACCTCCACGTCGGGAAGCTTCAGAAATTCCTGCAGCCGGGACATGCCCATCCCGCCGAGCCCGATCATTCCGATCCGGACCCGGTCCGAAGGATTCCCGCCGCCGCGCGCCAGGGAGCCGGCGGCTGCGGTCAAGGCCGAGGTAACCAGGAACTGTCTGCGAGTCGAGGGCTGTCCGCACTGCATGGTGCGATCTTCTCCCAGGCCGGCAGGGTTTTCCACCACGAAACGCAGGGCGGGCGACCGGAAGGTCGGGCTGCGGGTGAACGCCGCCCACACCAGTGCCTTACCCCTTTGACCCGGACCCCTGAAGCGATAACCTCGTCCGCGGGGGGCACAACGGCATCCCACCAGGGGATCCCGACCAAGGAGACTGCAGATGACACTCTGGAGGGTTCGTATCAGTCTGATCTCAGGTCTGGTTCTGGTCGCTTCCGGATCCGGGTTGGCCTTCGACGAAGCGGTGGATACCGCGGGACCGTTGACCGTGCGCATCCAGGAGCCCATGCTCGGTGCGTATGGCTCCGGGGGGATCCTTCGGATCACCCAATCGGAAATGCCCGTGCCGATCGTGGTCCAGTTGTCGAATGCCGGGGCGCTGCCGGTTCAGGGCAGGCTGCGGCTGCAGGTGATCGACCTTTGGCGTATCGAGCCTCCTGCCGCTCGTGCTTTCTCCGTCACGGCCCATGGCACGGCGGAGCTTGAATTCACCGTCTATCCAGGAACGGGAACGTTTAACGCTCACTACCCAGTTCACGCCTGGGCCGAGTTTGAATGGGAGGGCCGGCGGCTGACGGCACACCCCATCCTCATCCTGCCCACCGAGTTCTACAACCCGCCGCGCCCCGAACTCAGCCTGCCCGGCATCCTGGAGATCCCGCAGCGGGGGTCCGTCGCCTTGTGGCGGGTACCGGTTCACCGGGAGAGCAGTATGGCCTCCAGTCGGCCTCAGCCGGGGGCGACGGGGACCGAGTATCACTCCATGGCGCCAGTGGTGCGCTACGGGGAGCGGGTGGAATGGTCACCGAGGCAGAGCATCCGCATGACGTTGGGTCCACGGCCCCCCTCGCAGCGGGAAATGGTGGAGTCGGCATTCACCGAGTTTCCCCTGGCACTCCCGGAGAGTAACCGGCTCCTGCTCAGCTTCGCCACCGCCCGCGATCGGGAATCGGACCAGGTCTCATTCAAAGTGCTGGCCCGTCCCCTGGATCCGGCCCACAGCGCCGCAACTCAGGTCCTGTGGACGGGAACGGGCCCTGTACGCCGTTGGCAGGATCACTCGATCGATCTCACACCGCTGGCCGGACGCCGCATCCGGCTGGTGCTGGCGGCGGCGCTCAGCGGCGGCGAGGGGTCTGGGCGCGCCTACTGGGGAGAGCCCACGCTGATCGCCGGGGCCGGCGAAGCGCCGGCCGACTTTCCGCCGCCCGCGCAGGCGGAATTCCGCACGCTGGGTCGCGCCGGGGATTTCGAAGTCCGGGTTTGGCCCGGCCGCCGGGGCTTGCTGGATGCCGCAGTCGGCTTCCTGGGAGACGGCCGCCAACTGCTGTTTTGGGGTTTCCAGGTCGGTGTCCTGGACGATTCGCTGAACGACTGGCGTTCGGTGGCCGAGCTGGCGGAAGTCGGGGACGAATCCGATGCGAACCGCTACCGGTTGCGGCACCGTTTCCGGAGCTGGGCAGGCAGCTTCGACCTCCTGGGAGAAATGTGGACAGAGCAGGGAGCACTGCGCGTGGCGTTTCGGCTGGAGAACGTTCCGGCCCCGAGTCCATGGCTCGACGTGCACCTGGAAAGCATCAAAGCGGGGAGCTGGAGTGAGACCGCAGACCGGATCTATGCCGCCGTCGGCAGCGTCATCCAGCAGCCACAGGCCTTCAGGATGAGCTTCGACGGACACCACCTGGCAACCTCCTTCGTGGGTTTCGATTTCGCGAACGGCCTCAGCATCGTCCAGGGGGTGGATGTTCCGCCGACCGCCCTGGAAGTGGACCCGTCAGCCCGCCTCTACAGCCTGGACAGTCCCCACGCCCAAACCCTGACGTTCATCCCTGCGGACAGCGTCTGGGCAGGCGTGCGCAGATGGCGGGAAATCAACGGCCTGCGGCCTGCCGGCGGGGTAACGGGTCTGGCAGGCCGTTTCGTCTTCGACCTGTGGGCCTTCGGCACCCGATACCGCGAGGCGGCGGAGCGGCTGGCGAAGGCTTTCCGTTATGGCCTGACCGATTCTGCGGTGATCTGGCACAACTGGCAGCGCTGGGGTTACGACTACCGCCTGCCGGACATCTGGCCGCCCAACCCCGACGGCGGGACCCTCGAAGAGTTCCGCGCGGTCGCGGACCTGTGCAGGGAAAACGGCGTGCTGTTCGCTCCTCACGACAACTACATCGACTTCTACCCTGACGCTGAAGGATTCAGCTATGACCACATCGTGTTCCGCCGGGACGGAACTCCTTACCGGGCCTGGTTCATGAGCGCCCGCAAAGCCCAGTCCTACCGCTGGCGGCCCGACCGCCTCCTGCCGTTCCTGCAGCGTAATGTCCGGCTGATTCAGGAGGGTCTGGCGCCCACCGCGTACTTCATCGACGTGTGGTCTTCCATCGGACCCCATGACTACTGGACCAGTGACGGCCGGTTCCACGATCGCGTCTCGACTCGCCGCGCCTGGGGTGAAGCGTTTGCCTGGATTCGCGAGTTCCTGGGAGGCAACGCCCCCCAGATTTCGGAAGCCGGCCACGACCAGCTCATCGGCTGGCTTGACGGTGCCCAGGCCAACCACCTGCGGATCGGTTCCGAAGCGCACCCCTTCGTCATCCGGGTGGAATGCCGGGATTCGGAGCGGATTCCCTGGTTTGACGCCGCTCACCACGACCGCTTCGTCCTTCACGGAGCCGGTTATCCCGGCCGCTACGAAGGCGGCCTGGATGAGAGCGAGCACGGAATCTACAGCGACGACTACATCACCACCGAGGTGCTCACAGGCCATCCGGCGATGGTGGATACCGGTTTCAGCCGGGACGCCGTACGCAAGTACTGGCTGTTGTCAGAACTCATGCGGGCACTGGCCCTGCAGCGGATCGAGGACGTCATCTTCGAGGAGGGCGACTTGCATCGCCAACATGTGAGGTGGGAGCGCGGAGAGGTCTGGGTCAACCGTGGCCAGAAAGACTGGCCGGTTGGCGAAAAGCTGCTGCCTCCCTACGGCTTCTATTCCCGGGTGGGAGAGGTGGAAGCTGGGATCGAGATCCGGGATGGCCGGCGGGTCGAATGGTCACGGGCGCCGGGACGGCTGTATCTGAACGGAAGAGGGGCTGAGGCCACCGCCGGGGGCGTGACCTCCGCCGGTGGCCTGCTGCTGGTCCAGGAGGCCGGGAGAATGCTGCTTACTCCTCTGCCGGAAGGCGACCGGTTCCCGGTGCGGATCGACTGGTCTGCGTTGGCAGGGGATCTGCCGGTGCCTGATGAGGTGCAGGTGCTGGATGAGGACGGGACCGTCCGTTCACGCGGCCGGCTGCGCCCGGCCGGCGGGCGAATCGAAATCGTGTGCGAACCGGGGGTCTTCCGCTATCGGTTCCGGTAAGATCCCTGGCTGTCGATTTCGCCGCCCGGGGGCTCCCAGCGAAGGTCCGAGGTTCAGAGATTCTTCCCCCTGACCCGCAGCTACTTCCGCCCGGGACCGTGGATGGCGAACGCGGCGCCCTGGGGATCCATGCACTGGGCCACCTGGTCGCCTCCCGGGACCTCCATTGGTCCGTTGAGAACGCGCCCGCCGTTGGCCTTAATCTTCTGGACGGTGTCGTCGATGTTGTCCACCTTGATGTAGTAGAGCCAGAAGGGTGGAGCCTCCACCGCCGGAGGTTTGTCGAACATGCCGCCCCAGGAGATGCCGTTCCGGCCGAACATCTGGTAAACCCCCATCGCGCCCATATCCATCGCCTCCGTCTTCTCCCAGCCGAAGAGCGTGGAGTAGAAACTCCAGGCCGCCACGTGATCGGTGGTCAACAGCTCGTGCCAGGACACGTCGCCTGTCTGCGGCGGCCGTTCCGCTTCGGACGACCCGGAATAGGAGTGGTAGAGGGCCAGTACCGCACCCTGGGGATCCGCCAGGACGGCGAAAGCTCCGGTGTTGGGAATGTCGGTTGGGGGAACCAGCACCGTTCCTCCCAGTGCCCTGGCCTTCTCCACCGTAGCGGTCATGTTCCCAACCTCGATGTAGGCCCGCCAGTGGGGAGGCGCCCCCATCGCCTTGGCTGCCTGGGGAAGTTCTCCCACGCCGCCGATCGGTCCCCGGGCGGTGGCCCACATCGTATAAGGAGCCTCCCGGAACTGCTCGGTTTTCCAGCCGACCACCCGGGTATAGAAGCCGACCGCCGCCTCCGGCTCTGGAGTAAGCAGGTCATACCAGCAGAAACGACCATGGTTCGTCGACATGAAGGCCTCCTCGAAAACGGAACCGTCAAGGAAAGTAAGGGTCGAGAGAGATGGGCCGGAGTATAGACAGGGCTGAGGATAAAGGTCAACCGCGCTGTCGGCTGCCCGACCGGCGCTAAACCTCCTGCAGCACGTCTTCCGCCGGGGCCTCGGGCAGGGGTTCGGCTGCGGGCTGAGCCTCCGGCAGGTCCTGGACCGTTCGCAGCCTGCGCTGGATGGCCCGGCTGCGGCGCCCGGCCTCGTCGATGGTATTGGATGCCTGCGTCAGCTTTTTCTTCACTTTTTCCAGAACCACACCGAACTTGCCGAACTCGGTTTTCACCTGGGCCAGGATGTTCCAGACTTCGGATGACCGCTTCTGGATGGCCAGCGTCCGGAATCCCATCTGCAGGGAGTTGAGCAGGGCGGCCAAGGTGGTGGGGCCGGTAACCACGATCCGGTATTCCCGTTGCAACTGCTCGACCAGTCCCGGACGTCGCACCACTTCCGCATACAGGCCCTCGCTGGCCAGAAACATGATGCCGAAGTCGGTGGTCCGGGGCGGGTTCAGATACTTCTCCGAGATGGTCCGGGCAGACTGGCGCACGACCCGCTCAAACTCCCTGGAGACGGCTTCCAGCAGCTCCGGCTGGCCGGAGTCCGCCGCCTCGATGACCCGTTCGTAGACTTCCTTCGGAAATTTGGCGTCGATGGGCAGCCACACAACTTCCTGGTGATCGTCGCGACCGGGCAGCCGGACGGCGAACTCCACGCGCTGGCCGCTGCCCTCCCGGGTGACCACATTGGTGTCGTACTGATCGGGAGCCAAGATCTGTTCCAGCAGCGTGCCTGCGGCGATTTCTCCCCACGTGCCACGGGTCTTGACATTGGAAAGCACCCGTTTGAGGTCGCCAACGCCCTGGGCCAGCTTCTGCATCTCGCCCAGACCCCGGTGGACACTCTCCAAATGACGGCTGACCATCTGGAAGGACTCGCCCAGACGCTTCTCCAGCGTGCTCTGGAGCTTCTCGTCCACTGTCCGCCGGATCTCCTCCAGGCGGCGTTCGCTGTCCTGCTGGATCTGCTGCAACCGGTTGTCCACCAGTGCCTGGAGGGCTTCGAACTTCTTCTCGTTGGACTCCACCAGGCGGGCAAGCTGCAGCGCAAACGCCTCGAGTTGCGTCTTTTGCATTTCCTGCAGGGTGGCAAAGCTCGCGCCCAAGGACATTGCCACCTCCTGCAGCCGGCTTGCCACTTCTTCCCGAAGTCGCCCGCTGCTTTCCTCCATGGAGTCCCGGGTCCGGGCCAACTGGGCGGAAAAACCGTTGAAACGGCCCTCCTGCAGTTCCGCCAGACGGCTCACCGCATCCACCAGCGAGGCCCCCATGACCCGCACCGAGGCGCTCAGTTCCTCCCGCAGCGCCGCCGATTGCCGGGCAAACTCGGCCCGCTGCTCCGCCGCCTCCTCACGGAAGCTCCGGTCCTGACGGTCCTGCAGTCTTTCCAGGGCTTCGAGCCGGTTCACGACCGGTTCCAGCCGCACCCGGCCGCGCCAGGCCAGCAGGAACCCCGCCACGACCACCAGCAGCAGAGCAATTTGCAAAGCGGTGTCCATCATCGGATCTCTCCAGTTCCCGGCCCAGACAACAGTCTAGGCGGCGGGTCTGACAGAGGAGAGGATGGCGGTTGAACGGTTCAGCAAAGGTCTTGAGGATTCAAGGGCTCAGGGCTCAAGGTCCTGGGCGGCCCGCCGCTCACAGGCACCCGCGAATCCCGTCGATCTTTAGCTGTCCTGCGCGGTGCCGCCGGTATCGGGAACCCCTTCGAACATGGACTTCGACTCCGGCAGTTCACCTACCAGCTCCCGGATCTTGCCGGCGGGGACGCCGGCCCGGGCAGCCTGGCGCTCGAGATCGGAGACCGCCTGCCGGGCCGCCTGTTCGTTCTGCCGGGCCTGTTCGATCTCGCGCAAAGTCTTCGCCATCTCACCCTCGATGTGCTGGCGGGTCGTGCCGTCGGCCTGCTGGAGAAAGGCGTTGCGCAAGTTGTTCATCCTCAATTCGAGGACCATCCGCTGGTTGACGGCAGTCTCCAGCGCGGTCCGGGCTTCGGCGAAAGCGCTTTCCCAGAATTTCAGATCGACGCCCGCCTCCGCCGTCTCTTCCGAGGCCCCCTCCAAGACCACCGGGCCCTCTTGCGTGTCGGCTGGTTGAGTCGCCGTCTTCACCGCCTGGCTGGTCACCACCCGGGCCTTCTGCAGACTTTGCAGATCCTCGTTCCGGATGAGCCGCACCGGCCTGTCGCCGCGCTGCTCGCGTTGCCGGCGGGCCAGCTCCGCCAGCGACGGCACCCGTTCGCTCTCTGCCGTCAAGGGCGGATTCGCAGTCTGGGAGGCAGCCTGCTCTGGACCGGCCATACCCAGCGCCGACAACCACAGCACGGCGACGAGTCGGTACATCGAGGGCAAGGTTAGCTGAGCCCAACCTGCTGGTTTGTATCGTCGATCACTCATGGTGGCTCCTGCCTGCTCCACGGGGAAAAACCGTTCGTCAGCCGCCGGTCGTCGGATCGGCCGAACCGCATCGGCGCTAACGGCCGCCCGGTTGCCGGCGCTCCCGGATGGTGAGCACCGGGCAGGTCGCCAGACGGACAACCTTCTCGGCGACCGATCCGAACACCAGATGCTGCCAGCCGGTGAGGCCGTGGGTGGCGATCACGATCAAATCCACCCCATTATCCTCCGCCGCCCGGACAATTTCCCGGGCCGGGTCGCCGTAGCTGACCCGGGTCCGGGTCGGGATGCCCGCCTCGACCCCGGTTTGCACCGTTTCCGCCAGCCGCTTCTCCGCCTCCGCCCGCAAGGCTTCCTGGCAGGCTGGGACCTCGAAGTTGTAGTGCGGATCGGAGGGGAGCGCCGGCACCGTGGGGATGACGTGCAACACCTCCAGTTCGGCACCGAAATGCCGGGCCAGTTCCGCAGCGACTCCCAAGGTTTCCAGCGCGATCTCGCTGAAATCGGTGGGGGCCAGGATTTTCTTGATGGGCAACATGTTTTCTAGACCGGCCGAAGTCCCGCCCGCAGCGTTCAAAAGCGCAGAAAAGCCCCAATTCCGCCCGCTCGCTGGCGGAATTCCTCGGCCGCATCTTCCTTCAGTTCTTCCACTTCTCCACCTTCCAGGACTACCCTCGATACCAGGGCGTTCGCCAGATCGTCGACGGGTACCACCGGACCCGAGCAGGTGGGACACCCGGTCAACTCCGAGCCCGACAGCAGGTTGCAGGCAGGGCACTCGCTGCCCTTCATCTCGATGCCTTCAGCATAGACCAGCAGCCGGATCCGGCCGGCGACTGCAGCCTCCACGGTATGCTTCCAGCCTGTTACTGCCTGGTGGTTCTTGGCGGCCGCGGTGACCAGCGCCTCCACCAGTTCTCTTTCCCGGCGCCGTTCCACCTCCCGCTGCAACTTCAGCGTCTCTTCCAGAATCGTTGCCGGGGAGGCGTCCACCGGCAAAGAGACCGAACCCACATACATCTTCTTCAGCCGCTCCGACAACAGCCCCCGCAACTCCGAGGTGATCTCGCTGGTACCGCCCAGCACCAGACGGTCGAACCGCTCAGTGGTGGAGATCCTGTCCATCAGCTCCGCCACATTCTTGAGATGCTGCCTGGCATGTTCGTCCGCCTTGCGCTGCAGGTTCATCTGCGAGCGGAGCTGATCCATACCGGGCCCGTCGAAACGATGGACATCGGCATTCGCAAACGCCGCCTCCCGCTCCTGGACACACCCCAAGAACACGGTAAACAGGCGGGCTTTGGCCCGATCGGTGAGAATGACTCCGTACCGCTGGTATTCGTCCCGGATTTCCACCAGCGGGCGGACAAAGGGACGCCAACTCCAACGCAGGCAATTGTCCATGCCCACGCTGATTCCCCGATGCCAGCGGAAATCACCCCCCGCATTGCAGAACATCACCAGCGTCTTCGCCGCCGGCTCATAGTCTTCGAGGAAGGCGGCCGCCGCCTTGACCGCCTCCTGAAAATTCCTTCTTTGTCCGTTTTCGTCCAGACCCCGCTCGGCGCCCTGGACCAGGCTCCGGAAAGCCGCCTCGAAACCCCGATTCAGATTCACCGAGCGACCCTGATCGACGTTCAGATAGAGACTGAGCACCGGGTCGGTTGCTTGCGGCTTGCGGGACAGGAGCTCTTTGAGATCGTGTCGAGTAATCATCGAGACCTCCCTTGGCCTAAGAATCTGAAGATGTTCGGACGGATGAAACCAGTTTAGGCGGAAGACCCGCTGGGCCGCAACCCGTCGCCCCCCCCGCCGCGCGGCTGCTAAAATGGATTTTTTGCCCGAGATGAGCACCGAAGACGTCAATCCGCGTACGCGGGAGCTGGACACACGCACCACCGCCGAGATCGTCCGGCTGATCAACCAGGAAGACCGGCTGGTGGCCGACGCGGTCGCCGCGGTGCTCCCGGCGGTCACCGCCGCCGTGGAGGGAATCGTTCCCCGGCTGCGTGCCGGCGGACGGCTTTTCTATGTCGGCGCGGGCACCAGCGGCCGGCTCGGCGTGCTGGACGCGGTGGAATGTCCGCCTACCTTCGGTGTGGAACCGGACCGGGTGATTGGGGTACTGGCGGGCGGATACCAGGCCTGCCATTCGGCGGTGGAAGCAGCCGAGGATTCCGAAGCGGCGGGGCGGCGCTCCCTCCAGCAGGCCGGCTGCACCGGGGCCGACGCCGTGGTAGGCATCGCGGCCAGCGGGCGGACGCCGTTCACCTGCGGAGCCCTGCGCTGGGCGCGTTCCATCGGCGCCTTCACCGTCGGGCTTGCCAACAACCGCCACTCGGACCTGGGCCGGCTCGCCCACGTGGCCATTGAGGTGGAGACCGGTCCCGAAGTGATCACCGGTTCCACCCGGATGAAGGCAGGGACCGCCCAGAAGATGGTCCTCAACATGCTCAGCACCACCGTAATGATCCGGCTGGGCATGGTCTACGACAACTTGATGGTCAACGTCCACCTGAAAAACCGCAAGCTGCGGGAACGGGGACTCAGAATCCTGCGCCGTATCACCGGCGCCGCACCTGAAGCGGCCGAAGCGGCATTGGCCGCCGCTGGCGATGTCCCCACCGCGGCAGTCATGCTCTCGCTGGGCTGTTCGATGGAGGAAGCGCGCACCCGCCTGCAGACCTGCTCCAGCTTGCGTCAGGCCCTCATCGGCCCCTCGAGACGACAGTCGACAACATGATCCATAGCTACCAGAACTCGATTACCTACCAGGAGATTGTCAGCCAGGCGGAACGGCTGGATCTCCTGTTGGCGCGCTGGGGGAACGGAGCCCAATGGTCCCAGCGATCCCGTAACGTGCTCTTCCTCGGCTGCGGATCCTCTTTCTACCTGGCCGCCTACGCCGCCCAGGTGTGGCGGTCCCGCCTGGGTCTCCATGCCCAGGCGGTGCCGGCCTCGGAGTTCCTGATCCGCCCGGAAGCGTGGAGCCAAAGGAATGTTCCGGCCTTCGCCTTCGGGATCAGCCGCACCGGAGAAACCACCGAAACCCTCCTGGCTCTGGCCCAGGCGCGGGACCGGCACGGACTGCAGATCGCACCTGTCACCTGCTCTCCCGACTCCACGTTGGCGAAGCTTTCGTCCAATGCCCTGAGCTTCCCCGAAGTTGCCGAAAGAGGGACGGTGATGACCCGCGCCTTCACCGGGATTCTGGCCTGTTTTCTCGAGTGTGCCGGCTGCGGGCGGGAGGTACGCAAGCTGCCGGCCCTCATCAGCGCCAGCCTCGACCAGCACCAGGGTTTTCTGGACTCGCTGGCGCAACAGCCGTTCGAGAACGCCGTGTTCCTGGGCACCGGTCCGTTCCTGCAGATTGCACGGGAGTCCGCCCTGAAGGTCCGGGAAATGACCGGCGGACGGGCCGAAGCCCATCAGCTCTTCGAATTCCGGCATGGACACCATGTGGTTCTCCAGCCAGGCACCCTGATCTGGGTCTTCACCGGGCCCAAAGACCTTCCCTATTTGCCGGGAGTGTTCCCCGAACTGAAGCGTTCAGGGGCGACCCTGCTGGTCTGCGGTGTGGATGTGGCGGAGGACCTGCAGTCGGCGGCCGATCTGGTCTTGAATCTGCGCGGGCCGGTCGGGGCGTCGGATGTGGAGGCCTTGGGACTGCTGCACCTCGCCCAGCTTTACGCGTGTTTTCGGACCATCCGCCTAGGACTGGACCCAGACCATCCCCAAAACCTCAACCGGGTCACCCTCCTGCCTGCAGCCGCCTCTGCCCCAACCTCTCTCAACCTCCCTCAGACTTAGACTTTCAAGTCCTTGAACCCTCCGCTCCCCTCTCCAGGCGGTAGCCGATGCCCCGTACCGTCTCCAGCCAGCAGGCTTCCGGACCCAGCTTCTCCCGCAGCCGCTGGACATGGGTGTCCACCGTCCGCGTCGTACCGCCGTAACGATACCCCCAGACCTGCTCCAACAGCCGGTCACGCGTCACCACCCGCCCCTGGTTCCGGAGCAGGCAGTACAGGAGGTTGAATTCCGTGGTGGTGAGCCGTACCACCTGGTCCCGCACCTTCACTTCGTAACGTTGAGGGTCAAGGCTGATCCCGCCGCAGCGCACCACCACGGGCGGATCCTCCGCATTCAGGCGGGACAGGACACGCTGGACACGCAGCACCAGTTCCCGGACGCTGAACGGCTTGGTCACATAATCGTCAGCTCCCAGTTCCAGCCCCAGAACCCGGTCCACCTCCTCACCGCGCGCACTGAGCACCACCACCGGGATGCGCTGGAACGACTCATGGACCTTGAGGCGCCTGAGGAGGTCCAGCCCGCTTACACCCGGCAGCATGATGTCCAAGACCACCAGGTCCGGCGTGCGGCGTTGCAGGGTATCCCAGGCCTGAACGCCGTCGGCGGCGGAAAGGCAGCCGAAACCGGCGCGTGACAGATTGAAACTGACCAGATCGAGGATGTCCGGGTCGTCGTCGACTACCAGTACCGTCTGCATGGGCTCTCCCGTGATTCCCGCCGCCTGCGGTCCGACCCCGAGCCTGGGGCGCGGGCGGCGCGGGCAGACGCCAGTGTGGCCAAACACGGTGAGGCCCCGATAAAGGGTGTGAAAAATCTGGATAAAGATCCAGTCTGGCGGCGCCTTTCCACTCCCCTCAACCACCTCAACCCCTTGACCGAAATTGACTCCCTGACGAGACCGAAGCAAGAATATGCGCATTCGTATTGCCATCAAGGTTCAGACCGCTGTGGAGAATCGAAAGGAGTTCCCATGGGGAAGGCGCGTTTTTATTGCACTCTATTGACGTCAGCGTCGTTTGCGGCGGGAATCATCACAGCCCAAACCGGTCCTGGCGGGGTGCCATTTCGACAGGGGGAGGTGGCGGTTTACGCGGCTCCCAACCAGCTTGCCGGCCTGCAGGTGCTGAAGTTCCTCCCCCACGCCGGAATCAGCGTGGTGGCCGTGGAGAACGGACGTGAACTGGGCCTGGTCCAGCGCCTGCGCCAGGCAGGCTTGCGGGCCGGGCTGAACCTGCAGGCGGAGGCCTTCCAGCTCAACGATCCCCTGTACAGCTACCAGTGGCACATGCCCAAGGTGCAGAGTGATCAGGCATGGGGGATCAGCCGAGGCCAAGGAGTCACCGTCGCCGTGCTGGACACCGGCCTCGCCACTGGCGGACCTGACGGCATCGGCTGTGTCGCCGGCGGCTACGACGTGGTGAACCAGGACGATGATCCCCATGACGGCGACGGTCATGGTACCCATGTCGCAGGAACCATTGCGCAGGCGACGAGCAACGGCGTCGGGGTAACGGGACTGGCCCACGGGGCCTGCATCATGCCGGTGAAAGTCCTGAACGACAGCGGCTCAGGCTCCTTCGCCGACATCGCCGAAGGCATTTACTATGCGATCCAGCACAACGCCTCCGTCATCAACATGAGCCTCGGCACTTCCGCCCGCCTCAACATCCGTACCGACCCGATCATGGACCCTGCTCTCGATGCCGCCTATGCGTCCGGTGTCACCGTGGTGTGCGCCGCCGGCAATGACGGTTCCCGGAACAACGTCAGCTACCCGGCCATCTATCCCACCACCATCGCGGTAGGAGCCACCGATTACCGCAACGTGGTCCCCAGGTATTCAAACCGGGGGACGGGCCTGGACCTGGTAGCACCCGGCGGAGACGTGAACCGCGACGACAACCGGGACGGTTACGGCGACGGCGTCCTGCAGGAAACGTTCTACAACGGCAGTTGGGGGTACTGGTTCTTCCAGGGAACCTCGATGGCCTCTCCCCACGTGGCGGCGGCCGCAGCATTGCTGCAGGCCCAGGACCCCACCCTTACACCGGACGAGGTGCGCGCTCTGTTGACCTCCACCGCCCTGGATCTGGGTGAAGCGGGCTATGACAGCACCTCCGGGTGGGGATTGTTGCAGGCCTATGCAGCGCTGACGGGGGGCGGTTCCGGCGGAGGCTGCACGGATGCGGACGGCGACGGGGTCTGTGTGGAAGATGGCGACTGCAACGACGCGGACCCGAGCATCTACCCTGGCGCCAACGACACCAAGGGGCGCCCGGGCCGCAACGGGATCGACAACGACTGCGACGGAATCATCGACGGATAGCCGGGAGATCTCGTTCCCATCACGGCCTGGCGTCCGAATCAGCCACCGCGCGCCCCCGGTCACGAACCTTCCGGCGGGGGTGTTTCTGGGAGTGCCGCGGCTTCACTTGCACGCGGCTGACAACATTTATCTGCAGCATGACACAGCCCGCCAGGACGGCGGGATGGCTGACCGACCGTCGCGGACGACTCCATCGGCCAGGTTTCCCACCACCCCCGGGGTCTTCAGATGGTCCTGTCTCTTCCCAGCACCTCCGCTGCGATGGGCAGGTCGGCGGGGGCCAAGGAGAAGGCCCCCAGCTCCTCCGGCAGGACCCAGGCGATCCGGTCATGCTCGTTGGTCTTCGGCTCACCCCCCAGCCAGCGGCAACGGAAGGCGTGCAGCCGGACCTTCTTTCCGGGATAAACGTGTTCAACCAGCGTGAGGGGCGCCAGAACCTCCACCTGGATGCCCAACTCCTCCCAAAGTTCCCGGATCAGACATTCCGCCAGACCCTCCCCCGGCTCGACCTTCCCGCCTGGAAACTCCCACCATCCGGCCAGGTGACCGTCCCGCCGGCGCGCGATGAGGATCCTGCCTTCGCGCTCGATCACCGCCGCCGTCACCACCAGCGGACTGGCCGTCTCCACCCTACTTCGCCTCGACCCGCCACAGCACCACACTCGCCGGCGGGACCTCCAGCCCGGGCGGGAGCGACTGCAGCGATTCGGACGTGACCGTGACCTGCCGCGGCTGCTCCGGATCGTTATGGGCCAGCCGGCCGGGACCGGTGAGGAGCCAGCGCCGCGCCTTGCCGGTGGGCTCCGCTCCCCGCCATTCGAGCTGCAGCCGCTGTACCGATTCGGTGGGGTTGACGGCCGCCACGGTGAGGGCCGTCCCATCGGCGGTCCAGGCGGCGGCGACATCCAGCGGGCGATAGTCACCTTCCACAGTCACCGGGATCCGCCCCCACTCCCGCCGGTACAGGGCCAAGACCAGTCCGGTGGATTCCATTTCGGCCCGGGTCGGCGTGGTCTTGACTGCCCCGATCACGTTGACCGTCTGGGCATAGTTGGCCATGGCGAACAGATCGCTGTTGCGGAACATCTCGTGAAGCCCGGCGGCGATTCCCAAGGCATCCTGCAGGAAGTACCGGACCCCCAGTTCGCCAAACTCGTTGGGCCCGTACCAGTAGTTCCACTCGTCAAGGGCAATCCGGATGTCTTTCGCCGCCAGTCCCGCTATCTCCCGCCGGTAGGTCCGGTGGTGGTCCGCCACCTCGCGGATGCGCCGCGGCACCTGCATCACATGCTCCAGAAGGTCATCGTGGTCCTGCCAGTAGATGTGTTCGCTGATGAGCTCCATGTGGTCGGCCGCCTCGGCCAACATGGTGCGGCTCCACTCCCCGGCGGCGCCGACACCCACCAACTGGATGGACGGGTCCACCCGCCGCATCGCCTCCACCACCGCCTTGTGCTTGCGGACATAATCCGCCAGCGGCATGTGTCCAAGCTGCCACTCCCCATACATTTCGTTGCCCACGGCCCAATAGCGGACACCGAAGGGACGAGGGTGGCCGTTGGCGGCGCGCAACCGGCCCATGGGAGTGGTCTCCGCTCCGTTGGCGTATTCCACCTGCTCTGCTGCCGACTGGGCATCACCCAGGCCGGTGTTGACCGCCACATACGGTTCGGTGCCAAGCTCCCGGCAGAGGTCCATGAACTCGTGCAAACCCACGTCATTGGACTCGATCCCGGTCCAGGCCGGATTCTTGCGTGGAGGCCGCCGGTCGGGGTCGCCGATGCCGTCCCGCCAGTTGTAACCACTGACAAAGTTGCCGCCCGGCCAGCGGTAGATGGGCGAATTCAGCTCCCGCAGCAGGGCCAGAGTGTCGGCGCGCCACCCCAGCACGTTGTCGGAAGGCATGAGGGAGACGGCGCCCACGTGGAACGAGCCGCTTCCCCGGCTGGTGATCTCCAGCCGGCCCCGGTCCGTGGAGCGGCCGGCGCGGAACTGCAGCGGGTGGCGGGTGAATTCCTCCGAGAGACGTTCGACCCGCACCGTCTGGCGGTCGGAGGCGCCGCTTCCCCAAACCAGCGTGACTTCCACCGGAGCCGCCGACGCATCACCCCGCAGAACGATCCTGCCAGTGTAACTCTTGCCTGCTACCAGACCGAGCCTTCCCTGGGACAACCCACAACGCTTGCCCCCTGTCAACTGGATGCGCGGAGAATGCTGGCCCGCCAGCGGACGGTCGGTATCCATCGTCACCTCGGCTGGACCCACAATCAGCCACGGCGATCCCGTGAGCAGCTCGTAGGGGCGACCCTCCCCTTCCCATGAGCTGGGTCCCGGTTCGTGCAACGTCCAGGGCTGGGGCTGCTTGGTGATGGGGAAATAGAACTTGCGGTCCTCCAGCAGTTCCGCCCAAAGCCCCCCGTAAATGCAGCGGCCCAGATGTTCAATGAACTGGCCGTACACCAGAGGTGATATGGGTTCCCTTTGGAGGTCGGCTCGCACCCGGGCCTGCGGCTCCGCAAGCAAAGGCACGACCACGGAACCACACACCAACACCAGCATCACTGTGAAGAAAATCTTGCGCATCATTTTGCCTCCGGAGCAGAATGCCTTCACTGGACCGATTTGGCAAGTACTTTACCGTCTCGCGTCGGAGAACCGATTCGGCGGTCGGCCAAACAGAGTCGTCCCGACCAAACGGGGTCGGACCACAGCAAGAGATTGAACAGACAACCGCCGCCCCCGGGGGTTGGACGGCCGGCCCAACCCCGCAGCCCGGCCGTGGAACCCCTGCCACCCTTCACAACAGTGCCGCTGCCGGCTCCTCGATAAGTTCCACCAGCCGCCGCAGAAACCGGGCCGCGTCGGCACCATCCACCAGCCGATGGTCATAGGAAAGCGAGAGGGGCAGGAAGGGTCGCGGTTCGAACCGTCCCTCCGCATAGACCGGTTCCACCGAAGTCCGGGACACTCCCAGGATCGCCACCTCCGGGTAGTTGACAACCGGTGTGAACCCGGTACCCCCGATCCCGCCCAGGTTGGTGATGGTGAAACTCCCGCCCTGGAGGTCGTCGGGTTGGATCTTCCCCGCCCGAGCCTTCTCGGCCAGCTCCTTCAGCTCCACCGAGAGCTGGACCAGCCCTTTTCGGTCCACATCCCGGATCACAGGCACCAGCAGACCACGTTCGGTGTCCACCGCCACACCGATGTGAATGTACTGCTTGAAGATCACCTCTTCGGCGGCCATGTCCAGACTGGCGTTGAACTTCGGGAATTCCCTGAGCAGTGACGCGCACAGCTTCAGCAGCAGCGCCGTAACCGTCAGCTTTCCGCCCGCGGCTTCCACCCGGGGGACAAAGCGCTGGCGGAGAGCCTCCAGCCGGGTCACGTCCGCCCTGTCATGGTTGGTGACATGGACCACCTGCTGCCATGCCAGAGACAGGTTGCGGGCGGTGGCTCGACGAATGTTGCTGAATTTCCGGCGTTCGACCGGACCGAAACGGGTGAAGTCGGGCAGCGCCGGCGCCGCGGAAACGCCGGCCGCCGGGGCGGTGCGCAGACGCCGCGAATAGGCCTTCACATCGTCCACCGAAACCCGGCCCCGTGGACCCGATCCCGGTACTTCATTGATGTCGATTCCGATCTCGCGGGCGAAACGGCGAACCGCCGGTGAGGCGGCGACGACCTTCCTGGGGGGCTCATCGGTCTTCGGGCGTTCACGAAATTCCACTACCGCCCCACGGTTGCGCTCAGTCGGAGCGCCCGAAGAGACGTCTGCCGCGGCAGGCTCCGGAGCCCCGGTGGGGGCGGCCTTCGGAGGTTCGGGAGCCGGTGCAACCGCCTTCGCTTTCCCAGACGCTCCCGCCTGTGCAGCCTTCACCCGCTCCCCGGAGGGCTTGCCGGCCGGCGGCGCTGACGGCTTGGACTCTTCCAAAGTGGCGATGAGCTGGCCGACCTTGATGCGATCACCGGCCGCCACATGGACCGCTTTGACCCTGCCCGCCAGAGCGGCGGGGACTTCGACCGTGGCCTTGTCGGTCTCCAGCTCGAGCACCGGCTGGTCTGCCTGGACCTCGTCACCTGGCTGGACCAACACCGACACCACATCTCCACCCTCGATGTTCTCTCCCAGTTCCGGCAGCTTGAGTTCGAGCGCCATGACCGTCCTTCCGCTGTTCAGACCGTCCAAGGGTCCAGCTTGTTCGGATCGATGTCCAGTTTCCGTATCGCCTGTGTGACCGCCGCCGATTTCAGCCTGCCTTCCTGGGCGAGACCGCTGAGGGCGGCCAGCGTGACGAAGCGGTGATCGACTTCAAAGAAGTCCCGCAGCGCACGGCGGGTCTCACTGCGCCCGAATCCGTCGGTGCCCAGGGAGATCAGGCGTCCCGGCAGCCATTTCGCAATGGACTCAGGCAAGACTTTCATGTAATCCGACGCTGCCACGTACACCCCGGAGGTCCCGGACAGCAGCTCGGTGACGTAGGCCTGCCGAGGCGGCTGTTCAGGGTGCAGCAGGTTCCACCGCTGGGCTTCGACTGCCGAACGGTGCAGCTCCTTGTAGCTGGTCACGCTCCACACGTCGGCCGCCACGCCATATTCTTCCTCCAGGACGCGCTGTGCCTGCAGGACGCAATTCATGATCGATCCGCTGCCGAACAAGTCCACCCGGGCTTTCGGCTTCTTCAGCTCGGACTTCCGGAAGCGGTACATCCCGCGGATGATGCCTTCCTTGATCCGGTCGCGATCCTGCTCCGCCAGCGGCGGCTGTTCGTAGTTCTCGTTGCCTACCGTGATGTAATAGAAAATGTCTTCCTGGGCCTCGTACATGCGCCGGATGCCCTCGCGGACGATCACGGCGATCTCGTAAGCGAACGACGGGTCGTAAGCCCGCAGGTTCGGTAACGGATAAGCCAGTACATGGCTGTGCCCGTCCTCGTGCTGCAAGCCTTCTCCGTTGAGAGTGGTGCGACCTGAAGTCGCCCCCACCAGGAATCCCTTGCAACGCAGGTCGCCCGCCGCCCAGATCAGATCCCCGACCCGCTGGAAGCCGAACATCGAATAAAAGAGGAAGAAGGGGATATTGTTGACACCGTAATTGGCATAGGCGGTGCCGGCGGCGATGAAGGAACTCAGGGAACCGGCTTCGGTGATCCCTTCTTCCAGAATCTGGCCGTTGCGCGCCTCCTTGTAATACATGACGCCCCCGGCATCCACCGGTTCGTACAACTGGCCTTTGCTGGAATAAATGCCCACCTGCGAGAACAGCGCCTCCAGACCGAAGGTCCGTGCCTCGTCGGGAACGATGGGCACGATCAGCTTGCCGATGGACTTGTCCCGCAACAGCTTGGCGATCAGCCTCACCAGCACCATCGTGGTGGAGACTTCCCGCCCGCCCGTGCCTGCGTAAAACTCCTGGAACAGATCCTCCGGAGGCGTCGCCAGCGGTTCGCAACGGACGCGGCGCGCCGGCAGGAACCCTCCCAGCCGCCGCCGTCGCTCCTTGAGGTATTCCAGTTCCGGACTGTTCTCGGGCGGCCGGTAGAAAGGAGCCCGACTGACGTCGTCGTCGGAGATCGGGACGCCGAAGCGGTCGCGGAAATGGCGCAGTTCAGCCTCGTTGAGCTTCTTCTGCTGGTGAGTGATGTTCTTGCCTTCACCGGCTTCGCCCAGGCCATAACCCTTGATGGTCTTGGCCAGAATCACCGTGGGCGATCCCTTGTGCTCGACGGCCCGCTTGTAGGCGGAATAGAGCTTGACCGGGTCGTGGCCTCCCCGCTTGAGCCGCCGCAGCTCCTCGTCGGAAAGGTGCTCCACCAGCTTCAGAAGCTGGGGATAGGCGCCGAAGAAGTCCTGGCGGATGAAAGCGCCGCTTTCCACACTGTATTTCTGATACTGGCCGTCCACCACTTCGTCCATCCGGCGGACCAGCAACCCCTCTTCATCCTTTTCCAGCAGGTGGTCCCACTCGCTGCCCCAAATTACCTTGATCACGTTCCAGCCGGCTCCCCGGAAGACGGCCTCCAGCTCCTGGATGATCTTGCCGTTGCCCCGGACGGGCCCGTCCAGACGCTGCAGGTTGCAATTGACCACCCAGATCAGATTGTCCAGCCCTTCCCGGGAGGCCAGGCTGATGGAACCCAGGGATTCCGGCTCATCCATCTCCCCGTCGCCCAGAAACGCCCAGATCTTGGCGTCGGTAGGCTTGATCAGGCCCCGATGCTCCAGGTAACGCTGGAAGCGGGCCTGGTAAATGGACATGATCGGCCCCAAGCCCATGGAGACGGTGGGAAACTGCCAGAAATCCGGCATCAGCCACGGGTGGGGATAGGATGACAGGCCTCCGCCCGGGGCCAGCTCCCGGCGAAAATTCTCAAGCTGGGTGGCGGTCAGGCGTCCCTCCAGAAAAGCCCGGGCATAGATTCCTGGCGAGGCATGTCCCTGGAAATAGACCAGGTCACCCCCGCATTCGTGGTCGGGTCCGCGGAAGAAGTGATTGAAGCCTACCTCGTACAGGGTCGCCGCCGAGGCGAAGGTGGAGATGTGGCCGCCGATGCCGTCCTCTTCCCGGTTGGCACGTACAACCATGGCCATCGCGTTCCACCGGACCAGGCTCTTGATGCGCCGTTCCAGCTCCCGGTTGCCGGGATAAGGCACCTGTTCGGAAACAGGAATGGTGTTGATATAGGCCGTGTTGGCTGAAAACGGCACCTGCACTCCACGGCGGGTGGCATACAGTTCCAGCTCCCGCAGCAGCCGAACCACGCGCTCCGGACCGCTTTCCGCCAGTACCGCCTCCAAAGACTCCAGCCATTCCCGGGTCTCCAGGTGTTCCAGTTCGGACAGGCCCTCCTGTCCCAGCTTTCCTGCTGCGTCGGCCATGGATTCCTTCCTTCAAGCTGAGTGACCTGAACGGTCGGTGAAAATCCCATTCTGCCGAACCGTCTGCCGACGGTTCAAGCAAGGACCTCGATGACGAGCATCGGCGGGACGCCCGCCGTACCCGCAGAGACAAGCCGGCAACCCGCATCAAAGCTCGTGCTCAGAACCGGAAACGACCCTCACCGTCAGGTCCCACCAGTTCCACGGTACGTTCGATGCGCTGGCCGTCACGGATGTAGACAAACTCCAGCCGGTCGCCGGGACGCAGGTTCTGAACGATCCGTTCGATGTCCCGCACCCGGCGTACGGGTTCGCCGCCCATTGCCACCAGAATGTCGCCGCCGATGATCAGCGGAACGTTGCCGGCAAAAACCCGCCGGTCCCCGCCCCGGATCCCCGCCCGGTCGGCGGAGCTGCCCTCGGCGACCCGGCCCACCAGCACACCTTCCTCCACCGGAAGCTCCAGCGCCCGGACCAGGCGCGGAGTAAGCGTCACCCCTTCGATGCCGATCCAGGGCCGGATCACCCGCCCGTGCTGCAGCAGGTCCGGCAGGATCCGGTGTAGAGCAGAAGCGGGCACCGCAAAGCCGATACCTGCGCTTTCGCCGGTCCGGGAAAGGATGGCGGTGTTGACTCCGATCACCTCGCCGCGGGAATTCAGTAACGGACCCCCGCTGTTTCCGGGATTGATGGCCGCATCGGTCTGGATCAGGTCCTGGAGGACACCATCCTCGGTCTCGAGGCTGCGCCCCAAGGAGGAAACAATCCCTGTGGTCAGTGTCCCCTCCAGCCCGAAGGGGTTGCCAATGGCCAGAACCTTCTGGCCCACCTGGAGTTCGGTATTCTGCGCCAGGCGCAGCGGACGGCACTTGCCCCGGGGGCAGTCGATCTTCAACAGCGCGATGTCATTGACCGGATCCCGCCCAACTACCTGCGCTTCCAGAGCAGTGTGGTCCTGCAAGGTCACCTCCAGCTGGCGGGAATCGGCAATCACATGATTGTTGGTCACGATATGACCGGCAGTGTCGATGAAGAATCCGCTGCCGGTTCCCTGCTCCGGCACCACCTGCAACCAGAAATTCAGGCGCAGCCGGGTGCTGGTGATGTTGACCACGGCCCGGCTCAACTCGCGATAAATCTCGATGTTGTTCCGTTCGTCCTCGCTGGGCGGCCTGTCAAAAACAATGGTCTCCGACTGCTGCAGTTCCGCCCGGGCAGCGGGAGGTGACGGCCATTTTGAGAAGAACCAGACGATGGCCGCCGACAGGAAGCTGCTCACGATCACGATGGCTGCAAAGTCTCTGGGTCTCATAGAGGTTCCGGCCGGGCGGATGGCCCGTCAGGAGCGGCGTTCGGGCTCCGGCACAAACGCGAACAGCATAACACTTCCCCCCAGAGTCAGCAGGGCAGCCAGAACCGTGACTGCCACATAGCCGTAGGTGCTGTACAGCAGGCCCGCCGCCGCCACCCCCAAGGAAATACCCAACTGGGAAAAACAGTTGCGCAGTGCCAGAAAAGAGCCCCGCTTCTGCAGCGAAATCAGCTCGGTCTGCAGGGTCTGCAGGGCCGTCTGGCGGAACGAAATCGACAGGCTGATCAGAAAGATGCCCGAAAACAGCAACGGGCCGCATCCCAACAAGGTCAACAGCCCCAACGGCACCACCAGCAGCGAGTTGGAGGTCAGGAACACATGGCGTTTCGTCCACCGATCCGACAGCCAGCCCGAGATCGGACTGGCAAGCACCGCGCCAAACCCGGAAACCAGGAACACCATCGAAATCTGGACCGGGGTCAGCCCAAAGGTCTCCGACAGGTAGCCGGAGATATAAGTGAGGAAAGTCAACGTACCGCCGGAAATCAGCAGCGAGGTCACCAGCGCGGCGGCGGTGGGACGCGATGCCAAGAGGCGGCGGTACGCCGCGCGATAGGAGTCCAGCACTTCCCGATGCTGCCGGCGATCCGAAGCCATCAGGAGAAAAGCGCCCAGTGCCAGAGCCGCCGCCAGGCCTGAAGACCCCGAAAACACCAGGGGCCAGCCCCAGCGGTCGGCAACCCATGAGCTCAGCGGAATGCCGAAAATCAGCGCGGCAAAATAGGAACTCAGGACCATCCCCATGGCCCGTCCCCGCCGTTGATAGGGAAAGGCATCTCCCACGAAGGAGGCGGTGCAGGTGGAAAGCAGCCCCGCCGCCAGGCCCATGCCGGCACGCACCGCCAGCAGTCCCTCGAAAGAGTCCACTCGGGTGGTGAGCGCCGCCATCAACGAGAAAAACAGGAGTCCCCCCCGCAGGAACACCACCCGGCCAAAACGGTCGGTCAACGGCCCGAAGGCCAGATTGCAGGCTGCCGCCGCAAAGGCATAGACCGAAAACACCCAGCCCATCCTTGCCACCGAGACACCAAATTCCCGGCTCAGAGTGGGAACCAGCGGAATCAGAAGCTGGTTGTCGACCGAAGCCAGAAACAGGACCAGGAACAGCAGCAGGATCAGTGCCGCCTCGTTTCGCTCCGCCCGCAAATCCCCTCCGTCCCGGCTCATAGTCCCCGGACCATTACCACCGCGTCCTCCAGCGGCGCGGAGTAATAATTCTTTCTCACCCCCACGGCCCGGAATCCGTTGTGCTGATAGAAACGGATGGCAGGTTCGTTGGAAACCCGGACCTCCAGGAAACAGCGGCTACAGCCGGTACGCTCAGCCTCCACCAGCAGGTGCGATAGCAGCTCGGTTCCGATGCCGCGCCGGCGGCAATGTGGCAGGGTTGCGATCAGCAGCAGCTCGGCTTCCGGCGGAACCAGCCGCGCCAGGTAGTACCCCATCACCGCGGTGGAATCCCAGGCGAGTCCACCCCGAGCTTCCGGACGCGCCAGAAAATCGCGGATTCCCGCCTCGGTCCAGCCGGCCCGGTACACACTGGGGTCGATCTGCACGATCCGCCCGGCATCAATGGGATCCGCGCTCAGGATCTGCCGGCGCGACAAGTTCGGCATCGGAAGGTCGGACATAATTGGCGGTCAAGCGTGCGGCATCGCCAGTCTCGCCGCGCAGCACGCGGCGGAAGGCCAAATCACAGAGCTCGCTCAGGATGCAGTTGTCGGTGCGCAGCAGCCGGCCCTCAGGACGGCAACCCGCCACCGTCGAGGCGTACATCTGGGCGCCGTCACCCACATAAAGGCAGGGCTCAGCAGGCAACCGCGAAAGCCACACCGCCGGCGGCGCCACCGCCTCCGGTTCCAGCAGGCGCGGCTGATCACTGTCGAAAGCATACACGGCGCCGAAGATCTGCTGGCGCCGCGCGTCCACCATGGGCGCCACACGGCCGGAGACGTGGCGAAAACGCCAGGCCAATGCTTCCAGAGTGGAAATCCCGATGGCGGGGCGGTCCAACCCCTGGGCCAAAGCCTTGGCGGCGGCGATCCCGATCCTCAGGCCGGTAAAGGACCCCGGACCCACCGCCACGGCGAAACAGTCGATTTCTCCGATTGTCAATTCCAGTTGGCCCAGCAGAAACTCGATGTACTCCATCAGATGGTCGGAGTAGCGGAGGGGCGTCTTGACCATGGCCAGTCCCACCACCTCACTGTTACGTGCCACCGCCACTCCCCCACTGTTGGTCGCTGTGTCCAGGGCAAGCAGCAGCATGATCTGCCTATCTTACCTTGGGGGAGTCGGGAGTCGGGGGAAGGAATACAGGAGACGGGATACGGGAGTCTGGAGGGAGCCGAGTGCGAAGCTTCCGCCAGGGCCGACCCCCAGCCGCCCACTTTACGAGTCCCTCCCTCCCGACTCCCGTGTCCCGACTCGTTTACCGTCTCGCCTGAATGAGATCTCCATGATATCGTATTGCTAGCTGACTGATCACACGGGAGGAGGTTCCATGATTCAGGAGAAAGCAGCGAGAACACTCAAAGGTTTGCCGATGTTGGGGCTTCACATCATCCTGACCATCGCGGTGGTCTACTGGCTGGTGATGGCCATCCGCAGCCGCCAGCCGGCCTCGTTGATCGGCTCCCTGATTTCACTTGTGGTGGTGCTGCTGGGGTTCGCTGGCTTCTTTATGGTCAATCCCAATGAGGCAAGAGTCCTCCAGCTCTTCGGCGCCTACCGGGGCAGTGAACGGATGGACGGCCTGCGCTGGGCCAACCCCTTCTACTCCAAGCGCAGTGTGTCCGTGAGAGTGCGGAACTTCGAGACCGGAAAACTCAAGGTCAACGACAAATCCGGCAACCCTATCGAGATCGCGGCAGTGGTGGTCTGGAAAGTGGTGGACACCGCCGAAGCCGTGTTCGAAGTGGACAACTTTGAGAATTACGTCCACGTTCAAAGCGAAGCCGCGCTTCGCAACCTGGCCACCGGCTACCCCTATGTCGCCCACGAGGATGAGAACGCCATCACGCTCAGCGGACACACGGCAGAGATTTCCGACAAACTCAAGGTCGAGATCCAGGAGCGTCTGGCCCGCGCCGGCGTCTCGGTGATCGAGGCCCGGATCAGCCACCTGGCGTACTCGCCTGAAATCGCCGCCGCCATGCTCCAGCGTCAGCAGGCCAGCGCGGTGGTGGCAGCCCGCCAGAAGATCGTCGAAGGTGCCGTAGGGATGGTGGAAACCGCCCTGGAGATGCTTTCGAGGAAACACGTCCTCGAACTGGACGAAGAGCGCAAGGCGGCCATGGTGAGCAACCTGCTCGTGGTTCTGTGCAGCGACCGCCACACACAGCCCGTTGTCAACACCGGAACTCTGTACAACTGAGGTGGCAGATCGAAAGGCACTCTTGATCCGCATGGACCCGGCGCTGCATGAAGCCCTGCAGCGCTGGGCCAACGACGAACTGCGCAGCCTGAACGGACAGGTCGAATATCTGCTGCGCCAGGCACTGCGCCAGGCGGGACGTCTGCCCGCTGCCGCCGGCAAGGCCCCCTGGAACCATCCGGCAGCCGATCCGACCCCTTCCGCCGACCCGGATCCCGCCGGCTAAGCAAGTCCGCTGGATCTTCAGCCGGTCGACCCCGCCGAGACCAGACTCCGGTGGCGGATCCCCAGCCAGACCGCCACCAACAGCCATAAAGCGGACAGCGGCACCGCCGCCAGCGATACCCCGGACAGGGTCAGCCCCCACGCTCCCAGCGCCGCATAGGACCAGGCCCCGAGCTGGTCACCCGCCCGATACACGAAGGTGTCGATGAACGCCTTGGCCTTGTACTTCTGTTCCCGGGGCAGAACCGTGTACAGCAGTTCCCTCGCCGGGTGGGCCACGGCAAAATTGCCCGCCCGGCGGACCACCTGCATCACCACCATCAGCGCCAGCGTCGGCTGGAGTCCCAGCCAGAGGAATCCCGCCACGGAAACGGCCGGCAACAGTGCCAGGGTAAGGGTTACCCCCAGCCAGCGCACCAAACGTCCCGTCAGGAATACCTGAATCAGCATGGTCAGCACGTTCACCGCCAGATCGATGCGGGCGAAGAATGCCGTCCGGGCGGCCCGGTCCTGATAGGCGGCGGCCACCATCTCCGCCTGCTGGAAATACAGGAAGGTTGCGGTCACCGTGAACAGGAGCATGAAAACGCTGATCCCCAGCAGATAGGGAGATTGAAAGGCCTGGCGGATGCCCGCCAGCGGACTTCCCCCGATGACCGCTTCACCGGGTCGCGAAAGCGCCCCCGAAGGCGCCTTCGATTCCGCGGGACGGCCTCCAGGTCCGTCCTGGTCCCCTGCCGTCAGCGTGCGCAACTCCGGTTCCAGCCGGCCCAGACGACGTACACAATAGAGCGCAACCTCCAGGAAGATCACCACCCCCGGCAGCAGCCACACCGGGGGAACCTTCTGCGCCAGAACCGCCGTCAGACCCGAACCGAAAATACCGCCGGCCGTGCCGCCGGCGGCAATCAGCCCGAACAGCCGGGCTGCCGGCCGCGTGGTAAACAGGTCCACCATGAAGCTCCAGAAGATGGACACCACGAACAGGTTGAACACGCTGGTCCAGACGTAGAAAACCCGCCCAATCCAGACTCCGTGCTCCGGCAGCAACCACAGGGCTGCCAGGAAAACCAGAGTGTTGGCAGCAAAGAAGCGGTAGGTCAGGCTGATGAAACGCCGCCGGGGAAGCTTGGCCACCAGACCCCCGAACAGCGGGTTGACCAGCAGCATGGCCACCAGCGTCCCCGTAAACAGCCAGGGCAGGTTCTGGACTCCGCCTTCCACCGCCATTTCATCACGCAGCGGACGGATGATGTAGTAGGCCGCCAGCAGACTGAAGAAATACAGGCACGCCCAGAAGACCGGGACGGTTTCTCCGGGCCGCACATCCACCAGCGACAGAAGCCCCTTCGACCCTACGTCCGGGCGTGCCATCGGGCCAGGACCTCGGCCTCCCGCTGCCGCGGCAGACCCGCCCTCATGCTGGAACGCCGCTGATCCGGCAGAGCCTGGAACCACTCCAGGGTGTCGCGCGCCGTGTCGGCCAGCGGCCGGAAGCTCAAACCCCGGGCGATGGCCCGGGAACAGTTCACGGTGGAAAATCCCTCCATCCCGTTTCGGGGCGGCACCCAGACGGGCAGGTGGGACCAGGGCTGCACCTGCTGCTCGGCCAGAAAGTCGGCGTGAACCCAGGTGAAAGCAACCGGCGCCGGTGTCACGGCCCGGATCCCGTACAGCATCTCCGCGATGGAAAGCCGCGAGGCCGGCCCGGTAGCATTGAAGGTGCCGGACGCCTGTTGCTCCACCATCCGGATCATCCACTCGCCCAGGTCCCGGACGTCGATGAACTGCACGGGATCCGCCGGATCCCCTGGAGCCAGGACCTCACCACCGGCATGCACCCGCACCGGCCAGTAGGTGAACCGGTCAGAAGGATCGCCTGGGCCTACAATCAGGCCCGGCCGGATGATCAGAGCCCGCCCCGGAAAAGCCCTCTCGGCTTCCCGCTCGCACAACGCCTTGAGCGGACCGTAGGTCTCGCCTGTGATCTCTTCGGTGTCGGGGCTGTCAAGCGTCCCCACCGGGCCGCTCTCATCCATCCCGACAACACTGTTGTCTGAATACACGGAGATCGACGAGACCAAACAGTAGGTCTGCGCGGCGTCCTTCAGGAGCTGGGCGGACTGCCGTACCCAGCGGGGCAAAGAGGCCGGGTTGTCGATGACGGCGTCCCAGTCCCGCCCTTTCAACGCCTCCAGGTCCCCGTTGCGGTCTCCCTGCAGTTTCTCGACTTCCGGGAACAGGGCGGGATTCGTCCTGCCGCGGTTGAACAAAGTGACCGCATGTCCCCGCTGGAGCGCGTAGCGGACCTGCGCCGGCCCAAGGAAGCCGGTCCCGCCCAGAATCAGGATGCGCATTGGGCGGGGAGCAGGCTCGGATGCTGCGGAAAGCTGGGTTGCGGTGAGCGTGCCGGCCAGGGATGCCTCCAGAAAGCGCCGTCGATGCATGATCCGGTCCCTCCTGAGTCTACTTCAACGTCCAAACCCCTCCAACGATCCCTGCTCCTTCACATTTTCTTCATACCTCTTCACAGGATCTTCATCCGCCTGCGACCGGGATGCAACAAGCGCTGTTTAGACTCCCCCCATCGGCGCTGCCAAGGCGCCGAGACCAAGGCAACACGGATCGATTCAACGGATCGGTCCAGAGAGGAGTCAGTCGTGCGGAACAGTTTGCAATCAGGGCTCCTGGCCCTGTTCTTGGCTTTGGGCACGGCGTCCGCCCAGACCGGGCCCAAAGGACAATTGCGAGGCTTCGTTCTCGACCTGGCCACCGGTGCGACTTTGCACAACACGCTTGTCGAGGTCCTACCGGGAGCGGCCACCGTGGTCACCGACCTGGACGGCATGTTCGCGATCGCCCTGCCGGCGGGCGAATACCAACTGGTCGTGCGCAAGCCGGGCTACCTGCCTTACCGGGTGGAGGGCGTTCGCGTACCGGAGCAAGGCGAAGTCTGGCAGGAAGTGCCCTTGACCCCCGAAGGCGGGGTATCCCAGACCACGGTGGAGGTCGTAGCAACCTCCGAGAGGGCCACCATCGAGGCGCTCCTCTCGGAGAGGAAGTCCATCGGCGTTCTCAGTGACAGTATCGGCCGCCAGGAAATGAGCCTTAACCCGGGCTCTGACGGCGCCGACGTGATGCAACGGGTAACCGGTGTCTCTCTGGTCGACAACAAATACGTCTTCGTGCGGGGCTTGGGCGAGCGTTACAGCGCAACCCAGCTCAACGGCAGCCAGATCCCATCCACCCAGCCTGACAAAAAAGTCATCGCCATGGATCTGTTCCCCGCCTCCCTGCTGGAAAACATCCGTACCGAAAAATCCTACACGCCGGATCAGCCGGGAGAGTTTGCGGGAGGGATCGTCAAGATCAATACCCTGGACTTTCCCCGCTCCCCCACCTTCAAGCTGACCTATGGAACCAGTTTCAATACCCTGACCACCTTCCAGCCCTTCAAGAGCTATCCGGGCGGGAAATATGACTTCTGGGGCTTCGACGACAGCGCCCGCATGCTGCCTTCGCTGATCCCGCCGCAACGAATCGTGCGGGGAACCGCGTTTACTCCGGGATTCACCCGAGAGGAGCTGGCCGCACTGGGCCGCGCCTTCCCCAATGTCTGGGAATTCAACGAGCAGCAGGAAGCCATTCCCGGCCAGAAGTTCAATGTCATCCTGGGCAACACCTGGGGCCGCCTGGGTCTGGTCTTCGCCCTCAACCACGGAACCGACTTCGAGAACCGAAACGAACGGATGGTCTTCTACAACGTGGGGGGTGGCGGGCAGCTCGAGCCCTTCAATGACTATCAGATGGAATACAGCACCATGAAGGCCCGCACCAGCGGCACCCTGAACCTGGCCTGGCGGCTGGGCGGAAATCACAAGCTGCTGTTCCGCAATTTCTACACCCACGAGGCCTCGGACGAATCGCGCTTCTTCGAGGGCCCCAACTCCGACTTCCACGGCCTCTACCGTAACTTCCGGCTGAAATGGGAGGAGGAGGCCATCTATTCGGGACAGCTCGCCGGCGAACATTACCTGCCCGTGCTCGGCAACGCCCTCTTCAACTGGACGCTCTCCCGGGCCACCTCCATGCTGGACCAGCCCGACCTCCGGGAGACGCTCTACGAATCCAGATCCTTTTCCGGTGATGAGTTCGTCCTGGCGGACGAAAGCCAGAGCGGCTTCCGCCAGTTCCTCAATCTCAAGGAAGTCCTCTGGGATCCCGATGCCAACCTCACCGCCTTTTTCCACGGCGGCAGCCTGGTGGGCAGTGTCAAGGTCGGGGCCGGGTACCGCCACCGGGACCGGGATTTCGCCGCCCGTCGCTTCCGGTTCGTACCGGTCAGCACGCGGGGGATCGATCTGACCCTGCCTCCCGAACAGATTTTCACCTACGAAAACATCAACCCGCGGGGCTTCGAACTGCGCGAGACCACCCGCAACACTGACGCTTACGCCGCCCTGCAAATCACCCGCGCTTGGTATGTGGTGGGTGACCTTTCGTGGCGGCGATGGCGGTTCATCGGTGGGGTCCGCCTGGAAGATGACGAACAGCGGGTGGAAACGTTCAACCCATTCCAGCGCGACCTGGTCACCGTGAGCAGCCGGTTGGAAAACCGTGACTACCTGCCTGCGCTCAATGTGGTCTACCAGCTCAGCAGCCAGATGAACCTGCGGGCTTCGGCCACCAAGACCCTGAACCGCCCGGAGTTCCGGGAGCTGGCTCCCTTCGACTTCAGTGATGTGGTGGGCGGCCGCACCGTCCAAGGCTACCCGGGTCTCACCCGCGCCACCATCCAGAACTATGACGTCCGCTGGGAGTGGTTCCCCGCTGCCACCGAACTGGTTTCGGTAAGCTTCTTCGAGAAGCGCTTCAACGACCCCATCGAGCGGGTCGTGGAGGCCACCGCCCAGCTCCGGACCTCCTTCCGCAACGCCGACAGCGCCCAGAACCGGGGCTTCGAACTGGACTTTCGCAAGGGCCTGGGCTTCCTGAGCAGCCGGCTTGAGAACTTCCGGTTTGCAGGCAACTACACCTTCGTCGACTCGGAGGTGCAACTGCCCGGCGGCGGCATCATCGTTCTGACCAGCCTGTCTCGTCCGCTGTCCGGACAGTCGCGTCACGTCTTCAACGGTATCCTCGAGTACACCTCGTCCCGCTGGCACACAACGGCACGGGCCCTCTACAACTTCCAGGGCTCGCGGATCAGCGACGTGGGCGCCTTCGGTATCCCGGACATCATCGAGGACGGCTATCGGGGGCTGGATGCGGTGGTAAGCCAGCCGTTCGGGAGCTGGAACTTCAAATTCTCGGCCCAGAACCTGCTGGACGAGGAAGTGCGCTTCCTGCAGGGAGGTCTCCCGCAGCGCGTCTACCGCCTGGGGCGAACCTTCAGCCTGTCTCTGTCCTACTCCTTCTTCGGCGAGTGAGCCGGAGGGTGAAACTCTCAAAACCCAGAAAGGAATCGACATGAACCTCAGAAAGCTTGTGTCCCTGATGATGATTCTATCCGTGGCTCCGGCCCTGCTGTGGGCGGGCACCGGCAAACCCGGCCGGGGGGTCGGCCCCGACCTGTTGACCGCAACGGTCGCCGACGGTCCCCATCCTGAAGTCCTGATCTGGACCGACGCCGTGGTTTATACCCAGGGCACCGTCTCGTTGTGGGCGAACATCGATCCCAACGGTAACTCTTCTCCACGGGTCATCTTCCTGTACCTGAAGAACCAGAACACGGGCGAAGTCCGTTACATCGACGGCAGCGGGCTGCTGGCTCCGGGGACGGTCCGGGCTCTGAATGGGACGGGCCCCACCGACTTCACCGCCACCGACATCACCCCGGTGGAGCGGCTGGCGGTTCTGGGGAACGGCGGACTGGCACCGGCCCTGCGGGTGGCCGACCTGCCCACGGCACATTATCAACTCGTCCTGGATCTTCGTGAAGGATCGGGCCAGCGTACCGTTGCCGCTGCCTGGTTCAACTTCGGCGTGGTGGAACAGGTCGTTCCGGTCAGTGCTCCCATCACCCAAAGCACCACCTGGACCTCCAATCGCGCCTACCTGCTGGACGACTTCGCCCTGTTCGTACAGGAGGGGGCCACCCTCACCATCGAGCCGGGTACCTTCATCCTGGGGACGGGCGAAAATTCCGCCTTTGTGGTGGCACGGGGTGGAAAACTGGTGGCGAAGGGCACCCAGGCCCGCCCCATCATCATGACCAGCGCCAATCCCGTCGGAGAGCGTCAACGCGGCGACTGGGGCGGCCTGATTCTCAATGGCCGCGCCCCCATCAACGTTCCCGGAGGTCAAGCGGAAGGAGAGGGCGACACCGGCATTTACGGCGGCAACGATCCCACCGACTCCAGCGGTGAGCTGAGCTATGTGCGGGTGGAGTTTGCAGGCATCGAGTTCAGCCCGGACAACGAGCTGAACGGGATCGCCTTCCAGGGCACCGGCAGCGGCACCAAGGTGGACCACATTCAGGTCCACTTCAACAAAGATGACGGCGTCGAGTTCTTCGGCGGCACCATCAGTGCCAAGTACGTGCTCCTGACAGGTATCGGCGACGACGGCGTCGACTGGACCGAGGGCTGGACCGGCAGGCTGCAGTTCGTCTGTGCCCAGCAATGGGCGGATGACGCCGACCGGGGCATCGAGGCCGACGGCAATGCCAAGAACAATGACGTGCAGCCTCTTTCAAACCCGCAACTCTACAACTTTACGCTGATCGGCGATCCCAGCCTCGTGCGGGGAACCGACAGCGGCATCGGCGTGATGTTGCGTGAGGGCACGGCGGGCCTGCTGCGCAACTTCATCGTTACCGGCTTCAAGCGCCAGGCGGTGAATATCGACAAACCCGCCACCGTCGACCGCATCAATGCCGGGCTGTTGACTTTCAGTCATTCGCTGTTCTGGGAAAACTGCACCAATCCTCCCAGCAACGGCGACTGCACGGGTCCCAACGGCGCAAACCAGTTCGCGGGGGATACCCTGGACAACCCTCCGCTGGGGAATTTCTCCACACGGACCTGGATCACCGGCCAGTCCACCAACCGCGTGGTCAACCCGCGGCTGCGGAATCCTTTCGGGGCCGTCCCGGATTTCCGTCCGGCACTCAACTCGCCGGCGCTGGATCAGAACCTGATCCAGCTTCCGCCGGACGACGGCTTCTTCTCCACGGACGTGGATTTCGCAGGCTGCATGAGCCCGGTCTATGACTGGACGCGGGGCTGGACCACGTTCGTCCCCTTCTGATGGCAAGGAGAATCCCATGTCGAAACTGATCGCATTTCTCATCTTTTGCGCGGCTGTCGTACCGGCGGCGGCACAAACCTATTACGCGGCGCAGTTCGCCGTCGGATCCGGCGGCGGACTGAGGATCGAAACCACCATCACGCTGGTGAACCTGGGCAAGGAGGTGTTGAACCCCGCGCGGGTAACGGTCCGCAGCTACAGCGAAAGCGGCGCCGCAGCCCAAATGCTGCGGCAGCAGACCCTGCAGGGGCCGCGTGCGGTGTCCGAGGTGCAGCGGGAAATCGAGGGCCGGGGAACGGCGGTGGTGCAGGGTTACAGCGCCGACGGGACCTTGCGCACCGGATGGCTGGAGATGTCCACCCCCGACAGTGTTGCGGTGGAAGTCCTGTTCAGCATCTACGATGCGGCGGGGCGGCTGATTACGGCCACCAGTGTCTTACCGCGCAGTCTGGTGACGGCGGCGACACTGCTGGTGAATGTGGACGCACCCCGTTCTCTGGCGGGAGCCCTGGCTGTGTTGAATCCGCCGGATTCGACGGGCCCGGCGGTGCTGGCGGTGGAGGTGTTCGACGCCTTCGGCGGCTCCGTTGGGAACGCGCAGATTACGGTGCAGCCGGGACAGCGTGTGGCGCAGAACTGGACTGAGCTGGTGCCGGCCCTGCGGAATCGGGCCGGGTTTGTGGGGACGGCGGAGGTGGTGTCCAGCGTCCCGGTGATCCTGTTGCCCTTGCGTCAGGACGGTGTGGACCTGACGGCTCAGGATGTCTTGCCGGCACGGTAAAGGCGGGATGTCGTGACGGGTTGCAGCGTTGCGATCTTTCGGTTTCGAGCCGGTGCTGACACGGCGGGGTGCCTGATCCAGCACCAGTTCCGATGCAGGCAACCCCGCAAGCCGGACCCTTGAGGGCCGGGACCGCAAACCCGTACGCAGCCCCCCACGAGCCTGGGACCCGCCCCCTCCCGCCCCTGCCGGGGTGTTTCCCCCCGGGTCCCGGGCTTGCCTCCCCTTTCGGCCCCTGAAAATTGGCTGTCAGGCGTCTTCCGTCCCGACACGCTGTAGCACGGCCGTCCCGGCCGTGCAGCTGTTCAGCGGACGGGACCGTTCGTTCCCTGGCTACCACGGGCGCCAGGACAGGTTTCGCCGGGATCCTCTGGCACCCCATCCGGGTGCCGCCCCTGTTCTCGGGTCCGTCCGTTCCGGAGGCCTCCGCTCCGCTCCGACCTCCGGAAAAACGCCCCTCACCGGGAGGTCAGCGCGCCAGAACGACTCCGGCGGGTGACCTGCAGGAGGGCCGAAACACGTATCCGAACGCGTTCAGCAAGTCGATGCCGCTATGGCTTGGAACATCCCCAGGCCATAGTGGCACCCGAATCCCAGAGCCAGGGGTCCCTGGATCGGGCTGGGAAAGCTCAGGCGCCAGAAGCTGCCTTGGGTGTCGGGTTGGGTGAGTCCGCGCTTGCTGCGAAATCGGTGAAAGTGGACGGAACGCCGCTCCCGGCCCTTGACCAGGATCGTCGCCAGCCGCTCCACTGACGGCTCGGGCAGCCCCCGTTCCCTGCATTCCCGGCAGATCTGATCCTCCACACCGAACCCCTTCTTGCGGTGCCAAGGATGGAGATAGGGAGACACGGATATCCAGCGGCGAGCGGGTCCAGTATAGGCTGAGCCCTGGATCTCACCGACAGAACCGTATTGCTCCAGAAGAACCTGCCACTCAAAGCCTTCGTCATTCCAGAGGCGGTTCAGAGCGTCCAGCGCCCGTAATGCAAGCCCAGCCAAGCCTTGTTCGGCGTGAATCAGGATGTGGTCAATCAGGCCATCGCCATCCGCATCTTCCGGCAGGTAAAAAGCGTGCCGGTGGCCGCGGGTCCCCGGCAGGTCATGACCGGAAAGGACGGACGGCACTTGGCCGTGTTCCGACAACCGGTCCGCCTGATAGATCGCCGCTATCCGAACGAGTTCGCCCAGCCGGACGGCGTCCTCGATGCGGGGCAGAGGCTTGCCGGCCAGTGCAAGCCGAACCGTCGTCACCTTACGCATTCTCGATTCACCCGTGATTGTCGGCCGCGGTCGGGGTGCGAAACAGTTGGCTGGGCGAAGGTACGTGACAAACCTGGCGGCCGGAGGGCAACTCCAGCCGGCCCCCTGGATCTGGCCCGTCTCGAGCCGAAGTGCGTCGAGGAAGCGTTCGGGGAGCGTGGCACGAATCCGTGTCGCGAATCTGTCCAGCTTCTTGTGTCCCAGGCCATGAGTCTCCACCACCCGCGCCCTTTCGCGTTCATACTCGAGGGGCGGCACCGGAGCAATCAGAAGCAACGGTTCATGTGCAGGGTCCGCAGCCTCACCACGGTCATCGGCGGGACCGCAATTGACTTCGCCGTCCCAGGTCTCCAGCAGCTCGGCTTCAACCCAGCTTTCCGCACGGCCCAAAGACCCCAGGGAGCGAAGGATGTCAGCCAATGCGCTTCTCGCTTCACAGGAGAGATCCAGGTTGCGCCAAACGGCAAGCGTTTCGGCCCGAGGATCCACGCGGACAAATGCATCGAACACCAGCACTTTCTTGTCGGTCTTGCCTTCCCGCACCGGCATGTAGTGGCGGGTGTGGGCCAGGATTGCAGGGGGTACGGAAAACACCGGGAGTTCCGTTGCCAGTCCACAGACCAGGGCTTCGAGCAGGTGCCTTGGAAACCTCTCCGGATCCGACTTCCGATGCCATGTGGCAATGATCGCGCGGGTGATGCGCCAAGGCGAAGGAGGCCATTCCACATCCGCCTCATTGACATGCCGGCGCCACGGTGTGGCGTGGTAACGACCGGCGGGAAAACGAAAGGCGATCGCAAGCATTGCCTATTTCCTGTAAGTGACCTCTGTGACCCGGGGCTCCCTGAAACGGCTTTCCTGCGCCACAGCGGCGATCAGTGAGGGCATCGCTTCGGCGAGCTGTCTCAAGTCAGGCGGTCGAAAACCCTCCGGCCGCGTGACTCGCAGTTCCAGGCATTGAAGATCGCAGGCGCTACGGAGACGGAGACCGGTTTCGAGAAAGCGCAAAACCTTGAACAGGCAAAGGGCGATGAGCAATCTTTCAACGCTTTGCCCCAGACCGAATCCCCGGATCTGGGCCAGGTCAAGATTGAAGTACGCCGTGATCTTGGGTGACACGTATTCATCACGTGCGTAGGGCACGTGCCCAAACCCCTTAGCCGTGTCACCCTTCGGGTTGACCGAGTCGATCTTCACTCCTCCGCTGGGTGCTACGCTGACGTTCTCAGCCTCGACAAACGCGGAAAGCACCCGCGGGAGACGAAGCCGGCCACCGGCCAGGTCCTTCTTCGCCAGGAAGACACCGTGAATCAGCGCATTGGCGTCCACTCCCAGGAGTGTTGCCGCCAGCTTTCGGATATCGACACGCCCTTCCTCCATATGGGCGAGTTCGTTCTTGAGCATGTCGAAAACCGTCGTATCCCTGCTTTCCAGGATGTAGGGGGAGTTGAGACGGTGCGCTTCCAGAACGGAATTGGTCAGGGGTTTGCCTTCCGCATCCCTCACTTTGACCAGCGGCAGGCCTCTGAGCGGTTCCACCCAATCGTCGGCCACTTCATCCCAGCAGACCGCTTCCAGCCGGTTCGCCATACTCTGCGCCGACTCCACCAGAAGCATGCGGCCGGCCCCGTCGGGGCTGGGGTATTCAGCAGCTCCCAGATCGGGAAAGCCGGTCGGCTGAAACCGTGTTCCCTGAACCGGCTTCAAGTCGGCTTCCATCAGCAGTCTCGGAACACTGTCAAGAGCATTGAATTCAATCTCCATGAGGCTGACTCCTTCATCACTGCAAGGTTTTCAGTTCATTGCTCGTCCGGACCGCCAGCAACTGACGGACGTCCCGATCTGCAATCGGCACCATCAATCCTGCGATCAGACGATGCGGGTCGGCCGCTGAGGAGGAAGCGGTCAACTGCGGGAATCGAATCGGCAGCCCCGCCACCCGCAGGCGGCGGCCTGCGAGAAGCACAGCCTCCGACACCCGTCCCACTTCGATGAGGCGCAGCAGTTCGAGCGAGAGCGGCAAGCTGGCTTCCGGTTCCAGGAGACCTGCCCGTCGTAGTTGGCGATCCGTGCAGAAGAAAGGTTTGAGGATCCGATAGGCGGCAGGCAACGGGAGGGTCCGTCCAGTCGGCTGAACCGCGGCAAAGTCGAGGTGCACCAGCGTCAGACCCGGTATCAGCGCGCTGATCCGTCCGCCGTCCAGGGCATTGGCTAGCCAGGCCGCAACGGCAGCCACTGGGGCCACCCGGGAGAACTCAAACGGCTTATCGTTGAGATCGAGCAGCTTTGCCTCATGAAGCCTGCGCCCGACGGTTGCGACGAGATTCGCTTCGAGGGTGCCAGAGCCCCAGACCACACCGCGGCTTTGGTCCGGGACCCAGTCAAAGCCCGGTCCCGACTGCTCGGGAGCCAAATGCGCCCGCATGGGGAGCAGGAACTCGGTGGAGCCGTCGGCACGGGGCCTCCGGGCATGGAGACCAGCCAGTGCAGCCGCAATGGCAAGTTCGGAAGTCCCGTCCTCAGCCTCGATCATCCAGTCAGCCCCCAGAGGCGGAACCGGTGGACAGTTTTCGCGGGCACTCGGACAATGGCTCAGATACAGCTGCGCTTCACCCAGGACCTGAACCAGCTGTTGTACGCGCAACGCGGGATAGTGGGGCTCGGTGGCAAGAAGGAATAGGGCATTTTCCAGGCGATTCACCAAGCTCATCAACCGCCCTGTCGCCCTGTCAGATCGGGCGAGCTGGCGAAACCTGCTGAGCCACCCGTTCCGTTCCAACTGGTCAACGAGATCGACTCGGGGATTTCGTGATACTCGGACACGGTTGAGCGGAGTGGCCAGGTAGGCCTTTCCCGCCCGCATCATGAAGGCAAAACGCTGGAAGTGCGAAATGCCCCGGTCCACACCAAGCCGTGACACCGCCTGGACAAAATCAAGGCCGTCACGGACCGGCCGGGCTCCAACCGTAGCCCGCCCTTCGGCCAGCAGTACTCTCAGTTCGCGGAGACTCGCAGGCGCCGACCACAATGGCAACCACATTTCCGCCCGTGCCGTCGAACCATCCTTGACGGTTGCGCGCCCTGTCCCACTACCACTTGGCCCCACCGTAAAGGGACAACTCAGGGTCTCCGGCGCAGCACTCTCAAGTCTCCTTGTAGCGGCTGCAGCGAAAAGTGTGGCCCCCTCGATCATGAGCACAAAATCCCATGGGTTGACCAGCGAAGCTCCGTTGAAACCGCTGCCTTGGTTAACACCGCCCGCGTTTCCCGGCGAAAACTGACCGATGGCGGCTGACAATAAACCGGGCGTCCGGCGGGCAAACAGGGACTCGTCCAGGTAACTCTCCGCAGTCTCCCGCGGCCGTCCCGTGCCCATGTCAAACAAGGCAACCAGGTGCTGCATGAAGTTGTTGGTGAAATCCAGCCTGCCGTCATTGCCGCCCGTTCCCAGCAACGGCGGGTATCTTGGACCGTCGCCCCCCAGCAGTACGGCAGCATCGATCCATGACAGAGTTTCATCGTCAGCCTCTGCGCGCAGCAGAGTCAGCAATGTGGTCTTCACGCTTCCCGCCTGCCTTACTTGCAGCCCCAGATTCCGTAGGGCCTGTTGGCATGTCTCAATGGCTTCTCGATATCGCGTGAACCGATCCGCAGTCGAGTGGGCCAAAGGCTCGATTCCGGACTTGTTGTCGCTTGGGTAAAAGCCGCTTCCTGCGTTCCACGGAGCCAGGATTGGGGTCGGCCGATAGTGAAAGAGCCAGAATGACCTGAACTCCTGGAGGTCCAGACGGGTCTGGACAACCAGCAAATCGCTCTCCCAACGCCCTCTTGCGTCCGGATCCGCCTGCTCTCCTAACAGCCGCAACACCCCCAGAGCCTTCAGGTAGGCGGCAAGGGGCAGAGCGGTACACCCGGAGAGCGGCAACTCATGAGTCATGCTCGGGCCTCGTTTTTGTTTCGAGATGCTCTCCAGTCCGAAACCCGCAGCAAGGCTTCCAGCCATGCAAGCGTGAACGGACCGAACTGGTCCAGTAGCGACCGAGTTCGGTCCATCCATGAAGGGCCCTGCAGGCTGGCTCCCAGCCTCATCAGGTCCAACCGAAGAACGGTTTCCGGTATCTCCAGATCACCAACACGAACCGGCGGCAGTCTGTCGCCCTGCCACACACCCCTCGCGAACAGGGTGTCCTCTTCCGAAGGTTGTGATTCGATCGGCAGGGCTCTCAACCCCATCCGAACCTTGCCGTGGTGGGAAGCAATCAGAAAGGCCGCCAGATCTCCGGTCGAGGATGACGACCTGTGTTGCAGCCAGGCAAGCGCCGATGCCAGTTCGTGGCGAAACCCTCGCCGGCTGACCCGCCTGCCTTCCGCGTCGATGACGTGGTAATCTGGCGGCCCCTGGATGGGAGCCTTAGCCCACAGGATACCGTCGTCCGGGCTGGCGGCTCCCCTGATCCCCCGCTGAAACGCTTCGTGCGCCTTGCCCACATCGTGCCACAACGCCGCTTCCCACAACACGGCCCGGGTTGCGGAATCCAGGTCGAGGGCCGCGCTGAGTCGTTCCACCTCAGCTGCGACGTCCTTCAGATGGACCTCAAGCCGGACGTAACCGCCAACCGACGACCAGGGATCCTCCCCGTAAATCTCCCCGGCTCGCGATCCTTCTCCCAGAACGAGCTCAACCCGGCTCCTGGCTTTCGGCACGAAACCCTCGTCAGGGGTATAGCCCCCGTCTCTTGCAGGCAAGAGCAAAACCAGGCCTGGACGGATCTGTTCCTTGTCCAACCGGCGCCAGTCTCCACTGAGCGGATCCCATCTCCACGCAGTTCGCCCTTTCACCCCCAGATAATCCCTGCACTGCCCTATACTCACGGGGCAAAGCTCGTCCCGTGCCGGTTCCTGCCCCTCTCCTGGCCGCTCTTCAAAATCGCGCCAGTACACCTGAAGCTGAGCCTGATCCAGGTCTCTGACGTAGGGCGAGATGTCCACATCGAAACCCGACAGATCCGGATCCGTGTTGAACAGATCCACAAGATCCCTACGGCGCAACACGTGGTGAACACGCGGCTGCTCAGTAACGCGCGGCAGGCTGGCGGGGCCCGCATCGACAAGCTGTCCCATCCGTTCGCGCGCCTCGACCAAGTCTGCCGCCTCGTACGGTCGCTCCTGCCCCGCGCCTTCCGGAATGTCAATCCAGTAGATATCCGCAAACTCGTACTCCCCGAAACGGTTGCACCGGCCGAACCGCTGCACCAGGGACGGCCATGGGGCCAGCTCCGTCAACAGTGTCCGACTGGAAATGTCGACCCCCGCCTCAACGGCCTGGGTGGAGACAATCACTCGGCCAGATCCACCAGGTCTCCGCCCCAAGGTCTCCTCCACTCGGCGCCGTTCCGGCGGGCGGAATCGTGCATGCAGAACCAGGCGCCCTACATCAGGCAGGTACGGCTGAAGCCGACGATACAACTCTTGTGCCCGCTCCACCCGGTTGAGTATTACTAATGTTTGCTGACCCGGCTGATGAACCCGGGCCACCTCCTGGGCCAACGCTTCCAGGTACTGGGCACGTTGGTCGGCGTTCCCGTCCTGAAACTGCACTGCCGCCCGATGCAGCCGTTTCGCCGCTCTGAGCCGCGACAGGACCACCTCATCGAGTAGGTCGGCTTCAGCCAGCCGCAATACGCGGATCTCCTGCAGAAACTCCCGAAAATCGACGGTCCCCAGCCAATCCAGGTTCAGCGTGGCCGACATCCACAGGCTCCGACAGCGGCGCGCCGTGCCGAGTTTCCGCCGCAACCCCTCAAGCTGCGCCGAAGTGCACAGACCGGCACCCATTACCTGGACTTCATCAAAAACCCACAAAGCGTCGTTGTGAAGAAACGCGAAATGCACCGGCCACTGGAACCGGCTCATCCCGTATCCCCGCATCAACGCGCGAGAAAGAAGCATCTCCTGGGTGCCGACCAGAATGGCGTCAGCCTCGGGGTTCTCCGGCCAGACGGGCCTCCGGATATCGTCTGAGCCCCCCATAAGGACGTGCACCTGCGGCGGAGCAGTCAGAGAAAGCGCTCTGGCAACTCTTTCGGTCTAGGCAATGGCGCATCGCGCCGTCTGCTCAACCAGCGTTCTCATGGGGAGGCAATAGACCAGACGCCGCGGCGTTTCAGCATCCCCGAGGACCAGCCGCCGATACAGCCAGGCACCGATCACGGCCGCCGTCTTCCCCAATCCGGTGGGCACCTCCATAACGTCCGGCCACTGGTCCTCCACGAGCCTTCTCTGGTACGCAAAGGGCACCAGCGGAGAGCCGACCATCGTCGCGAAGAACTCGTCATACCTCATCACGTGCTGCAGGCCTCAGTCGCGGGCGGGCCGGTGGGCATTCCCCGCAACCCCAACCTAACCCAATGGTCTGACATTCCGGGTCAGGCTCCCACGTGTTGGTATCCGATTCCTCAATTCCCCACGGTGGGCTCGGAAAACCAGGTTCCAGGTTGCGAAGCACTTCCCCGAAGCTCACCGACTTCCATCGTCGGACACGCGTCAGAATGATGGGGGATAATCAGCGAAGGGCGTGGCAGCACCTCGCAGCGAGGCGGCTCGCTTCAAGTTCTTTGACAATCGGACAACTGGTAAAGGGGCAGGACTTCGGCCCCCGCAGACCGACAAGGTGAGCGGGCGTCGCACGCCTCGGCCACGTTTCCCCTTGCCACGGGTGACAGAGACCTAAAGTGATCATAGATTCACGCCGATGCAACTGGACAACACCATGCACGAGACCCAGTCTTCTGTGGCACGCTGTTCACCCGATGGAAGCCCTGCCCCTCCGGCCGGTTCGGAGTCACCGGATCTGCTCCCGGCCCGGATGCTCAACGAATACGCCTACTGCCCCCGGCTGGCCTACCTGGAATGGGTACAGGCTGAATTCACCGACAACGAGTATACGGAAGAGGGACGGTTCGCCCACCGCCGGGTCGACCGGGAGTCGCCTCAACCTCCCCCCGAACCGGGATGCGATGCTCCCACGGTTTCGCGTTCCGTCCTGCTCTCCGCACCCGTTGAAGGCCTGGTCGCCCGCATCGACCTGCTGGAAACCGACGGCGACAGCGCCGTCCCCGTCGACTACAAGCGCGGAAAGCAGCCCGACATCCCCGAGGGAGCCTGGGAACCCGAACGGGTCCAGCTTTGCGCCCAGGGGTTGATCCTGCGCGAGAACGGTTTTCAGGCCGACCACGGAGTCCTCTATTTCGCGGCGTCCCGCCAGAGAGTGGCCATCCCTTTCAGCCCGGAGCTCGTGGATCGGACCCGCACCCTGGTCCGCGCGTTTCGCCAGACCGTCTCCCAGGGCGTCATTCCACCTCCACTCCAGGACAGCCCCAAATGCGTCGGCTGCTCCCTGGTCACCATCTGTCTGCCCGATGAGGTGACTCTTTTGCGGCAACTGGGCAGCGGCAAAGACCTTGAAATCCGGCGACTGATCCCCGCAGCCGACGACGCTTTGCCGCTCTACGTCCAGGAACAGGGCGCACATGTAGGCAAGAAAGGGGAGGTGCTGGAGATCAAACTCCAGGGGCAGAAGGTGGCAGACGCGCGCATGTTGGACACCTCGCAGGTGTGTCTGCTTGGCAATGTCCAGATCTCCAGCCAGGCCCTTCAGGAGCTTTGCCACCGCGGCATTGCGGTCAGCTTCCTGAGCTCCGGGGGATGGTTTTACGGCATGACCGACGGCTCGCTGCGCAAGAATGTCGAGCTGAGGCGCAGCCAGTACCGTTTTGCGGAAGAGCCGGACCGGGTGCTGGAACTGTCGCGGCGGCTGGTAGCCGCCAAGATCCTCAACTGCCGCACCCTGCTGCGCCGCAATGCCGTGGGTCTGGATCCGCCTGTTCTCAGACGGCTGCGGAGGCTGGTGGTGCAAGCCGCCAGAGCTCCCAGCCTGTCCAGCCTGCTGGGCGTGGAAGGAACTGCCGCCCGAATCTACTTTGAGTCGTTTCCGAAGATGTTGAAGAACGGGGCGGGCTCCGATTTCGACTTCGAGGGAAGGAACCGCAGACCGCCCCGGGACCCGGTCAATGCGCTGCTTTCCTATGCCTACGCGTTGCTGGTGAAGGACTGTACGTTGCCCCTGATGGCAGCCGGCCTCGATCCTTACCTGGGCTTTTTCCATCAGCCGCGCTATGGGCGGCCGTCGCTGGCGCTGGACCTGATGGAAGAGTTTCGGCCGCTGATCGCAGATTCCACCGTGCTGGCGGCGTTGAACACGGGGGTGATCCGGGCGGATGATTTCGAGCGGACGGGCTTGGGTGTGGCGCTCAAGCCGGGTGCCCGCCGGGAATTCCTGCTGGCGTACGAACGCCGGATGAACCAGACGATTCGCCATCCGGTGTTCGGTTACAAGATCAGCTACCGCCGGGTGCTGGATGTCCAGGCGCGCCTGTTGGGCCGTTACCTGGCGGGAGAGTTCGAGCGCTTCCCCGCCTTCACCACCAGGTAGTGGAGCGGGATGCGCAAGGCCTACGTTGTGAGCTACGATATTTCGGATCCTCGTCGCTGGAGGAAGGTGTTCAAGACCATGTGCGGCCATGGCGATCACATCCAGCTTTCGGTTTTCCGTTGCGAGCTCAGCGCGATGGAACTGATCCGGCTGAAGGCTGAGTTGGCGAAAGTGATCAACCACGATGAGGACCAGGTGTTGTTTGTGGACATGGGCCCGGCAGTTGGGCGGGCTGAGCAGGCGGTGGAATCGCTGGGTCGGCCGTATCAGGCACGTGACCGGAACCCGACGGTTGTATGAGGGACTGGCGGTTGGCGAGCGGCTGGTTGGTGAACCCGTTCCGGGAGGCTCTCGCAAAGGGCTTCGGTGTTGGTCGGGAGGGCTGGATGTTGGCGGGTGGTGACGGGTTGGGTGGGCGCGGAAAAAGGTGGTGCTCGAAACAGGCGGAGCAAAACGGCGTCAGGACACGTTTTCAGACGCAAGCCCTTTCCGCAGTATCTAAACTGCGGCCCCATTGAAGCAGCGCATCAACCGCACCGACGCCGAGATCGGCTTCGGCCTTTCCGCAGTATCTAAACTGCGGCCCCATTGAAGCGGGCAGGGACGATCCGCTGGTGGCGCGCTGGCGGCCTTTCCGCAGTATCTAAACTGCGGCCCCATTGAAGCGCGTGGCAGGCGAGCACGAAAAGCTCAACGGTGAGGCTTTCCGCAGTATCTAAACTGCGGCCCCATTGAAGCCGCCAAATCCATGAGCAGATTCTACTTGACAACATCATCTTTCCGCAGTATCTAAACTGCGGCCCCATTGAAGCCCGCGGCGCCCTGGCCCCGCGCCCTGGGCGCCTCGCCTTTCCGCAGTATCTAAACTGCGGCCCCATTGAAGCGTCGCCCCGACCTCCTTGGATGACCTCACTGGAGGTCTTTCCGCAGTATCTAAACTGCGGCCCCATTGAAGCTCGTGTTCCCTCGACGGTGTATTCCACCCAGACGTCTTTCCGCAGTATCTAAACTGCGGCCCCATTGAAGCTTCAGGCGCCCCGCCACGTTCTCGTGCGCCTTCGCCTTTCCGCAGTATCTAAACTGCGGCCCCATTGAAGCTGAAATTCTCACTGTTGGGAGTGCAAGCGACTACAACTTTCCGCAGTATCTAAACTGCGGCCCCATTGAAGCTGCCGGACGACCGGCACGGGGAGTCCCGTCCGGTCGCCTTTCCGCAGTATCTAAACTGCGGCCCCATTGAAGCCGGTACCATCCATGGCATGGGATTCTCAGAAACACCTTTCCGCAGTATCTAAACTGCGGCCCCATTGAAGCATGCGGGTCGTGAAGTGTCTGCGTGTAAGTGTCCGCCTTTCCGCAGTATCTAAACTGCGGCCCCATTGAAGCCGGGCAATGCGTGAGGGCAGCCAGGCAGTGGCGTCCCAGCTTTCCGCAGTATCTAAACTGCGGCCCCATTGAAGCCAAGCAGGTGATGGGGACGATCGCTGAAGCGCTCAATCTTTCCGCAGTATCTAAACTGCGGCCCCATTGAAGCCAGATCTTCCCGCTCTCCTGGTACAACTCCACACACTTTCCGCAGTATCTAAACTGCGGCCCCATTGAAGCGGGACTGTCCCTGCACGATCCCTCCGCTGATCGAACTTTCCGCAGTATCTAAACTGCGGCCCCATTGAAGCCGGCAGCAGGGCCAACTGCTCAATTTCGTGCAGGGCTTTCCGCAGTATCTAAACTGCGGCCCCATTGAAGCACCGTTATCGGGATCAACAATCTTGACGACTTCTGCTTTCCGCAGTATCTAAACTGCGGCCCCATTGAAGCGTGTCATCCCACTTTCCCGGATGTCTGTATGACTCGCCTTTCCGCAGTATCTAAACTGCGGCCCCATTGAAGCGGGCGCCCACGCGGTGGTTTGTCCCGCGCGGAGCACCTTTCCGCAGTATCTAAACTGCGGCCCCATTGAAGCGCACCAGTATCAGTGGATGACAGGTGATAGTCTCCTCTTTCCGCAGTATCTAAACTGCGGCCCCATTGAAGCACCACCGCCTTCTGTGGCCCCTGCTTCGGTCCCGTCCACTTTCCGCAGTATCTAAACTGCGGCCCCATTGAAGCGTGGTCAAGATGACCCCGAAGACTCCGGAGTACGACCTTTCCGCAGTATCTAAACTGCGGCCCCATTGAAGCCCAAGGGTGTGCTCGAGGACCTCGATCCGGCCGGCCTTTCCGCAGTATCTAAACTGCGGCCCCATTGAAGCGCAAGATCCTCCGAGTAGCTCCACTCGTTGGTCCGACTTTCCGCAGTATCTAAACTGCGGCCCCATTGAAGCGGCGGGCCGCAGTTCGACGACCCGCTCCAGAACCCGCCTTTCCGCAGTATCTAAACTGCGGCCCCATTGAAGCACCCATATTCCCGCCGCTTCTATCAGCGGCTGGTGCCCTTTCCGCAGTATCTAAACTGCGGCCCCATTGAAGCGTCATGGTTCATCCTTTCAACCGGCGAGGGCCCGTTTCTTTCCGCAGTATCTAAACTGCGGCCCCATTGAAGCCAGCTGCTCGGGATCACCCTTGACCGAATGCACGACTTTCCGCAGTATCTAAACTGCGGCCCCATTGAAGCGAGATGGCCCCGGCCTGATAGGCCAGGATCAGTTCCTTTCCGCAGTATCTAAACTGCGGCCCCATTGAAGCTTCCAGCGGCTCGATGCGGCGGTGACCGACCGCATCCTCTTTCCGCAGTATCTAAACTGCGGCCCCATTGAAGCAAAGTGAGGCCCGGGCCGCCCGGGCCGCCCTGCGCCTCTTTCCGCAGTATCTAAACTGCGGCCCCATTGAAGCGCCCGCCACCGTCAATGAGTTGTCCCGTCTGGCCAACTTTCCGCAGTATCTAAACTGCGGCCCCATTGAAGCCCGGAAATCACGCGGGCACTGTATGCCCACGTGAACTTTCCGCAGTATCTAAACTGCGGCCCCATTGAAGCTGCAGGTCGGATGCCTCACGCACATGTTCGGGCATGCTTTCCGCAGTATCTAAACTGCGGCCCCATTGAAGCGGCGGAACGGATAAGGAAAAGTGATGGATCGTGCGGCCTTTCCGCAGTATCTAAACTGCGGCCCCATTGAAGCGCACAGCTGGCGGATCGGGCCGTCATCGACGATCCCCTTTCCGCAGTATCTAAACTGCGGCCCCATTGAAGCCGCCCCGGGTCTGGGGCCGCCTCGCCCGCTCGCACGGCTTTCCGCAGTATCTAAACTGCGGCCCCATTGAAGCGGAGTGCAAGCGACTACAACGCCGCAAGCGACTCAACTTTCCGCAGTATCTAAACTGCGGCCCCATTGAAGCGAGGCTGATGACCGTAGAGTAGTTGGCGTGGACAACCTTTCCGCAGTATCTAAACTGCGGCCCCATTGAAGCGCAGGCCGTCCTTGGGCACTTCGGCGGGCCGCAGCTTTCCGCAGTATCTAAACTGCGGCCCCATTGAAGCAGTGCCGAGAGCTTGCGGTACTCCTGGTCGGCCATACTTTCCGCAGTATCTAAACTGCGGCCCCATTGAAGCCGGGGCAACCGGGAGGCAGGAGGCTGTGGGTGGCGACTTTCCGCAGTATCTAAACTGCGGCCCCATTGAAGCTGCGTGCCCATCACGAAATTGGAGGCGGGACCGATGGCTTTCCGCAGTATCTAAACTGCGGCCCCATTGAAGCGGATCTGCAATTGGTTGTCGTTGTCCGGACGGCTGGACTTTCCGCAGTATCTAAACTGCGGCCCCATTGAAGCGGTCCTGATGATCGATCCGTCCGCCCCCTCTTCCAGCTTTCCGCAGTATCTAAACTGCGGCCCCATTGAAGCAGCGCGAGCTGGAACAGATGCGGCAGCAGTGGGACCTTTCCGCAGTATCTAAACTGCGGCCCCATTGAAGCCAGGCCTACGGTTTCCGCAACTCGGTGGCGATCTACTTTCCGCAGTATCTAAACTGCGGCCCCATTGAAGCGAAGACCCGCATGTTGAGGTCCCGCTTCACCGACAGGCTTTCCGCAGTATCTAAACTGCGGCCCCATTGAAGCAAAACTAGAAGCTCTGGTC
>CAZGEH010000014.1:0-98447 GCA_964524795.1 uncultured Acidobacteriota bacterium
TCGCGTCAAACCGGGAGCGGCTCAACAGCAACCGCGGCTCAACCGGGACAGGTCATTCTTCACACCTGCCCTAGGGCGGAGTGCTGGCGCATTCAATACTCCGGTGGGTCAGATGTGGGGCTGCATACAAAGACCGTCGAGTCCGCGTCGCTCGCCTGACCTATCGGCGAATCCAGATATCCTTGCCTGACACGCCAGCAGCCAGACACAGAAGGCGGCTCCACCCCAGGGACAGGTGGATAGCGGCACCAGCCCTTGAACAGTCCGATCGGGACCTTGGCTGCCCGGCGCCCGCCGGCAAGATGCCCCTGTTTCTGGCACGGCAGGTCAATCACAAAGGATCTCTGCCAGCACCCCGGATGCGATGTTACTTCCCGAAAGGACCAGAACTACCTTGTGCCCTTTCAGAGACTCCCGTAACTGAAACGCAGCCGCCAAGGCCGCCGCTGCAGCCGGTTCGGCCAAATGATGTGTCATCCGCAGGTAATCGAGGACAGCCTGGCGCAACGAGCCCTCAGAGACCACCACCATTTCCTTGAGGTGATCGCGCATGTAAGCAATGGGCAGAGCGAAAGGAGCACGTGTCGCCAGTCCATCGGCGATTGTCTCCGCCGTCTCCGTCACAACATCCCGGCCAGATTTCCAGGACTGATAGACCGCCGCCGCTTGTTCAGCCTGGACCCCGATGACACGGATCCCAGGTCGGACACCGAGTGCCACCGCCAACACTCCACACACGCCGCTGCCGCCGCCTACCGGCACAATGACCACGTCCGCATCAGGCAGGTCTTCAAAGATCTCCAGGGCATACGTCCCGACCCCATGAACAAGATGGGGTTCGTTACCGGAGTGAACATACCTCATTCCGGTTTTCCGCTGGATTTCCTCGACTTGTTCCCGGGCACCATCGAAATCACGTCCATGGATGATCAGTTTCGCCCCATATGCCAGCATCGCCTCGTTCTTCTCGGGATTGTTGCCTTCCGGCACCACGATCGTGCAAGGCATTTCGAAAAGCTTGCATGCCAAGGCAATCGACTGGCCGTGGTTGCCGCGGGTCGCCGTGATCAACCCTGCCCTCCTCTCGGCGGGAGACAGCCGGGATACCAGATTCAGCCCACCCCGTATCTTGAAAGCACCGGTGGGGTTGGCGTTTTCATGCTTTACCCAGACCTCGCAACCCAGGTGAGATGACAGGATCGGGTAATGGACCAGAGGAGTGGGACGCAAGAACCGGTAGACAACCCGACGGGCTTCCAGGACCCCTTGGATGCAGAAACTCATTGACCTGTCCCCCTCACCTTCCCCTCACCTGTCCCCTATAGCATGTACATCCCGGAGTCCATGCACTTCTCGTCTCAAGGGGGACCATACCTACATCCGCTTCCAATTGGGGCCGCCTCCTCCCTCGGGAGGCGTCCAGCGAATGACCTGATAAGGATCGGCTATCTCACAAGTCTTGCAGTGGACACAATTGCTGAAGTTGATTCGTAACCTGTCCTGGACCGCCTCGGCAAGGACTTCGTACACAGCGGCCGGACAGAAGAACCTGCAGGGATGACCAAACTCTTCTCCGCAGCGCGTGTCACAGATCGTAGGATCCAGGATTTTCAGGTGCGATGGCTGATCCTCCTCGTGAGTCGTATCGGAAAAAAAGACGCTGCTCAGTTTCCCGAAGGTGAGTTTGTCATCACCTTTGAATTCCTTGGCATCCAGCGGGCCTCGGGCTTCCATGCATTCGTATCCGGGCCGGACAGGCCACGGATCCCGCAGTCCCCTGCCACCCGTAACACTCTGGAGACCCGAGTGGAGGACTCCCTTCCAGAAACCACCCTGAAAGGCCTGGCGGAAGTTTCTCACCCTCCACAGTTCTTCTTTAGCCCAGCTCCCATCGAAAAGAAGCTGATACCGGCAAAGTCTTTCAGATGTTACATCCCCTGCTGTGAGCGCTTCGTGGATCGCCTCCGCAGCCATGATTCCCGACTTGACGGCCAGATGGATTCCCTTCAACCGTTGAGAGTTCACAAACCCGGCAGTGTCCCCCACCAATACCAGGCCATCGGCAAACAGCTTCGGGATCGCATACAGCCCGCCTTCCGGAATCGCCTTCGCGCCATATGCCACAAGGGTCCGGCCTTCGAAGAAGCTTCGGATCGATGGGTGGGTTTTCCAGATCTGCAAGAGGCGGTGAGCGTCAGTCGCCGGGTCTGGAGAATCCAGGCCCACCACGAACCCGGCGGCAACCTGCCCCTTGTTCAAGGTATAGAGGAATCCTCCACCGAACTGTCTGCGAGTGAGCGGATATCCGAGCGTGTGAAGTACTGTCCCCACCTCGAGCGTGTCCGCACCTTGCCACAGTTCTTTGACACCCACGGCGTAAACCTGAGGCTGTCGATCCTTAACCAGCGCGAGCCGCTCCTCTGCCTGTCGCGCCAACGTTCCCCGCACTCCCTCCGCCAGAATGGTCACTCTTGCCCGTATATCCACTCCAGGAAGGAAATTCGCCTTTGGACGGCCTGTACGGTCGATCCCCTGGTCCCCGACCCTTGCTCCCACTACTCGCAAGTCGTCCCACAGCAGCTCAACTGCCGGGAATCCGGAAAAAACACTGACGCCCCGGGCTTCGCAGCGGCTGGCCATAAACCGCACGAGATCGGCCAAAGATGCCAGATAGAGGTGCTCGTTCCGCAATGGGGGTGGAGTCAGCGGCAAGGAAAAACCGTGCTTTTCCTCCAGCCAGAGCACACTGTCCCGAACCACCGGGCCGTCGAAAGGAAGCAGCTCAAACTCATCCTCGTTGAACAGCTCGCGGAAACCTCTGGGGTCCACCACCGCCCCGCTCAGTATGTGAGCGCCCACCTCACCAGCTTTCTCGACAACCATGATTGCGGGAGGTGAGGACAAGGGCTCTGACAACCTCGCCAGGTGGAGAGCTGCAGCAAGACCCGCCGGGCCAGCGCCCACAACAAGCACGTCAGTCTCCAGAACCTCTCGTCCCACCATCAGTGGATTCCGCGTCTGCCAGGTCCGACTCAGTCTTGTGAGCGGGACGCCCGGAACATGGCGGGCACAACACCCCCTACTCCGTCGTTTTGCGGGGCAACTCGGGGACGGCGCGCTCGTAGACCCGGGTATTCCATTTCTCAAGATAGCGTCGGTATTCCTCCGTGTTCGGATATCGTTCCGAGTCGGGGTATGGGAATGCCGTCATACCGTGGAAAGGAAGTGGTCCCAGGAAGTGAGGAGTGGCAGAGTTGGGGTCCATGTCCTTGCCGAATCCGTCAACGTAGACCAGATAGTCGCGAGTCCATCCGGCGGGCAGTTCCGGAAGACCGGAAAGATCAAACCCGGCTCGGATCTCGTCTCCCGACCGGGTAATCACGAACTGATCGTCACGTCGTTCGAGCAGTGGCAGAACATCGCCAAACCGTGTATACGCCCCCACATGCACCTTCCACTCGGAGTTCATACTTCGCCGGTAATCATAGACCTTGGGCAGCCTCCCATCAGGGCTATAGAAAAGAGGGAAACCCCGGTAACCGAGCTCGGCCGTAACGGCTGAAAGACGGTACAAGCGAAGATCATCCCGCGCTGCGGCCTTTGCCACCAGGATTTGATCCCAGTAGATGCGCATGTTGGTCACGATCCGGACCTGGCGGGAAGAAGAGCGAAAGAGCCCGGACAGATCCACCGTCATGGTCTTGGGCAGCCCTGCCGGGAAGCCCATCCGGTCGTTGACGGTCACCCAACGTCCCAACTCGTCCTGAACCTGAAGATAGGGGGGAATCAGCTGGATTCCCGCCTGGGATGCCGCCAAGTTGCTGGTCGAGTCAGCGTAGTCGATCCAGGCGTGCAGGAGCAAGACGTTGTCATCTCCAACGTCCTTACCGAGATCCAGGATGAACTCATGTTGCTCCGCATAACCCTTGAAGGGGAGCAGGCGGGGCAGTTCCGGGTACTCACGGTCGATGTGAGAGATCTGCCGGAGGATATCCTTCCCCGACCAGTCGACAGCGGAGACGGGCGGCCGGGCCGTCGTCACCGCAAACAGCCGGAACGGTTGATAGGGAGGACCGGGCAACAGCTTCTCATCCGGAAACACGTCATAGTCGACCGGATGGTCAACCACCACCAGTTGGAGCTGATCAAAGAGAATCACCTCTTCCAACTGGTTGTTCATCGTGATTTCAACCCGTCCATCCCGCAGCGCTACGTCGGCCCGGTTGAGCTTGATGTACTCATCGGTATCCGGGTAGTTGAACACCCCAGGGGCAAGCAGGCTCCCGTATGCACTGCCTCCCAAGAAGTCCGTCTGGAAACGGTAAGTGGAACCATCCCAAACATAGAGGATGGGACAGCTTGTACCTTTCCGGTCCAGTTCCTCGATCTGCAGATGCTGGTTGGCCGGGCGGTCAATCTCAGACTGAAGAACTCCGTTGGGCCAGAGCAGGCGGACAACGTCGGCCTGGGAATGGCGGCCGAGTCCGAAATGAAGAACCGGGGAATTCTGTGCCAAGAACCCGTGAGCGCCAAAATGTTCCTGCTTCAGCCACAGGGCGCCAGCCCGGATCTCGGCTTTGACTCCGAGCCCAGAGCGGTTGCTGTTAGTCCCGACCGGGCTCAGGTCCAGCCAGTTGTTGCGGTTTCCTCCATCGTTACGGAACAGTAGGGGTCTGCCCCCGTTGACTGTGACCACAAAGTCCAGGTCGCCGTCATTGTCCCAATCGGCGATTGCAGCGCTACGAACCGCGAAACCCGCGATCCGGTCGAGTCCGGCATAGTTGGAGACATCCACCAGCTCGCCGTTGCGGTTTTCAAGCAGGTAGAGATTGCGGCCAGCCACTGGTTGGACAGCTTCCAAATAAGGGGCTGCCAGCACCAACAAGTCCAAGTCGCCGTCGTTATCGAAATCGAAAAACTGCGAAGAAAGGACAGGGCCGTCGACCCGAATCGGGGACTTGGGGGCAGGCTCGAACCGGCCATGCCCGAGATTTCGGAACCAAAGGGAGCCTGCGGACGGCAACGAGAGGTCCATCAGACCGTTGCGGTCGAAATCCCCCGCTGCCACGGAAAAGGCCTGCACTGAGCCCAGTGCGGGGGAGTCCACTGTCCGAAAGCGGCCGTCCCGCAAGTTGCTCAGCAGCCGAGTGGGAGAACCGTAGTTCACCACCAGGAAGTCGACATCACGGCTATCATCGAGGTCCGAGGTGAGGACTGCTAATGACCGAGCCTGTCCACCAGCCAGCTGCGATTCCTCCGAAACATCCTTGAAGGTTCCGTTGCCGTTGTTTCGGTACAGGACATTGGGCGCACCCGGGAAATCCCGGGGAAAATCACGTTCTCCTTGGAACTCGCCAGGCCGCACGGCAAAGTTCACCACATAAAGGTCCAAGTCGCCGTCGTGATCGTAGTCAACGAACCCTCCGCCGAGGCCCCAGGCGGGATCGCCGGTTCCGGTTGCCTCGGTTACGTCCTCGAACCGGCCATTGCCGAGGTTGCGATACAACACGTTGGGACCGTAGTTGATCAAGTACAGATCAGGGAGACCGTCGGAATCGTAGTCGCCCCAGACTGCGTGCATGGTCTGTCCCTGGAAACTGAGACCGGCTTGGCGGGTGACATCCACGAAGGTTCCGTTTCCGCGGTTGCGGAGCAGGGCCCCACCGCTCCCAGCACCCCCTGCATTGCTCAGGTACAGGTCGATCCAGCCGTCCCGGTCGAAATCCTGGAAGGATGCGCCGGATCCCATAGCGGGAACAACCGTGTTCTCAAATTCCCGCAGTCCTGCAACTTTGGAAACGCTCCTGCCGGGACCACCGTGGCGAAATGTCACGCCCAAAGCCTCCCCGACTTCGGCAAACGTGACGGTTACAGCCGACGGAGTCTCGGCCGCCCCCGGCCGATCTCCCTCGGGGATCGAGTCGATGGCAATCGCATAGCGACCCTGTTCCAGGTACTGTAACCCCACGGTGGTGCTGCCGAACAGTTCCTGCAGTCGCTGGAATTCCTGCATTGACCTCTGTCCCTCTTCCCGACGGCCGCTGCGGTTATAGGCCATCGCCAGGTTGTAATGGGCGGAAGCGTTGTAGGGTTCCTGCTGGATCACCTTCTGAAAGAACTCGGCGGCCTTCGCATAGTCCCGCTGTCGCATATACAGCGTGCCCAGGTAATAATTGGTCGAAGTGTCCAGAGGGTCGCGACGGTTGACGGCTTCGAAGGAAGCGATCGCCTTCTCGGGCTCGTCCTGGTTGCGGTGGATGAGGCCCATCACATAATGGGCATGGATTTCAGCGGGGTTCAGTTCCAGGGCTCGCGTCAGACTTTGCTGGGCCTCCGGATATTTCTGGTCATAGAAGTAAGCGATCCCAAGGTTGACGTGTGCCGCTACGAGGCGGGGAGCAAGTTCCAGGATCTGGCGGAATTCGGCTGCAGCCTCCTTGAACTTGTACTGGTCCAGCAGGGCAACTCCCCGGTTGTTGAGATACAGAATTCGCGCCGCCTGATCCGTCTCGTTCTGGGGCGGAAGAAACCCGGTTAGTCCCGCCAGCGGTAGGGCCAGCGTGAGCAGCCACATCGAGCGATGCCTGTACATGGGGTTCATTCTAGCCCAATGCCCGGAGTTGCTGTCCTACCGCCCCTCGTATGCCATCAGATACTCGCGATAGCCGTTCCGGAGAACGAAAGAGTTGCAGACGCGAAAACCGGGCATGAGGCGGGACAGGTCCGGGGCTTCGTACTGCGGGCCGGACCGCAGGACTGTGGTATCCCCCCCGTACAGCAGGGTTTCCTCGTCAACAATCTCGAACCGATGTGGGGTCTCCGGTATATATCTCCCGGTCGCGATGAGGGCAAACAGGAGTGTGCCCGGGCGTGAGAAACGAGACAGATACTGAATGAGGTGCAACAGCACCTGCCGGTCAAGGTAGTTGGGCACATCCCAGGCAAGAATCACATCGAAGGTGGTGCTGCGGCTGAACGGCAACAGGTAGGAGATTACTGCCTCATAGGAGAATCCATCCTCGGGAGCGAAATAGTCGAAGCTGCTGAGGGTCTCGAAAAGATCCTCGATGTGGAGCTTACACCGGAATCGCGAGAAGAACTCGATATTCCGCCCGACTGCGGGTCCCAGGTCCAGAACGCGGTATTTCCGGTCCTCACGGAGCTGGTGGAAGAGCGCGTTCAGCGCCAGAGACTTATGAAGCTGCTCGTGGGATTCTGCCTCGGGTGGAGTTGGGCTGGGCTTCCTTCGAAACCATGCGGTCATGGTCTGGCGGACGGGCCCACCTTGATGCCGAGATCACCCTGAGTGGATCCCGTCTTCTCCTCGGGTTTCTCGCTTGCTGCCGCCCGGGGCTTCTCGGCCACAGACCCATCCATGTCAATGCTGCCCTTGAACTTTGCGCCGTCTTCCAGATTGACTCGGGGAGCCTGCAAGTTGCCCTTAACCTCGCCGGTCTGGCGCACTACGATTTTTTCCTCAGCGAAGAGGTTGCCTTGGACGGTGCCTTCCACGCAGATTGTCTTGCCGAAGACGTCAGCCCGCACCCGACCGTTGCGTCCCACGGTGACGCTGTTATTACGAAGAACCACCTTGCCTTCCACCTGACCCTGAATAACCAGGTCTTCGTCTCCCGAGACGTCACCCTTAACCACCAGTGACGGTCCAATAACAGCCTGTTCTTTGACCGGCTGGGGGCGGACAGATGATACAGGCGGGACCGAGATCTCTGGGCGATCGTCTTCAGTCTTCTTCCACATAAACGGATCTCCTCGCTGGGTAATGCCACCTTTGTAGCGGGTTACCCGGTTGAAGTCAAGGCGGGATCAGACACCCAGATACCTCCCGCAGAACGAGGCGGCGCAGATTCAACCGAGCCGCACCGGGCAGCGCTCTTCCTGGCTGCTGAGGGACAGGAAAGCAATCGGCACAGGCGACCAAGGAAGAGGGGATCCAGCTCAAACAACTCAACCACTGAGACAGGTAGCCCGGCTCGGACGGCTGAGCCGGGGAGAGGACGCGGCGAGACGGCTGAAAACATGGCGACAGGTGACGCCAAACGGACGGCCCAAAGGCCGCCGGGCAGTTTGAACCAGGCGGAACAGTCAGCGCGGTTCGAAACCCGCACAGGCGGCACACCCAACCAAACAGGTTCCATGGAGAGGGACGGGTGGATTTCTGGGGACAGGCTAGCTCAAAGGGACGCGTCAGTCGCAGGTACAGCGACCTGGCGAGATTGTCAGCCGCTTGTGCGCACTGGGGTCAAGCGCCACAGTCATGGGGTCCTGAGTGGCTGCTTTTACGCGAAGTAACGGGCACCGGCTCCACAGCCAAACCGTCTTCCTGCGTGGGCGGATTCTATCGCCACTTGGCGCCCGATCCGGTAGTCGAGATACAGGGGCTGCACGTAGCAGGAGGCAGCCGGAACGCGGTGAATAGTGGCAGTAACAGTCACGGGCTACCCCCTCTCAACAGTTCTATCCAGCGTCCCGAGAAGCTGCCAGCCCGGCGGATTTCCTAGCTGCCGTCGCGGCACGAGACTGCGGCCGGATGCCCGTCGTATAATGGACGGAACAGCCTCCCCTAAGGCGAGAAATCCATCGCAATGCGGGTCCAATGAAGGTCCGGCGCCCCCCAGGATCTCCTGAGAACTGTTTCACGCCGGTAACCACGCTCCTTGCCGTGAAGGGTTTACGCTACAGACAGTGCCCCCCTCATCCGAGCTCCTACTCAACACTGATGTCCGCACCCAAGCCGGCAAACCTCTCCGCCACCCGCTCGTATCCACGGTGCACCACTTCCGCCCGTTCAATGTGGGTGATCCCTGAGGCTGCCAACCCCGCCACCAGCAATGCCATTCCTGCCCGGATGTCCGGCGATTCCAGATGGGTACCCCGCAGCTGGACAGGGCCTTCCACCATGACCCGATGCGGGTCACAGACGGTGATCCGTGCTCCCATCCGCACCAGCTTGTCCACAAAAAACATGCGAGATTCGTACAGCCAGTCGTGGATCAGGCACAACCCCCGGCTGCGTGTGGCCAGCACCACGGCAATGCTGGTCAGGTCAGTTGGGAACCCGGGCCACAGGCCGGCCGTCACCTTGTCCGGACTGCGAAGCGGCTTGTCCCTCGCACCCACAAGCACGCCCGTGCGGGTTTCCTCGAATTCCAGCCCGAAGCCTTCCAGCTGGCTCCGAAAACCCAATAGATCCCCCCGTTCAACGCCAACCAGTTCAACCTGCCCCCCGGCTACACCGGCGGCGATTGCGGCCGTCCCCGCATCAATGTAGTCTGCTGGGATCTCCATCGTGATCTTGGCCGTATTCTGGTGGGGACCCGTGCGGACCCGAAAGCAGACAGGCCCCAACTCCAGTTCGCAGCCGATCCGCCTCAGGAACTCCACCAGTGCCAGCACGTGGGGTTCTCGGGCGGGGTTCCAGATCGTTCCACCGCCGAGCCCAGCATACAAAATGAGGGCATTCTCGGTGGCGGTCACCGAACTCTCATCCAAATACACTTCAGGCTGGGATATGGCCTCAATCTTTTGGATGAAGAACTGGCCGTGGCGGTCGGCGATTTCGAAGCCCGCTGAACGGAAGACTTTCCAGTGCACATCAAAAGATCGACGACCGATGGGACAGCCGCCTGGTACCGCGCTGTCGACCTTGCCAAACCGGGCGGCCAGAGCGCTCCAAAGCAGAATTGAGCCCCGCAACTGCTCGACTTCGGTGGCAGCCAACACGGGAGACCTGACCGCCGTGCCGTCGACAGTGAGAACCCCTGGTTGTCGCTCTACCCGGACACCGATGTGATCCAGGATCGCCGTCATCCTTGCTACATCGAGAATATCTGGGACACGGTGAAGTTCCACCGGACCCGGATGCAAGATCGAAGCGGCAAGTAGGGGAAGCGCAGCGTTTTTGTTTCCCTGAACGGCGTAGCGTCCGGACAGGCGCCTGCCGCCGCGGATCACAAACCGAGTGAGGTCCCGCTTTTCAGATGCGGCCATCGCGCCTCTCCCACGATAACTACCTCGGGTTCAAGCTGAATACCAAACCTGTCGAGCACTCGCGCGGCAAGCTCATCCGCCAACCCCAACAAGTCCTCAGCCCGCGCCTCTCCCAGATTCACAAAAAGGTTGCCATGCCACTCAGCCACGGCTGCGTTGCCCCGCTGGAGACCTCTTGCTCCCACGCTTTCCAGGAGCTTTCCCGCCGGGATTTTCCCATGCAACAGGAAGGAAGAAGGTATGCGCTCGCGAACTTCCGGGGCAAGCGTTTCCCAGGGAACGTTTTTGAAGAAACTGCCGGGGCATTTCATTCTGGCAGGGTATTTCCGCAGTCGTTCCCTTAAGATGGCTTCAGAGTGCGATCTGAGATCGACATCTGAAAGATTCAGCCGGAGGCGGCACCGGCTTAGAAACCAGTTTCTTTCGAACTTGAAGCGGCTGCTTCGGTAACTGAAAGCCAGATCAACCCGGTGGCACCAAAATCGAGAAGTAGGAGTTATCACTTCCACCTCTACGACTCGATCCCCGATTTCCTGACCGTAGGCCCCGGCGTTGCCGACAATCGCGCCACCAAGAGTACCCGGAATCCCATACAGGCTCTCGAGCCCCGCCAGTCCCCGCGCGTTGAGCCTCTCGATCAGTTCAAGCAGCGACTCGCCGCCCCCAGCCAATACTTCCTCCCCTCGCAGTTCGAAACCCGCAATCCGGTTGACGATCACCAGGCCGGGATAGTATTCGTCGGCGAAAACGACATTGCTGCCGTCGCCGAGGAAGAACACAGGCAACTGTCGGTCAAGCGCCCAAGACCAGAACTCACCAAGCTGTACGGAATCGGTCACCTCAGCGAGCCATCGGCAGCGGGCTTTGAGCCCAAGCGTGTTGTATGGCTCGAGCTGTGCGAAAGCTGAAAACCGGTCATGCAACAGGAGCTTCATGCTGACCTCGGCGGAAGGATACCATCACCCCGGTCGAGCATTTGCGAGCGGAGATCTGCTCGAGCTCGACAACTCGTGGACTCAGTGATTGCAGCGGCGAAAAAGGAATCAAGCAGGATACCTGCTGCATTCGCCTGCGCGCCTCGATTTGACCGTGCTCCCATGAGATCCGCCGCTTGCCATGATGGATCGCCCCTCTTCTCGTCAACCTGCCTGGGGCGCCCGGAGCGACGCAGCGGCTGCTGACAGAGTGCCCCAGCCTCTCTCCTGTTGCGGTCTGACGGGGCTGGCCGGCACTGACCCGCCCCATCGAACCTTCCAGCGCCGCCGGACATTGGACCGCATTCCTCAAGCAAGAAGGGCTCGTCCGGTGGCCGACAACCTGTCCCAGAAACTCATCGGCTGTCTAGCCCCTGGCCCTCGCCCGGAAGTTGCCTGTCCTCAATGGCCGATCGCGGCTCCCCCTGTGACAGTCTGGGCGATGACCTGTCCCCCACGGGCTTCCGGGGGCCCGTACCTGTCCCCCGCAGCACCATCCTCCACCTGTCCCCAGTGTCCGTGGCCCGGTATCAAGCGTGCCCCCAACCCGACTCGTATCCGTTGCCGATGACCTGTCCCGACTAGCCGCGATGGCGCCGCGGTGGTGCATGCCCTGTTCCCGGCTGCAACGGTCCCATTGAGCCAAACTTGGGGACAGTCACCGCCTGGAGAGTTACAGACATCCTGGGGCATCCCTTGCGCCCTGTCCCCCAGGGGATGCATGTTGCACCTGTCCCCAAGGTCCTGTCCCCAACGCCTTGGCCCGGCGTAAGAAGTGTCCTTAAGTTGACTCCTCCCCGACGGATCCCCGACGGAACCGGTGGTGCGAATGGCCTGTCCCCAGGGTGACCGGGCCGGGGACAGAGCTGTCGCCGGGTGACCCGTCCCCGACAGCCGCGATGGTGTGTCCCCTGTCCCCGGCGGTAACGGCTCCGGTGAGCCCAAGCATGGGGACCCACAAATACATCCCATGTGAAGCACGGGAGCAGCCGCCAAGGAGCGCAAACATCCCCGGGGGCAATCCTCGGGACCCGTCCCCCAAAGATCCATTTGTCGCGTGAATCATCCCCCGCAAGGCGAGGTGACTGGGGTAGAGTCCGCCCTACAAATGCGCTCCGCGCGCATGGAACAGAGCCCACAGGGAGTCCCCTCCAAGGGATAACGCAGACTTCACTGCTGCTCCCGCAGCTCCTGGAACCGCAGTCGGCGGCCTTCCTGCTCCCGCTTCTCCTCTTCCACCTTGAACCGCTGGTAAAGCGCGAGCTGACGTTCCGCCTCCGCCCGGTCCCCAAGCTGGGTGAAGGTACGACTCAGGTTGAAGTGAAGATCGGAAGTTCCGCCGGTCAATTCCACCGCCCGTTGCAAGTGCTCCACAGCCTCGCCAAACCGGCGCTGGCGGAGGAAGATCTTGCCCAAAGTCGTGTGAGCCTTGTGGTGATCCGGACGGCGCTTCAACAGCGCTTCCAGGCGCTCCACCGCCGCCTCGTCCCGGTTGCCGTGGTAGTCGATCATCGCCAGATAGTACTCGGCTTCCAGAAAATCCGGTTGGATTTCCAGGGTACGCCGAAGCTCGGCCCCGGCTTTGTCATAGTCCCGGTTCACGTAGTGGCCATACCCCAGCATCATGTGCCCCAAAGCATCGTCTGGCCGAAGCTCCACATACCTCCTGAAGTAGTCCACAGCTTTGGAGAATTCAGTCGCGGACTCGAGAACACAGTTGCCCAGCATGAGCAAGTACTCCGGGTTGTCCGGCTCCCGCAGCAAGAGCAACCGCAACGCCATAATCGCTTCGCTGACGAGGTAGTTCTCCAGGCTGACCCCGGCGAAAGCGAAAACCACCTGCGCTGAATTCGGAGCCAGTTTGCGGGCCTGGGCGATGTATTCCCACGCCTCGTTCTTGGCACCTCTCTTGAGAGCGATGGCCGAAAGGGTCTGCAGGGTCTTCACTGAGTCCGGGTGAAGCTGCAGGAATCGCTGATAGGCCCTCTGCGCACCCTCCAAGTCACCAGCCGACAGCAATGTGCGCCCGAGGACTTCGAAATAGTCCGGGGGATAGCGGTCTTGGGGGATGGCGCACAAACGCTCAAGCGCTCCCTTGAAATCCTGGCGTCTTGCCAGCAACTGGGCCAGCTGGAACAGCAGTACCGGCTCTCCGGGCCGACTGGCCAAACCCCGATCGAGGGTCTGGACCGCCAAATCGGCCTTGCCCAACCGGTTCCGCACCTCGGCCAGCCCGATGACCGCCGGGATGGCTTCGGGCTGGAGCTCGACCGTCTGTTGCAGAACCTGCTCCGCCTCCGCCAGGCGTCCTGAGGCGGCAAGAATGGTCCCGTTGAGATAGAGTGCCTCGGTGTGACGGGGTTCCAAGGCCAGAATCCGTGCGGTCAGCCGCCCCGCCTCCTCCAGCCGGCCCTGATCGAGGGCGGCCCGAGCCTGTGTCAGCAGGTCTCCGGCACTTCCTTGGGCCAGGACCAGAGCGATCCACAAGGGCGCAGCCAAATTCATGGTCTCAACCCTCCACCCTCCCACCTCGGGCGTCTTCCAACTTCTTCAGTTCCCGGTAGCGTTCCAGGGCCTTTTCAGCATCTTGCCGCCGACCCGAACGGTTGTAAGCTCGTGAGAGCTGGTAGAAAAAATGGGACTTGGAGGGATCCAAGGCGGTCGCAGTCTCCAGGTTGACGACGGCCATCAGCAGTTCGTCACGGTCCATCTGGATCTTGCCCAGTTGGTAGTACGCCTCGGCGAAATCCGGTTGGAGCTCGATGACCTTCCGCAGCAGTGGCTCCGCCGCCTCCATCTGATGCTGGCTGATCAGCACAAAAGCCTTGTGATACAGGGACTGGTGGTGGTTGGGATTTCTCGCCAGCTCCTGCTCGAATTCGGCGACGGCGTCGCTGAGCCGACCCTGGCGGATGAGCGACATACCCGAATAATAGTGCGCCTCGGGCAAGGATGGATCTCGCTGCAGACCCTCCCGGAAATCATCCAGGGAACGGTCGTAGTTGCCGGCCTGGGCGTGAGCCTGCCCCCGCAAAATCCACAAGTCTGCGATTTGAGGCTGGGTCCGGATCAGATAGTCCAGCGCTTTGATCGCCGCCTGATGCTGCCGGGCGCGGACCAGATGAAGCGCGACTTCCGCCAACAGACTTTGCATCCGCCGGTCTTCCGGATGTTCAGCCAGGATCTCTAGTAGCTGCTCTGCCGCCCCCGCCAGGTCGCCGGCCTTCAGTCGGGCCACAGCCAGGTTATGGCGAAGGTTGGGGAGGGACGGGTCCCAGTGCAGAGCCAGTTCCAGTTGTTCGACGGCCTTCCGGAGATCGCCTTTTCCGGTCTTGACGCGAGCCAGTTGCTGGTAGGCGCTGGCAGCCGCCGTTCGGTAGAAACCCGCCATGCGCTCGAGAACCTGACGCTGCTCCGGCTCCGGCGGGGGTTCATCCAGGACCACCGCGATTTCACTCTTGCCCAGATCGCGGATGTCCTGTGCGACCATCCCTTGCTGGGAGTCCCCGCTGCCGGCGGCGGTCCGGACCTGAAAAGTCGTCTGTGCAGCCTGGTCCTGCAGCCGCTTCAACTCCTGCGATTTCTTCACATATTCGACGGCCTCTTCACGGCGCCCCAGGCGGAGCAGGGTCTGGCCGAGGACGTAATAGGTGTTGGAGATCTGATAGTTGTTGCGCGCCGGATCGCGGGTGAGCTCGATGGAGCGCCGAAGGCTCTCCACCGCCTCTTCGGCCTTGCCGGCCCGGCTATAAACCTGGCCCAGATAGAGGTGAGGGTCGGGATTCGCGGGGTCCAGCGCGGCCGCCTTCTGCAGGTAGGGCAGGGCCTCCTGGTCCCGGAGCTGGATCGTGTAGATGACCCCCAGGAAGAAATTGGGATGGTACTGGTCGGGATGGTGCTCCAGTTCCAGAAGGAACTCCTGCATCGCCTGTTCGAAGGCGACCGCACCCTCCCAGAGGAGATAGGTCAGGCCCAGGTAATAGTGGGCTCGCGGGTAGTCCGGGTCGAGCTCGATAGCTCGCTTGAACTCCGCCACCGCATCTGTCCAATGCTCCGTCTCCCGGTAGGCTCGACCGAACAGGATCCGGAGCCCGGCAGACTCCCCCAACCGCTCCAGGATTTCCCGGAAGATCTGTTTGGCCCGGTCCGGCTCCCGCAGCTCGAGATGCGCCAGAGCCAGCGTATAGGCGACGCTGGTGTCGTCAGGCGCCAGTGCGTATGCGTCTCTCAGCTCCCTGGTGGCGGCCCGGAAATTCCCCTGCATGTAAAAATACTTGCCCAGCAGGTGTTTGGCATCCGCATTGGCAGGATTGATATCGAGGATCCGCTGCATCAGGTCGATGCCGCGGGTGTACTGGCCGGTCCGCAAGTACACGATTCCGAGGCCGGTATACGGGCGTATCGAAAGAATGGTGTTTCGACACGCTTCGGTGTAAGCCCGTTCAGCCTCGGCAAACTCGGAAAGGGAGGCGTGGATCGCCCCGAGCTGATCCAGCGCGATGCCCAACGCCTGCTGAAGGTCGCTTTCAGCCTGTTCCCACTCGGCGGCTTCGATCGCCCGTTCCGCCGACTCGAACAACCTGGCGATGCGATCGCGGGGACCAGCCGTCTGATCCTGCGCCGGGACAGCCGCAGCCGGCGAAATCCCCAGCACCGTCAGCAGAAGCGCCACCACACCACGGCACGTCCTCATTCGGGAAGGATTATAGTCCCGGCTGTGGTGACGGGTGGGCCGCAGTCTCAGTAAACGACCTTGCCGTCAAGGATCAGGTCTTTGACCTTCCACACGTGATAGACCTTGTGCCACGTCCCGGGAACCCACAGCTCGAACTTGAGCTCCTTGTCCTGGGGAGTCACCAACGGCTTGCTGTCCACCGTCCGCGGGTACACAAACTTTGCACCGGTTCCGTCAGGAGAGGGAGGGAAATAGTTCAGCAACGACACTCTGCCCAGCCGGTCACTAATCAGATAGGCGCCCTGCTTGAGCTGATCGGCGGTCATCTGTTTCAACTGGCGGTCCACCTCCATGGATGCTTGCCGATCGTTGGTGGCAAAGTCCAGGTTGACGATGACCTGGTCACCAAAGTCCCGCAAGGCCGGAGCAAATTTCTGGTCGAAGACCTGCTTGTCTTCCCTGGACAGCTCGTCGTACTTGTTCATGAGCTGGAACATGCGCACATAAGCCTGACGCACGGGCAGAGCACTGAACAGGCGAACGGTATACGTATGGTACACCTCCATTTCGCCACCTACGTTCCGGGTTTCACGCCCCTGGCGCTGTTCAGTCAGGATCACCTTGGCCGACCAGGGTGAGTCCTCCAGCATCTTGACAACCTCTTCATGCTTCCAATCGACGAACGGCTTCTGCCAGAACTCCTTGGCTACAATCAGCGAGGCCGAAAAGGTCAGACAGAGGGAGAACATCCCCACGCTTCTCATGATGTCCTATCTAAAACCATCCGCCGCACGGAGTAAAGAGGCCGGTTGGTTGGTGTCGAACGCACGGGACCTCCGGCAGGCGCGGGCACAGGGGAAGCGGACAGGAGGCCCGGTACCGCCTTTGAAGGGTCCCGGCCGTTCCGCTATCGTATGCACATGGACGCAGCAACGGCGCGCCAACCTCGCCGCGGCGAGATCATCGACGATCTGACGCTGCTGCTGGACATTCTCCCCCCCCACCTCCGGCAGTCGCTGGAGCGCGAGCTGGAACTCGACAGTCTGATCGAGATCGTCCTCGACTTGGGGAGACGGCCCGAGGCCAGGTACCCAGCCAGGGCCGTCTATTTGGAGTCCAACGAGATCACCCGGGAGGATCTGGATCATGTGGTGGAGCGGGTGGGGGCTTTTACCGGGGACAATCGGGCCGGAATCGAGCGGACCCTGCACCGGATCAGCGCTATCCGTAACCGCCGCGGCGAGATCGTTGGACTCACGTGCCGGGTGGGACGGGCGATCACCGGAACGGTGGACATCATCAGCGATTACATCAAGACCGGTAAGAGCCTCCTGCTGCTGGGACCGCCAGGGGTGGGAAAGACCACGTTGTTGAGGGAAGCGGCACGAGTCCTGGCGGACGAGATGGGAAAGCGGGTCGTCGTGGTCGATACCTCCAACGAGATTGCGGGGGATGGAGATGTACCGCATCCAGCCATCGGACGGGCGCGGCGGATGCAGGTCCCCAGTCCTGAGCGGCAGCACTCCGTAATGATCGAGGCGGTGGAAAACCACATGCCAGAGGTGATCGTCATCGACGAGATCGGAACCGAGCTCGAAGCGTCCGCCGCTCGCACCATAGCCGAACGGGGAGTCCAACTGGTGGCGACGGCACATGGGATCACGCTGGACAACCTGATCCTGAATCCGACACTGGCGGACCTCCTGGGTGGAATCCAGGCGGTCACCCTGTCCGATGAGGAAGCTCGGCGACGCCGGACCCAGAAGACCGTTCTGGAGCGGAAGGCGCCCCCGACTTTCGACATCCTGGTGGAGATCCGGGATCGCGACCGATTCGCGATCTATCCCGATATTTCGGCGGTCGTGGACCGTTACCTGGCCGGCCTGCCCCTGTATCCCGAGATTCGGGTCCGGACGACGAGCGGGGAGGTACGGATCGAGGACCCTGGAGACCAGGGGCCGTCGGTGAGGTGGGACGACGGCCGCGGCGGTACCCTTGTGCGCCGCCCCGATGCCGGACCGGGAGATTCGGCGGGCGGTCCACACCGTCGCGTCCGGATCTACCCCATCGGAATCAGCCGGAGCCGGCTGGAGAAAGCGATCCGGGATCTGGGAGTACCGGTGCGTCTGGCCGACCAGCCGGTACACGCCGACGTCATCCTCAGTCTGAAAGCCCAGCGGAAGCGGGAGCCCAAGAAGCTCCAGCAGGCACTTGAGCAGGGCGTTGAGCTGCTTACCCTGAGGAGCAACACGCTGGCCCAGATCAAGTCCTTCCTCACCGAGTTCTTTCCTCCGCAGGGAACGACAGAAGCTCCCCAGGAGCAGGTCCGCAGCGCGCTGGCCCAAGCTGAGGACGCCGTGGTGCGGGTGCAGAGGCAGGCCCAGCCGGTGGAGCTGGCACCCCAGAACTCGTACCTGCGAAGACTCCAGCACGAGCTCATCGAGCGCCATGGGCTGCGCTCCCAGAGTCTGGGCAAACCACCCTTCAGGAGGGTGGTTGTGCTGCCGGAAGAAGCGGCTTCGCGCCAGGAGAATGGGTTGTGAGCGCAGACCGGCGTCAGGGATTGAGACTGGCTGGAGGAACGGCGGCCCTGTTTGGTGCCCTCTGCCTGGGAACAGGTATCTCGGGACAGCTGTCGGGAGGGTGGCCGGCCCTGGTCGCGATGCTTGGAGCCGGCGGGCTGCTGCTGGTGTCGGGATTCCAGGCCTGGCGGGGCCGCACTGCCTGGGGATATGGCGCCGGAGCGCTGGTCTTCCTGTCGTGCATCTATTTGGCTTACCGCTTTCTGGCTACCGAGCAGTTCTTCCCTTCCGGGGTCCTGTTGTTGGTGGGTTTCCTGGCCCTGTTTCTGGTGCTGCTGGGATTCTTTTTGGCGCTGGCGGCCTCGGGGCGAAGCGGCTAGCGAAGTTGCGGTGTCACGCCCTGGACCCAAGGGTCGGACCACGGTAGATGGCTGAATAGACAAGTCTCAAGCCTCCTGAAAGGGGCCCGGAAAAGCCTTGCTAATTTCGCAACGGCCTCGGTGAGCTTCCAGACACAGCGCTTCAAGGCGCGACCCTGATCGACGCCAACAAGAGGCACCACATCGGCCCGCTCAAGAACAAGCAGCAGCTCGTCCGCTGACAGGCGGCCGGTGAGGAGCTCCCGGAAAAGCTCCGAGAGGAAGCTCTCAAAGCAGCCGACAAGGAACCTGAAGGCCCGTCAACGGCCCGCGCTTCACCTGCCGGCGAGCTGAGCGTAGCGAGCCGAAGCCGTCAGGTGGATGCGCTGGTTGGGCGGCGAGTGGACAGATTCTCCCGCAGCACCCGCCACACCATTCCTGGCCGCATCAGGCTCTGCGGCGGCGCCTGCAGTTTTGGCAATATCGTTGAAAGCCTTCGCCACCACTGGATCATCAAAAAAAAGAGGATCGTCGTCCCCGACTGGTGAGAATATCGTTGAAAGCCTTCGCCACCACTGGATCATGGTGCGCCGCCCGGTGCAGCCACTCCATGTAGGCGTTGATGAAGCGGATGGAGGCCGTACGCTTGCCCTCCGCCTCCCGAAAGCGCGGGGCGCGCTGACCACGATCTGCCAGGGGATGTGAATGTTCCTGGCCGCCCGCCGGAAGAAGCGCCGCTTACCCTTCGGTGCCCCGGCGCAATTCATGCTGCAAAGCCGGCGCTTTCATGGCTGCCACCGACATGCCTTGGCCGTCACGACGTCAACGACGTCATCAAAGATGCGGAGCGCCTTTCGGAGACCATCACCCGCCGCTTCAAAGCCAGTCTGCGCTGGCACTAACGAGAGGCTGTCCCGCTTCCCAGATGGTCCCTCCGACGCACGGGCTGAGCAGAACAAGAAAGACACCGATAAGCAGCGGCGGATGATGGGGTAGAAACCGCGACAACAACCAGACCAGAACGGGAACAACAATAAAGTTGACCGTGAGCAGCGCAGCGGTAAACCGCCGGTTCGCGAAGGCCTCGCGCAGCTGAAGAAACGGAATCTGGGTAAACATTCCGTAAAAGCAAAATCGCAATCACTGGAGAGATAAGGAATTCCAGCCTGGCGCCAAAGGCAGGACACCATACCCCAAGCCCCGCCCCGATAGCCAAGGCAACGGCATATACCCATATCTGATTTTCTTCATGCTGTTCTCTGGACATCGTGTTTCCTTAAGACGCATAACGCTCCGGTTCCAGCGGCGGCGCGCAGCAGACCGTCCGCTGGACGCGGTGGTTAGACGCGAAGCCTTGCAGGCGCGTAAGGCCATGGCCTTGAATCGCGCAGTAATCATCTGCGCGATCCGGTCCCGTGCGGCCTCTTCAAGATCGGTCTCCTCCGTCTCTCCTGCGGTATCACCGGGGCTGACAACAGCGGTCTTGGTAAAGGCCGTAACCGACTCGGGCTTCCAGCCGGCGGCTCGCATCGCCGCGAGCCGCGCCTCAGCGTTGTTTCGCAGAACCCGAAAGATCGTGATAAACACACCGAACGTTTTCAGGAGATCCTTCCCGAAGTAGGCACGCGGCACAGCTTCAGCAATCCACTTCACTGGCCGCCAATGAAAGAAGGGGCTTGGGCCCCAGGCTCAAACTGATTATCCCCTGTGACCTCGCCGATTTGAATGGCGCGTTGGCTCTTCTTGAGCGGCAGCAGCTTCGCTGCTCCAGCGGTCTCCAGGAGCCCTGACGTAGTGCCGCAACACGTAACCCCAGGGAACCGCGATGGGGACCAGGATGACGCCCATGAGACAGGCAAACAGCGTCTCCTGCCGAGCTGCGTCAAGCTCTCCGCTAAACCATGGCCCAAGCGCAAAGGCAACAACCCATATGACCTTCCACGTGAATTCGAACAGCAGGATCGGGAGCATCCTTACGGGATAGCGCAGCCCCCACAAAGAAGTGAGCGCAAGGGCTCCCAGCATGCTCCGAACGACGCTCCCCATGTGTGAGACATCGCCGGGGATCAATATTCCGGGCCAGACAGTAATGCCTAGACCAACGGCCATGAGCAAATACATGGCACGAAGCAGGTATAGCCGTAAGTTCGATACATCGGACATTTTCAGAACTCCTTGTTTGTCGACGCCGAACGCCAGCGACTCCTCCTGAGGATCATCGAGGCGACAGCTTGCGCGTATTCGCTACTTCACGGGCACCACCTTGACTTCTGCGTCACCGATCGCAGCAGCATTTCGGAGAGAAAGTGAGCGCCAGGAGCGCCCATGCCTTCTAAGGCGCTCCTCCCCACCAAAACGCCGCCGCTAGGAATTTGGGATTGAGGGGCTGAGCCGACCTCGTACGATTGGGTTTGTCGAAAAGCCTGATCGGAGAGGAGGACTCAGCCGTGAACCGATTTTGCTCCAACTTCAGCCAACTTCTCCAGCTCTTTCCGCGTCTTGAGTTCCAGAAGGTCGTCCGGGAGACGAAAGCCGAGCGTCACGCCCGGGGATTGGCCTGCTGGACCTAGTTTGTGTCCACGCTGTTCTGCCAGCTGGGCCGGGCCCACAGCTTGGGGGAAATCTGTGGCCGGCTCGCCAGTCGCGCAGGCGAGCTGGCCACCTGGGCATCCGGTTTCCCAGGCGCTCGACTTTGGCTTACGCCAACGAGCATCGGCCCTGGCAACTGTACGAACAGCTCTTCCGCCGCCTCCTCGACCGTTGCCACACGCTGACTCAGGGGCGGCGGCGCAAGCCGTTTCGGATCGAAGGGTCCGTCACACTGTCCAAATCGGCCGGGCCCGGCAGGAAACTTCGCATCGCGGGAAGCCGCTATTATTGAACGATCGGTTCGACGGCAAACGGCGTCTGGCGTCGATCCCTAGCGGGCAGAAAGGAGACCAGCTTTCGCGCCACCGCCAAAGCGGCCCGGTTGCGGTCGCCACGCTGCCGCTCGCGACCGCTCGCGGGCCTGGTCGAGCGGCCACCCCTCCTCCTTGAGAAGCAGCTCACCGCCAGCTCCAGCGCGCGGCGGGCGTAGAAGCAGACCGTGCGCGGATCGGCATACACTGCCGCCTCGGCCTTGGCGGCAGCCTCGGACACCGCCGCCCATTCGCCCTGGAGGAAGGTGAACTGGCTCATGGGACATCCCCCGGTTCTGCGGCGAGCTCATCGATGTAACGCTTATAACTGAACACGCGGCCGCGTTGCCGGTTCGTCAGTTCGGCCACGACGCCGATGCGCTCGAGGTGTACGAGCGATTTGTTCACCGTCGCCGCTGTCAGACCAGTTGCTTTGACCAGCGTGGTGGAGGTGGCCAGAGGTTGGCGCTGCAAGGCCTGATGCACCGCCAGAGCTGAGCTCGCCGCGCGGCCCAGCCTGGCGATCCGGTCGCGGTCGGCGTTGACGAGCGCGAGCAGCGCATTCGCGCTGGCCACGGCCTGCGCGGCGCTCACCTGCGCGCCCTCGGCGAAGAAGTCGAGCCAGCGTTCCCAGTCGCCGTGCAGCCGCACCTCGTTCAGCAACTCGTAGTACAACGCGCGGTGCTGCTTGAAGTACAGGCTCGGATACAGCATCGGCTCGCCCAGCACGCCGTCGGCCACCAATTGCAGCACGATCAGCAACCGCCCGATGCGCCCGTTGCCGTCAAGAAAGGGATGGATGGTCTCAAACTGCAGGTGCGCCAAGGCCGCCTTGATGAGCGGCGGCGTGGGTTCGGGGTCGTCGTTGAGAAAGCGCTCGAATGCGGTCAGGCAAGCGGGCAGCTCGACGGCCGGCGGCGGCACGAACACCGCGTTACCCGGACGCGTGCCGCCGACCCACACCTGCGAGCGCCGCACCTCGCCCGGCGTCTTGCCGCGCCCGCCGGGGTGGGAGAGCAGCACCTCGTGCATTTCACACAGCAGCCGCATGCACAGGGGCAAGCCACCGCGTAGCCGGTTCAAACCATGCTCCAGCGCCGCCACGCAGCGGCTGACCTCGCGTGTATTTTCCACAGGAACACCGGGCTGCTCGTCGATCTCGTACAGGAGCAGATCCGCAAGCGACGATTGCGTACCTTCGATCTGCGAGGACAGCACCGCCTCCTTGCGCACGAAGCTGTAAAGCAGCAGCGAGGCGTTCGGCAGATGGGCGGTCAGCGCGTCCAGCCGACCCAGCGCAAGCAACGCCTCATCGAAACGCCGCCGCAGCATCGACGACCAAACGATCGGCGGCTCCGGCGGCAGCGGCATCGGCACGAAGGCCTTGAACCGCTCACCAGCGGTCGCGATCTCAATGTAATGGCCGGGCACTGGGCGATGCATGGAAGGGCCGATCCTCAAACAAGAACGGCTGCTATTTTAGGATACGGCCGTAACCTAAATCAACGGGTGCGCTTGTTATAGCTTCGCGGAACGCGCCTCTGCCCTCGGGTCTACGGACTCACCACGAGAGACGATCCACTCTCCAGACGCAATGATGCGCCGTCCTCGATTCTCGCCCGCGACCCATGCCCGACGAATGTACGGGCGATGTCAGCCATGGCACGCAGAAACTCTGAGCGGTGCGCGGGTGTTCGCGCTCGCTGCCGTTGCGCTGAGCCCAGCGCCCCAGCACGTCGGGCAGGTTGTTCTTCGCGTGCTCGTCCTCGGATGGAGAGACTGGATTCCCGCTTTCTGCGGGAATGACGAAAGAAGGAAGGTACCGGCCCAACTTTGTCCTCGGAGAGCAGCGGCGTGCGCTTGTCGTCCAGGCTCCAGCCGTCGGCCTCGACGTCGTAGAACCACACGAACTCGGTGCCTTCCGCCAACCCGTGCAGGTACAGTTGCGGAATCAGCTCGGAGACCTCCCGGGTCCTTCGAGCAGACAGCGGCAGAAGCCGACTCTCGAACCGTTCCTCCGGCTTCCTCACCCGAGGCCTTCGAACCGTTATCGTGCAGCTCGGCAAGGACACTCGCCGCCTGTGCTATTTTCACACGTTTTGAGGCTACATCCAGCAGGATCTCTCTCATGCGAACCCCTAGGAATCATCGCGTTTCGGGCGGCTAACGGTATCTAGCTCAGCCTCGGCGCCGAAGGCTGTGTCGGCCGGAGCGAGTGGTTGGCCCGCCGAACGGCGATCAACTCATATCCATCCTTTGGTGTGCTTGCAGTAATTGTATTCATCTATCGCCTTCAACAGATTTCGGCCAACGGCCTGCTCTCCACCAAGGCTTTGAACTTGCTCATTCGCAATTTCCATAAAGCGCCAGTATCTTTCAGCATTCCTGCCCTTTTGCCTCAACGGGAGGCGGAAGGCCTCTGCTATGGCACGGTCCCAAAGAGGGAAGAAACACGGCGCTAGAAGATGCAAGCATTTTGCAGCGCCAACTGGGCCGAGAACCTCTTCAAAAGCCTTGAACACGAGTACAACTTCGTTCTTGTCTTCCTGGTTGAGGCTCTGTATGGACCGTTGCCTGAAGTTTATCATTATTGGATGGTGGTCACGGACGAGCCCCTCTATGTCGGCAAAATGCCGGATGCCGAATCTCCTATACTGGTAGCATATCTTGCTCCAAGTCTGAAGGAGCACGGCCAAGGCTTCGGCGACGCTCAAAGACGTCTTACCATCCAGCGCGAGTGTCATCAATTCCGTCGCCGCCCGATAGAAAAGATCGCGTGGTTCATTCGCCTCAAAAGCTTGCCGTGCTGCTTCAATGTGTTGTATGGTTGGTTTTTGAACCATTCGTCCCTCTTGGCTCAAGGCGGGCTAAGGCCCTGCATCAGCGGCGGCGCGTAGCGCCGACCGCTGCATGCGGATGTTAGCAGGGCACCGGAAACATCTTCGTCTTCGGAAGCGCCAACCTCTCTAAGGACCGTGATGAACGAGAGACTCTTAGACGAGTATCGGTCGTATTGTTCCGCGTGCCCGTCCGAAGTGTACGGGAACAGACCAGCTTTGGAATCCTGTTCATGTAATTGGCTATGGCTCCCTGGGCAGTCGTCCAATACGCAGCCATGCCCCTATAGGTCACGCGCCGCAACACAAGCAGGTCGGCCGACTCCAACTGTTCGAGAGAGAATCGCTCGAGTTCCTCGCCCCACACCTGCTCGTGCCAAGGTCAATCCCAGTTCTTGACACCTTCAAAGTAGACATCAGGGGTGACGAGATTCCACATGATCAGTTTTCGCATACCGCGCCTCTGTGTGCCTTGCCGTCTAACGACTTGGGCATCACCTCCGGGCCGAGCCCATCAGGTGAATGCCCTCGTTTAGAATGCACGTCCCGTCCTAAGCAGAAACGCAAGAAGTAGCCACAACGGTAGCTTAAACCTGAAGGGATCTAATACCGCTGACCAAAACGCGACGATCTCCTCGCGCAAAAGCATGACCCGCCCCGTCGACTTCATGTGGTTCGGCGCGCGGGATGTGTTTGAGGTAGACGGCCATGTGCGCGAACGGCACGATCGCGTCATCGCGGCTGTGATAGAGCAGAATGCGTTTCAGCCCTGACAATCGATCAGCGAATGTGGCCGGCAAGTAGAATTCCTCAACCTCCCAATCCAGCTCACCCCAAAATGGACACGCTATGATGACGAGACCCGACGCCGATAACGATTGTCTTCTCTCGGCAATGAACTTGAGAATCATGGCACCGCCCATCGAATGGCCAATGAGGACGCCGTCATCAGGGAAATCGAGCAGCTCCGCGTCGAGGGCGTCCAGCCAGGCAATGGCGTGCGGCTCCTCAGGACTGGGCATGAGCGGTGCGCGTATCCGATAATCCTGACCGAGCTCGCTTCTGAGAAATGCAATGAGCTCCTCGCTGCCGAATTCTGGATCGTCGACCGCACCGCCGGCACCGTGAATGAACACCAATTCCCGCATTAGATCACTCCCAGCCCGTCTCACAAACCGGATGCATAAAGGACTTCAGCGCAAAGAACCGTTTCCTGCATTCTAACTGCATTTCGCCTCCCGAAGGAAACCCCTGAGACCGACGAGTCTCTGCCGCGTAGCATCCCCCGGTTTCAGTCCGCTGACTGCAACAGGTCCAGACGAACTGTGGACGGCTGCCCGAGAAGGTCTCGGCGGAAGCGGGCGACTCCAACACGGCTCAGCTCACCGCCCGCACGCTGAGCACCGTGGATCTCTACGTGCCCCCGGACCGGCAGAAGCACGGTAGCGCACCGCCCCGGACGCGCGCGGCACCGACCGCGACTGACGCGAGCGTGGTCGGCCAGATGCGGCAGAAGTTGCAGACGACGGCCGGGCAGGCTGTGTACAAGTAGCGCAAGGCGATCGTCGAGCCGGTGTTTAGACAGCGCAAAGAGGTACGCGGCTTTCGCCGCTTCGCGTTTCGCGGGCTGACGAAGGTTGCGGCCGAGTGGGACCGTATCACGCTGACACAGCCTGCTCAAGCTGTGCCGGCGCAGCCGCGCCCGCTGGCGGCCTAATCCGATGCGGTTCCCATGATGGGGTCCCAGAATGGGGTCGGACCACGGCAAGTGACCGAACAAAAGAGCGTTAGCCCTCGAAAACGGCCCGAAGAGCCTTAGAAGCCGTTCTTAGCCCCCATGGCTTCTAAGGCGCTCCTCCCCGCCAAAACGCCGCCGCGGCAGACGGCTTGCTCACTGCGTTCGCGTTCCGGGGCATCGGGATCCCTCTGGGACGCCGGCTTGCAGACACGGATCGCGCGGATCACGCGGGTTACACGGAATACGCGGATCACTCGGATTAACTCGGATCGCGCGGAGGACCGGATTAGTCAAATCGTGCGGATCACGCGGATCGGCTGTCGGTACCTCCATGGCGGCGTCGACGGCCTTCAGTCGATCAGGGAGGCAAACTCCGAAGCCAAAAGCGCCGCCCGGATCTCCTGGTAGTTGAGGAGTATCTCGCGATGACTGCGAGTGAATACCTTCTGCAGTCGTGATTCCGGCACACAATCCCGTAATGTCATTTCCAGAAACCGGCAAACCGCCTCAAATGCCCGGTTGTCGGCAGTCAAAGCCTCATACCGGACCTCGTGGGACGGCAAAGGACTCCACCGCAGGAGCTTCCGGGCGAGGGACAGGCTGCGGCGAGAACGCCTCATGCTGCGCAACAGGGCTCCCGGATCCAGCCGGATCTGCACCGGAGGGGGTTCAGGCTCGCCGGCTACGCGATGGACGGTCCGAGTTGCAAAACGAACTGCGGATGAGATCGCCACATCCAAGTGGTTCTCCCGCACCAGATGCACCACGCGGAGACGCCGCAACACCGCCCAGACCCATACCTCCGGGAACTGGACGAGGTTCGAATACATCAGCTTGAAGCCAACCGATCCGGCATCAGCCAGAACCCTCTCCAGGTAATGGAAAACGCGGAAGGGCCTCAGCCGCGGCCCGCTCAACCGGAATTCGCAATACAGGGGGATGCTTCGGAAGCGTTGATCCAGGTACTCGGCTGTCCCCGCGGTCATCAGCCGGCTGTGGCGCGGCTTGCGGCGAGGGATGAAGAGCTCCCCATGAACCCGAGCCGAGGTGGACCGGGCAATCAGATCCATCAACCACGTTGAGCCACTTCTCGGCGCAGACAGGACTGCAAAATGTCCCCGATGACCACCGCTCATTTCGCCAACGGTTGGTACTGCTCGATGCAGCGGGTAAAGGCGGCGAGATACGCTTCCACGGCCTCTCTGAGAGGCCATCTCTCAGCCTCAGCCCGGGCACGGTTCCCGATGATCCTCCGGGCATGTGGGTGCAGGGCCGCCCAAAGGATCTTGTCGGCCAAGTCCTCCACATCCCCCAGTCGGAACAGCAACCCGGTCACTCCATCCGACACCACTTCCCTGGCTGGAGCGATGTCGCTGGCGATCAGAAGGCGGCCGGCGGCCTGCGTCTCCAGATACACCCGCGACAGACCCTCCGTCTCCGACATGGAAACAACCATGTCAGCTCGCTGCAGAAAGGCCGGGATCAAGGAGTGATCGACCCATCCGGGAAAATAGAACCGGTGGAGAATATCCAGTCGCTCACACTCGTTTTCCATCGCCGTCCTGAACGCACCGTCTCCGATGACCGCGAAGAGCAGGCGAGCACTGTGGTGCAGCGCCAGTCGGGCGGCCCCGACCAGATCCATTGGGCGCTTTGCCGCCTTCAGGTTGGAAATGTGCGCCACCACGATGTCATCCCGCCACAGAGTCAGCTCGGCCGGAAGGACCGCCGGTGCCTGATGCGGAGCAAACTGGTCGGGATCGACGGCGTTAGGGATCACTTCCACGTTGTGAAAGCCGAGGCGCCGCAGCCCGTCAGCCATATGCGAAGCGGCCGAGACCAGCAGCGTGGCCTTGCGAAACTGGGCCAGCAGCCGCTCGCCATGGGCCTTGGGGTAGGTGCCATTGAGGATCGCGACCGTGGTATTGCCGCGGATACCCTGAACCACCGGAATTCGAAAGTGGGAAGCAAGTTCCGGGACGTGGAGACCGAAGGTTTCGCGACCCACGATCAGCAGATCCGGCCGCCGCTGTGCAATCAGCTGAGGAAGGAGTTCGCGGATGCAGCGGGACTCGTGCTCAATGTAATGATCCGAGGCAGGAACGTTGGGACCGGTGTAGTGGTGGGGGACCTGAAAACGGTGCACGTTCAGCTCGGGATGATCCCGGGAGAAGATGTCACCTGCATTCAAGCCCTCCGCCGTGATGGGTGACACACAGCGAATCCGGTGTCCTCGGCCTGCAAATGAGGAAAGCAGCTGCGCCCAGGAGAGGCCGGAACCCCCGGGGTGAGGAGGCAGCATCCCCACGTACAGCAGATCAAAACCTGTCTCCCCGCCCATCGATACCCCGTTCCCGCAGCGCTTCCCAGCGTCCCCAAACATCCCTCCGCCCGCCGGCGGCCTCTTACGTACGCAGACTACGTACCGGGACGACCTTCCCGCGGGGGGTCAGTACTGGATTCGATCGCCGCACCTGAAGCGTGCCAGCTTCCGCCCACAGTCTGGACTTGAACCTATAGTACCGGCGCATCTGCGAGAGTTCATCCAGAAAGGCGGCTCTGACGGCTTCCTCGTCCAGCAGGCCGAGTCTCGGGCTGATCAGCAGCGCGTAGCGGCTGAGACCTGCCTCCCCCTCCTCCTCCACCAATTGGAAATCCGTGGGCGCACCACCAAACCGGCGCGGCAACACCTCCTCCAGCAGGCGTACCAGGTCCGTGATGAGGAAGGTCATGCCCTCTCCCGTCAATTTGCCGAAGCTGCGAATCGTGTGCAGGTGCTTTGTATATCCCAGTTCACCGAAGAGGCAGTGGCAGTGGCGGGTTTCCACGACGGCATCGTCTCCCACCTCAGTGTTCAAAAGCACCTTAGGACAGGCCGGCCGCAGGGCGGTAAGCAGAAGCGCTCCGCCCGAGGATTCGCCCTCCTCTTCACTGCGGGGGCACCGCAGAATCGCGAAGGCGTCTTCGTATACGTGGACATCGTCCACAGAGGCCGGCTGCGGACACTGGCCGGCCACGGTCCCTCCCTCCGCAAAACCGTAGGACTGGACCGCTTTGGCACCGACAGCCTCAATCGCACTCCGGCGGGCCGCAGTAAGAGCCTCTCCGCGCAGAAGGAACGTCATACCTGCCAGCGATACGCCGCTCTCCCGCATTGCATCGGAAATCCGGACCGCGGCGCTGGGATAGGTGTTCAGGCATGGTCGCCGTCCCTGGTCCAGCAGGCTGCGCAGATACTCTCCCACTCCTCGAACCTCACTCATGGGAGTCGGCTCTACCCTTGGCAGGCCGAGACGTGCGCGAACCAGTGCCCGCACTGTGGCGGCCACGCACCTGTCCCTCAGCGTCGCCATTCCGGCGATCGCAAACCAGCGTTCCAGCCGCTTTCCGAACCTTGCGCAGCGGAGGATCCCGTTCATGATGCCGGGGTGAGTCGGGCAGTAATAGACCAGAGGCGAATCCAACAAATCGTTGGCGGCAAACCAGACAGCCCAATGGGGAGCGGACTGGGCGAGGTGCTCCAGATCGATCACTACGCGGCTCGGTTTTCCGGTGCTTCCCCCGGTGCTGCTCTGGAAATGTTCTCTGGCCACGGGATTGTCGAAGTCGGATTCGCGAAAATGATAGGTCTGGGATCCCCGGACGGCAGGCGACACCTCCTTGAATTCCTTGAGGCTGACCATGACCCCTGCCCCGGCCAGCCGTTCCAGTGCACCCTCCAGACCATCACTGTGAACAAGGTGGCGGAGGTCGGCGAAGCTGCATCCCGCCCCCTGGAGAAGCCTGAGATAGGGGCTGGAAGGGTTAGCGAAAATGGCGTGCCGCACGTTCTCTAGGAAAACGCTCTCCCGCTGCTGCATACCCGCCTTGATCCAGGCCTTGGCCGCATCCAGGGAGATCGGATGGCGGGCAAACTTCCCCAAACCCAACGCCAGACGGCTCATACCCTTGACGTCCGAGAGCAGTCTCATGGGCATGTGAATCAGGGATCGCAGGTTCCTGCCCGGCTGCCGGCGCGGAACCACAGCGGCGGTCTGAACGGCGGTCAGGAGAGTTCCTCCACCTCAACCCACCGGCCCGTCCGCCAGGACTCCATACCTTTTTCCGCAAGCTGGACGCCTTTCGCACCCTCCAGAAGATCCCAGGGGAACGGCTCGTCCAGCACCACGTGGCGGAGGAACAACTCCCACTGCACGCGGAAGGCATTCGGAAACGGCATCTGGTCCGGAACCTGGATCCAGTCGTCGCGGTAGCGCAGCGGGGTCTCCACGTCCGGGTTCCACACCGGCCGGGGGGTCGCCCCATAGGGCTGGATCCAGCAGTGACGCAGTCCCGCCACCGCAGAACCCTCCGTACCGTCCACCTGGATCGTCAGCAGATCGTCGCGGCGAACCCGAACCGCCCAGGAAGAGTTGAACTGAGCCACCACACCGTTGCGAAGGCGAAACGTCGCGTAGGCGGCGTCATCCGCCGTACAGATGTAGGGTCTGCCCCCTTCGTCCCACCGTTTCGGGATATGGGTCGCGCCCAGACACACCAGACCCTCCACTCCCTCGAACAGGCGGTCCAGCAGATAGCGCCAGTGCGGGAACATGTCATTGATGATCCCGCCCCCTTCCTCGCGCCGGTAGTTCCAGGAGGGGCGCTGACACGGCACGGTGTCTCCCTCGAACACCCAATAGCCGAACTCCCCGCGCACGGCCAGCACGCGACCGAAGAAACCGCGGCCGATCAGGCTCTGGAGCTTGCGGATGCCGGGAAGCCAGAGCTTGTCCTGGACCACTCCCTGTTTGACGCCCGCCGCAACAGCCTCGCGGTAAAGTACCAGGGCATCTGCGGTGTTGAGTGCCGTGGGCTTCTCGCAGTACACGTGCTTGCCGGCCCGGACAGCCTTCCGCACCGCCTCCACCCGCAAGCCGGTCACCTGGGAGTCGAAATAGACGGAGTAGTCGCCGTTTTCCAGCACCGCGTCCAGGTCGGTGCTCCACCTCGATACCCCCGACTCCGCCGCCAGCGCCTCCAGTTTGGCAGGGTTTCGTCCCACCAGAAGCGGATCGGGCATGATGACACGGCCGTCCGCCAGAGGGATCCCGCCGTCCCGGATGATGGCCGCCACCGATCGCAGAAGGTGCTGATTCCGGCCCATGCGGCCGGTCACTCCGTTCATGATGATGCCAACCCGCAACTGTCTCATCGTCACACCTAGAATCTTCAGACCTTCTGCGGCCAAGAGCCCTCAGGCAGGGGTGGAGCCTCCTTCCCCGCCCGGGGGAGTGTGCCATCCAGTTCCTGGCGCCAGTGAGCCACATCGCCGGCGGGACCGTAACAGTAGATCAGCGTCAGGGGCCGGCTCCCGATGTTTGTCAACTGGTGGAAGACACCTGGAGGGATGTAGACGCACTGCCCTGCTGCCAGGCGCCGACGTTCCTCCCCCAGGCACATTTCCCCCTCCCCTTCCACAATGAAGTAAACCTCCTCCTGCTCCTGGTTGTGCCAGGGAACCTGTCCCCCTTCGGGGTCCAGGATGACGTAGCCCAGACAGAACTGGCTGGCCGAGATCGGTGACGCCCCGCCCACCAGATTGCGGGTCCAGCGGCCGGCCGGATAACGCCGCCCGGGAATCTCATTCAGGTCCGCGATCTTCATCGACATCCTCTCCAGATCCGGTCTCAGGCCTTTGGCGTGGCGTTGCCAGCCAGACCTGATCTCCATTCCAGCCCTTCCAGCAGCCCTCTCAAATAGCCGATCGCCCGGGCCGCCGCCGCCGACCCGTCCGGGAAGTAGTCAAACGGCTCCACCCCGATCACACCTCCATAGCCAAGCTCGCGGAGAACGGCGAACAGCCCGGCGAAGCGGTCATCACCCTGGCCGGGCCCCCGCAGGTTGCGGTCATTGACGTGAACATGAGCGATCACTCCTGCCGGGAGCCACCGGCGGGCCAGTGTCTCCGGACTCTCCCGTTCACCGGTCCGCACGGCCTTGGTGTCCAACATGCTCCGCAGAGCGGGGTGATCGATTCTCCGCACCAGTCTTGCCGCTTCCTCGAGGCTGTTGATGAAATTGGTCTCGGCGGGGCTCAGGGGTTCAAGACAGTAGGTCACCCCCGCCGGCCCGGCGTGCTCCGCCACCTGACGCCACAGTTCACAGGCACGTGCTTCAGCGTCCGCTCGCTCGTCCGTCCCGTCGATCTGGCGTTGCTTGGGGGAACCGTGGATCATCACCTGTCCCCCCAGACCGGCACACAGGTCCACCAGACCCTTCATGACGTCCAGCGTCCGCCTCCGCACCTCGGGATCAGGGGAGGTTACCGAGAGTCCAGGAGGGGTGATCAGCAGCCAGTGCAGTCCCGTGATCGCAAGGCCTTCACCTTCGGCTGCCGAACGCAGCTCCGCGATCCTGCCGGGCGACAGCCGATGGGGGTTGGCGTCCAGCGTAAAAGGGGCAATTTCCAGACCGTCGTAACCGATCGCCGCTGCGTAGCGGCACTGGGAGGAAAAGTCCAGGTGGCGCAACACCTCGTTGCAGAGTGAGATTCTCATGAGCGTCGGCAGGTAGGGTAGCGACTGGCAGCCCGCAGGTAAAGTAACCTAACCTTTGAGCCATGCGAGTGGATCCGAAAATCCGGGTGGACGATCTGGTGGGAGCGCTCACCGAGTTCTGGGAGCTCTCAGGGAGCAAGATCCGAAGTCTGGACGACACATATGATTTCGACTCCGGGGCTCCGGTATATACGGTCGGCGGGAGGTACACCGCCCGGGGCTGGACCGAATGGACGCTGGGATTCCATTACGGCTCGGCGTTGCTCCAGTATGAAGTCAGCCGGGAAGAGGAGTTTCTCCGCGTGGGCCGAGAAGGGGCGGTTCGGCGGATGGTTTGCCACCTCACCCACATGGGTGTCCATGACCATGGCTTCAACATTGTGAGCACCTTCGGCAATCTGCGCCGTTTGGCGGCAGAGGGGATCCTGCAGGCCCAGCCGTGGGAGATGATCTGCTACGAACTGGCGCTGCGGGTTTCGGCGGCTGTCCAGGCCAGACGGTGGACGCGGTTGCCGGACGGGGGCTACATCTACTCTTTCAATGGCCCGCACTCACTGTTTGCCGACACGATGCGTTCCCTGCGTTCTCTGGCGCTGGGTCACCTGTTGGGACATTGCCTGTTGGAGGAAGGCGATCGGGAGGTTTCACTGCTCGAGCGTCTGATCCGGCACGCGCAGGCGACTGCGCGCTACAACGTCTATTTTGGCCGCGGACGCGACCTTTATGACGTCCGGGGACGGGTCGCCCATGAATCCATCTTCAACATCGTTGATGGCTCGTACCGGTGTCCGAACTCCCAACAAGGCTTCTCTTCCCGATCGACCTGGACACGGGGTCTGGCGTGGGTGATGTTGGGTTTCGCCGAACAACTGGAGTTCCTGGGATCGTTGCAACACTGGGATGTTGACGGGCTTTCCCGTGAGGATGTTTTGGCCCTGATGCTGGAGACGTGTCGGGCCACCTGCGATTTCTATGTGGAACAGACGCCTGCCAACGGCATACCTTACTGGGACACCGCGGCACCGGGGTTGAGCCGGCTGGCGCAGTGGAAGGATCAACCGGCCGACCCGTTCAACGACGAGGAGCCGGTGGACAGCTCGGCGGCGGCGATAGCCGCTCAGGCGCTGTTGAGGCTTGGCCGCTATCTGACGCAACTGGGTGAGATGGAGGCGGGGACCCGTTATCACCAGGCCGGACTGACGGTGTCGGCGGCCCTGCTGGGGGCCCCGTACCTGAGCCGTGATCCCGGACATCAGGGCCTGATCCTGCACTCTGTCTACCATCGTCCCAACGGATGGGACCATGTTCCGGCCGGGCGCAGCGTCCCATGCGGCGAGTCCAGCATGTGGGGCGACTATCACGCCCGAGAGCTGGCCCTCCTGCTCTGGAGGGAGATTCAGGGCCGGCCCTGGCCGACTTTCTGGACTGGGGGACAGGCGGCATGAAGCGAGTGGCACTGGTGACAGGAGGAGCCCGGGGGATCGGTCTGGGAATCTCCCGGCGGCTGGCGGACCAGGGTTTTAACCTGGCCCTGTGTGGTGTCCGGGAGCCGGCGCAGGTGGAACCGGTTCTGCAGGAGCTGGCGGAAAGCGGGATCGAGGTCAGATACTACCGGGCCGATCTGGCCGAGGGGGCCCAACGCCACCGCCTGCTGCAGTGCGTCCGCCGCGACTTTGGACGTTTGAACGTCCTGGTCAACAATGCCGGGATGGCGCCCCGGCAACGCCTGGACATCCTGGACGCCACCGAGGAAAGCTTCGAGGAGGTGCTGCGAGTCAACCTCCAGGGTCCCTACTTCCTCACTCAGGCGGCGGTACGGTGGATGGTGGAGCAGAGGTCGGCTGACCCATCCTTCGAGGCGGCGGTGGTTTTCATCACTTCGGTGTCGGCCGCCCTGGCGTCCGTCAACCGTGGAGAGTACTGCATTTCGAAGGCGGGTCTGGCCATGGCGGTGCAGTTGTGGGCTGTGCGCCTGGGCGAGTACGGAATTCCGGTTTTCGAGGTGCGCCCCGGAATCGTCCAGACGGACATGACGGCGGGAGTCAAGGAGAAGTACGACCGCCTGATCCAGCAGGGCCTTCTGTTGCAGCCCCGGTGGGGGCAGCCGGATGATGTGGGTAAGGTCGTCGCCGCGCTGGTGACGGGGCAGTTCGGGTATTCCACCGGCCAGGTAGTGATGGTGGACGGCGGGATGACGGTGCCGCGGCTGTGACCTCTGGACTGTCTGACAGAGAGAAGTCTTCCGGCGGACCGGAGGCAGGTTCCAGCCCATTGCTGCTGGTCATTCTGGGCCCGACCGCCTCGGGCAAATCTGCCCTGTCCCTCGAACTGGCTCGCCGGCTGGGAGGGGAGATCGTCAATTGCGACTCCATGCAGGTGGTCCGGCACCTGGAGATCGGCACCGCCAAGCCGTCGGCTGAGGACCGGGGCCAAGTCCCACATCACTTGTTCGACCTGGTGGAACCCGGTGAAACGTTCAGTGCCGGAGCCTACATGGACGCGGCGCGAAAGGTGTGTAGGGAGATTGCATCACGCGGACGAATCCCCCTGGTCACGGGGGGAACGGGTCTTTACCTGCGGGCACTGCTGGAAGGGATCTTCGCGGGACCGGGTCGTTCGGACCGCTATCGACGCAGAGTCAGGCAGGTTTTGGAGCGAAAGGGTCCGCAGTTCCTCCACGATGCGCTCCGGCGTCGTGATCCGCAGGCGGCGGAAGGGATCGCTCCCGCCGACGTGGTCCGGGTCATCCGCGCCCTGGAGGTCCGTTTCCTGGCGGGAGTCCCCATCAGCTCCCTGCGACCGGGCCGGACGCCTCTGCAGGGTTTCAGAGTGGTGAAGTTCGGCCTCAACCCGCCGCGGCAGGAGCAGTATGCTAGAATCGACGCCCGCGTCGAGAGGATGTTCCGGTCAGGACTGGTCGACGAAGTGCGCCGGCTCCTGGCCGCCGGTTATCCGCCGGAAGTCAAGGGTTTCGAGGCTCTCGGCTACCGCCACGCAATTCGGGTGGCGCAGGGAACGCTGGGGCTGGAGGAGGCAATCAGTCTCACCCAAAGGGACACCCGGCGCTATGCCAAACGCCAGATGACCTGGTTCCGGCGCGAACCCGACGTCCACTGGATCCCCCGGCCGGGTGACGACCCGGAGGCAGGCCGCCAGGTGGAGGCGATCCTCAGAAAGGAACTGCTTTGGCCGAATACGAGCCGGTGATCGGTCTGGAGGTTCATGCCCAGCTGCTCACCCGCAGTAAGATCTTCTGCGGCTGCAGCACGGCCTTCGGGCCCCCCCCCAACAGTCAGACCTGTCCGGTGTGCCTGGGCCTGCCGGGAGCCCTCCCCGTGGTCAATCGGGAGGCGGTGGCGATGGGGGTCAAGGCGGGTCTCGCTCTGGGATGCACGATCAACCTGACATCCATTTTCGCCCGCAAGAACTATTTCTATCCGGACCTGCCCAAGGGGTATCAGATCTCCCAGTATGAGCAACCCCTGGCGGTGCGGGGGGAGGTGGAAGTCCGTGTGGACGACGGCACCCCCGAAGGGACGCTCCGGCGTTTTCGGATTCACCGCATCCACCTGGAAGATGATGCCGGAAAGTCGGTGCATATCCAGGGCGGGGACACGGGAGTGAACCTCAATCGGACGGGCGTGCCCCTGATCGAGATTGTCACTGAAGCCGATTTCCGCAATCCGCAGGAAGCACATGACTTCATGGTTTACCTGCGCCAGGTCCTGCTTTACCTGGGTGTGTGCGACGGCAACATGGAGGAGGGGAGTCTGCGCTGCGACGCCAACATCTCCCTCCGGCCCATCGGAGAGACACGGTTTGGGACCAAGGCGGAGATCAAGAACGTCAATTCGTTCCGGTTCCTGAAGAAGGCACTGGAGTACGAGATCGATCGACAGCGGGAAATCCTGGGTTCCGGGGGTCGAATCGTCCAGGAAACCCGTCTGTGGGACGCGGCCACAGAAACTACGGTCTCAATGCGCTCCAAGGAGGAGGCCCATGACTACCGTTACTTCCCGGAGCCGGACCTGCTGCCGCTGGTGATCACACGCGAGTGGTTCGAGGAGCTGAAGGCAGGGATCCCGGAACTGCCCGAACCACGTCGGCAGCGGCTGGTCCGGCAGTACGGCCTGGAGCCGGAGGCCGCCGCGATTCTGACCCAGACCCGCGAACTGGCTGACTACTTCGAGGCGGCTGCCTGCTCGGGGACTGCGCCCCCGGTGAAGGTCGCCAACTGGATGGTGGGAGACCTGTTGCGCGAGCTGAATCGGGACAACCGTCCCGTCACCCAGTGTCCGATCCGGCCGGAACAGTTGGCGGGACTGGTGCAGTTGGTGGAGAAAGGAACCATCTCCGGCAAGAGTGCCAAAGATGTTTTTGCCCGGATGTATGAGACCGGCGGCGATCCGGAAGCGATTGTGCGCGACTTGGGCCTGCGCCAGATCAGCAGTGCCGGCGAACTGGAGCAGGTGGTCGATGCGGTGCTGGCGGAGCATCCGGCCGAGGTGGCATCCTATCGTGGGGGGAAGGCGGGTCTCATGGGCTTTTTTGTGGGCCAGGTGATGCGACGGACCCGGGGGCAGGCTAATCCGCAGGTCGTCAACGAACTCCTGCGGGAGAGATTGCAGTCGTGAAGTTGAAAAAGCTGCGCGCGCCCGCCGGCAAGCCCTTGCGGATCGCCGTGATCGAAGAGGACGGGGAAAGTCTCTATTCCATCCGTTTCATTCTGCAGAGTCTGGGCTATCAGGCCCAGTCGTTTGTACCCAACACCATGCTGGCGTCGGCCTTGCAGCGTTTTGCACCGGATCTGGTCGTGATCGACCTCACCATGCCTGGTGGAATCGGCCTGGCCGTGCTCAGACAACTGAAGAGCGGTCCTCTGCGAGCGACGCAGACGCTGGCGGTGACGGCGGAAGCGAATCCTTTCTCCGATTCACAGATCCGCCAGGCCGGCGCCGACCGGATTCTGCACAAACCGTACACCGTCAGCGAGCTCCAGGAGCAACTTGTCGTGTCGTAGGGAAGCCCTGAGCGAAGGAACAGGGAGGCCGCGGGGGTCGGAGAAAGGAAGGTCTCAGCGATGCATTTCCGCTCTGGTGTGATAGCGGGACAACTCCTCCTGGCGTTGACCGCGGCGGAGTCGATGGAGGGACAGGTGCGAGAGCGGTCGTCACTACCTGATCAATACACTTGGAACCTGGCGGATCTGTATCCCAGCGACACCGCCTGGGAAGAGGCCTACCGCAATCTGGACGCCCGTGTCACCGGTGTTGCCCGCTACCGTGGAATGCTGGCTTCGTCTGCGGCGCAGCTCCTGGCCTGCCTGGAGGAGCGGGCCGGCTGGTACCGGGAGTTCCAGCGTCTCGCCAGCTATGCCTCGAATAAGTCGAACGAGGATACGCGGGTTCCAAAGTATCAGGCAATGTTGCAGCAGGTCAGCCAGCTTGCGACCAAAGCCGGGACTGAAGGATCGTTCATCGAGCCGGAAATTGTGGCCATGGACGAGACTGTGCTGAGATCCTTTCTGGATCAGGAGCCGGGCCTCGCAGCCTATCGTTTCTATCTGCTCAATGTGCTGCGCCGCAAGGCTCACATGCTCTCCGACAAGGAGGAACGGATCGTGGCCGAGGCCGGGCGGATGGCCGATGCTCCCGGCACCATCTACAACGTGATGAGCGACGCGGAACTGCCTTATCCGGAGATCACGCTGAAGGACGGGCGAAGAGTGACTCTCAACAAGTCCGCCTTCAGCCGCTACCGTGCAGAGGCGGGCCGCGACGATCGCGAGCTGGCGTTCAAGGCCTTTTTTGAAACCTTCAAGCGGTTCGAGTCCACTTTTGGCGCTCAACTGTTCGCCAAGGTCAGTGCGGACCTCTTCTATGCCCGCGCTCGTGGCTACGGATCCACCCTGGAAATGGCCCTCGATCCCAACAACATTCCCGTCGAGGTCTATCACAGCCTGATCGATAACGTGAACCGAAACCTGCCCAAGTTCCACCGATACCTGCGCCTCAAGCAGCGGATGATGGGACTCGACCGGCTCAGGTATTCGGACCTCTATGCAGAGACGGTCGAGGGAGTGAGGCTGGAGTACGACGTGGCGCAGGCCCAGGCCCTGGTGCTCGATGCCTTCCAACCCATGGGCGAGCGGTACATGGAGGCGGTGCGCAAGGCCTTCGCCGGCCGCTGGATCGACTTTTTCCCCACTCCGGGCAAGCGCTCCGGGGCATACAGCAACGACGGTGGATACGACGTCCACCCCTTTGTCCTGCTGAACTACAACGGACTCTTCGAGGACGTCAGTACCCTGGCGCACGAGCTGGGTCACGCCATGCACACCTGGTTTTCCAACCAGACCCAGCCCTATCCGACCGCGGATTATCCGATCTTCGTGGCAGAGGTGGCTTCCACCTTCAATGAGGCACTGCTCAGGGAGGAAGTGCTGGCACAGATCGGGGATCCGGAGATCCGGCTGTCCCTGTTGATGAAATATCTGGACGGCCTCAAGGGGACTCTGTTCCGTCAGACCCAGTTCGCCGAGTTTGAGCTGAAAATCCACGAACGGGTGGAGCGGGGCGAATCCTTGACCGGCGCTGACCTGTCCCGGCTGTACGGCGAGATCGCTCGCCGCTATTACGGTCATGATCAGGGGGTCTGCGAGGTCCAGGATTTCATCGATTACGAGTGGGCGTACATTCTGCACTTCTTCAATTACACGTATTACGTGTATCAATACGCCACATCGTTCACAGCCTCCACGGCCCTGGCCGAAATGGTCCTTCAGGGGGAACAGGGAGCCGTGGATCGGGTGCTGAAGTTCCTCTCGGCCGGCGGTTCGGACTATCCAATCAACCTGTTGCGGGAGGCCGGGGTGGACATGACCTCCAGTGTACCGTTCGACAAGACGATGCAGGCGATGGAACGGACCATGGACGAAATCGAACGGATTCTGGCAAGGCGGCGATAGGAACATCCCCCGTGCCGGGGACGGGGCACTCTCCAGCGGCGGCGGTTTCCGCCGGGACCTCAACTGGCCGCCATCGCCGCTTTCACCCTGTCCGGGGTCATGGGCAGCCGAAACAGGCGTGCGCCAACCGCATCGAAGACCGCGTTGGCCAGCACCGCCCCCATGCAGACAATGGCCGGCTCTCCGCCACCCTGCGGCGGAGAGTCGCGATCGTCAATGATGACGGTCTCGATTTCCGGGAGCCAGGAGAAGCGGGGGATCTTGTAGGTATCGAAGTTGTTATCCTGGATGCTTCCATCCTTGAACCGGATCTGTTCCGCCAGGGCATATCCCAGCCCCATGGTGATACAGCCCTCCATCTGCAAGGCCGCTCCAGCGGGGTTGACGCACAAGCCCATATTCTGGGCGCAGGCCACCCGTTTGACGCGGACCCTGCCGGTGGCCCGGTCGACCTCGACCTCAGCCAGGTGAGCGACCGAGGTCCCGGCATCCACACCCATCGCCACACCAATACCGCGTCCACTGGGCGAGACCTTCCCTTCCCAACCAAACCGGGCCGCCGCCGCCTTGAGAACCCCGATCAGTTTGGGATCCTTGAGGTTGCGGAGGCGGAAAGAAACCGGATCCAGGCCGGCTCGATGGGCGAGGATGTCGAGATGGCACTCCCGGGCAAAGGTATTGGTGTTGTTGGCAGGGGCGCGCCAGGGACCGGTGGCAAAGGGGTGGCCGCCTTCCCTTCCCCTCCACCCGGAACCATAGACCACGGTCCGGTGGTTGGGGATGGCGTAAAAGTGCTGTGATCCGCGCTCGCCGGCACCGTAGACTGCGTAATCCCAGTAGGTCAGGCTTCCCAGGCTATCGGTGCCGGCCCGGATCTTCACCACGGCAGCCGGACGGAAGGTGTCAAGGAAAAACTCTTCGCCACGACTCCAGGCGACCTGGACGGGCCTGCCGGTCAGCCTGGCCAGGCGGGCCGCCTCCAACGCTTGGAGGTTATTGGATTTCCCACCGAACCCGCCGCCGACAAACGGCGTGATGACCCGAACCTGGTCGGGAGAGAGCTGCAACACCGCGGCAGCTTCTTCTTTCAAGCGAAAAGGCGTCTGGGTGGACGCCCAGATGACCAGTCGCCCCCCCTCCTCGGCGGCCAAGGCCGTGTGGGGTTCAATGGGGGCGTGGGCGACGTATGCGTTCAGGTAGGTCTCCTCCGCCGACAGGACTGCAGCCGCCTGACCACTGGCGAGGTCGCCTCCCTGGGCGACCACCTCGCCCGCCGGAGCATGCTGGAGCAGATGATCGTAGATCGATTCGTCATCGGGACCGGAAGGAGCAGGCTCGAAACGGGCTTTGACCGCCACCAACGCCTGTTCGGCCACATCCGGCTTCGAATGGAGAACAGCCACCAGATCACCGTCGCGAACGACCTGCACACCCTCGATCCCCTCGGCTCCCGAACTGTCCAGTTCAACGAGGCGTGCTCCGTGGGCCGGCGGGCGGAGGATGCGCGCGTACAGCATGCCGGGAAGCCGGATGTCTCCGGCATACTGCGCCGCTCCGGTGACCTTTGCGACGCCGTCCCGGCGGGTCACCGGCCGGCCGACGATGTTGAAGTCGCCCGGCGTCTCCGGGGTCACTTCTCCCTCGACCCGCCGCACGATCCGGCGTCCCTGGGTGAGCTCTCCGTAAGCGACACGCCGACCCGTCACAGGGTCGATGACCTCGCCGTCGGCGACCTGGAGCCTCTCGGCAGGCGCCTGAAGGCGTTCCGCCGCCAGTTGCACCAGGACGGCACGAGCTTCCGCTGCGGCCTTGCGGAACGGGGGGCCGAAGGCCCGGGTGGTGAGGGATCCGAAAGTACCCATGTCCCAAGGACAAAGGTCGGTGTCACCCATGACCATCCTGACCCGCTCCAGCGGCACATTGAGCTCTTCCGCCAGCATCTGTGCCAGCGAGGTGTTGATTCCCTGCCCCATCTCGATCTTGCCGGTAAACCCCGTGACTTGGCCGTCTTCTCCGACTAGCAGGAACGCGTTGAAATCCTCCGGCAGCCCCCTTCGTCCAGCCGGCTGACCGGCGGGGGAACCGGGGATCGCCATCAGCACCAGAATTCCTCCTCCCAGTTTCAGAAAGCTGCGGCGGTCCAGGGGAAGGGACAGGTCAAAGTGGGACCGGAAATTCCGCTCCATCAGGCGGTCGTAAAGTTCAATCCGGGGATGCTTCATGGTTCAGGCCTCCCTCATGGTCCTGGCCGCGCTCTGGATGGCCGCCAGGATGCGGCGGTAAGCACCGCACCGGCAAAGGCTTCCTTCCATCCCGCGCAGGATCTGCTCCCGCGAGGGGTCTGGATGCCGTACGAGCAGAGCGTAGGCGTTCATCAGCATGCCTGGGATGCAGATCCCGCACTGGAGCGCGTCGTGGGCGACGAATGCGGACTGCAGCGGATGGAGTTTGCCGTTTGCAGCCAGGCCCTCGATGGTGATGACCGTCTTTCCCTCGACCGAGCGTAAGAGTACGAGACACGAGCGGACGGCCCGCCCGTCCACGACGACGGTACAAGCCCCGCACTGGCCCTCGCCGCAGCCGTACTTGGTGCCGGTGAGCTGGAGGTCGGTACGCAGGACCCAGAGCAGCCTTCGCTCCGGGTCGGTCTCGACGCGGGCTGGCCGGCCATTGAGAGTGAACTCAACCGTTGCGGACATTTCCCCTCCTCCGTCAGAGCGTGCCCAACTCGCCAGCGGTCCGGACGCGAGGTGCGTCCCAAGCGCGGCACGGCTTTCTTTAGTAGCTCTGTTACGCCGCGACAGCAGATTTGTGACGGGTCCACCGCGACCACCCTGCCCGCTTGTCTGCCTGCACAGGCGTATGATCAGGGGTTTCTGTCTCCAGAACCTTTCCGGAGACAGAAAGTTCCTGGAGCGGTTTACCGATGTGGAAAGAATACTGGGCACTGATTCAAAAGGAGTTTGCAGGTTACGGGCTTCATTCGCTGAGACGCGACGTGCTGGCGGGCTGCACTGTGGCAGCCGTGGCACTGCCGCTGGCCCTAGCCTTCGGGGTGGCGTCGGGAGCCGACGCCGCGGCCGGCCTGGTCACGGCGATTGCCGCGGGAATCATCATCGGCCTCCTGGGAGGAGCGCCCTACCAAATCTCAGGACCCACGGGTGCGATGTCGGCGGTCCTGATCATCGTCGCTGCGCGCTACGGTCCGCCCGGGATCTGGGTGGCAGGCCTCATGGCCGGCGTCATGATGGTGATTTTGGGCATTCTCCGCCTTGGCCGTGTCGTTTCCCTGATTCCTGCCCCGGTGATCTCCGGGTTCACCAGCGGAGTGGCCGTGATCATTGTCGCAGGTCAGCTTCACGCCGTGATGGGGATGCCGGCTCCGCAGGAAGAACATCTTTGGCATCGGCTGAGGAGTCTGGCGGAGACGGCTCGGCAAGCCAATCCGCAGGCCCTCCTGGCCTGTGCCGTGGTGGTCCTGACCATGGCTGTCTGGCCCCGTCTTCCCAGATTGCGGGCGGTGCCAGCATCGCTGGTCGGTATCGTGGCAGCCACAATCGTTGCCGGCCTGATGGGAGACGGCCAGCCGGTCATTGGTTCGATACCTCGGTCGATCCTGCTCGAGCAGCATCTCCGGCTGTCCGACATTGAGTGGGAGATGGCCGGGGCACTGCTGGTGCCGGCCATGTCGATTGCCGCACTGGGTGCGATCGAAAGCCTGTTATGCGGAGCGGTGGCGGGAAACATGACCGGCATCCGGATGCACAACTCCATCGAGCTTACGGCCCAGGGGGCCGGCAATATCCTGATCCCGTTCCTGGGCGGAGTCCCTGCCACGGCCGCGATCGCCCGCACCAGCGTCAACGTCAAGAGTGGCGCCGTGACCCGTCTGGCGTCGGTCGCCCACGGTCTGGTCCTGCTGGCCTCGGCAATCCTGTTCGCGCCCTGGCTGGAGCGCATTCCGCTGGCCGCCTTGGGCGGGGTGTTGGTTGTAACCGCATGGCGAATGAACGAATGGCACGCCATCCGCTTTTACTTCGGCCGGCGAATCCGCCACGCCATGGCTGCCTTCGTGGTGACGTTGGCCGCTACCGTACTGCTGGACCTGACCCAGGCGATCGTGATCGGCTTCGGGATCAGCAGCCTGGTGTTCATGGCCCAGGTCGCCGACCTGCAGGTGGTGCGACAGCCTGTGGACCTGAACCGGTTGAAGGACCCCCCGGCGAGCCTGCGTCACCATCCCGATGCCATCAGCGTCTACTACGTCACCGGTCCGCTGTTCTTCGCAGCCGCGCGCAAGCTGCTGGAAAAGGTGGAAGCCATTGATCCGCCGGGAGCCGTGTTGATCCTCTCATTACGGGGAGTGCCGCTGGTGGATGCCACGGGCATGGAAGTGCTCAGAGAGCTGATTCACCGCCAAAGGAACGGCAACGGAGAGCTGCTGTTGTCTTCTCTGGCTCCCAAGGTGGAGAGGCTGCTGGAGCGCAGCGGACTGATGGATGAACTGGGCAGGGAACGCGTGTTCTGGAGTACCGATCGCGCGATCCTCTCTCTGGGGGCACCGCTTCCCAAGCCCGTGGAAGCCACCACCGAACTGGCCCCGGAAGGTCCGGAACTGGACTCGACGCTGGTCATTACCCCGCACGAAGACCGCAAGGATCAGCAGTTCTGAGGGGAGTGCGACTGGGGGACAGGAAAGAAACCTTCCGCCCCCAAAAGCGTCATCGCTGGGGTAAAAGGACGGAGCCGCTTGGGGTGGGGCAACCGGTTTCCAGGAGCAACAAAAGCCTCATGAAAGTCAACGGATTGGCCGCGATTCTTGGTGGGTTGTTGGCAGTGGCTGGAAGCTCTGTTTCTCTTCTTTCGCGGGGGTCTGTCCCGGCGCCCGGTGATCCTGCGGCGGTGGAGCTGCAGGTGGTGGGCAAAGTGCGCAAGGTGTTCGCCCAGGGTGGCGAGATCAATTTCTCGGCGTTGTACAACAGTGAGCAGTTTTCGGCCGAGGAACGGGCGTTCCTGGGACGGCTTTACGAGATTCTATTCGCAGTTCCGGCATACCTTCGGGAGGAGGAAAGCCGGACGGGGAAGATTCCCTCTCGCCGTGACCTGTCCCTGGCCTTCGGGGTGGGGGGGCCGGCGATTGAACTGGTGCTGTCGGCTTTGGAAAAGGATCCGCGAATCCCGCCGCTGTTCACCCGTAACGAGAACCAGGAGATCGTGGCGCTGAACCACGCCAACCTTGACACCTTCATCTCCCGCCGTGGAAATGGGGTGCGATTCGTCCAGTGGGAAGGCCGGCCCGTTCCCGAGTTCAGGCTCAGCAGCCTTGAGGGGGCCGTTCTGTCGGCGGCCGACCTGCGGGGAAAGCCCGCCTTGCTCTACTTCTGGTTCACGGGTTGTCCGCCGTGTGTCCGGATCAGTCCGGTTCTGGAGGAGCTTCATCGCCGCTACGGCGACCGGGTCCGCTTCGTGGGATTCAATGCGGACACCGTGCTGGAGATCGGTACCACGGCGGACTCGCGGCGCGCCTATGCCGCACAGCAGGGACTGCGGTTCGACCAGGCGGAACTTACGGTGGAAGCCCGCGCCGCTTTTGGGAACATCAACATCTACCCGACCCTGTTCCTGCTGGACGCGGAAGGCATGGTCCGCCGGCATTTCGTCAACTTCCAGACTCAGGAGACGCTCGAAGCGGCCATCCTGGAGGTTGTCGAGGGTTCGCGATAGGCTCTTGCGGGCTCTGATCGCCGGTGAGGCTGGCTCCGCCCTGTCGGGCTCGGCCCTCCCTTGCCGGCGGACGGCAGAAATGAACGCCTTCGGCCACAACTCGATCTGACAACACGATGTCTCTTTACCGTGAGATCGGCCTGGTTGGATCGACCCTGCTGGTGATGGGCAACATCATCGGCATCGGCATCTTCACCACCTCCGGGCTGATCTTTAAGCAGCTCGGTCCTTCCCCATGGCTGATGGGGGTCTGGATACTGGGGGGCGGGCTGGCGATCATCGGTGCCATCTGCTACGCACGGCTGGGCGTGCTTTTCCCGCGGGCGGGCGGGGAATACGCGTTTCTGCGGCCGACTTACGGACCGGCGATCGCCTTCCTATCGGGCTGGACCTCGCTGGTGATCGGTTTCACCGCTCCCACTGCGGCTTCAGCCCTGGGGCTCGCCTACTATCTGCGGGTTCTGCTGCCCTGGGAACTGGCCGAGGACGGGATCGGGCTGCGGATAGTTGCAGTCGGCAGCCTGCTGCTGGTTGCCGGACTGATTTCGGCGGGTCTGCGCGCCGGGACCGGTGTACATTCCGCCGTCACCATCCTGAACTTGGTCCTGGTGCTGGGCTTTGCAGTTGCGGTTCTGGGGCAAAGCTCCGCCGGGCAGTTGGGAGTGGCATTGGATGGAAGTCTGCTGCCTCGGGACCTCCCTTCCATGGCTTCTGCGGTCGTGCTTGTCATGTTCGCCTACAGCGGCTGGAACGCCGCCGCCTACATCGCCGAGGAAATCAAATCTCCCGGTCGCAACATCCCCTTGTCCCTCCTGCTTGGGACGGCCCTGGTGATCGGCCTGTACACCCTGATCAACGCCGCCTATCTTGCCGCAGCACCCCTGGAGCAACTGGGTGGAACCATTGCGGTCGCCGAGTTGACCGCGGCCAGCGTCTTCGGACCTTTTGGCAGGCAACTGGTCAACCTGCTGATCCTGGTGTCGATTCTCAGTTCGTTGACGGCCATGTCCATCGCCGGCCCCCGGGTTTACTTTGCCATGTCCCGTGACCGCCTCTTCCCTCGCTGGCTGAGCGCGGTCAGTCCGCTCCGCAAGGTGCCCGCCCGCGCCATCTGGTTTCAAACCCTCATCGCCGCCGGGCTGGTGCTGGTGGGGGATTTCTACCAGATCCTGGTGTATTCGGGATTCGTGCTGATTCTCTTTGCAACTCTCACCGTTTCGGCCCTGTACCGTGTCAGCGATGCCCGGGTGTTGCCGACAGTGTTCATTGTCGTCAACTCCGTGGTACTGGGCATGGCGGTGGTGGCCAACCCGTGGGAGACCCTGGCTGGAGTCGGCACAGTCCTGGGGGGAATACCCATCTATCTTTTCTTCCGTTCCAGGCCCGCCGACGTGTCCCTCGAGGCGCCGGCGGAGGCCGGTCGCGTTGACTGAGGGGCGGCTATCCCGCCGTCGCCAGTTCTTCTTCCGCGAAGAGAGCCGTACTGAGATAGCGTTCGCCGCAACTGGGGGCGACAAAAACGATCAGCTTGCCCGCATTCTCCGGTCGGGCTCCCACCTGAAGCGCCGCCCAGGCGGCTGCACCGGAGGAAATCCCCACCATCAGACCCTCCTCCCGCGCCAGCCGCCGTGCCGTGGCGAAGGCGTCGTCGTTGGCGACACGGATGACCTCGTCGATCATCGCGGTATTGAGAACATCCGGTATGAATCCGGCGCCGATGCCCTGAATCTTGTGAGGTCCCGGCGTACCTCCCGAAAGGACGGGCGAAGCTTCCGGTTCCACCGCAATGGCCCGGAACGACGGTTTGCGGGGCTTAATCACCTCGGCCACTCCGGTCAGCGTTCCGCCGGTCCCCACACCGGAGACGAGGATATCCACTTCGCCGGCCGTATCGCGCCAGATCTCTTCGGCTGTGGTCCGGCGGTGGATCTCGGGGTTGGCCGGGTTCTTGAACTGCTGCGGGATCCAGCTGTTGGGAGTCTGGGCGGCCAGTTCCTCGGCTTTGCGGATCGCCCCCTTCATGCCTTCCGCCCCGGGGGTCAGCACCAGTTCCGCCCCGTAACCGCGCAACAGCTTCCGGCGCTCCAGACTCATGGTATCCGGCATGGTCAGCACCAGGCGATAGCCTCTGGCTGCAGCCACGAACGCCAGCCCGATTCCAGTGTTGCCGCTGGTCGGCTCAATGATGACCGTGCGCCCGGGCTGGATCAGCCCGTCGCGTTCAGCCGCCTCGATCATGGAGAGGCCGATTCGGTCCTTGACGCTGCTGGCCGGGTTGAAAAACTCCAGCTTGGCCACGATCGTGGCGTGGGTCTGGTTCAGCCGATTGAGTCTGACCAGTGGGGTGTTGCCGACGAGTTCAGTGATGGAGCCGTAAATCCGTTTGCCGTCGTTCATAATTCCTCAAATGGGTGAAATCCTATTAATTTGATCAATTTTACAGACTTAGTCGCCATTATAGTGAGGGTCCATCTTGAAGTCAAGGGCAACTTCAGTGTCTGCAGCGTCGACTCAACCAGCGGGTTGTGGTAGAGTCGCGCCGCAGAGGAGAGACCTATGCGCAAATGCCTGCTCGGTTTCCTGTTGGCGGGGACGGCAAGTATCGGGTTCCTCAGCGCTGCGGCGAGTCTCGCTGGCCGGTGGGAGGTGACCTCGTCCACCTCCTACGGAGAAACCTATTACTTCAACCTCGTGATGACCGAGACCAGCGGCCAGCCGGCTGGGCGGCTGACACTGCCGGACGGCAGCGAGGTTGAACTCCAGAACGTTAAACTCGAGGGGAACCAGCTCTCGTTCGAGGTTTGGGTCCAGGGTACCGGCTACACGGTACAGGTCAAGGTAGAAGGGGATGCCATGTCCGGAACCTGGCAGGGGGGCGGCGACAGCGGACCGGTCCGGGCGACCCGGGCGAAGTGAATCCCGCCCAAGAGGGAAGCACAGGCGGTCGGGGCTGCGGGCCTGCGAGTCCGAGTGAACAGCATTCATGCCTGGCCGTCAGTCGGCCAGGGCGGGCCGTTCCACCATTTCCCGCTCCCGCTGACGTTTCTCCAGCACCCAGAGATACGGCTGGAGAGCAGCTTCGGTTTCTTCAGCGCTGACTCTCGCCGTATCCTCGGTGACCGCCAAGTGTTCCCAGGGGGGAGGAGCACCATGGTCATACTCGCCGAAGACGATCACAGGCGTCCCGAAGGCCCGCGGCGCTGAAGGATCCCCCGATGGCAGCCAGGAATCCGCCCACCGGTAGATCCACCGGGCATCTTCGCCCAGCAGGCGGATACAGCCGTAACTGGCCGGTCGGCCGGGCATTGCGTACTGGTGGAGTGCGACTCCCATCGAAGTGTGAAGGTTCACATACCATCGCATGAGCCAGTTCCGATTGATGGAGCTGCGACGGCTGGGAGCCTTCCAGTTGGCGTGATACAGGCCGTTTGGAGTCGGCTGCTTGACGGTTCCGGTGCTGACTGGTCCCCAGTTCACCAGCCTGCCGCTCTCGTAACTGGCAAATGCCTGAACCCGCTGGTTCACCAGGATGAGTTTGCCGAGACTGCCGGCGGCGGCCACTTCCAGGGGAAACGGGCTGAACTGTTCCAGCGAACCCGGTGCCGCGGGCACCACGAGCCGGGTCCCTTTCCTCATGTGCGCCGCATCCCGCCGATTCAGCTTCTGCAGCAACAGAAACCCGTCGTTGCCGAATTCTGCCTTAAGACGCGCCAGATGAGTCGGGCCATCCAGGACAACAACGCGGAGCCGTAAAAACCGCTCCTGGTCTTCTTCGGCAGAAGCGCAGGCCATCGGGAGGGACAGCCATCCCACGAGGAGCGCGGACAGCCCGATGGTCAGAGGGGCGGAACCTGAAGACCTCATTGCCTCCCTAGATTAGCCCAAGGCGGTGGGGAAAGGCCGCGCGGTCACCTATGCCGGCAAGCCACGTTTGTGTGTTTTCAGTGGGGGGACGGTTCCGTCCAGACCGAGGCCAGGTCCCAGAGGTCCACTTGCAGAGTTTCAAGGCGCCCCCGACCTACCTCAAGGTCCAGCCCGCTGGAGGAAGGGTTGGGGAAGATCAGGCTTGTTATGACCTGCTCTCCCTCGTTGACGAAGAGCTCGACCGAGCTGCGGTCGATCAGTGCCTGCAGCCTCAGCCGGCCGTTCCGGAGTCGAAACGGTGCCCGGTACGATCCAGGGAAATCCGAGTCGAAGCCGACTTGCCCGGATCGGCTCCGGTCAAGTGACAGGTATCCGGAAGGTACGTCCACCCTCAGGATCGTCGCTTCGCCGGATCCCCTGGCGAACAGGATCTCAAACGCGGCGTCGGCAGCAGGCTCCAATACCGCATCAAGTTCATAGGTGCGGAGATCCGGCCTTCCGGAGGGTCGGATGCTGACCTTGGAATCCACCTTCTCCCGCTCGATCCTCTGGTGGGACTGCCTCAACTGTTGCAGAGACGGAGTGGGCCGCTGGACCAGCAGCGGCTGACCGCCGACACGCCGCAGCGCCAAGTCCCGGGGGACGGACATGGCACCTCTCCATGGCCGGGTCGGAATCTTCTCGGCATATCGCCAGTTGTTCATCCACCCTATCCAGGGAGGCCGCCCATCGGGTTGGGGGGCATTTGACCAACTGACCGCAGCATAAAAATCTGGTCCGTAGTCAACCCATTGGGCCACCTCCCGAGACTGGGCCAACTCAGTCTCACCGTCTGGAACCTCTCCGCTCCCTGTTTGACCTGTCCCCGCCGGGACGTGGTGACCTGTCCCTATCGGCTCTGCCGTGAAACGCACCCCGTCGAAGTCGCCTACGAAGTACTGGCATCCGGAACCTCCGGCCGGCGCATGATCGCCGACGCTCACGATCAGGACCCAGCGGGAACCGGCGGTTCCCTCCACGGGCAATTCGAAAAGATCCGGACATTCCCAGATCCCTGCCGTGCTGCCGGCAGGCCCGAAGTCGCTGAGATATTCCCACTCGCTCAGATTGCGGGAAGCGTAGAAGCTGACTCTCCGTTCATCCGGGAGAGCGACCACCATCACCCACCGTCCGGTGGGTCCATGCCAAAAGGCCTTGGGATCGCGAAACTCTTTACGCCCGACGTCCAATACCGGGTTGCCCCCGTACTTGACCCAACTGCGCCCGCGGTCTGTGCTGTAAGCCAGGTTCTGAGTCTGGAGGGGGCCGGCCGCGTGGTGTCCGGTGTAGAGGGCAGCCAGCAGCGGCTCACCGGCCGAGCCCAAACCGCTGGTATTCTGCCGGTCCACGACGGCGCTTCCGGAAAAGATCATCACACCGTCCTCTTCCAGAAGGGCGGGCGCCAGGTGCTGCCAATGGACAAGATCCCGACTGAGCGCATGCCCCCAACTCATATGTCCCCAACGGTCGCCGAAGGGGTTGTACTGGAAAAAGAGGTGATATTCGCCCTCGAGATAGACCAGTCCGTTTGGGTCGTTCATCCAGTTATGGGGCGGGGAGAAATGGAACTGCGGCCGATGGGGCTCATCGTAAAGCCTCGGCTGTTTGCTTACGCACCCCGGACCGCACCACCAAACCAGAATGGTGCTGGGGATCCAAGCCAGGCCGCAGCACAAGCGACGCATCCAGGTGATATGGTCTCAGAAACCGGATGCCACCAAAAGCGCACCGCCGGCGGCCAGCATCATCAGGAAGCCGATCCCCAACCAGAGAGCCATCTCTCGGGTTCCGTTCAGTCCGGCCAGGATAGTCTTCGACAGCATGTTGGCGGCCACAGCGATCAGCACCGCCAATGCAGCCGGACCCGGCTCCAGGGCACCTCGGGCCACCATGTCGGCAGCCGAAAGCCCGAGGGCGGTGACCCCACCCAGTCCCGAGACCGCGGCCGCAGCATAGACCCCGGTAGCGCCCAAGGCTGATCCGGCGGCCTTGGCGGCAAGCAGCACCGACGTCAAAAAGAGGGCGAACCGCAAAACGGGAAGGATCGAGAAGGGGTTCTTCAACTCCACGGTGATCGGCCCGGGCTGGTCCGGGGGGCGGGCTCGACTCTGGACCAGCAACGGCAAAGCCAGGCCGACTGCGGTCATCACCGCCAGCGGCCCCAGCAGCCGCATCCCCAGGCTCCCGTCGACCAGCCAGATCACGAATAGGAGCCGTGGAAACTGGACGGCTCCGGTCATCACACCGGTAAGCGCACAGAATCGGGAGAGCGACGCATTCTCCCGGGCCCTGCCAGCAAGGGCCAAGGTCACCGCGGTGGTCGAGACCATTCCACCCAGCAGCGAACTGAGCGTCAGTCCCTTCTCCCCACCGTAGAGCCGGACCAGAACATAGCCGGCATAACTGATGGCGGAAATCAGAATGACCAGGATCCAGACTTTGTGGGGATTGAGGAACCCGTAAGGACCGAGATCCCGGTCCGGAAGCAACGGAAGGACCACAAAAACGACCGCCAGGAATTTCAGGGTGTCGAAGAACTCGCTTTCACTCACCCGGTTTCTGACGAAATCGTGGAGAGGCCGCTTCGATGCCAACAGGATGACCACCACAATCCCGGTACTGATGGCCAGAGTCTCGTACTCAAGCAAGAGGTAACCCAGCCAGAAGGTCAGCAGAGCCGCCATCTCGGTGGTCAAGCCGGGATCGGCAGGGCTGTCTCTCAGATAACCGAGGATCAGAAGTGCGGCAAAGGCGGCAAAACTCAGCAGGGTCAGAACCGTGTTCTGGATCAGGCCGGCACTGGCGCCCAACAAGGCAATCAGAGCGAAGGTTCTAATTCCGGCCGCCTTCGAGTCCCCCGCCTGGCGACCACGGTAGCGTTCGCTTCCGATCAACAGCCCCAGCGCCAGAGCCTCACCGAAGGTTCTGAAGAGCTGGAGGTCCATGGTTGGCAAGTCCAACCCGGTCGCGCGGGACACATTCCCCAACCCGCAGGGCCGGGTGCCGCCCGTTACCGTGTGGTCAAAGCCGGCGCCTGCCCTGGCGCTCAGCCAGGAAATCCTCGATGGTCCGCACCACGGTTGGGAGATAGGTAAACAGGGAGCAGTCGCCCTCTTCCCGCGGCGGACAGAAGTCCTTCTGGGTGCGTCCCTGGCATCCCGGGCAAATCTCCCGGTACATCCGTTCGAAATAATCCTCCATCCAGGGCCGGTGACCGAGCTCTTCGACCAGGGCGACCAGCCTGCCGAGAAAGAGTTCGATGGGACAGGTCTCAAAGGCCTCCTGGGTGCAGGTACCGTCCAGCGCATAGGAGACACAGATGGGGCAGACGTTATCCTTGAGGCGCCGCTCCAGTTCCTCCCTTTCTTCAGGGGTCAGCACCGGGCCCCGGGATCGAGAGGCTTCCAGCTCCCTGATCTTCTCCAGCCACTTCGCTGAAGGCCGCGCGGGTTGCAGGAGCGCCCGCAGCTCTTGCCAGGCGCGATCAGCCTCCGCGCTGGGGCTTTCGGGGAGGCGGGGCTCCTCCAGCGGCAGATTGTGGAGCATTCGAAGATACAGGGCCTCGGCCCGGAGATCCTCCAGTCGCGCCCGCTGTTCACGCGCAGCCCGGGCCGACTCCAGCGCCGCCAGCAACTGATGGAGCACCTCGTCCGAGTTCTCCTGGGCCTGCAGCCGCAGCTTTGCCGCTTCCTCCCGGATCTCGTCCAGCCGCCCCTTCGCCTCGCTCAACGCATCCACCGCCACCGCCGTGATCCTCCTGGGGTGATTATTGTCGAAGCCACACGGGAGATCAATTCCGCCTTGCTTTCCCTTGAGGCGCCGCCCGGCAGTACCTGGGGACAGGCGGACCGGGGTGACGGGGCATTCCGACGTTCCGCCTGAGCCCTATCCCGAAAACGGAGCTACAATCACCTCAACCCATGGCCTTCAAATTCATTCTCGCTGCAGCAGCCGCCATCGCAGTCGCAGGCTTCGCAGCGGTTACGGGAGCGCGGTCAGGCAGGTACAATCTCCTCTTGCCCGGCCTGCTGTTGCTGGGCTGCGAGCGCATCCTGGCTGGTCTTGCCGTTTCCAGCGTAGTCCCTTCCGAAGTGTTTTGGTGGCAGACCCTGAGGATGGCGGTCACTGCGTTGCTGCCGGCCATCTGGATTCCTTTCAGTCTGGTCTATGGAAGGGCGCTGGCGGAGGGATCCCGCCGCCGGGGGTGGTGGCTGGGTGGCGGGGCGTCGGTTCTGGGGCTCAGCCTCGTCCTAGTGCCTTTGGGACAGCTCTTCCGGGAGCTGCCCCTCTTCGACTCGGAACGTGGGGTGTGGATTCTGCCGCTGGGGCTCCGCGGCTACCTGCTGCACATCCTGCTCATCCTCTGTTTCACCGCGGTGGTAACCAACCTGGAGCGGACATTGCGCTCCTCCCTGGGGCGCGTCCGCTGGCAGATCAAGTTTGCCGTGCTGGGCCTTGGCGGCTTCTTCGGGGTGCGAATCTTCGCATCCAGTCAGGCCCTGCTGTTTCGGGCCTGGACGTCGGACCTGGAAGGACTTATTTCGTGGTCCCTGGTTGCCGCCGCGGGACTGCTCGTGATCTCGCTCCGTCGAAGTTCAGGATTCGCCCTCCAGATTTACGTCTCCGAGACAGCTCTTCGCGGGTCAATCACCGTCCTTGCGGTCGGCGCCTACCTGGTGGGTGTCGGTTTTGTCGCCCAAGCCTTGCGGACCTTCGGCTGGTCCGAGGAGATCCGGGACGTGGTCGTCTTTCTTGCGGTCCTGGCGGTATTGGCAGTGGTTCTGTCGGATCGCACACGCCAGGACTTCAGACGATGGACCCGCCTGCACTTCCGGCGTCCCACCCATGACTACCGCCAGATCTGGACTCGCTTCAGCCAGGGAGTGGCCGACCATTTTGACGAAACCGAGATCGCCAGAACCGTTGTCCGGCTGATCTCGGACACGCTGGAAACCCTGAGCGTGTCGCTGTGGCTTTGGGATCCCACCAGCCGCCGGCTGCGCCTCAAGGAGTCCACCGGGTTGACCCAGGCTGAAGCCGCCAGTCCCGAGCTCCAGACTCTGGCGGATCAACTGGTGGGCGCGCGGGGGCTCATCGAGGTCGATCTCGGCGACGGTGGGGACAGGGAACGTTCCTACACCATGGACGCAAGAGCGATTCCGCCGCGCGTCCGCTACCTGTTGCCCTTGCGCCACAAGGACGACCTGTTGGGTGCGATCACTCTGGGAGAACGGGTTCGCTACAAGCCTCTCTCACCGGAGGATCGCGAGTTGCTGGAGGTGCTGGGGGATCAGACAGCGGCCCTGCTGATGAACCTCCGTCTTGCCAGACGCTTGACCGAAGCCTCCGAGATGCAGGCGTTCCAGCACATGTCCGCGTTCTTTCTGCATGACCTCAAGAACCTTGCCTCACGGCTTTCGCTGACGGTTCAGAACTTTCCCCGCCACTATGACAACCCTGAGTTTCGGGAAGACGCGCTGCGAACAATTTCCCAGAGTGTAGACAAGATCCGCTCAATGTGCAGCCGCCTGTCCCTGATTCGCGATGAGGCAGCGCTGGAGTTCCAGACGATCGACCTCGCCCAGTGGGTGGCTTCGGTGCTGGCGGAGCTGAAGCCTGGGCTCGGGAACAGGCTCGCCGCCGAGCTGGCGCCTGCCGGCCAGGTGGAGTTGGATCCCGGAGAGTTCCGCAAGGTTCTCCAGAACCTGGTCCTCAATGCCCAGGAGGCGCTCCAGAGTGCCAACTGGAAGCCGGGGAGCGAACCAGGGGAGGAGTCGGCCGCGGCCGGGCAGGGCGAAAACGCGCCTCCGATTGTAGTCCGGACTCGGCCGGTTGACGGCTGGGCGGTCCTGGAGGTGCAGGACCGCGGTTGCGGCATGAGCAGGGAATTCGTGGAAGAACGACTGTTCCAGCCTTTCCAGACCACAAAACCACAAGGCATGGGGATTGGGCTCTTCCAGAGCCGGCACATTGTGGAGCGCCACGGCGGTCGGATCGAGGTCGACAGCACCCCGGGAATGGGGACGTCCTTCCGGGTACTCCTGCGCCAGCGTTCGGCGAACGGCTGAGTATGGGACACCGTCCACTGTAAGCATTGGCCGGGAGCGCGCCCAACGGGGGGACAGGTCAGATCTCGAGATCGGCGGCAAAGACTGGGTGATCAACATCAGTCCCAAGGGTGTGAATCTCCCACCCCGAATCCAGAAGCTGATCGGGGTCAAGGCCCAGGCAGGCTCCATCCTGATCAGTATCGCCCGGTCGGCCTTTGCAGATTGCGGGGTATCCAAGACGGACCGATTCCTTGGCGCGAGCCTTCAGGAGAGGGGCAGCTACATGATGCTTCGCATCGACGAGCCCGTCGGACCCCGGGATGTTGCGCCGATGATCGCCCGTTTCCTGAACGCCTATGTCTCGACGGTGGGCCGGCGCCGGTCTTGAGTCCTGCGGCGGGGCCCCTGGACAGAGCCGGATGCCAATCCCAAGAACTTCCGTTCCCAGGGCCGAGCCGTTCCGCTCGTCCTCCCAGGATCCCGCTGCGCAGGTACCAACCGATCAGCTTCAACACCCGCCGGTTCCGGATCACTTGCGCGATCCGGCCCATCAGAATGTCGTGCTGGACCCGGTCGAAGAATTGCTCAATGTCGAGGTCCACCGCCCAGGTTTCCCCTGACAGCGCGGACTCCCGTAACCGGCGCGCCTCGCCGTGGGCGCTATGTCCCGGAGGTCTAAGCCCAGCGGAGATCTCCGGAACGCACGGACCAACAACATGGGAGGCACCCTGAAGGAGTGCCAGACAAGCCTGGCGAAAGCCGTCCCGGGGCCCGCCGTAGCCCGGGCGTCCCGCCCGGGTTGGACGGTTGGCGCCGGCCGTCCGTGCCGTTCTCCCGGCAGAGAGTCGCCACCACCACAAGGAAACAGTTCGTCGGCACTGGGTGGGATGATCCCGCCCCCTGGTCGGCTGCACGGCCGGGACGGCCGTGCTACGGGTGGCTGTGCCGTCCGTCCCTGCCGCGGGCGGCAAGCAGTCGGGGGCCCGTGGTAGCCCGGGCGTCCCGCCCGGGTTGGACGGTTGGCGCCGGCCGTCCGTGCCGTTCTCCCGGCAGAGAGTCGCCACCACCACAAGGAAACAGTTCGTCGGCACTGGGTGGGATGATCCCGCCCCCTGGTCGGCTGCACGGCCGGGACGGCCGTGCTACGGGTGGCTGTGCCGTCCGTCCCTGCCGCGGGCGGCAAGCAGTCGGGGGCCCGTGGTAGCCCGGGCGTCCCGCCCGGGTTGGACAGTAGGCACCGATCGTCCGTGCCCTTCTCCCGGCGAATATCGCCAGCAGGATAGGGGAACCCTTCTGCTGCCGGACTCTAGAAGCCCCTCATCATTCTCTCCCCGGCCGCAGGAGACAAAAGTGGACGTCCGGAGTGAGCAGTTCTCAGACCGCCTTGGAATCTTTTCACACTCCCTGAAACTCTGTGGCTGGGCTGGGAAGGCGGCCAGTATGTGGTGGAGACGCCCGAGCTGGAAGGCGGGCAGACGTACGTGCTGGACGTGGGGGAGCTGCGGGCGCGGGGAGAGCCGGACGTACACGGCAATGTCCTGCCGCCGGAGGTGGAGGCGGGGCAGGCCCACTGGTCGGTGCTGGGCCCGGATGCTCACGCCATGGTGGGGCGGGTGGAGTTCGTCTCGGCCGACGGCCGCCTGGCGGCCACCATGGCCTGCTCCAACTGCTGCCCGGACAGCTTGGGCACAGCCTACGTGAGTCCGAATCCCGCTTATGGTGTCGTGGGCGGGTCTGTGACCTTGGCGTCGTTTCAAAGAAACCGGGACTGCTACGGCAACCTGGGGCCGGGATTTCCGGTGGCTGCGGACTGGGCGATCGGGGATTTGCAGGTGATCCGGATCGAGATCGTGACCGTTACCATTTTCGGCGAGCAGACGATGGTGGAGATCACGGTGGTGATGGGACACGTGTACTACGCCACCTATGTGACGGGCTGGCGGTGCCAGGCGGAGCCGGTTAGCATGAGCATCGGGTGGAGATTCACCCGAAGACACCCAGGCTACAAGGTCCGGCCTCGGTGGTTCGCGGACAGACGGCCACGTTCCAGGTGGTGGACGCCGGGACCCTGTCGATCTCCAGTTGGCAGTTCTCCGGCGGGGGTGGGACGGTGCAGCGCGTGGGGACGGGATCGAGCTGGTCGGGCACGATGGTGACCGGTGGAACCGTCAGCGTGCAGGTGGGCTCGCACCACCTGAGCCACCAGATCGCGGTGACGCCTCGCTCGGGTTGGGCCTTCCAGGCGGTGCCGGCACAAAAGGTGGCCAACGGCACCACGCCCGAACTGACGGTGCCGAACCCGCCGACACCGGGGAAAGCAATCGCATACTCCGAGTTAGCTCAGGAGGCCGGCTGGGAGATCGGCCAGGCCTCGGACGGGGGCCCCAATCACGGTTTCTTTTACGTGCAATCGGTCTCGAACTTCTATCTGGGCAAGATCACGCGGTATTGGTGGGTCATCGCCCCCGATTCAGAGAATCCGTCGAGCACCTTCTTTCAGATGCAATGTGGGAATTACGATCCGGTCACAAACACGGGGTTCATCTCCGGGGCGTTCCTGCGCGACAATGCGATCCATCACGAGTCGGCCAACCGGCCCAACAGCCACTACTACCAGTACGTCCAGGCCCAGAACAACCCCAACAACAACCTGGGGGTGGCGGCCGAGGCCTTTGTCAAGCCCCCCGGGATGAGTAGGGAGCTTTCAACACAGCGCTCACGCAATTATTGACCGCAAAAGCAAACACAGTTCTCAACGCCACCAGCGTGGAACCGTGTGGGGGGTACGTAAACCGCGACCACAGCCGCAACTGTGAGTTCCTGGGGCAGGTCAACTTTTCACCCTATCAGCCTTGTCCCTGAGGAAAATCGGTATGAACACGGGAACTTCGGGTTTGCTGACTCTGCTCCTCGGTGGGCTGCTCTTCGGTCAGGCCGAGGTCCTCGATCTGACGAAACGCATCCGTCCTCCCGATCCCCGCTGGTCAGTAGGGGGGTTTCCCTGCTGAGTGGACGAGAACCCACACCGGCTCTGGATCTGACTTTGACGTTGCCGCAGGCCGTGTACCGCTTCGATGAAGAGTTCGTCTTCGAAGTCGCGATCAAGAACCTCATGGAAGTACCGTTTCCCATCCCGTGGGAACCGGACTGGAGGAGGATCATCCCCGAGGAAAGGCCGGACGAATTACCAAACGGTCATCGCAGCGCAGCTCTCTTTCTCCGTGCCAGGCTGGCCGGGCAGGAGCTCAGCCTGGTCTCCTTCGGCCTGGATGGATCTGAAGAGGTCGCGGGCAGTATCCGGGTATTGGCTCCCGCGGAGACGGTGCGGATCCGGGCCAAGGCGAACTGGGGCCGCCTGACGAAGAGCGAGGGGGCCGATTCGTCTCCGCTCAAGGCATCCCTTTGGGCGGAATGGCACTACTTCTACGGGATGCGCCAAACGCTATACGACTCCCAGGGGGTTTGGTGGAAAAACAATGCAAGCTCGCAGGCTCACGAAGTAACGGTGGAGCCATGAAGGGAGCCGGTAGAGAATGGTGCGGCAAGCAGGCAGATGCTGGAATGCGGCCGTCTGGTGGGAGAAGGCGAGGGGTGGCCGGCCAACCTGCAGAAACCACAGGCCCCGCGGTGGGAGGAATCTGGAGTACCGAAGCGAAGCTTCCGCCTTGACGCAGACCGTGCGGTGACCGCCGGCTGTGCGGTGCTGCGGGAGGCGAACGGGGGGCGCAGGACCTGTTGCCGGCCGTGGGTTTCTGCCTCAACTGCACAGCTGGTGGTAGGCGTGGGGCTTGCGTCAAGGCGAAAGCTGCGCTGCCCTCTGCTTCCCCACTCCAGGGCTTCCGCACTCCCAGGCTCGGGCGCAAACGCTTTGGGCACGTCGGCTTGGACGTTCCGCAGAAGACAGAAGTGGGACATCCGGAGTGAGCCGTTCTGAAACCCTCGACCCTCGACCCGGAACCCGAAACCCGGAACGGGGGAAAAGCCTAACGCAGAAAAACATGTCCCTTCTTCCTGTTCCTTCTTCCCGTTTCCGCTGGGTCATCCGGCTTCATCAGGGGGCTGACGTTACGCGAGAACGTGATCAACCATGAGTCAAGGAACGTGGGCAACAGTCACTACGGCCAGTATGTGGCGGCTCTGAACACGGCCGACAACCCCGGCCGGCTTGCCGAGGCGTTTGTGCTGTACGGGCCGAGCTTAGACCCGGGAAACCTCGAGGCGCAATTAGCCGGCAGGTTGGAGTCGGGAGCCTCGGTGATCCACGCCGCAACGGAGGCGGAGCACTGTCACGGCGGCGACATGAGCTACGACTCGAGCTGCACTTTTCGCGGCTACGTCAACGTAGACGGGCAGGGGCATTTTCAGCGGTGTCCATGAGGAGGAGAGCAATGGGGAAGCGATGGCATCTGGGGGCCTGTGTTCTGCTGGGAGTGGGCTTTCTAGCCTTCGGTCCGGGGGTGTGGGAAGTGCCGCCGGAGAACGTCTTCGATTTCTCTCGGGTGGAGAAAGAGGAGATGCCTCGCGGCGCGAAATATGTCTTTATGGGCGGGGTATACGCGAGAGGGTTTCGCTACCGGCCTCTGCACGTGCATCTGCGGTTTCCGGAAGGGCAACAGCGATTTCGCTACGGCGAGCCAACGGTCTTTGAAGTGGTTCTGGAAAACGTGGGAGAGCACGTGGTAACGGTGCCGTGGTCGGTGGATTGGGCGGGAGTCGGCCTGTCCCCGGAACGACCTACGGAACTGCCGCCGGGTTCTGGAATGCGGCGGTCAGCGTTCGCGCCGGACCGGACAAGCATACGGAAGGCGAGATGGGGTATCGTCTGGTATTGGATGAGTTGTGGGGTTCGGCGCGGCTGCCCGGGAGCCTGAAGCGCATCAAGCCCGGGGAGGCTGTCAAATTCCTGCTGCCCGGAAGCTGGAAGCCGAATGACGCTGCGACGGGGGAACCGGTGGAACCGTTCGGGCAAGCGATCAAGATGCACATCTTCGCCCGTTTATGGTACTCGTATCAGCACGAAGAGCCCTACTACATCGAACGGGCCGAGTCGGCTGGGATCGAGATTGAACTGGTCCCCTGACATAGTTCGGCAGGCTTCTTGGGGTATGTGGGCGTTCCACCCTGTCAGCCTTGTCCCTGGGGAAAATCGGTATGAACACCGGAACTTCGGGTTTGCTGACTCTGCTCGTTGGTGGGCTGCCCGGCACCGCCGATCCAGGGTCCAACCCACCAGCTCGCGCGGGTAGCAATCGGTGACCACCACCAGAAACGAGGGCGTCAGATCCGCCGGCTGCAGGCTGGTCATGTCGATCTGCCAGGCCTTGGGTCGACCGCCGTGGGCCGCATCCGCTCCACCCGCTTGGGCCGCAATAGTCGATGCCACAAAAGAGCCGGCCATTCCCGAACTGGAAGCCCCAGAGCCCTATGCAGCCGTGAGATGCTCTCGGCCGGTCCGTGGGTGAAGGACTGAACAACCCGGGCGAGACGCCCGGGGTACGCCGTGCGCCGGGGACGGCGGTGAGGCAGCTTGCCCGATCAGAGCTCCGCCAAGCTGTCCGGCCGTTCGGGCCAACCCTGCAAACAGGCTGCCGCCCCGCCTCTCTGAAAGCGGTGGCCTGTCGGACCTCTGCCGCCGCGCTCCGCAGGCTCAGTCCGCTGCCGCGGGCTTCGCTGGACATCACAAGCCCAGAATCCCGGTACAGGTGACAGAGACCTCATCGGATCCCGGGCTCACTGCTCGCTGCCCGGCTCCTCATCCATCAATACAGACACCGGAGCGGATGCTCGCCAGGCTTTCCGCCCAAGCGTCCGTCGTCTAGGATTGAGCGGTGACGAGCAGCCGAGCCGGCGGGGCGAGCCGCGAGGAGGTGTCATGGACTTCGAGCAACTGGGTGTGTTCTACCTGGGAAAGGAATACGATCCGGACAGCGGTGCCACTACCGGCCGGCTCGTGCTGTACGATTCCCGAGACCTCACTACCCACGCCGTCGTGCTGGGTATGACCGGCAGCGGCAAGACCGGTCTGTGTATCGACCTGCTGGAAGAAGCAGCCATCGATCGGGTGCCCGCGCTGATCGTCGACCCGAAAGGGGACATCACCAGCCTCCTCCTACAGTTCCCCGATCTCCAGCCGGCGGACTTTCTCCCCTGGATCAACCCCGTCGACGCCGCGCGCAAGGGGCTGTCCCCGGAGGAGTTCGCAGCCCACGAGGCCCAGCTCTGGCGCAGGGGGCTGGCGGAATGGGGACAGGACAGCGAGCGCATCCGGCGGCTTGGCCAGTCGACCGATTTCCGCATCTACACGCCGGGCAGCGAAACCGGCCGGCCCGTGTCTTTGCTGCATTCCCTCGACGCTCCCAGACTGGACTGGGGCCAGAACACTGAGGCACTGCGGGAGCGGATCGAAACCACGGTCAGCGCGTTGCTGGGTCTGCTGGGTCTGCAAGCGGACCCGCTTCGCTCGCGGGAGCATATCCTGCTCTCCAATCTGATGGAGCACTTCTGGCGGCAGGGCCAGCCGCTTGACCTGGCGCGACTGATCCTTGCCATCCAGAAACCGCCCCTGACCCGGCTGGGGGTCTTCGACCTCGAGACGTTCTTCCCTGCCCAGGAACGCTTCCAGCTTGCCATCAGTCTGAACAGTCTGCTCGCTTCGCCGTTTTTTGCAGCCTGGCTGCAGGGAGATCCGATGGAGATTCCTGACTTCCTGGCCGCCGAGGACGGACGCCCGCGGCACTCCATATTCTATATCGCCCACCTCGGAGAAGCGGAACGGATCTTCTTTGTCACGCTGCTCCTGAATCAGTTGATCGGCTGGATGCGCACCCAACCGGGAACCACCAGTCTTCGGGCCGTGGTCTACATGGACGAGATCTTCGGGTTCTTCCCGCCCACCGCCACTCCGCCCTGCAAGAAACCCCTGTTGACGCTTCTCAAACAGGCCCGCGCCTTCGGCGTCGGCATGGTGCTCGCCACCCAGAACCCGGTGGACTTTGACTACAAGGGATTGGGCAACGCGGGAACCTGGTTCATCGGACGTTTGCAGACGGAGCGGGACAAACAGAGGGTCATTGACGGGCTGTTGGGTGCAGCGGGAGATGCCGCCCTCGATCAGGACTCTCTGAACGGCTTGATCTCCCGTCTCGGCAGCCGGGTGTTCCTGCTTCATAACGTTCACGACCAGGCACCGCTCGTCTTCCAGACCCGCTGGGCATTGTCGTACTTGAGGGGCCCCATGACCCGACGGCAGATCCAAATGCTCCAGCCCTCAGCTCCCTCAACAGCCGCTTTCCGCCCTCCTGTAGAGCCGCCGGCAACACCTTCCCCGCACCTCCCCCCAGCGGCGGCCGATGGTTTGAGCGATACACCACCTTTGCTGCCCCAAGGTGTCAGGCAGATCTTTCTGCCGCCCCCTCCGGGAACGGAGGGCGGCGTTACGGCCGGCGGTCAGCTCCGTTACCGCCCTGGACTGCTGGGCCATGGGTCAATCCACTTCCGGGACCGGAAGACCGGGGTTGATACCCACCGGGACTTCGCCCTGCTCTGGCAGGGTCTGGCTGTGCAACCCGATCTCTGGCGGCAGGCGGAGCCTTGGGAGGGCCGTTACCCGTTCGGAGCAACCTCTCCACCGGCGGGTGCCCGGTTCGAGGACCTCCCCGTAGCCCTGCTCCGTCCCCAGGAGCTGAACCGCCTGGCCCGGGAACTGGCCGATCATCTGGCTCGGACATGCAGTCTCGAGGTGCTCTACAGCCCCCTGCTTCAGATGTACTCCCGACCCGACGAATCCGAACGGGATTTCCGACTCCGCCTCCACCAGTCAGCCCGGGAGGTGCGGGACGCCGAGATCGACCGGATTACGGAGCACTATCGGAAACAGATGGAGCAGATCGAAAAGCGCCTGTACTCGGCGCAACTGGCGCTCGCTCACCAGAAGGAAGCTGAAAAGAGCCGGCAGACCGAACTCCTCGTTTCGGTGGGTGAGACGGTGCTGGGCATGTTTCTGGGTCGACGCAGCTACCGGGCTGCGTCGTCGTCGATGAGCCGATACCGGCAGCGGACCGCCGCCGAACAGGCGGTCGAGAAAGCGGAGGTCCGGGTCGAGTCCCTGCGTCAGGACCTTGCCGCCTTTCAGGAGGAGCTCAGGCGGAAGACGGAGGAGATTACCAACCGCTGGCAGCAGGCCGGCCAGGAGCTCCAGAAGGTGGCGATACGCCCCGGCCGCAGCGCTGTGCGAGTCCAGGGCGTGGCTGTCGCCTGGATCCCGGTCTGAGGAGAAAGCTGTACTGGAGGACTGACAATGGAGCCGACGGCCCTGATCGAAGCTTTCCGCAGCCGTTACGGCACCCAGCCTGAAGTGTGGTCGCTGGCTCCCGGGCGGGTGAACATCCTCGGGGAGCACACGGACTACAACGACGGCTTCGTATTTCCGGCTGCAATCGACCGCGGTATCGCGGTCGTGGCGGCCCGCCGGCGGGATTCCACAGTTCGGGCCTATTCCCTCAACTTCCGCCAGGTTGACGAGTTCTCGCTGGCCCGCCTCGAACGCTCGGAGGACGCTCCCTGGAGTAACTACCTGCGGGGGGTGCTGGACCAGCTTCAGCGCGCCGGTTTCAAGCTGTCCGGCATGGACCTGGTAGAGGGCGGGGATGTCCCTGTCGGTTCCGGACTGAGCAGCTCAGCGGCGCTGGAAGTGGCGACGGCGGTCGCTGTCCGCGATCTGGACGGACTCGATCTGGACACCCTCCCCCTCGCCCTCCTCTGTCAGGCGGCGGAACGGGAGTTTGTCGGCGTAAGCTGCGGGATCATGGATCAGTTCATCTCCGCCCTGGCGGAAGAGGGCAGCGCTCTCTTCATCGACTGCCGAGATCTGAGTTACCGGGTTGTGCCCTTGCACCCCGAAATCGACGTGATTGTCTGCGACAGCGGGGTTCCCCGTACCCTCGGCGCCTCAGCCTATAACCGGCGACGGCAGGAGTGCGAAGCTGCGGTGGCGGCGCTTTGTTCGCGCCTAGGCCCGATCCGGGCACTCCGGGATGTGACCGGCTCCCAGCTCAAGAGTTGCCGGGACCTCCTGGAGGAACCGGTGTTTCGCCGGGCGCGCCACGTGGTGGAAGAGAACGAACGGGTCCTGGAAGGTCTGTCCCTGCTGGAACAGGGGAGGGTCGATGCATTCGGGACGCTGCTTTACCGGTCTCACGAGAGTCTCCGCGACAGTTACGAGGTGAGCTGTGAGGAGCTGGACATACTCGTGGATCTGGCAGCCCGGCAGTCCGGTACGGTAGGCGCCCGGATGACCGGCGCGGGCTTTGGAGGATGCACAGTCAACTTGGTGCGTAGCGCGGCCACCGCGACCTGGATTCCCGCCGTCGCCGAGGGGTACCTGCGCAGGACCGGTCGGCGCTGCGAGGTGTATGCTTGCCGCGCCGCCGCAGGGGCGCGAAGCGCCCGGATTGCGGCAGAGTCCGACCGGTGATCCGGAATACGGAGTGCACGGTGCTGAACATGGACGGACGGATCACGTGACCTGTCCCTCACCAGGTGGCTTGCATCGCAGGGAAGAACCCGGGTTCTCCGCTGACGCACGCGGATCTCCCGGAGGGTACGGACAGCCAGAGCCGAGGAGCCGCACAGGCAAGGTAGAACAACAGTTCCCAAGGCTGGAGATCGATCATGAGTGGAGAAATACCGAAGACCATGGGGCAGCAGTTCGGACGCCGGTCCTGGGCTGAGCCGTGGAAGATCAAGATGGTGGAGCCCATCCGCATGACGGACCGGAATCACCGCCAGCGGGCTTTGGCGGAAGCCGGCTACAACACGTTTCTCCTGCGCTCCGAAGATGTGTACATCGACCTCCTGACCGACAGCGGAACCAGCGCCATGAGCGACCGCCAATGGGCGGGGATGATGTTGGGCGACGAAGCCTATGCGGGGAGTCGCAACTTCTATCGGCTCGAAGAGGCGGTGCAGAGGGCCTACGGCTACCGGTATGTGGTTCCCACCCATCAGGGCCGAGGAGCGGAACACCTGATCTCCAAGGCCCTGATCCGGCCGGGACATTACATTCCGGGAAATATGTACTTCACCACAACTCGACTTCATCAGGAGCTGGCCGGGGGGACCTTCGCCGACGTGATCATCGACGAGGCCCACGAACCGACCTCGGAACATCCCTTCAAAGGCAATGTCGACCTGGGGAAGCTCGAGGACCTGATCCGCAGGGTGGGCCCGTCCTCGATCCCCTATGTCAGCCTGGCGGGGACGGTCAACATGGCAGGGGGCCAACCCATCAGCCTCGAGAACGTGCGCGAGGTCCACTCCCTCTGCTCGCGGTACGGGATCAAGGTCTATCTGGACGCAACCCGGATGGTGGAGAACTGCTTTTTCATCAAGGAGCGCGAGCCGGGATGCGCCCACAAGACCGTGGCCGAGATCCTGCGCGAATTCTGCCAGTACACGGACGGGGCCTGGATGAGCGCCAAGAAGGACAGCCTGGTGAACATCGGCGGCTGGCTGGCAGTCAACGATGGGGAAGTTTACGAAGTTGCCCGCAACCTGGTGGTCGTCTATGAGGGACTCCACACTTATGGGGGTCTGGCGGGGCGGGACATGGAGGCGCTGGCCATCGGCATCGAGGAGTCGCTGGATGATGATCACGTCCGCAGCCGTGTCGAACAGGTCCGCTACCTGGGAGCTTTACTGAGCGCCTGGGATATCCCGATCGTCCGTCCCGTGGGGGGACACGCTGTCTTTCTGGACGCGAAGCGTTTCTTTCCCCACCTGCCGCAGGACCAGTTCCCGGCACAGACCTTGGCCGCCGAGCTTTACCTGGACTCCGGTGTAAGGTCCATGGAACGGGGCATCGCCAGTGCCGGCAGAGACCCGAAGAGCGGGGAGCACCGCTACCCGCGGCTTGAACTGACCCGACTGACCATCCCGAGAAGGGTATATACCCAGGCCCACATGGATGTCGTGGCGGAATCGGTGAAAGCGGTGTTCGAAACCCGGGAGTCGGTGAGGGGCTTGCGGATGGTTTATGAACCCAGGTATCTGCGGTTCTTTCAGGCCCGGTTCGAGCGGCTCTGATCGGCTCCTCGGCAGTCAGGACTCGATGCGGCTCTGCCAGCGGTGTCCGACCGGCGCCTCCTGGAGAGCGCGGGTAGAGAGCATCGCCTCCTCCAGAGAATCCTCCCGGATTCGCCTCAGTCTGGCAAATAAGGAGGATGGTTCGATCCGATGGCAACCAGCGGCAGGGATGGTCAGGAACCGAGGCAGGCGGGGGCGACGCTTCCAGCAGCTTCCAGGGGCCGACACGATCCGGCCGGGCTAAACCGGGTCCTGAAACGGGCCGGCAGCTTCAGGAGCACGGCCCACTTCAGTTGAAGTAACTCTCCTCGTCTTCCAGGTCGTCGAATTCCTCGTCGTCGAACGCCTCGTCCTCGTCCTCATCGAATTCGTCGAGGTCGTCATCATCCTCGAAGTCGTCGAAGTCGTCCTCGTCTTCGTTGAAATCGTCGTAATCTTCCTCATCCTCGAAGTCGTCGAAGTCGTCGTCCTCATCCTCGACAAAGTCGTCTTCGTCCTCGAAGTCGTCGTCGACGTCGAAATCATCCCTGGGGTTGAAGCCATACGGAATCAGCCGGCTTTCCAACTCTTCAGGCGAAAGAAGCATATCCACCCCCTTGGGGCAAGGTTCCAGCGGGGTTCTCCTGCTGCCGGCCGCCTTTCCCGGCCGGTCCGGAGTGAAACCCCAGACTCCGAAATCCGTTCCCCGGTGACAAACCCATTCTCGTCATTCAACCAGCCGCATTACAACTTCAGCAGCCCGGATATCTTACCAGAGCAACTTGCCTCATCCGGCACCCGTGTCAAGTCGGTGGAGGGGCTCCTGCATGAACCCGGATCACCAGAAGATCGCATAGAGGGTCAGAGTGACCAGAATGACCGCCGAACCAAGCCACTTGACTGCAGGAGTCGGCCGCAAGTCGAACTCCTGTCGTTCGGGGAGGGTTCTGGGTTCGGGGAGCGGCCGCATCGCGGTCAGGATTGCCAGCACTACAAGGATCAACCCGAAGGTGATTGCCATTCGGTTCAGAAATGCGATCTGGCCGAACTGCCACTGCAGGAAGCCGTAAATGGGCACCGTCAGGAGCAGACCCGCCACCCCGGCCATTGGCGGAGCCTTCTTCACAATCATGCCGAAGACGAAGACCGCCAGAATGCCCGGGGAGATGTAGCCCTGGAATTCCTGAATATAGGTAAAGATTCCCATGAATCGCGGGTCGCCGAGAACCGGCGCAATCATGCACCCGGCCAGAACGAAAACGGCGGTGCTGATCCGTCCGGTCCACACCAGCGACCGCTGGGACGCATCCCGCCGGATGTGCCGGCGGTAGAGGTCCATCGTGAAAATGGTCGAGGCGGAGTTGAGCATGGAAGCCAACGAACTGATCACCGCACCGCTGATGGCGGCGAAGATGAAAGCTCGGGCGCCGGGGCCCACCAGGTTCCGGATCAACAGGGGGTAAGCTGCGTCGGTACCGCTCTGGCCGGTCATCTGGTCTGCATACAACTGGTAGGCGATGATGCCGGGGATGACGATGACGAAAGGGATCGTCAGTTTGAGAAAGGCGGCAAAGATGATGCCAAGCTGACCTTGCCGCAATGACTGGGCAGCCAGCGTCCTTTGGGTAATGTATTGATTCAGGCCCCAGTAGTAAAAGTTGGGGATGTGAAGTCCGATCACCAGCGCGGTCCAGGGCAGGACCTCGTGAGTCGAAGGGAGGATCATGTGGAGCTTATCCGCGTTGGCCTCCATGAACGGGCCGATCCCGCCGACCGCTTTTAACCCCACCACCAGGGTCACCGCGCCGCCGATGATCAGGGCCGATCCCTGGAAAAGATCCGCCCAGGCGACCGCCTTCAAGCCGCCCCAAACCGTGTAGGCGGCGGCAATGGCGCCAATAACCCAGATGCCGGCCGTCAAGTGTGAGGGATTGTCAAGGTCACCGAAGATGGTCTGCAAAGTCAGGCCCCCGGAGTAGATCACGGCGGCGATGGTCACCCCTACATAGATGACCATGGTGTAGAAAGCCATGATCGCCCGGGAGGCCGGGTTGTACCGGTATTCGAGGTATTCGGGGATGGTGAAGACTCCGATCCGAAGGAACTTCGGGAGAAAGAACAGGGCGACGAAGACCAGGGTGATGGCAGCCAGCCACTCATAGCTGGCGATGGCCAGACCGGCGATCCCGGCACCCTGGCCCGCCATGCCCACAAACTGCTCGGTTGAGATGTTGGCGGCGATCAGGGAGAGGCCGATCAGGGGCCACGTCAGTCCGCGGCCGGCAAGAAAAAAGTCCTCACTGGTCTCCTCGCGCCGGCTCTTGTACATGCTTACGCCGACGACGACGCTGAAGAAGGCCACAAACATTGCCACGTCCAGCCAAGTCAGGCCCAGGTCTTGCATCTCGCCTCTCCATGACGTCGTCCTTCGACCAGTTCCGCAGGGCCGGGCTCCCGACCGGGTGATCCACCCCGGGGGGTCGGGCCGACGGTCCGCAACATACTAATCTCCGCCCCCGGCCGTGGCAACGACGGCGGAATGGGCCCTCGGGTCCGAAAGTCCGTGGCGGAAACGCCTTTCCGGCGGTTTCCCCGTCGCCGCCGGAGGCCGTGAGGCGGTCGGATCCTTCCGGCGGAAACGGTTGAAGCGGAAGCCGCCCCTGTCCGATAGAATGAACCGAGAGGATGAGCGATCCCAAGCCCAAGCTTCTGATCGTGGACGACGATGAGAACATCCGGGCCCAGATGAAGTGGGCCTTGCTTGAAGACTACGAGGTCTTCCAGGCGCAGGACCGACCCTCGGCGACGGAGCTTCTGAGCCGCGAACAGATCCCGCTGGTATGCCTGGACCTCGGCCTCCCGCCGCATCCGGCCGGGGTGCAGGAAGGGTTTGCGGCCCTGGAGGAGATTCTCCAGATTGACCCTCTGGCGCGAGTCGTGGTGGTGACGGGACAGGGCGACCGGAGCAATGCTCTGCTGGCTGTGGCACGCGGAGCAGTGGACTTTTTCTCCAAACCCATCGAGACCGAGGTGCTGAAGATCGTGCTGGCCCGGGCTCGCCAGCTTTACCAGCTCGAGCAGGAGAACCGGTCGTTGCGGTCCGCCATCCTGCACCAGGATTTCGCGGGAATGCTCGGTACCAGCCCGCAGATGCTAGAGGTCTTCACCATGGTCCGCAAGGTGGCCCGCAGCGATGCGCCGGTCCTGGTGACCGGCGAAAGCGGTACCGGCAAGGAGCTGACCGCCCGGGCAATCCACGACCTGTCAGCCAGAGCTGATGGTCCCTTCGTCCCCATCAACTGCGGTGCCATCCCGGAAAACCTGCTGGAAAGCGAGCTGTTCGGCCACGAGAAGGGCGCTTTTACCGGGGCTCATAGCCAGCGTCCGGGTCAGCTTGAAACGGCTCACGGGGGAACCCTCTTCCTGGACGAGATCGGAGAGCTGTCGCTGGCGCTTCAGGTCAAGCTGCTGCGTTTCCTCCAGGACGGGCAGATCCAGCGAGTCGGGGGCCGGCAGCTCATCAACGTGAACGCGCGGATCGTGGCCGCAACCAATGCCGACCTGGAGGAGGCCCTGCGCAACGGGACTTTCCGTGAGGACCTTTACTACCGTCTGGCCGTGGTGGTGGTGAAACTGCCGCCGCTGCGGGACCGTGGCGAGGACGTTCCCTTGCTGGCTCAGGCCTTCCTCCAGCGGTATGCCGACGAAAGTGGGCGGCGGGTCAAGGGCTTCGCCCCTGACGCCATGCGCGCCCTGAAGGAGTATTCGTGGCCGGGCAATGTCCGGGAACTGGAAAACCGGATCCGGCGGGCGGTCATCATGACGGATGGGAGCCGGATCACGCTGGCCGACTTGGGTTTGGACCGGTCTTATGCCCGTTATACGGCGATGACGTTGCGGGAGGCCCGAGAGACCTTGGAGCGAGACCTGGTGGAGGCGGCGTTGAGCCGGAACCGCGGGAACATGTCACGGGCTGCCGACGAGCTGGGCATCAGCCGGCCCACGCTTTATGAACTGCTGGACAAGCTGGGGATCCGGCGCGACTGAGGGACACGCGTGCCCGGCAGAGGGATGAACCCAGTCCCAGCTCTCATCAGGACGCCGCCCCCACCTCCAGCGGCAGGCCGCGTCGGGAGGACTCGTACATCGCCAGGACCAGCTCAAGGCTGCGCCGCCCCTCCCGCCCCGGACAGACCGGCTCTCGTCCTTCCTCGATTGCCTTTACAAAATCCTCGAGAATGGCGCGGTGCCCGGCCACATCGGACACCACCGGCGTGGATTCGCTCAAGGTCCGCTCGGCCGGAGTCTCCGCCGTCTCCGTCAGACCCTGGAGCTGGACCGACACCAGCCGGTTATGCTCGATGGTCACGGTACCGGCCGTACCGGTGAGGACCACGCGGCGAGGTTGACCTGGAAAGGACAGCGTGGTCGCTTCAAAGCAGCCGAGTGCGCCGTTTGCAAACTCGAACACCGCGGCGCAGGCGTCTTCAGTTTCGATCCGGTGGAGAAGGGTCGCGGTTTTGGCATAAACCCGGCGGACCGGACCGACCAGCCACTGAACCAGGTCCACGGTGTGAATGCCCTGATTCATTACGGCTCCGCCGCCGTCCAGCGCCCAAGTTCCACGCCAGTTCGAGTCCCTGTAATACTCGGGCGGCCGGTACCAGCGCACATGCGCCGATACGAACAGGGGCCGGCCCACAACCCCCTTCTCCAGCATGCGCTTGAGCCTGAGGTGGTCGGGGGCCACCCGATCCTGGAAAAACACTCCCAACTTGACCCCGGCTTCATCGCACGCGCGGATCAGGGAGTCGGCCCGTTCGAGGGAAATGTCGACAGGTTTCTCTGTCAGGACATGGAGACCACACCGCGCGGCGGCGATTCCGACGTCGGCATGCACGCCGGAAGGGGTGCCGATGGCCACCACATCCAGGGGGCGATGGGCCAGGAACCGTTCCAGGTCGGTGAAAGCCAGGGCCCCGAACTCGGAGGCAAGAGCTTCCGCTTTCCTTCGGTCAAGACCGCAGACCGCCGACAGGCGCAGTCCTTCGACTTCGGCGGCGGCCCGGGCATGGGTGCGGCTGATGTTGCCGGTGCCAATGAGGCCTAGGTTGAGCATAGGGGTCGGATGAGCAAATGGGACGGATGGAAGGGATGGGACCGATGCGACAAATCGAACTTCACTGGGGCATCTGTTTCACGGTTTCACGGTCTTTTCGGGCTCTCAGTTCCTCGACGATGCGACGGTGACGTTCCGCCTCCTCCCGGCGGCCGAGCCGGTAGTAGAGCTGCGTCAGAGTAACATGTCCCTCCACGAATTCTGGAGCCTCCCTGACCACCTCTTCAACCAGCTTCAGAGCTTCATCAGTCCGCTTCTGCAGCAGGTAAACGAGTGCGATCTGGAAGCGCACTTCCAGAGCCCCCGGACGCACTCCCAAGGCTCTACGGAAGTGTTCCAGCGCCTCGTCATATTTCTGTTCCCGGCGGAATTTGTGGACACCGACAAAGAGGTTGGCGTCGAAATCCAGGGGGTTGATCTCCAGCTCCCTCAAGAAACAGACCTGTGCCTCATCCACCTGTCCCGTTTCCCGCAACGCCTTGCCCAGATAGGCGTTGGCGGAGGGCAACGCGGGGTTGATGCGGACTGCGTTCCGGAACGCCTCCAGCGCTCCAGGGACATCCCGGACCATCAGGTGCGCTGTCCCCAACATGAGCTGGGCCTCCGCCGAGTCTCCGTTGCGCAGGATGCGGTCGATCAGCAGTTCGCCCTCGTTCATTCGGCCCGCCCGGATCAGGGCTGCCCCCAACAGGTAAATCAAACCCCGATCCTCCCCGTGTTCCGCTTCGAACGGCCGGAGCAGGGCGATCACTGACTCATATTCCCCGCGGCGCAGATGGAGATCCGCCAGCAGCAGTGCCGCCCCAAAGTGTTCCGGGCGCTCCTCCAGCACGCGTCCCAGTTCACGCAGAGCCTCGTCATGACGCGCCGACTTGTAGAAGGCCAGGGCGAGGTTGTAGCGCACGGCAACCGCGTCGCTGCTGTTGCCCAATTCCAGGGCGGCCCGGTACTCCGAGATCGCTTTCTCCATGTCCCCGACGGCAGCGTAGGCGGCACCCAGATTCGAATGGACATCCGCGATGCCCGGATGCTGTTTCAGGAATTCCTGGTAACGGGCGATGGCTCCCTGGTAATCGCCAGCCTTCTGAAGTTCCACCGCCTCTTCCAGGAGTCTGGCAGAGCCGGTTTGTGCGTCAGCGGGAGGCCAGTGGAACAGGGCAACGGCCAGGCAGACCGTCCGCAGTGACCGCCCGAGGCCCATGAGGGCAACTTAGCACAGCCCTGTTCGCGGCGGCAAACCATCGAACTGCGAGGGTTTTCTGTTAACCTGTTGGGCAGGCGCGCGCACGGTTCGGGTTTGGCAACCAACGGTGAGCCATGGCCGACCATTGGCGGCCCGGTAGTGGCGGCGGCGGAACACCATGCAGAGGATGGGATCACAGGTACGATTGTGCAGCCCTGGCTTCCTCCTGGCCATGGCGGCGGTCTGCCCACTGCCGGCCACCGCGGCGGGCGCTCGGCTCGCCAACCTCGCCAACGATCAACCCGCCGGCATCCGTTATGTGGATATGGCGCCCCGTTCGGAATTCCGGTACGTGTCCAACAACGACTTCACCGGCCGGAAGTACTTTCCGCAGCCCATGTGCGGCGGCGTCGCGATTTTCGACTATGACCGGGATGGCCGCCTCGACATCTTCTTCACCAACGGGGCCAAGCTGCCCGAACTGAAGAAGGTTGATCCGTCGTTCTACAACTGCCTGCTCCGCAACCGGGGCAACGGACGTTTCGAGGACGTAACCGCCCGGGCCGGAGTTGAAGGCGCGCACATGGACTTCAGTTTCGGCGTCGCCGCGGGAGATTATGACAACGACGGCGACACCGACCTGTTCATCTGCAACGCCGGCCCCAATGTCCTGTACCGCAACAACGGAGACGGCACCTTTACCGACGTGACCGCAGGTTCCGGCCTCGACACCAAGCCCAAGGATCTGCTCAGCGTGGTGGCCGCCTGGTTCGATTACAACCGGGACGGACTGCCCGACCTGGTCGTGTCGCAGTATACCTACTGGAACCCGCTCACTGACAAACCCTGCTTCATGGCCGACGGGACCGAGTTCTACTGCAACCCGCAAACCGTGGTCAGCGTGCCCCACACCCTGTACAAGAACCTGGGACAGGGCAAGTTTAAGGACGTCACCGAGGAATCCGGTTTTGCGAAGGCCCTGGGCAAAGGGATGGGGGTGGGCATCGCGGACTTCGATCACAACGGGTTCCTGGACGTTTTCGTGGCCAACGACACCGTCCAAAATTTCCTGTACCTGAATCAGGGCGACGGGACGTTCGACGAAGTCTCGCTGTTCTATGGCATCGCCTACAACACCGAGGCGGCGAGGGTCTCGGGCATGGGGTGCGACGTCAAGGACTTCAATAACGATGGCTGGGCGGACGTCTTCTACAACAACCTCCAGAACCAGATCCACGCATTGTTTCTCAATCAGTCAGGGCAGTACTTCGACTATGTGAGCCCGTCCTCTAACGTGGCGATGCTCAGCCGCCGCTTCTCCGGCTGGAGTAATGGCTTCATCGATTTCGACAACGACGGCTGGAAGGACATCTACTCGGCCAATGGCGACGTCGACTATCTGGGCGCCAACGCTGCCCAGCACGACACCATGCTGCGGAACATCGACGGCAGGACCTTCGAAGACGTATCCCAAAGTCTCGGGGAGGACTTCCTTTTCAAGGGATTCCAGCGCGGCTCCGCGTTCGGCGACCTCAATGAAGACGGTTTCCTGGACATCGTGGTGACCTCCCTGAATGCCCGGCCGAGAATCCTCCTCAGTTCCGCCGACAACGGCAACCATTGGCTGATGCTCGATCTGGAAGGCCGCAAGAGCAGTCGGGACGCGGTGGGAGCCCGAATCAAGCTGACCCTCGGATCGGGCCGTGTCCTGTACAGCCATGTCTCCACCAGCGTGGGCTTCATGTCCACCTCGGACCGCAAGGTTCATTTTGGACTGGGGACAGAGACCCGCGTCTCGGAAATCGAGGTCATCTGGCCCAGCGGTGCGGTCCAGACCCTCAGGAACCAGAAGGCGGATCGGGTGATCCGGATCGTGGAGGAGGCACGGTAAGTGGTGAGCCTGCGGGCTCAGACTTGACCTGTAAAACGATGAACGGCTGGAGTCTTGATCATTTTTCCGGTCTGCGCCGCTTCTGCGGTCTGACAGCGCTGGCCGCCGCCTTGCCGGCGGCCGCATCCGCCGCCAGTAACGACCTCCCTGCATTCGAACCGATCCGGTTCGAGCTGCTGCGAAACACAGGGGTCGACTTTGAGATCGAACCGAGCCGCACCGACAAGCGTCACCAGCCGGAGACCATGATTTCCGGAATCGCGGTCTTCGATTACAACAACGACGGCCACCTGGACCTTTACCTGGTCAGCGGAGCCACCATGCCCGGTCTGGAGAAGGTCCTGGACCGTCACCGCAACCGCCTTTATCGTGGAAATGGCGACGGGACCTTCGTGGATGTGACTGACGAGGCGGGAGTAGAGGGCTACGGCTACACTCTGGGCTGCGCCGTAGGGGACTACGACAATGACGGAGACCAGGATCTCTTCGTCGCGGGTCTCCGGAGCAACATCCTGTACCGGAATCTGGGAAACGGGCGGTTCGAAGACGTCACCCGTGCGGCAGGGCTCGCTGAACCCGACCCGAAATATGGGACGCTATGGGCCGTGGCGGCCGCCTTCTTCGACTATGACCGGGACGGCCTGCCTGACCTCTTCGTCTCCAATTACTGCGTGTGGGACCCAGTGACAGAACCGGTCTGCGGCCCCAGCAACTCCCCCGACTACTGCCACCCCCAGCACTATGACGGCCTCCCCAATTCCTTGTTCCGGAACAACGGCGACGGAACCTTCACGGATGTCTCCGTGAAGTCCGGAATCCGTGCTCATATCGGCAAAGGCATGGGCCTCGGAATCGCCGACTTCGACCAGGACGGGTGGCTCGACGTCTATGTGGCCAACGACACGGTACCGGCTTTCCTGTTCCGGAACCAGGGAAATGGGACCTTTGTGGAAATCGCTTTTGAAAGCGGAACCGCCTACACCTATTCCGGCGCTGCCGTTTCGGGGATGGGGGTGGACGCCAAGGATGTAAACAACGACGGACTGGTCGACCTCTTCGTGGCAGCCATGACGAACGAGGCGATGCCCTTTTACGTCAACACCGGCAACAACATCTTCGACGAGATGACCGCCCCCAGTCGTCTGGCCGTCATGACCCGGGACAAGACGGGGTGGAGCAACGGAATCTTCGACTTCAACAATGACGGCTGGAAAGACCTTTTCGTGGCAAGCGGAGACGTCATGGATCCGCGGGGAGCCTTCAAGGACCGGGTCCCACAACCCAACACGCTTTTCGTAAACCTCAGGAACGGTAAATTCGAGGACGCGGCCCCGCTGGCCGGGGAGGACTTCACCCGGACTCGTGCGGTTCACCGGGGGGCTGCCTTTGGCGATCTGGACGGCGACGGCCGAATCGATGCGGTCGTCACCGCATTGAACGGGCCCACCGAGATCTGGCGCAACGTCTCCAGCCCCGAAAACCGCTGGCTGCTGGTGGAGGTGAGGGGGACCCGCAGCAGCCGGGATGCGACGGGTACCCGAATCCGAATCAAGACCGCATCCGGTTACCAGTACAACCACGTCAACACGGCTGTGGGGTACGGCTGTGCATCCGACCGCAAGGTCCATTTCGGGCTGGGGAAACACGACCGGGTGGAAGAGCTGCAAATCCTCTGGCCCTCCGGCAAGGTTCAGACACTCCATGACGTGGCGGCCAACCAGGTGCTGCAGGTCATCGAACCGGAGCAGTAGGATGCACACCCAGTCAGATGGGGCACTCTGGGGGGTGGAGGCTGGAGACGGCCCAGGCGACCCGCCCCGGGGATGAGGTCCGACCTCCGCCTGCCGCGATGCCGCAAAAGTCTCAATATTTGCCCAGATAGGCGTCCAGTTCCCACGGATGGATCTGCTGGCTGAAGGCGTTCCATTCCTGGCGCTTCGAACTCAGGAAGTGGCGGTAGATGTGAGTTCCCAGCGCATCCTGGACGACTCGATCCCGTTTCAACTGATTCAACGCGTCATTCAGGTTGGACGGCAGATCCGCGATGCGGTGGCGCCGGCGCTCCCGTACGCTCATGGTGTAGACGTTCTTGGAGACCGGCGGGGGAGGTTCCAGATTGTTGATGATGCCGTCCAGTCCGGACTTCAGCATCACCGCCAAAGCCAGATAGGGATTGCAGCTCGGGTCCGGCATCCGCAACTCACAGCGGGTTTCTTCTTCACGGCGCGCCGGTACCCGGATCAGCGGACTCCGATTCTGATCCGACCAGGCGATGCTGGTTGGAGCCTCAAAACCCGGCACGAGCCGCTTATAGGAATTCACCAGCGGATTGGTCACCGCGCAGAAGCCGGGTGCATGCTTGAGCAGTCCTGCGATGTACTGGCGGGCCACGATGCTGAGCTGGTTTTCCCCTGTAGGATCGTAGAAGGCGTTCCGGCCTCCTTTCACCAGGTACTGGTGAGTGTGCATTCCCGACCCCGCCAGGCCATACACCGGCTTGGGCATGAAGGTGGCATGAAGGCCGTGAGTCTCGGCTACCCGCCGCACCACAACCTTGAACGTGGCCATGTTGTCGGCGGTGGTCAACGCGTCGCCGGCCCGGAAATCGATCTCATGCTGGCCCGGCGCCACCTCGTGATGGGCACCCTCCACTTCCAGGCCCATCGCTTCGAGAACGTTGACCATGTCCCGGCGGGCTTCTTCGCCGCGGTCCACCGGAGCCAGATCGAAGTAGCCGGCCGAGTCGTGGGTCTCCGGTCGCGGACCGGTGGCCGGATCCTGCAGGAACAGAAAGAACTCCGCCTCCAGGCCTGCAGACATGCCGAAGCCGAGCTGCCTCGCCTCCGCCAGCACGGTTTTCAGCCGGGTCCTCGGGCAACCCGGAAACTCTTCCCCATGCGGCCCACGCACGTCGCAGATCATGCGCGCCACCCGCCCACGCTCGGTCTGTTCGAAGGGCAACACCCGGAACGTGTCGGGATCCGGAGCCAACAGCATGTCCGCTTCCTCGATCCGGGCGAACCCTTCGATGGCGGAACCATCGAACAGGATGCTCCCATCGAGCGCGGCTTCGAACTGGCTTTCCGGCACCTCGACGTTCTTGGTAATGCCCAGGATGTCCATGAACTGGAGGCGCATGAAACGGACCCGCTCCTCGCGGCAGACCTTGAGCACTTCAGCCGGAGTCATATCTTCACCCCTTCTCGATTCAGGCAGTCGGTCCGGACTGTGATGTGGTCGATCCAGTCCCGGTCCGGCTCGTAACCCAGCCCGGGCGAGTCGGGGGGCTCGATCCACCCGTCCCTGACCTCCACGGCGGGCACGATCGTATCGCGCTCAAAATAGCGGCTGCTGGCCGAGACGTCGCCGGGGAGCCGGAAATGCTCGAGTGTGGAAAGCGCCACGTTGTGGGCCCGGCCGATACCGGTCTCCAGCATCCCACCGCACCAGAGGCCGATTCCCGTTTCCCGGGCAAGGTCATGCAGGCGGAAGGTTTCGGTCGGTCCTCCGACCCGGCCGGGCTTCAGATTCAGGATCCGACAGGCTCCCAGCTCCAGCGCCAGTTCCAGGTCCTCGCGGTGGCGGATCGATTCGTCCAGGCAGATGGGCGTGGCCAATTCTCGCTGGAGTCGTGCGTGCTGCAACAGGTCGTCGTAAGCCAGGGGCTGCTCAATCATCATCAGGTGATAGCGGTCGAGTTCCTTCAACCGCGGCAAGGCCTGGAGGGAGTAAGCCGCATTGGCGTCGACCATCAACGGAACGTCGGGAAATCGGTGGCGGACCCGGTCAACGATTTCCACATCCCAGCCCGGACGAATCTTGATCTTGATCCGCTGATAGCCGGCTGCGAGCTCAGCTTCGATCCTTTCCAGCAGCATGGCGGGGTCGTCCTGGATGCCGATGGAGACTCCGCAGGGAATCCTTCGCCGACTGCCGCCATACAGGCTCCAGAGAGGAACTCCCCGCAACCGAGCCTCCAGGTCCCAGACGGCGCATTCGAGGGCGGCCTTGGCCATGGGATGGCCGCGCACCCGCTGCAGGCGAACCGGGACCTCGGCTGCGTTCAGGGGGCCGCCGGCGGCGAGCTGGGGGATCAGAAAGCGGGTCAATACATGCCAGGCGGTTTCCTTGTCTTCATAACTGAAGAAAGGGCCCTCGGCAGCCACGCACTCTCCCCAGCCCGAAACACCTTCGGCGGAGGCCTCGATCAGGACCGCTTCCTTCTCCCACGTCCGGCCGAAGCTGGTTTCGAAGAACCGGAGAAAGGGCACGCGGACTTCACGCAACCGTACCCATTCCAACCGGAACTTGAGCTCCTGACTGGGCATGCTGCCGGGCGGCGCCCTACCGCCCCCTCCCCCAGCCGCCCCCACCGGGCGTCTCGATGGTCACCATGTCCCCCGCAGCCAGCGCCGCGGCAAACTTGCCGCGCTGGCGCTTCTTCTGGCCGCCGGCAAGCTCCAGCGTGTTTACGCCTTTTCGGCCGGGACCGCCCCCGGCCAGACCGTAAGGCGAGTGGCGCCGCCGTTCCGAGAGCATGGTGAGGTGAGCGTCGGTTGTCACTTCCAGAGTTCTGACAATACCGTCCCCTCCAGGATGTTTCCCGCGGCCTCCCGACCGCCGACGGATGCGGTACTCGCGAACCCGGATCGGGAAATAACGCTCCAGTGCCTCGATGGGAGTGTTGAGGGAGTTGGTCATATGGGTGTGGATTCCACTGTCTCCCGGCCGGCTGGGTCCCCCTCCCATTCCGCCACCGATGGTCTCGTAGTAACTGAACGGCTGTCCGGTGGCGGGGTGGATCCCGCCAATCGACACATTGTTCATGGTCCCGGCACTGGCAGCGGGAATCCGGCCGGGCAGTGCTGCCGCCAACGCCCGCAACAGCACATCCACGATGCGCTGGGATGTTTCCACGTTGCCGCCCGCCGTCGCCGCGGGAAACACCGCGTTGACCACCGATCCCTCAGGGGCCGTCACTTCCACCGCGCGGACCAGCCCTGCACTGAGCGGAATCTCCTCGGGCGCCAGACAACGGAGCACATAGTGGACCGCCGAGACAGTGATCGCCAGTACTGCATTGACACAGCCCCGGGTCTGGGCATCGGAACCGGAGAAGTCCACCCGCATCCGGTCACCCGCAACTTCGACGGCGACACGGATGCGCACGCCGTTGTTCTTGTCAGAGATCTCGATGCCGTCATCGTCCAGATAGTCTTCCGCGCGGTAGGTCCCGTCCGGAATCTGGCGGATGACCTGGCGCATGGTGTTTTCCGCATAGTCATGGAGGCCCTGGACATACATCAGGACCTCTTCTCCGCCCTTGCGGTCAATCAGCTCCAGCAGGCGCTTCTCCCCGACCTTCAGTGCGCCGACCTGGGCCGCCAGGTCCCCCTCCCGTTCCAGCGGTGTCCGGACATTATAGAGGAGAAACCGCAACAGACTCCGGTCGAGCTTGCCAGCGGAATACAGCTTGAGAGGAGGGATGCGGACGCCCTCCTGAAAAATCTCTTCGCTGAGCGGCATGGAACCGGGCGACATGCCCCCGACGTCGGAATGATGGGCCCTCGCAGCGACAAAGAACAGCACTTCCCCGGGCCGGAAGGAGGGCGAGAAAACCGGTGCGATGAGTGTGATATCGGGCAGGTGGGTCCCACCGGAAAAAGGATCGTTGAGGATCACGACGTCGCCGGGGGATGGAGTGAACTGACGGATTGCGGCCTGGACCGACATCGGCAACGAGCCCAGATGAACCGGCATGTGGTCACCCATGGCCACGACACCCCCCCCACTGTCAAAGACGGCGCAGGAATAGTCCCGCCGCTCCTTGATGTTGGGGGAATATGCCGTCCGCTTGAGGACGGTGCCCATATCCTCGGCGACCGAGGCGAAAAGATGCCGATAGATTTCGAGTTGGATGGGATGGAGTTCGGCCATACAGGGCAAGAGCATAACGAAATTCAAGTCTCAGTACACGTCGGCGGGCGATTCGGTGCCGGGGGCGTGACCCTTCGGTCCGCACCGGGAGGGGACGGGTCATCCGCGGGATCCGAGTGAGCCGCGTGATCCACGTGATCCGCGCGATCCGAGTGTTCCGAGTCAGTCCCTCCATCCGCACCGGGCGAGGACCGCAGGCGTGCTATAATCCAGCCGGCCGATGAGCTTGGACCTGGGCCGTAAGGTATTGATTGTGCTTGAGATGATCAAGGTCGAGCACACGGTCTTCGCGCTCCCTTTCGCCTACTTGGGGGCATTCGTTGCTGCCAGTGGTTGGCCTGGGTGGAGCACCTCGTGGTGGATCCTGGTGGCGATGGTAGGAGCCCGGAGCGCCGCCATGGCCTTCAATCGGCTGGTGGACCGCCGTTACGATGCGCTCAATCCCCGTACGCAGGACCGCGCGTTGCCTCTCGGGCTGCTCACACCGGGGTTTGTGGCCGGCTTCACGGCCGCGGGGGCGGCTCTTCTGTTTCTGGCCGCCTGGATGCTTAACCCGCTGGCGTTGGCGCTGGCAGGACCGGCCCTGGTCGTGGTGCTGGGCTACAGCTTCACCAAGCGTTTCACTTCGTGGTCGCATGTGATCCTTGGCCTGTCCCTCGGGATCGCTCCGGCAGGAGGATGGGTGGCGGTCAGTGGGACTCTGGAACCGGCGGCAGTGCTCCTGACTGGTGCCGTGACTTGTTGGGTGGCGGGCTTCGATATCATCTACTCTTGCCAGGATGTAGCCTTCGATGAACGCACTAAACTTCACTCGCTGCCCCGCCGATTGGGTATTGGCCGGGCTTTGAATGTGGCGGCCGCGTTGCACCTGGTCATGATCCTGCTGCTGGCTTGGGCCTTTTTTCTCTTCGGACTCAGTTGGCCGAGCTGGCTGGGCCTGGCGCTGGTGGCAGGAGCGTTATTTTACGAACATCGACTGGTCCGGCCGGACGATCTCCGCCGGGTCAATGCCGCTTTCTTTTCCGTCAACGGGGTGGTGAGCATTGTGCTGTTCGTGTCGGTAGGACTCGACTTATGTCTGTTCGTCTAGGCGACCTGCTGGTCAAGAAGGGCCACATCACCATCGAGCAGCTCCGGGAAGGGATCCGCTACCAGCGCGAACATGGGGGCCGTCTGGGCTCGGCCCTCATCAAGCTCGGCCATACTACCGACCAGATCGTGGCTACGGTGTTGAGCGAGCAGTATGGGATGCCTGCCGTCGACCTCGCCACCACCGAGATCGACCCCCAGTGCCTGAACCTGATCCCCATGGAAACTGCGATCCGGTACCAGGTGTTTCCCTTGCGCAAAGTGGGAAACACGTTGACCGTCGCCGTCGCCGATCCCACGGACGTCATGGTGCTGGACGAGATCAAGTTCATGACCGGCTTCCGGGTGGAGCCGCTGGTGGCTCCCGAAGGAGCGGTCCGACAGGCCATCGAACAGTATTTCGGTGACAAGCACTCCATCGAGTTGCAGCGCGTCTATGACGAGCTGGTCTCGGAAGGAGAGGAATACGAGCTCGACCTTTCCGACAAGCAGAAGGTGGACATCGCCGAGCTGGAGAAATCCAGTTCGGAGGCGCCCATCATCAAGCTGGTGAACATCGTGCTGGCAGACGCCTTGCGCCGCGGGGCCAGCGATATCCACATGGAGCCCTATGAAGGGGAGTTCCGGATCCGTTTCCGGATCGACGGCGTGTTGTTCACCATGATGCGGCCGCCGACCCGCCTGCGGGACGCCATCGTCTCCCGCATCAAGATCATGGCCAGCCTGGACATCAGCGAGCGCCGGCTGCCCCAGGACGGGCGGATTCGGATTCACATCAGCCAGACCGGCAAGAAGAAGCGGATCGATTTCCGGGTATCGACGTTGCCGACGCTGTTTGGCGAAAAGGTGGTCCTGCGGTTGCTGGACCCGGACAAGTTGCCCTCGGATCTGGAGGCTCTGGGGTTCGAAGGCAAGGGACTGGCTCAGCTTCGCAACGCCATCAGCAAACCCTACGGGATGTTCCTGGTTACCGGCCCGACGGGGAGCGGCAAGACCAGCACTCTCTACACCTGCCTGAACCGCCTCAACACAGACGGAGTCAACATCATGTCCGCCGAGGATCCGGTCGAGTTCAACTTCCCCGGGATCAACCAGGTCCAGATCAACGAACAGATCGGCCGGACTTTCGCCGAGGTGCTCAGGGCGTTCCTGCGCCAGGACCCCAACATCATCATGGTGGGCGAGATCCGTGACCTGGAGACCGCCGAGATCGCGGTCAAGGCCGCCCTGACGGGCCACCTGGTCCTGAGCACCCTCCACACCAACGACGCTCCCTCGACCATCACCCGGCTGCTCAACATGGGAGTGGAACCGTTTCTGGTCTCCAGCTCGGTCAACCTGATCTGTGCCCAGCGGCTGGTCCGCGTCATCTGTCCCAACTGCAAGGAGGAAGCGGGCACCCCGGTGGAGGCACTGGTCGGGTTGGGGGTTCCGGAGGCCGATGCGAAACGGATCCGGACCTGGCGCGGTGCCGGCTGCCCGGCCTGCAACCAGAGCGGGTACAAGGGGCGGACGGGGTTGTTCGAGGTCATGGAGATCACACCCAACATCCAGGACCTGATTCTGAATCAGGCCAGTCCTCTCGAGATCCGCCGAGCGGCCCGCCGGGAGGGAATGCTGACCCTGCGGGAGGTCGGGTTGATGAAAGTGGCCAAGGGCATTACCACCGTCGACGAAGTCGCCCGCGAGACAGCCCTGGTTGGTTAGCGCAGGTTCGACTCCACTCAGGCCAGGTCCGCCGATCCGGAAGTTCCACCGACAACCCGACAGGCAATCCGAAAACGGCGGCAGCGTGTTCGACACAACCAGCGGGGTTGCTACTACCTTTCAGCCCCGTCAGGGGTAGCTGGCGGGGACGTTCGCCCCCCAACCCCGTCAACTTTTCCAGCTCGTGCGTTTATTAAGGGGGAGGAGGCAACCACGGCCGGTTGTGTGATCACCATAACCCTCTGGGCGGTGTTGCCGATTCTAGGATATGGCGAACATGTCAACGACATCCCTATCCATGACTGAACTGCTGGGCAAGGTTGTCGACCTTGGGGGCAGCGATCTCCATATCACGTCGGGTTCTCCACCCCGGATCCGCATTCACGGCCGGCTTTTGCCCCTGGACCTGCCGGTCCTCGGTGCGGACGATACCAAGCGCCTGCTCTACAGCGTGATGACCGACAAGCAGAAGTACCGATTCGAGGAAACTCTGGAAATCGACTTCAGTTTCGGTATCAAGGACCTGGCGCGGTTCCGCGCCAACATCTTCACCCAGCGCAATGCAGTGGGCGGGGTGTTCCGGCTGATTCCATTCGAGATCAAGTCGTTCGAGGCTCTCAATCTGCCGCCGATCCTGGAGACCCTTACCGAGAAGCCGCGAGGCCTGGTCCTGGTCACCGGTCCCACCGGCAGCGGTAAGTCCACGACCCTGGCCGCCATGATTGACAAAATCAACCGGGAGCGCAACGGACACATCGTGACCGTGGAGGACCCCATTGAGTTCCTTCACCGCCACAAGTCGTGTCTGATCAACCAGCGGGAAGTGGGCACCGACACCAGGTCGTTTGCGGCCGCGCTGCGGGTGGTGCTGCGCGAGGACCCGGACGTGGTGCTGATCGGAGAGATGCGGGATCTGGAGACCATCGAGTCGGCCCTGCGGATTGCGGAGACCGGACACCTGACCTTCGCCACCCTGCATACCAACTCGGCCTACTCCACCATCAACCGGATTGTCGACTCCTTCCCGCCCCACCAGCAGCAGCAGATCCGGGCCCAGCTCTCGCTGGTTCTGGAAGGGATCGTCTGCCAGGCTCTGCTGCCGCGAGCCGACGGCAACGGTCGGGTGGTGGCGACGGAGGTGCTGATCCCGACGCCCGGAATCTGCAATCTGATTCGTGAAAACAAGGTCCATCAGATCTACTCCATGATGCAGGCCGGCCAGGGCCGTTATGGAATGCACACCATGAACCAGAGCCTGGCCCGGCTGTTCATCGAACGACAGATCACTTACGACACCTGCCTGTCCCAGTCCTCCAATGTCGAGGAACTGCAGAAAATGCTCGAGCGTTCCGGCCGGCTGCAGGGGATGGTGAAGGCGGGTTAAACCAGCGGAGGAAACGATGCCCGTATATGAGTTCACCGGACGCCGGTATGAGGGAGGAGCCATGGTCACCGGCGAACGCCTGGCCGCGTCCAAACAGGCACTGGCCAACCTTCTGCGCAGCGAAAAAGTTCTGCCGGTCCGGATCGAGGAGAAGGTGGAAGGGGCCAAACAGGCGACCGTTCAGGGGCGAATCAGCGCCAAGGATCTGGCGCTGTTCACCAAGCAGTTTTCGGTGATGCTGGACGCCGGCCTGCCGCTGATCCAGTGTCTGGAACTGCTTGCGGAACAACAGGAGAAACCTCTGTTCAGGAACATCCTCCAGCAGATCCGGGAGGACGTCGAGGCAGGCGCGACCCTGGCGGATGCCATGCGCCGTCACCCCAAGGCCTTCAACAACCTGTTTGTCAACATGATCGCCGCCGGTGAGGCCGGGGGCGTGCTGGACGTCATCCTGCGCCGGTTGACCGGGTTCATCGAGAAAGAGGTCAAACTGAAGCGGTCGGTGATCTCCGCCTCGGTCTACCCCTCCATCATTACCCTGGTGGCGGTAGTGATCGTGTTCATCATCATGGTTTACGTCGTCCCCGTCTTCGCCTCCCTGTTCGAGGGACTCAACGCCCCCTTGCCGGCCCTGACGCGGTTTGTCATGGCGGTCAGCGACTATGCGGTGGCGCTGAGCATCCCCATCGTGGTACTGGCGGTGCTGGGAGCGGTAGGCCTGAGGTACGCCTACGGCACACCGGAGGGCAAGCTGGCAATCGACGGCCTCCTGCTGCGACTGCCCCTGATCGGACTTCTGCTGAAGAAGATTGCCATTGCACGCTTCTCGCTCACGCTTTCCACCCTGCTTTCCAGCGGGATCCCGTTGCTGGAAGCTCTGGAGATCACCGCCAACACCGCCGGCAACGGCGTCATCGAAAACGCCCTCTTGCAGGTGCGCAAAGAGGTGGCGGAAGGCAAGACGCTGGTGGATCCACTGCGGCGGACCAAGCTCTTTCCGTCCATGGTGAACCAGATTGTCAACGTCGGGGAACAGACGGGAGAACTGGATCAGATGCTGGAGAAACTGGCGGCCTATTACGAGGAGGAATCCGATGCCGCCATCTCCAACCTGATGACTATGATCGAGCCTGTATTGATCGTCTTCCTGGGCATCGTCATCGGGGGCATCGTCATCTCGATGTATCTGCCCATCTTCACTCTGATCGGACACCTGTCCCGTTAGGGAGCCGAATCGGGCCATGCAGAATCCGGAGAAAAGGAATCAGGCTGTGATGGCAGTCACCGGCTGGGCCGGGAGAGCTGCCGATAATTCTGCTCAAACCTAAGAATCAAGCTCAAGGAGTGAGTGAGATTTTCCAGGTTTCAGGTTTCACCTTAAAAGGCCAAGGAAAGGGGTCGAGGGAATGAAAGGACAAAAGGGTTTTTCACTGATTGAGCTTCTGATCGTCGTGGCGGTCATCGGCATCATCGCGGCCATCGCGGTGCCGAACCTGCTGGAGTCGAAGAAGGCGGCCAACGAGGCGTCGGCCATTTCTTCCTGCCGTACGATCGTGACCGCGCAGATCACGTACTCGGCGACAGTGGGCAATGGTGCCTATGGCAGCCTGCAGGAGCTGGCTGGTGCCGGTCTGATCGACGAGGTGCTGGGTGCCGGGTCGAAGGACGGCTACAACTTCACCGTGGCCAACGACACGACCACCTTCTCCGTGACCGCGAGCCCCATCAGCGAGTCAAGCGGAACCCGTGGGTTCTACGCGGACGAGACGGGCGTGATCCGGTACAGCAATGACGGTGCCGCCGGACCCGGCAGCACTCCGCTGGGCGGTGTCTCGCCCTAATCCCGGACCAAGGGTCTGATCTCGGGATCAGATCAGAAGAGATCAGGACAGGAAAAGGGGTGGAGTCCCCGCGGGCTCCACCCCTTCTGCATTTTCGGGCGGGTTTCAGGACGCCCGGCTCTCCCGAACGCGGGAACTAAGATCGCGCGCGCCCCGCGGTCAGGTACTCACCACCCGGGATCGGCTCACTCCGCATCTTTGGCGGCGGTCGTCGGTTCCGACTCGGGCTCCAGGAAGTCCTCGAAGGAGAACGCCTCGCGTTCCGCCTGCAGCCGTTCTTCCTCCAACTGCTTGGCGTACGGGTTCGGCACATCGATGTTCCGATAGAACTCCATGCCCGTCCCCGCCGGGATCAGCCGTCCCATGATCACGTTCTCCTTGAGACCCCGCAGGTAGTCGATCTTGCCGCTGATGGCGGCCTCGGTGAGCACCCGCGTCGTCTCCTGGAAAGACGCCGCCGAAATGAAGGAATCCGTGCTCAACGACGCCTTTGTGATGCCCAGCAGCAGCGGACGTCCGGTGGCCGGCCGCCCGCCTTCCCGCTGCACCCGTTCGTTTTCTTCCTCGAACCGGAAGCGGTCCACCTGTTCCTCCAGCAGGAACTCGGTGTCGCCAACATCCTCGACCTTCATCCAGCGCATCATCTGGCGCACGATCACCTCGATGTGTTTGTCGTTGATGTTGACGCCCTGCAGCCGATAGACCTCCTGGATCTCGTTCACCAGGTACCGTTGCAGCTCCTTCTCGCCCAGCACCCGGAGGATGTCGTGAGGGTTGCGCGGCCCGTCCATGAGGGCGTCTCCCGCCCGGACGAACTCGCCCTCCTGGACGTTGACGTGAACACCCCGCGGCAGCAGGTATTCGGCCCGGGTATCCGCGTCGGAGCCCTGCACGATGATCTTGCGCTGTCCCCGGGTGATTCCGCCGAAATGCACGGTTCCATCAATCTCGGTGATAACCGCTGTTTCTTTGGGCTTGCGGGCTTCAAACAGCTCGACGACGCGAGGCAGGCCACCCGTGATGTCTTTGGTCTTGGTCGTCTCCCGGGGGATCTTGGCCAGAGTGTCGCCGGGGTAGACCTGGTCTCCCGCCTCCACCATCAGGTGGGCCCGGGAGGGGATCGGGTACGTCTTGACCACTTTGCCGTCGGCGGATTTCACCTGGATCTGCGGCTGGCGCTTCTCATCGGGTGAGTCAATGATGACTTTCCGGGACAGGCCCGTCACCTCGTCCAGTTCCTCCCGCATGGTGACGCCCTCGATGATGTCCTTGAAGGTCACCTGACCGTCCGACTCGGTGAGGATGGCGTTGGTGAACGGATCCCATTCCACCAGCTTGTGGCCGGGCTCGATGCGCTGGCCGTCCTGGACCAGCAGCCTCGAACCGTAAGCGATGGAGTATCGTTCCTTCTCGCGTCCGCGGTCGTCCTGGACCACCAGGCTGCCATTGCGGTTCATGGCCACCAGAACGCCTTCCTTGTTCTTGACCGTGATGATGTTAAGGAAACGGATCCGGCCGGCGTTCTTGGACTCGACGGTGGACTCCTCTTCGATCTTGCTGGCGGTTCCGCCGATGTGGAAGGTGCGCATGGTCAACTGGGTGCCCGGTTCCCCGATGGACTGGGCAGCCAACACGCCCACTGCTTCACCCAATTCCACCATCTCGCCGGTGGCCAGGTTGCGGCCGTAGCACCGGCGGCACAGGCCGCGCTTGGACTTGCAGGTCAGCACTGACCGGATGACAACCTTCTCGATACCGGCCGCCTGGATCTGGGCCGCGATTTCCTCGTCAATCTCCTGGTTGACGTCCACCAGGGTGTCACCCGTGAAGCGGTCGATGACCCTTTCCAGGGCAACCCGGCCCACCACGCGGTCGCGCAGGTTCTCGATGATCTCGCCACCTTCGACCAGCGCCGTCATCTCGATGCCGTCCAAGGTATTGCAGTCTTCCTCGGAGATGATCACGTCCTGCGCGACGTCCACCAGGCGCCGCGTCAGATAGCCAGAGTCCGCGGTTTTCAGCGCCGTATCCGCCAGACCCTTGCGGGCTCCATGAGTCGAGATGAAGTACTGGAGCACCGTAAGGCCTTCCCGGAAGTTCGCCGTGATGGGCGTCTCGATGATCTCTCCCGAAGGTTTCGCCATCAGACCCCGCATCCCGGCCAACTGCCGAAGCTGCTGTTTGCTGCCCCGGGCACCGGAGTCGGCCATGGTGTAGATGGAGTTCAGTTCGCCGCCTTCCTTCACGAAGGCGGACATGGCGCGGAACATCTCATCCGCCACCTTCTCGGTGACGTCCGACCAGATGGCAACCACCTTGTTGTAACGTTCTCCGTTGGTGATGGCGCCGTCCAGGTACTGCTTCTCCACCTCCACCACCGCTTCCCGGGCCTTCTCGACCAGTTCCTCCTTGTTTGCCGGGATGATCAGGTCGTCGATGCCGATGGTGAAACCGGCGCGGGTGGCGTAGGCGAAACCCAGGCTCTTCAGCTCATCCAGCATCTCCACCGTAGCCTCGTGCCCAAAGCGCAGGTAGCAGTAGTTGACCAGCTGCTGGAGCCCCTTCTTCTTCAGCAGGCCGTTGATATAGGGCATCTGCCGGGGGAGGTGGTCATTGAAGATGGCGCGACCGACCGTGGTCTCGATCATGCGGCTGGTGACGTTCTGGACATCCGCATGGATCACATCCTGGTTGTCATACTGGGTGGTCAGGTCGATCAACTCTCCGGAGTAGCGGTAGTAGATCGGGGTCAACAGCTCGACTTCACCCGCCTGCAGGGCATGATAGATCTCATGCATGCCGGCGAAGGACTTGCCGGCGCCTTTGGCCTTCGGCTTCGAGTTGGTCAGGTAGTAGCAGCCAAGAACGATGTCCTGCGTGGGGACCGCCACCGGCTGGCCGTTAGCTGGCGACAGAATGTTGTGGGCCGACAGCATGAGGATGGTGGCTTCCACCTGCGATTCCTGGGACAGCGGGACATGCACCGCCATCTGATCGCCGTCGAAGTCCGCGTTGTAGGCAGTGCAGACCAGGGGGTGGATCTTGATGGCCTTGCCCTCCACCAGGGTCGGTTCAAAGGCCTGGATTCCCAGGCGATGCAGCGTCGGCGCGCGGTTGAGAAGGACCGGATGTTGCTGGATCACCTCCTCCAGGATGTCCCACACCACCGGCTCCTGGTTCTCCACCATCTCCTTGGCCCCCTTGATGGTAGTGGCGTGACCGTCCTTCTCCAGGCGGTGGTAGATGAAGGGCTTGAACAGCTCCAGGGCCATGATTTTCGGCAAGCCGCACTGGTGGAGCTTCAGCTCAGGACCCACCACGATGACCGACCGTCCCGAGTAATCGACACGCTTGCCCAGCAGATTCTGCCGGAAGCGCCCCTGCTTGCCCTTCAAGGCGTCCGAGAGGGACTTCAACGGACGGTTCTTGACTCCCCGCAGGACACGCCCGCGGCGTCCGTTGTCGAACAGGGCGTCCAGGGCCTCCTGCAGCATCCGCTTCTCGTTGCGGATGATGACTTCCGGCGCCCGCAGTTCCACCAGCTTCTTGAGGCGGTTGTTGCGGTTGATCACCCGACGGTAGAGGTCATTCAGATCGGAGGTGGCGAAACGGCCCCCGTCCAGCGGGACCAGCGGCCGCAACTCCGGAGGAATCACCGGAATCACGTCCATGATCATCCACTCGGGCCGGTTTCCGGACTTGCGGAACGAGTCCACGACCCGCAGCCGCTTGGCGTACTTGAGCCGCTTGAGCTGCGAGGTCTCGTTCTTCATCTTGAAGCGCAGGTCGATCGCCAGTGCCTCGACATCAACCCGCCGGAGCATCTCCTTGATGGCTTCGGCGCCCATCCCGGCTTCGAACTGGCCGGGGTGCTCCGCCTGCAGAGCGCGATACTTCTCCTCGGTGAGCAGCTCCCCTTCCTTGAGCGGGGCCTCTCCCGGGTCAATGACGACATAGGCCTCAAAGTAGAGGATCCGCTCCAGATCCCGCAGGGACAGGTCCAGCAGATGTCCGATACGGCTGGGGAGTCCCTTGAAAAACCACACATGGGAACAGGGGCTGGCCAGCTCGATGTGGCCGAGCCGCTCCCGCCTCACCTTGGACAGCGTTACCTCGACTCCGCACTTGTCGCAGATCACGCCCCGGTGCTTCATCCGCTTGTACTTGCCGCACAAGCATTCCCAGTCGGTAACCGGCCCGAAGATCCGGGCGCAGAACAGCCCGTCCCGCTCCGGCTTGAAAGTCCGGTAGTTGATGGTTTCCGGCTTGGTGACCTCACCGCTCGACCAGGAGCGGATCTTCTCGGGCGAAGCCAAACCAATCCGGATCGCCTCGAAGTTCTTGAGAAGCTGACTCTTCTCCATCTGGTCTCGAAACATTCGCAAAGCTTCTTCCTCCTCGTTCCGGAAAGGTTATTCGGAGACTTCCGGGGATCCAGCCGGCGACTCGGACTCCCGCAGGACGCCGCTGAGCGCGGCTTCGGCCTGTTCGTACAGCTCGGAGCGCCGACGCAGCTTCTTCTTGGGCTTTTCGATAAGCTCCACGTCCAGAGCCAGCGACTGCAGTTCCCGGATCAGCACGTTGAACGATTCGGGAATGCCGGGACTGTAGCTCGATTCGCCCTTGACGATGGCCTCATAGATCTTGGCACGGCCCTGAACGTCGTCCGACTTGGCCGTCAGCAGTTCCTGCAGGATGTTGGCGGCCCCATATGCTTCCAGTGCCCACACTTCCATCTCGCCAAACCGCTGGCCTCCGAACTGGGCCTTTCCTCCCAGTGGCTGCTGGGTGATCAGGCTGTAGGGGCCGATGGAGCGCGCGTGGATTTTGTCGTCCACCATGTGGCTGAGCTTGTTCATGTAGATGTAGCCGACCGTGACTTTCTGATCGAAGGGCTCGCCGGTCATTCCGTCGTAAAGCAGGGACTTGCCATCCAACGGCAGGCCGGCACGCTGCAACTGCTCCTTCACCTCGCTCTCGTTGGCACCGTCGAAGACCGGCGTGGAGTAGTGCAGCCCCAGCGCTTTGGCAGCCCACCCCAGATGGGTCTCCAGCACCTGACCCACGTTCATACGCGAGGGAACGCCCAGCGGGTTGAGGACAATCTCCACCGGCGTGCCGTCAGGTAGGAAAGGCATGTCCTCCTCGGGCAGGATGCGTGAGATCACACCCTTGTTGCCGTGACGTCCGGCCATCTTGTCGCCCACGGAGATCTTCCGCTTCATGGCGACATAAACCTTGACCATCTTGATGACACCCGGCGGCAGTTCATCGCCCTTCTCGATGCGTTCCACACGCTCGGCGTGGTTCTGGCGCAGAAACTCGATCTGCCTTTGGGTGCGGGCGAAGATCTGGTCGAAACTCTTCTGTACTTTTTCGTCCTCCACCCGGACCGCGGCCAGGCGCTCAAACGGGAGGGAGTCCAGCATCCCGGCAGCGATCTTGTCTCCCTTCTTGACCAGGGTCCTGGTGCCCTTGGCGTCGAGGATCTTCTCGGCGGCGACCTGGTCCACCAGGAGCGCAGCAGCACGCTCCCGCGTCTCCTCCATGATGATGCGGATCTCGTCGTTCAGGTCCTTCTCCAGCCGGCCGATCTCCTCCCCCTCGATCTGGAGGGTCCGGGCGTCCTTGTCGGCCCCACGGCGGGTGAACACCTTGACGTTGACCACGGTTCCTTCGATGCCGGGCGGGGCATACAGAGACGCATCCTTCACCTCCCCGGCTTTCTCGCCGAATATGGCCCGCAGCAGCTTCTCTTCCGGAGTGAGCTGGGTCTCTCCCTTGGGGGTCACCTTGCCGACGATGATGTCGCCTGGTTTCACCACGGCACCGATGCGGATGATTCCGCTGTCGTCCAGATCCGCCAGAATCGACTCGCTGACGTTGGGGATGTCCCGGGTGATCTCCTCGGGCCCCAGCTTGGTGTCGCGCGCCTCCACCTCCAGCTCTTCGATGTGGATCGAGGTATAGGAGTCCTCCTTCACCAGCTTCTCACTGATCAGGATGGCGTCCTCGAAGTTGTAGCCGCGCCAGGGCATGAAAGCCACCAGCACATTTCGTCCCAGCGCCAGCTCTCCCATTTCGGTACAGGGGCCGTCTGCCAGGACCTGGCCCTTCTGAACCAGATCACCTTCCTTGACCAGCGGTTTCTGGGTCATTGAGGTGTTCTGGTTGGACCGCTCGAACTTTGTGAGCTTGTAGATGTCAACCCCGGCGTCACGGGTGCCCTCACCAGCCACCGACGCGCGCACGATGATCCGTTCGGCGTCCACACTCTCCACGACGCCGGCCCGCCGGCACAGGATCACCGCGCCGGAATCGCGGGCGGCGATGTACTCCATCCCCGTCCCCACCAGGGGCGCCTCAGCCCGCACCAGGGGAACCGCCTGGCGCTGCATGTTGGATCCCATCAGGGCGCGGTTGGCATCGTCGTTTTCCAGGAACGGGATCAGGCTGGCCGCCACACTGACCAGCTGCTTCGGGCTGACGTCGACATACTCGACCTTCTCCCGTTCCACGAAGACGGTGTTGCCTTCGTAACGGGCGTTGACACGATCGCGCACAATCCTCTGCCGCTCGTCCAGTTCCACATTGGCCTGAGCGATATAGTGTTTGTCTCCCTCCCATGCGGTCAGATAGAAGGCATGAGGTTCGAAAGTGGCCGGCTTCCGCTTGCCTCTGAGCTGGCTGTTGGCCTTCTCGACCTCTTCCTGGGGGTAGATTTCGCCGGCGGTCAGGCTCGTGTCACCCGGATCCACCACACGGCAATAGTCAACCACCCTCCCGTCGATGACCTTCCGGTAGGGAGACTCAATAAAGCCGAACTCGTCGATCCGCGCGTAACAACTGAGAGACGAGATGAGCCCGATATTGGGCCCTTCCGGCGTCTCGATGGGACAGATCCTGCCGTAATGTGACGGGTGCACGTCCCGGACTTCGAACCCGGCGCGTTCCCGGCTCAGTCCTCCCGGTCCCAGCGCGGAGAGTCTTCGCTTGTGGGTAATCTCCGACAGCGGGTTGGTCTGGTCCATGAACTGGGAGAGCTGGCTGCTGCCGAAAAACTCCCGGATCGAGGCCATCACCGGCTTGGCGTTGATCAGGTCGTGCGGCATCGCCGTGGCCATCTCCTGATGGACCGACATCTTCTCCTTGATAGCCCGCTCCATGCGGACCAGGCCGATCCGGAACTGGTTTTCCAGCAGCTCGCCCACGGCACGGACCCGCCGGTTGCCAAGGTGGTCGATGTCGTCTACAGCGCCGATATTGTTCTGCAGCTTCAGGAGATAGGAGATGACGTGGACGAAGTCGTCGCGGGACAGGATCCTCTGCTCGAGGGGCGTGTCCAGTCCCAGCTTGATGTTGAACTTGAGCCGTCCCACTCGGGAGAAGTCGTACTTGCGGGGGTCGAAAAACATACCGTGAAACAGAGGTTTCGCCGTCTCGAGAGTCGGCGGGTCACCCGGCCGCTGCTTCCGGTAAATTTCGATCAGGGCCTCATCGGTCGTCTTGACCGTATCCTTGGCCATGGTCTCGGAAAGGGTCGATCCGACCTCATCCCGCTCCGGGAAGAAGACTGAAAACTCCTGGATGCCGGAGTCGATCATGGCGTTGATCTGTGGCCCGCCCACCGGACGGTTGGCCTCGGCCAGGATCTCACCGCCGGCGCCGACCACATCTTCAGCCCACAGGGCGCCTTCCAGATCCTCAATCCCGATTTCAACTTCCTGGACACCCTGGCGGCGCAGATGGGAAAAGGCACTGTTGGAAATCTTGCGTCCGGCCGGCACCAGCACGCCGTCCTTCTTGGCCGGGTCGGGGATGTCACGACTCAGGCGGACGCCCACCAGATTCTCGTCCACCTGCCAGAAGAGCCTTCCCTGGTGCAGGCGCATCCGGGAGATGGAGTAAAACGTGCGGATGATTTCGGCGTCCGAACCCAGACCCAGAGCCCTCAGGAAGATGGTGGCGGGAAACTTCCGCTTGCGGTCGATCCGAACATAGAGCAGGTTCTTCTTGGCGTCGTATTCGAACTCCACCCAGGACCCCCGGTACGGGATGATCTTGCCGATGAAGTAGCTCTTCTGGGCGCCGGCTTCGAAAAAGACGCCCGGCGAGCGGTGGAGCTGGCTGACGATGACACGCTCGGTCCCGTTGATGATGAACAGGCCGTTCTCGGTCATCAGCGGGATATCTCCGAAGTAGACCTCCTGCTCCTTGATGTCACGGATGGTCTTTTCTTCGCTGTTGGGGTCCTTGTCCCAGACCACCAGCCGGATGGTGACCTTGAGCGGGACGGCATAAGTCATCCCGCGTTCCTTGCATTCATCGATCGTGTACTTGGGGCTGCCGACGCTGTAGTCCACGAATTCCAGAGAGCAGGTGCCCCGGAAATCCGATATGGGGAACACGGAATTCAGAACGGCGTGCAGGCCGACGTCGACGCGTTCGGAAGGCTCCGTATCGAGCTGGAGAAAGCGCTGGTAGGAGCCCTTCTGGACCTCGAGCAGGTCCGGAATGGGAAAGACCGACTTGATTTTGGCGAAGTCCACCCGTTCCCGGAACACGTTCTTGATGTACTCAGACATGCTTGAAAGCTCCCCTCGTCGAAGGTTTTCTGATCAGCGCAGGAGCGGTGAGGCAACCGCCAGGACTGATGACGAACAATCCGGCATCGTTTGCAAAACCGTCACAGGCAGGCAAGTCGAACTCCCTGCCGGGCGGCAGAAATCCCGCCTAATCAGCCGTTAACCGGCGAGAATGCAGGAAGTTCACCCGCCACAAATGGAAAGAGAAGGAGTAGGGACACTTCGACCCTCCTCCTTCCCGATAGAAAGACACACCACGCACGAATGCAGGGAATCGTAGCACACGACAAGATTCAAGTACAATCCTCCTTCCGGAGAAGGCCGGCGTTACTTGATCTCGACGGTGGCTCCGGCTTCCTCGAACTTCTTCTTGATCTCTTCAGCTTCCTGCTTGCTGACGCCTTCCTTGACCGGCTTGGGCACGCCTTCCACCAGGTCCTTGGCTTCTTTCAGCCCCAAGTTGGTCACTTCGCGCACGACCTTGATCACATTGATCTTCTTGTCGCCGAAGGAGGTGAGAATCACGTCGAACTCGGTCTTCTCCTCCTCGGCTGCCGCGGCGCCCGCCGCGCCCGCGGCACCGCCGGCTACGACCACCGGCGCCGCCACCGCCGCACTGACCCCGAACTTCTGTTCCAGGTCCTTGACCAGATCGTTGATTTCCAGGATCGATGCCTTCTCGATCCAGCCCAGCACATCTTCACGAGTGATAGCCATTGTTCAGTTACTCCTTAGGAAACTTGGAACCCAATCACTGTTGTTTCTGCTCTGCCACCTGCCTGAGCACCACACCCAGATTGCGGACCGGCGACTTGAGCGCCGTCGCCAACCGCGACAGGGGAGCGTTCAACAGGAACAGCAGTTTGGAAAGCAGCTCTTCCCGGGACGGCAAATCGGCCAGGCCTTCTGCCTGCTTGTCCGTGATGACCCGCCCCTCCAGGACACCACCCTTGAAGGCCAGCCCCTGGTTGGTCTTGGAGAAGTCCCGCAGGATTTTCGCCAGGGCCACCGGGTCATCGGTGTAGGCCACGGCAGTGGGGCCGGTAAACCGATCTTTCAAACCGGCCAGCGGCGTGCCCTCGGAAGCCCGGATGGCAAGGGTGTTCTTGACCACCTCGTAGCCGGCGTCGGACAGACGGATCTTGCGGCGCAGCTCGGTGATGTCAGGGACATTGATCGCCTGGAAACCGAGCAGCAGAACGCTTCCCTTCTCCGAGAAGGTCTTCCGCAGATGCTCGACGACTTCGATCTTCTCTGCCTTGTTCATGAGCTCAACAACCTTACTTGACCCCCAGTTGGGCCACATCCACCCGGATCCCCGGCCCCATGGTGGAGGAAACCGACACGGTCTTGACGTAGCGTCCCTTGGCGGCCGCGGGTTTTGCCCGGACGACGGCGTCGATCAGACTGCGCGCATTCTGGATCAGCTTCTCACTTCCGAAAGAGAGCTTGCCGAAGGGGGCGTGGATGACGCCGTTCTTGTCCACCCGGAACTCGACTTTTCCGGCCTTGATGTCCTCGATGGCCTCCTTCACATTGAAGGTCACCGTTCCGGTCTTGGGGTTGGGCATCAGACCGCGGGGACCCAGAATCCGGCCCAGCTTGCCCACCAGCTTCATCATGTCCGGCGTGGCTACCACGGCGTCGAAGTCGGTCCATCCGGCCTGGATCTTCTCCACAATGTCCTCACCCCCGGCGAAGTCGGCTCCTGCCTCCTCGGCTTCCTTCACCTTCTCACCCGAAGCGATCACGCAGACTCGCACCTGTTTGCCCAGGCCATTGGGCAACACCACGGTTCCCCGCACCATCTGGTCGGCATGTTTGGGATCGACCCCGAGGTTCATGGCGATCTCGGCGGTCTCGTCGAACTTGGCGAACTTGACACTGGTCATCAAGTTGATCGCCTCCTCCAGGGAGTATTCCGTCGGCTTGACCTTGGCTTTCGCGGATTCGAATTTCTTGCCCGGCATAACCCTTTATCCCTTCACTTCCAGTCCCATGCTGCGCGCGGTCCCCAGGATGGTCCGGATCGCCTGGTCCAGACTCGTGGTGTTGAGATCCGGCATCTTGAGGCGGGCGATCTCCTCCACCTGCTTCATGTTGACGGCGGCCACCTTGGTCTTGTTGGGCTCGGCGGAACCCTTGGCGATGTTGGCAGCCCGCTTGAGCAGCACGGCGGCGGGAGGAGTCTTGGTGATGAAGCTGTAGCTGCGGTCCTGGTAGACCGTGATCACCACCGGAATGATCAGCCCTTCCTGGGCCGCTGTCTTGGCGTTGAAGGACTTGCAGAAGTCCATGATGTTGACACCGTGCTGGCCGAGCGCGGGTCCCACCGGCGGAGCAGGCGTCGCCTTGCCCGCCGGGATCTGCAACTTGATCATGCCTGTAACTTTTTTCGCCATGGATCCTTACCTTGTGTCGCCGCCGGCGGCGGCGTCCTGCGATTCAGACCTTCTCTACCTGGACGAACTCCAGTTCCACCGGAGTGGCACGACCAAAGATGGTCACCATCACCTTCAGCGTATTGCGTTCCAGGTTCACGTCTTCCACCACGCCTGAGAAATTCGAGAACGGGCCGTCGATGATCTTGACGGTCTCCCCCTTCTCGAAAACAAACTTGGGCTTCGGCTTCTCCCCAACGCTGGAGACCCGGTGCACCACCTCGTTGACCTCTTCGTCGGTCAGTGGCGTCGGGCGGTTGCCCTGGCTCACGAACCCGCTCACCTTGGGCGTGTTGCGAACCAGGTGCCAGGTGTCATCGTTCAGCTCCATCTCCACCAGGATGTAGCCCGGGAAGAAGAGCTTTGACGACACCACCTTCTTGCCCCCCTTCATCTCCACCACGTCCTCGGTGGGGATCAGGATCTGGCCGATCTTGTCCTGCAGCCCGTAAACCTGGACCCGGTTCATCAGGCTCTCGGCCACCTTGCGCTCGTACCCCGAGTAGGTGTGGATGATGTACCACTTTTTCTGCGGCGTCCCGCCGTCGGCGATGTTGGAAATGGTCGTTCTCCCAGTCCTGATTGACGTTCTGGCCCTGCGGCCACTTCCCGCTAGAGGAACAGACTAAACAGCTTTGAGACCAATATCTGGAGGATCGAGTCCACAAAGAACAGGTAGAAACCAAAGAAAAAGACGGTGACGATCACCACGATGGTGGTGCCGTAGACCTCCTTGCGGCTGGGCCAGGTGACCTTCTTCAGTTCGGCCCGCACCTCCGCGAACCAGGTCCCGACCCGCTCGGGGAGCCCCTTGAAGAAATCCGGCAGATTCCTCACCCATGCAAGCGCCACTTGATTCAATCCTTATTCATGAGTGGCAGGCCAGGAGGGACTCGAACCCCCAACCTCCGGTTTTGGAGACCGATGCTCTGCCAATTGAGCTACTGGCCTGCAAACTCCGGTTATTCCAGGATCTCGGTAATGGTGCCGGCACCCACCGTCCGCCCGCCTTC
>CAZGEH010000015.1:0-96508 GCA_964524795.1 uncultured Acidobacteriota bacterium
CTGGCGGCTCTCGAGCTGCAGAAATACCGCCTGCGGAAGACGACGCTGGAACGCCGGATCGGCCGGCGACTCCTGGAGTACTATCCGGACCCGCCGGTTACCCTGAATTGTCCTTCTTGGCGCTATTGCACGGCTGTCCCGTCCGAGCCGATGTTCCCCAACCTGGGGGAGGACGACTGGGGCCTCCTTTGGGATCCTTCCAACCCCGAGCAAAACCGCCTGGTCAACGCATCGATCGCCTGGGAGCTGGTCGGGGGATCGTTTCGGTATGATGACTGTGAGACGGCGTGCAGGTACGCTTCCGACAACCCTTGCTGTGTCTTCTACTGTAATTGACGGCTGTCCCGAGCCTGTGTCCTCCTGCTCACAGGGAGGGAGCTATGAAGACTGGACACTTCATAAGGGTCTTGCTGGCGGTGTCCCTCATCTGATGGGGGTACCGGTACGAGCTGAGGTGATTCCAGGCGCTGGGAGAAGCTCGAGCAGCAGCGTCCTCACCTGCCTCTGATCATCACGTTACATTCGGGGACCGATTCGAGGCCGCTTTTGAAGGCACGACGGAGGAAGAACTGCTGGCCAGGTACCGAGGAGGAGCGGAACTGCGGCTGCCCAAGAGGGAGGTTCTTCGTGTGGAAGCCGTTGTGCGCGATGGAGTCCTTGACGGCCTGCTGAAGGGAGCGGCTAGTGGATTTGCTGCCGGCGCTCTTGTCGGATTAGGAGTCTGCGCATCACCCCGGCGGTGTCGAAGCGAGCCCACTAGCGGTTATGTCGTTGGGTATGGCGTCGTTGGCGCCGAAATCGGCGCTTTGGTAGGACTGGCGGTCGACGCCGCGCAATAGAAGCACGAGGTGCTGTACCAGGCGCCCCCGGCGGCGACCCCGGCAAATCCCTGAACCTCGGCGGAACCCCGCCTTTCGGGGAGCCTACACTGCGCTTCGTTACGCTGCGGTGAGGCGGTAACCTCGGACCGGGTGTTTCCGTACCAGGGGGAGGACGAGTGGGGTGTCCTTTGGGGTCCCTCGGAACCGGAGCAGTACCGTTTGATCAATGCCTCCATCGCATTAGAACTAGAAAGCCATTCTTGCCCCCCGAGAATCGCGCGTAAGAACGTTTTCCTTCCCTGGACCGACCGGTTTGCCCCCCGCCAGTCCTGCGCCACCCGGGCGAACCGCTCCGCCACAAAGGCCACGCCGGCGCCCTGAGCCGTGAAATGCCCAAGCTTGCTTCCGCCTTTCCCCTCCTCGCACCACCGCCCGCCGCTCCTGCGCTCTCCACCGCGCCACCGCCAAACAGGACTGCACGATCTTCTCGGCAGTACGACTTCGCCGCCGCCGGCGACTCGCTCACTGGCGTCCGCGTTCTGGGGCATTCCCTCCGTGTGCATACAGCGCTCCCCGCCCGAAAGGCACCCGCGTCGCCGCCCTTTGCCAGCGGGGGCCGAAAGCCCGGCCTTACCTCATCCGTCTGCTCTCCGACCTCACGAGGTAAAGCCGCTCCGTAAAACCACCTTCCTGCTCGAACGCCCGCGCCTGGGCATCGAGCTGGCGATCCAGCAGAGCCGTCGTCACCCCGATCAGCACCAGCGCCGCGTTTGCGGAAAGTTCGGCGTAGGCGGCGTGCCGGAAGGGGGGTAGGGCGGGGTTCAGTGGTGGTTTGGACTGGATGGACCGAATGGACTCCATGGACTCCGGAGCTGCACCAGCTTGTCCATCCTGTCCATAGTGTCCATCCCGTTGCCGCCTTGCCCCCTCCCTCCGGGCAATCTCCCGGATCCACTCAGCCACCTGGTCCGCATTGGTGCAGCGCCTCTCCACCAGGGCCTTGCGCCGGGGGTCGTCGCGAGGCCACAGCGCAAGGCCCCGCTGCCGCAGGAAGTCCTCGTAATCCAGCCGCAACTCCTCCAGGCTGGCGCGGGCCACATTGGTCAGTTTCAGTTCGGTCTTACGGGAGGTGCCACTGGCCATGCTCCCTTCGGCAATGTTCTGCACCCCGAACGCGCCGCCTGCACCATCTGGTCGTGAGTGCGGTTGCGCCGGGATGAGTTTCCCCCGGCGCAAAGCCTGGATCCGGTTGTTTCCGCTCTGCCAGCGCTACGTTTTCCTCCCTGACTTTTCAGTTTACCCGGCCACACCGACGTCGGGCTCCTGCCACCGTCTTACGCCTACTCGGAACCGTAGCTCCCACGCTACCTGTTTCGTCATTTGTCGCAGCCTGTCGTGATGTGCCGCTTGACGTCTGTTCTCCCAATTGATGATGTTTTCGTCGAGCGATTGTCATCTCTGGGAGGAAAGAACAATGAAAGTAGTGGCGGGCCGTGGGGGCACCTCAAGAACCTTTGTCTGTATGGCTCTCCTCCTTTTCCCCACTGCATGGGGCTATGCTTTTCAAAAGGACAAGCCGGACAAGCTCAATGAGATCGAGAGAGAGATTCAGGACGATATCGACCGGATCGCCCTGCTTTACCGAGGTCGGCTCTACAAGGACGAGTTTCTTCAAGGCTATATAACCGAGCTTGGGCAGGCGTTGGTGCCCAAGGAGGTTCCGGAAGGAATTCTGTTCTCTTTTCGCGTCATAGATGACCCCATTCCAAACGCTGTCGCACTTCCGGACGGGCGCATCTTCATTCATTCCGGGCTCCTGACATTCGTGGAGAATGAGGCGCAGCTGGTAACGATCCTGGGTCACGAGATCGGCCACGTGATTGAACGGCACGTTGTTGAGGCAATAAAGGAGGCACGTTCTTTGAAGCGGGGACTCTTTGCAGCAATCGCGGGCGCGGCCACTGCTGCTATCACCAGAGATGAACAGGCAGCCCAGACCGCCATGCAGATCACGGCCTCGGTGCAAAACAGTAACTACAGCCGAAAACAGGAAGATGAGGCAGATCTGATCGGCTGTAGTCTGGCCATGAACGGTGGATACGATCCAGCTGAGGCCCTCGGCTTCTTTGGTAAGCTTCGGGCCAGGTTCGGTGAACAGGACCGTCTGAGCAACCTTCTCGTCGGATCTCACTCCCTCAATGAGGATCGGATGAAAAACATCCAGAAGTTGATAGATGGAGAACTCAGCGACGAGTACAATCAGAAAAAGGGCGCCGGTGAGTTGACTGTGGGGAGTGGGCTGCTTCGCCTGCACACCTCGCAGATGATTAGAGAAACAGCCCACAAACTGGCGGAAGTGTACGACCGCTACGATCTGGCGCTGGAACTTCTTGAATCGATCATGGACGTGCGTGCCAAAGACCCCAAGACACTCTGGTATCTCGGTAAGATCCATCGCCTGGTGGCCAGAACCGAGGAACAAAAGAACCAAGCCCTGGATCTCCTGCAGAGGGCCGTCGAAGCCGACCAGCGCAACCTCTATCCTGAGATCAACAAGGACTTTGCATTGATGCTGGCATCACGTACCCGGAACCTCCCGGCCGCTGTGGAGAGTCTGAAGCGATACGTGGTGGGCTATTCTGAGAAGTACCATTCGTACCCACCGGACCTGGAAGACATTTACGATTATCTGCTACTGTTCGGAGACGGCTCCTGGACAGCACCCAAAGTGGATCCATCGTTCCTGTGGATTCACGCCATTTCGCAAGCCGGTGAAAGGTCCTCGGCTGGGTCGCCGGACGATACTGTTACAAGTTCGGCGCCTGGAGCTCCCATGCTGGCAACTCAGGAAAAAAAGAAAAACCAATGAGAATTCTCAGAGAAACCGGAAGGTCTCGGAGGGCACGTCTCCAGACGTGGTTGCCAGCAGTGTTCGTTGCCTCGCTTTTCCTCTCTGTGACTACAGGTCAGGTGCGTCCGGAGATCTTCATGGTGATACCTGAGTATGGCGAGACGGCCTTTCCAAATTTCAGCGCTGTACTGGTTCCGTCGCCGGACATTCGCAAGATCGAGATCCTTCTTCGACAAGCGGGCTCCTCGATCAGGTTGGCCTCGGTGCGGGTCATGCTCAACCATCAGTCGGTGGCCACGTTTGTCTCTCTGAATCCCCTGCCCCGAGGGGTTCGGGCGGTTCTGGATGTTGGGCAGACGCTTAATCCCGCCTTCCACCTTCGAAGTGAGGGAGAAAACCATTTGACTTTTGAAGCCCTGGACCAGGGGGGCACCAGCTACCACGGGCAGTTCTTTCTGCTGGTTGATCGGCAGGTTGCCACACCTCAGCTCAGTCCACTCGCCCGGCAGGTCTTACGGGATGAAGTCACCGCCGCACCGGTCTATGACGCCCCTGCCATCGTGGTCGGTCCAGATGTCCCCGAGCGGATCAGCGGGAAAGTCCTGGATCTCAACGCAGAGATCACCGACAGGTACGGTCTGAGGCGAGTTGTCCTGGAAATCAACGGAAAGGATGTCGAGGAAATCGTTTTCCAGAACGGCCGACCTGCTCGCAAGCGCGGTGGCTTCAGGGTGAACAAGCAGCTCCCCGGGGAGGTATCCGGTGACGGCCTGAGGCTGTCCATCGCGATCCCCATAGAATTGAAGAAGACTGTGAATACGATTTCCTTGAGGGCCGAGAACGTAATGGGTATGCGCGCCCAGGAAGGGAAGACCATTCTGCGACCGGACGACTGAACGCGGCCTCTTCCCAGGCTCAGGTTCAGGTAACCCACCTTCTCTCAAGCCTCACCCGGTAGAGCTGCTCGGTGAAGCCCTCTGCGCCTGGCAACTCAACTTCCTTTCCATGGTCCGGCCCGGCCCTGCCGGCTGCGCCGTCGTTTCTCCTCGCCACAACGCCAGCACCAGTGCCACATGAGCCGCATTTCGGACCCAGCGCCACCTCCAGGAGGAAACCTGGTCAAGTCCGGAACGTCGGGCCAATCCGCCTGTTCGTCCCGCCCCCGCTGCCTCTTGATAGTGGCCCCGCTCCGGTTCGGCCGGTACGGCGAGGTCCCGTCGGATGCCATCCGCTTCCCCGTACCACTTCGCCCGTCTGAGCGTCGCGGACTCTCATTGCCAACCGCAGACAGTCCCGGCCTGCTGGATCCAGGTGCGCACGAGGGGGGCCTCGGCCTCGCCCAGCGTCCTCAGCTTGATGTAGCGGCTCTTTCCAACACTCCCGAGCGGGGGTGGAGGATCGAAGTCCGCACCGCCGAAGAATACGAGGTTGACGGAGACGTCGTATGCCGCCATCTCGATGATCCAACCCTTGTCGGGCAGTCCGTAATACGCCTTCCGCCACTTCACGGCGTACCGCAGTCCGGGGATCGTCTCACGGATCAGTTCGTCCAGCCGCCTGACGAGGGGATGCAAATCCGGCATCACCCGCCGGATCCAATCGCCGATGACGGCGTGGCCGTCCGTGGCTTCGGGTGCCTTCCGGGGCCTGGGTGTCTTGGTCCTTTGCCGGCTGTCCTTGGTCTCCACGGGTTACCTCATGACGGTTTGATACGGATGACGCCCCACGCTCCAGGCCAGCGGCAGGCCGCCGGGCGGAGCATCCGCTCCAACCCTCGGACGATCGGCGCTCCCGGCAAGGGCCTCCGGCGGCCGCGGCATGCCGCAGCTTCAGCGAATCGTGGTCTGTGAAGTATTCCCCTCTGCAGCCGGCGCTATTGCGGGAAACGCGTTGACATTGCCTTCATCCTACTCACAAAACCGCCGGCTGAAAAGCCGCAGGTGGCGGCTGCCATTCCCCCGGCCGGGCGGTCACGGATCGGCTGGCTCAGGCGGAACAGCAGGACAGCTTTTTCACGTCCTTTCGAAACGCCTGGGCACAGAGCTTGATCCCCTCCGCCTGCGTCAAGTAGGGATGGAACAGGGCTGCGATCTCCGAAACCCCCACACCGAAACGGATCGCCATGGCCGCCTCCATGATCTGCTCGCCGCCCTCCTGGGCCAGGACACGCGCGCCAAGCAGCCGGTCGCTGCCGCGTGCCTTGACAAGCTTGATGAATCCCCGGGTATCCCGCGCGGCCAGGGCGCGCGGCACATCGCCGAGATCGAGCCTGGCCGTCTCGACCCCGATCCCGGCCCGCAACGCCTCCTTCTCGTTGATTCCCACGCCGGCAAGCTGCGGATCGGTGAAGATCACCCACGGCAGCGCCGTGTAGTCGCGCTTGCGGCGCTTTCCGTCAAGAGCGTTCTCCGCCGCCAGTTGTCCTTCATAGGCCGCCGTGTAAACAAAGGCCGGCTCGCCGATGACATCGCCGGCCGCAAAGACTCCGGCAGCCGCAGTCTGCAGGCATTCATCCACCAGGATGCGTCCGTCCCGGCCGAGGCGGATACCCGCCGCTTCCAGTCCCATGTCTTCGGTGATCGGCCGCCTGCCCGTGGCGCAGAGAATGCGCTCGGCATGGAAACTTCGCTCCCTGTCACCCACTTGTGCGTCAACGATGACCTGTCCCCGCTCCCGCACGACACGTTGAACATGCACCGAGGTTTCGACCCGGATCCCCTCGTCCCGCAGATACCCGGCCAGGGCATCGGTCAGGTCCTCGTCCTCGTCCGGCAGAAGGTGGCCGCTTCGCTGCAGAATCGTGACTTCTGCTCCCAGCCGGGCCAGCATCTGTGCGCATTCCAGGGCGATGTAGCGTCCCCCCAGGACAATCACGGATTCAGGCAGGCGGTCGAGCTCGAAGACCGTGGTGCTGGTAAGCGGTTCGGCTTCCTGCAGACCGGGGATCGGAGGGATCCAGGGACGCGAACCGGTGGTGACGATGATGCGCCGCGCGCGCAAGCTGCGGCCCTCCACCTGGACCGTGTCCGGCCCGACCAATGTGGCGTGGCCCTCGATCAGTTGGATGTTCTCATAAGCGTTGAGGACTTCGACGTATTTCGCCTGGCGCAGGGAACCGACCAGCTCATCCTTCTGCCGGATGATCGCCGCGAAATCCGAAACCCGGGACCAGGATTCAATCCCCGCAAAACGGACATGCGCCGCCCGATACCGGGATTCCGCCGCCCGGATGAGGGTCTTGGAAGGGACGCACCCGACGTTGACACACGTCCCGCCGAGAACGCCCCGGTTGACCATGATGACCCGGGCGCCCAGTTCGTGACCCCGGATCGCGGCGGCGAAACCGGCGGAACCGCCGCCGACAATGATCAAGTCGGCGTCCGCATGGTCGGGCATGGAAACGTGAAGTGGAGCCGGCTGCGGGGCAGGAACTGACTGGCCGGGAACGGACTTCTTGCTGTCTGTGGGGCATGCCTCTCGAGCCCTCGGGGAAACCGCCTGTGGCGCTTCCGATTCCGCCGCTCCAGCGATGTCGGCAAGGCCGGTTTCAAGGTCAACCTTTCCGCTTTCAACACCCTTCGCCCCCGCAGCGGCCTTCCTGACCGTATCCCCACAGCACCCGCAGGTCGTGCCCCGGCCGAAGCGGTCTTCTCCCCGTTGCGTCATTGGATGCCTGCCTGTTTCCTGCCGGCATTTTCAATCGCCGACACGGAATACCCCGCGGCCTCGACCGCCTCCCGCAAGGCCGTCCCGTCCACCCCGGAGGTCGCGGTGATCACCGCGCCGCCCTGTTCGTAATCCACCTTCGCCGCCAAGACACCGGGCACCTTGACCAGCTCCGACTGGATGTGCGCGGCGCAGGCCGAACAGGTCATGCCCTGGATGGTCATCCTCCACTCCACATGGTCGGTGTCTGTCCGGACTTGAGTCGTTCCGCCGCTTCCCAGGAAGAGTCCCACATAGTTGGGGAGAAAGGCGAAGGCGAGGACGAATACGGTGACCACCCAGAGCATGGCCTTGTTGAGCCGGTCGGTCGCAGAACCCCTCGCACCTTCCGGCGAACAGCAACCCCCTTTTCCCTCTTGGGTAGCGGGTTCCCCGCAGCCCGCCTCCCCTGTTCCGGAAGACGCAGGTTTGATGCCTCTCGGCTTTCGGTAGGTGAAGTAGAAGGCCAGACCCAGGAGGGCGAAGGTCACCGGCAGCAACACCGGCCGGGAAGCCTCGAACCTGGCGGCCAGCGTTCCACCCGAGACTCCCAGCGCGAGCAGCAACAGTGGCAGCCAGCAGCACGCGGATGCGACCACCGCCGAGATCAGTGCACCCGCCTGGGCGATGGCTCCCGCCCTACCTGTCGTTTGGTCCTGAATCATTTCGCGCGCTTTCCTTCGCTTCCTCCTGTCGAAGCACTTCGAGGATGGGACACTCGCTGGTAACGGCGCGATTTCGACAGCTGTCCGCCAGCCGCGTGAGGACCGCCTCCATCCGTTGGAGGGTCCTTATCCTGCCGCGCACGTCTGCGATCTTCTCCTCAGCCAGTTTTCGTACCGCATCGCAGGTGGCGTCCGACGATGGATCGACACGCAGTCCCAGCAGTTCTTTGATCTCCCTGAGCGTGAACCCGAGTTCCTTCGCCCGCCTGATGAAGCGGAGCCGGCGGACGGTCTCTTCAGGATACTGCCGGTATCCGGATCGCCTGCGCGGCGGTTCAGCGATGAGCCCTTCCCTTTCGTAGAATCGGACTGTCTCCACACCGATCTCCGCCAGTCGCGCGAGCTTTCCAATCGTGAGTGACTCCATCACGGTTTCCTTTTCCTGAGACTCCAGACTCCAGTCTAAACTCCGTACCTTACTACAGAGTCAAGGGTTATGATCGAAAAATGTTCCGTCGCCGGAAATCCCCTGCCGCCGCGTGCAGGGGGAGACCGGCCGAAAGCCAGCGGCATCAAGCACCGAAATCTCTTGCGAAATGCATTTTTCGGCACAAGCTATGAGGTTGGAGAGGAGAACCGCCATGCCAAGAATCGATGACATTGGAGGAAAGGGCCCGGACCTGGTGGATGTGCCGTCATTGCCCTGGCTGCGGAAGGCCATCAAGCCAGGCTTCATTCGCGGGGGCGTCTACCTGCTCGCAGGAGAGCCCGGCATCGGCAAGACGACCCTCGCGATTCAGGTCCTCGGCGATCTGGCCGCGCAGAACATCAAGGTCCTCTATCTGACCACTGAGCAGGGCCTCAGCGACCTCAAACGTGCTGTTACCCGGATTCTTGGTGCCGGGGGAGGGCAACTTCCCGAGTCGATCCGGGATCACTTCTTTCTTGACGACAGCATCGAGGATATTGACGCGCTACCCCGATTCCTTGCCCGGCGCGTGCTCACAGAGGGCGAGGAGTACCACGGTATCCAAGCCATCGTGGTGGACTCCGTACAAGGCCGGGGCCTGGCGTCCACCGCAACCCAGAAGTACCGGGCACTCTATGAATTCGCCGAGAATGCCAAAGCGCAAGGGTTGGTTTCTATCCTGACTGGGCACGTCACGAAGAAAGGGCAAATCGCAGGTCCGAAAGACCTTGAGCACAACGTCGACTGCGTGATGTATATCCGAAGGGCTTTCCGGCTGCGCCCGTTCTTCGTTCCAAAGAACCGGTTTGGTCCAGCGGTCCTTGATCCACTGGTGCTTATGATGGACGACCGGGGTCGGCTGACGCAGTCACCTCACATGGCCGCAAGAAGTACCGCCGCCCTGGGCTACGCTGGCATCGGCGAGGAACTGGCCGAGGGGCAGGCATCGGTCACACTCCCCCGCTACGGATCCCGTCCCGAGCTTAACGCCCCCTTTCTTCCCGCCAAGAAGGTCAAGCAGCTCCTCAGCATTCTGAGCACGGTGAAGGAAGTCGACCTCACAGACCTGTCCTACGAGATCAACTGCTACGTGCCGCGCCAGCAGCGTTACCGCGAGGAACTGGACCTGCCCATTGCAGTAGCGCTGTTGAGTTCCTACCTCCAGCGGCCTGTTCCAGAAAGGGCGGTGTTCGTGGGCGAGCTGGACCTGACGCGCCGAATCCGTCCCCCGGAGGACAGGTACCTGGCGGCCCTCGCGATGCTCTTGACAGGCCCGAAGAAAGGGAGCATCCAGAAACTCTACATATCCGACGAGTGTGCTCAGGCCGTCGCCAGGATGCGTCCGGACAGCGGTGGACCGGCGGTCGGCGATTTGCTCGAGATCATCGGAGTGTCCGACTTGGAGTCTCTGCTCAGGCAGCTCTGGCCGGATCTTTTTGCGGAGGCATGAGAGATGCCATCACGGGCGGTTCCGAGAACGATCGGCGATTTCATCCTTTACTACTACGCAAAACTCGTGATCGCGCCTTCGGCCGGCGAAAGCGGCAACTATCGCTTTGTGATTGACCGCTACAAACGCCTGAAGGCCGGCGAAATCAACATGTCCGACTACGATCGCGAGATCCGGCGGCTGGCCCAACAACCTGGAGTCTGCGTCTTCTGCGGCCGCCGATGCAGAACGATTCCGGTCCAAGTGGTACCGAGGGAACTTGAAGGCCCCGTCGGTCTCCAGAACCTGGTCCACGCTTGCGCTGAATGCGCGGCCTCCAAAGACGACAAGGATCTCCTGCAATGGTGGTGCGATGAGCTGGGGCGCGACAAGGACGATCTGCCGCGGATCGCCGCCGGACTGTTCCTGAAGATGGCCTATGAACGACATTCGGTCGGCTTCCGGCTGAAAGAGCGGTGCGATGACATCCGCCAAATCTGGCGGGGTGCCAAGAATTGATTGCGGGACGAAGCGGACGTCGCTGCTGCCGAGGTCTGCTCCCGGCTGGCGGACGTACCAGCATGCTGCGTGCCCTCCCAATTCCAGGCAGGAACGCAGTGTGGACCTACGGTGCGGAGGTGAATCATGCTCTACTTTGCGTATGGGTCAAACATGGACTGGCAGCAAATGCGGAAACGCTGCCCATCGGCACGCTTTGTGGATATCGCCCTGCTGCCCGACCATGAGCTCAAGTTCACTCGGGGGTCCGAGCGGCGACAATGTGGAGTTGCTGACGCTGTGCCCAGGACTGGCGGGAAAATCTGGGGTGTGGTCTACGAGATCGATGATCTCGATGTCGATAGACTCGACAGATCGGAGGGTTACAGACCGGACCGCGAGAAGAACTCATACTCCCGGCGCGAGTGCCAGGTACTGGCCGACGGCTGCGAAGAGATCCCTTTGACGGTGTGGACCTATTTCGCCGACCGGCAGCCGAATCTGCCCCCGCCAAGCAATAAGTACAAAGAACTCATTGTTTCAGGAGCGCGCCACTGGCGTCTTCCCGACGAGTATATCCGCTGGCTCGAGGCCATCAAGACAGCCTGACGAGGTCTCTGCTTGGACCGGATGGCCAGTCTCCGCCGGGCCGCCATTACGGTCATACGTTGGCGCTTCCCGCTGCCCGGTGTCGTCCCAATCGGTCGGTGCAACGCAGGGGCATGGCATCCGAGCGCGACGGCAGCGAGTTCGGCGGCGGCTTCGTCCGCCGCCTCGCCAGCCAACTCGTGGTTGGCAATATGGCATGTTGCGAACGGGGATTTCCACGGTCGCAGCCGGCTGGCTTGTGGGCGGCGGTTGGCAGTATGCCACCGCTCTCGACGGCCGTGGGGCGAAGCTTGAGCAAGCCGGGGGTGCGCTCTGCGCGTGAAACCGCAGAGTGACCGATTCCGCTCGGCGCCCGACCAGCTCGCCGAAGGCGCACCAGCAGGTGGTGCTGCAACCATCCCATCGCGCTTTGATTCTGTTGCCGTTGCCGACCCACGGTGGACCGGCCCGGTCCGTCGCAGAGTACCGGCTTCAGAGGCGATTACCCCTGGGCCGGTTGGACGGCGACCCTCACCTCCCCAATCCTGAGCTCTTGGTGTTCATGGACGTCTCCAGGGAGCCATGCTCTCCAGCCGGATCCGAGGGCACTCGAAGTTTTCTGCAACGGGCTGGCTGGATGGCATTTCAGCGGGAGAGCCGGCGTACCGAAAGCGGCGATGGACGGGTTACAGGGATGGATCGAGTTGCCGTCAGGCGCTGGGCGGCCGGCTTCGCGCCGCCCAGAGGCAATGGGCTCGGCGCCGGCGGGAACTGTCAGAGTCGCCGACTAGTCTGAGTCAGGAAGCCAATGGTCGTTGATGTGGTCCATCCCGTCTGAAATGTCAGAGTCACCGACTAGGATGAGTCAGGATGTCAGTTCTCGTTTTGGATCCCTTGCCGGTGGCAGAGGAAGGTCCGGCCGGGTGGTGAGACATGGTCGCAGTCGGTCCAGGGAAGTCTGATGGTCACTGGTTAGCGACTTGGTCTGAGCCAGGGGTTGCAGGCAGGCTGAAAGGATGAAGGCAATGTTGCGGAGCCAGTGCCGGAGCGGCGGCCGCGCCTCTCGGGGGGCCCTTTTCCGGAGAAGGGGGGCCGGCGGGCAATGAAGCGAGGCTCCCATGGATTGGCTCGACGAACCCAAGCTTCAGGATCTGCAGTGCCCGGCACGGACCTGCTTGGTGACAAGGCACGCGGCCCCGGGGCGGAACCGGGGCCGGAGCAATATTCGGGTGACCCTGGACGGCGACGTCAAGGGGGACACGCGACCTAAGGCTCCGAGATTAGCGTTGGGACCTAAGTATGAGCGTATCTCCTGACCAGCGGAACCTACTCCAAAAAGCTTTGGGCCTTCAGGGTGGGGACAGCCCTTTCCCGTGGCAGGAAGCGCTCCTCGAGAGAATGCTCAGGGGCGAAGTTCCAGAGCTCATCGACATCCCGACTGGGCTTGGGAAGACGTCAATTATAGCACTTTGGCTGGTGGCACGTGGCTGCGGAGCTGGGCTCCCACGGCGGCTTGTATATTGCCTGCCCATGAGGGTGCTGGTCGAGCAGACACGCTCCCGAGCGGTGCGTTGGGCTCAGAACGCTGGTGTACTCGCTGGGCAAGCGGGATTCAACGGCAATCAGCTGAAGCACTACGATATTGACTGGAACGATCCTGGAAAAGTGGCCGTCGTGGCTCTGATGGGCGGGGAAGCGCAGGGTGACTGGCGAGAGCATCCCGAACATGCGGCGATCATCGTCGGCACGCAGGACATGCTGCTCTCTAGAGCGCTGAACCGCGGCTTCGCCATGGCACCCCAACTCTGGCCTGTGGATTTCGGGTTTCTCAACGTCGACGCGCTCTGGGTCATGGACGAAGTTCAGCTGATGGGGCCGGGTCGGACTACGAGCGTACAGCTCCAGCATTTCTGGGACGAGAATGCGCCTGCCTGGAGCTCGCGCCGAACGGTGTGGATGAGTGCAACACTTGGCAGTCAGCCCGGCTCCCTCGAACTGCCCAGATGGATGCAGACACCCGAGCGGAAGGCGCGGAGGCTCCTTGGCCCAGCCCTTACCTGCTCTGAAAAGGATCTCGAACATGAGGGGTTCAAGTCGCGTTGGAGCGCTCCGAAGCAACTTGAGCTGCACTTCAATTCGGACTCCACAGATGCTTCGAAGGCTGGCCACGGGAAAAAGAGCGGGAGGTCGAAAGCTGCGTCTCCGGCGATGCCCTCCGCTTGGACGGTGAAAAGTCCCCAGCTCATCGAGCGGATCCTCCAGGAAGCGGAGGGCGGCCGGCTGGTGTTGGTGGTCCTCAACCAGGTGAAGACGGCGTGTGAACTGTATGCCCGCCTCCGAGAAAAGGCTGGTGCAGGGCCTGATGTGGTGCTCCTCCACGCCCGGATGCGGCCGCGAGATCGCAAGGCTACTTATGAGACGAAGCTCGAAGCACCGGTGCCGCCGACAGGACGCATCATCGCTGCCACTCAGGTTCTTGAGGCGGGTGTGGATATCGACGCCGATGCACTCTTCACCGAGCTCTGCCCGTGGCCATCTTTGGTGCAACGTCTGGGGCGGCTCAACCGGAGCGGTACCAAACCGAGCCTAGCGGACGTCGGCGCGGACAGAAGAGCGCCAGCCTTGGCTGTGGTCTTCGAACCCCTGCCGCCGGAGAGGAAGCAGGGCGAGTCTCCCCAGCAGTACGAGGAGCGACAGAGACGCGACGCCGCGTTGCCCTACGAGGCCGAGGCACTGGACGGGGCACGTCGGCAACTCGAAGTGGTGATGAAGAATCACTCCGGATCTGTGTCGCCGGAGACGTTGGCGAAGATCCCGTTAACTCTTTCAGTCGAAGGCCCGGTACTGCGGGATTTCGATCTCCAGGATCTCTTCGATACGGATCCGGATCTGAGTGGCGGCCATTCTGACGTCGGTCCCTTCATCCGGGCACTGGACCGAGATGTCGACGCGTATCTCCTCTGGCGCCGGATCGAAGAGGGTGTCGCTCCGGACGAGCAGGTGCCGATACACCCTGACGAACTCTGTCCCGTGCCCTTTTACGAGGCGCGCGATGCCCTGGAGGACCGCGAGGTGTGGATTCTCACCCTCGCCACTGCACGCAAGCGTGGCGCAGCCTGGCGCAGCGCGCGGGGTCGCGACATCCATGCCGGCGATACCGTGATGGTGGACATCGGAGCGGGATCGTATGAAGAAGGGTTCGGATGGAAGCCAGGAGCCAAAGAGGCTCCCAGCAAGATCGTCGATAGATGGACCAGCGACGACGGGACGACGGTCCGCGCGTGGGTTCGGGTAGAGGGTCGGACCGTCTCGCTGATCCAGAAGATCGATGACCGCATTGTCGGGGTGCGGGCTCGGGACGAGGACCCCCGCTGCTTTGCAAAGCGGTGGATGGAGCTTGACCCTCACCTACAGGAGGCGAAGCGGAGAGCTGACGACTTGGCGACCTCCCTGAAGCTACCGGATGATCTCCGGAGGTCGGTGGTCTCTGCGGCTCGCTGGCACGACGTTGGAAAGGCGCTCGAGCGTGAGGACAACGGGAGGACCCGCCGCCCGTTCCAGAAGATGCTGATCACGGCTGGATACCCACAGGGCGGCCACCCGAGGGACGGCGCTTTTTATGCGAAGTCGAACCGCCGGGGCGGCCAGCCGGCCGGATTCCGCCACGAGTTGGCGTCGCTGCTGAGCTTCCTTCAGACGAATCAGGGTGATGACCTGGCGGCGTTCCTTATCCTTGCCCATCACGGAAAGGTGCGCCTGATACCCACTGCGTGGGACGAAGAGGATCCGCGGGATCTATGCGGCGTGCACAGGGGCGACGGGATCCCCCCGGTGGCCCTGCCTTGCGGGGGGAACAGCCCGCTTGTGCTCGACCCGGAGGTTCTGTTGCCCTCTCGAAACGGGCCGGGCTGGCAGGGGAGCGTCCAGCGCCTGCTCAAGGAGCACGGGCCGTTCCTGCTGGCTTACCTGGAAGGACTCGTTCGCGTGGCAGATTGGAGGGCGGGCTGATGGCTCCGATTGTGTTCGGCGGTGTCTCGCCTCGTTCCCTCGGTGACCTCCTCAAGGGCTACGGGATCATGGCGATCGTCGGCGAGGAGTGGTCGGACACGCTCTTCTGCTGGGACGAGGCATTCCACCTTGTAGTCGAGCGTCCATGCGACATGGCTAGGGAGAGTGGGAGCTCGAAGCTCGAACTTGAGAAGCGACTGCATGACCGCGCTCTGGAGTGGGGCAGCAGTGTGAGCGGGGCGTTCAGGCCGACTCGGCAGAAATCTTGCGACAAGCCTCTTCCTTGCCCAGATCATCCGCGTGCCGAAGCGAAGCGGAATAAGAAGACTTGCCCCGAAGTTGTGATCCCGCGTCAGGACTCGCCGCTCAAGAGCCCGCGGGAGCACGACCTATTCGAGCGCGATCTGGCTCGATGGGCACGTGCGATAGCCCTGCCCTTTGCGGCACACGATGAGACGGAAGCGCACCCTCTCTTCCCCGCTCACGGCCAGGAAGGCTCGGGAGACTACTTCTCGCAAATCGAGAAGGCTGTGAAGGCGGCCAAGAAGGCTGCTCAGGACCTCCAGTGGTCGCTCTTCGCTGAGGGCAGTCCATCCCTCGGGTCCACGTTGGGCAGTGGATACCTCTTCTTTCCGGAGCCGATGAAACGCTATGCCACAGGGCTTACGGAGTGGGAACGAGAAAAGGACGCGCCAAGGAGCCCGTGGTGCTTCCTACTTGCGCTCCGTGGGGCGATGCTGCTCCGGGGAAGCATCCGGCGGCTGCGCTGGGGGCGACGCAACTACCCAGCATTTCCCTTCGTCTTCGAAGGCTCGACGGTCGAGCTTGGCGCCGGGAAGTACTTCCGGAATGTCGAGCTGCACCTACCGACGTGGAATGCCGAACGGCCTCGGACACTTACCGAGTTCGAGATGCAGGTGCGCCAGTTCCAGGCTCGGTTATCTGCGCGTGGCTTTGCGGGCACGGCCGCGGAATTCCGTGCAGCGGTGGTCGGGCGTGGCGCGGGAGCGGCGTTCGATACGTTCCACCGGTTCGTTCTGGAAGGGCGCCGGCCAGGGCAGCGACAGCCGATGCGTCAGGGGATTGCACGCGGCGTGACCCGGGTTGGCGGCGCAGGTGAGCCCGGCGGCAGGCTGAGGCTCATGCTTGCCCCGCTTGCTGAGAGTGGGTGGTTCGACCAGTTCACCACCGATCGATTGCGCGTTGCCCGCGCGCGTGCTGAGGAGGCAATTCACCGCGCGGTGGACGAACCGGGTGCGGAGGCCTACCGGGGCGTGCTTGAGTCTCTGTGGGAACTAAACCGCTCGATCCTTCTGCCGGGTGCGCTGCGCCGCGAGTTTGAGGACGCCAATCGCCAGCCTCGCCCGCTGCCACCGCTCCCGGCGCGACCCTGGGAAGAGGCACTCCGGGATGGGCTCGACACCGACCCTGCCTATCGCCTCGGCCGCGCTATCGGCTCGATCCTCGGGATGAAGGCGCAGAGCGGCGGCGCAGCCGTCGGACCGGTGCTCGAACACATGCTGCCGGTGAGGTATGACTGGACGACTAGGTCGTGGAGGGTACCGGACCCGCTCCCCTTCCGCCCGCTTCGCTGGGCGGGTCTGGACCCGCTTGCCGACTTCAGAGCTCTCCTATGGTACCGCTGGCTCGACAGCGCGGACCTCGACCGCCTGCCGTTCGCGGGGGCGAGGTGCGCGTCGCTTGGGGACATCGCCGCCCTGCTTCGGGCCGAGGTGGACGTCCGCAAGGTCCATCGGCTGGCTGGTCTCTTCGCGCTGCTCGACTGGCAGAAATGCGTGCCCGCGCACATGCCTGGAGTAGCTGGTGACGCGGCCGCGGTTCCACCGGTTTACGCCGTCCTCCGCTTGTGGCTCGAGCTCGGGATCGAGCCCACTCCTGGCTCGCGCCCGCCACGGGATGGAGACGTGGTGCGCCTGCTGAGCATCGGACAGCCGGAGCAAGCCGAGTGCGCTACCGCGCGGGCCCTGTCGCGGCTCCGCGTGGACGGGCTGCCCTGGGACACGGATCCGCGGCCTACGGGAAAGGCGGTAGCGCAATTCGAACCGACGATTTCTGACGCCGAGGCCGCGCGGTTATCGGCCGCACTCATGGTTCCGATAGCGAGGAAGGATGCGATAGCACTTTCGCAGCGGCTGTGGGTTCCCATGGAGGAGAAAGGAGAACTCGAAGAAATGGAGGTGACAGCATGACTCAGGTAACGGACGCCGCCGGTGAACCCACCGGCTCTTTGCTTGAGACCCTGTACGGACTGGACTGGGTGGTGATCACGGCATCGCTGGAGCTCGCGAACGGGCGTTTCCTCCAGCCGACCGGTTTCCCCGACATCGGGTCCTGCATCTACCGGGACAAGGAAGGAAGACGCTGGTGCCTAGTGGAGAGCGAGCAGAGCATGTCGAATCGGCTCGAGGCCGTCTGCATGAGGAACCCGGGTGTGTGGATCGATGAGCTGAGTGGGCTGCCCATTATTGCGGTTCGCGACCCGGAAGGCGATCTCCTGACGACGAATCTTTGCGAGCCTCACCGTTGCGCATCGTCTTACGTGCTCGAAGGAACGATCGACGGCGGCCAGACGATGAAGCAGTTGTTTGAGTCCAGATTGGGACTCAAGCGGGGTGGCGACTCCTGGCCCCTCGACAAGCGAGCCGAGCTTGAGAAACTCGTGTTTGCTGTTGATCCGGGAGCTCTGCTGCATGGCTTCCAGTTCGTACAGTGGAAGTTCGTGGGCCTGCGCCAAACCCGGCTCTTGCACGGCCGTCTGGAAGCGGAACTGGCCGACGAACCTGAAGTCCACTACGGGATGGTGAAGTGGGACGCGATCGAGCCCGAGTCCGCACGTCAGGAGCGCGCAAACAAGGGACAAAGTATCGCAGCCAAGGGCCGCATCGTACCCAAGGAGATCGTCGCCTCGTTCGAGATCGACATGCTGGCCCTAAAGAGTCTCGCCGTCGACGAGACCCAGAAAAAATCCCTCCTCGGCCTCGCTCTCTGGAAGATCGGTGCCTTTCTCGACAACAGGCCCGCCTTCGATCCTCGCAGTCGTCAGACCGTCCCGAGCCTCCGGCTGCGGGCCGACTGCTACCTCCGGCGTAAGACGGTGTCGTGGTCGGGAGATAATTCCAGAACTGGCGAAGTGACTCCAAAAGATCTGATGAAGGCGTTGCCGCACCTACCGGGCTTTCAAGGGCTTCTGAACGTGGCTCTCGGGGTGGAGGGCGACACCGCCGGGAGCACGAGTGGCGAGTCGGCGAGTGAGGGCGACCGATTCTACGCGGGGCCGTTGGTGGAGGTTACGTACAAGCCCAAGCCAGGGCAGCAGGCGAAGCCGGCGACGCAGCCGACAGGTGGGACAAACGAGGATACCGAACAGCAGGATGATGACCAGGGATGAGCAACGCGACTGTCATCGAGGTCCAGCTTCTCGCCGGGCGCTACCACGCCCACCTCTGGGGTGAATCGCAGTTCGGCATGGCTGGCCCGGAGTGGCCACCCTCGCCGTGGCGTCTGCTTCGGGCTATCGCTTCTGCTTGGTTTTCAGCAGCCCCCCGCCTGTCCTGCGAGGAAGAGCGCAACGTACTTATCTACGACTTGGCTAAGGTCGGCCCGACCGAGATTTGGCTTCCGAAGACCTCCTTTCATGAGCTCCGCTACTACCAGCCGGTACGCATGGGCGGCTCGGATCGAGTCCTGCACCACGATTTCTACGCGGTTCCTGAGGGCGGTAAGTTCTGGTTTCGCTTTGACGTGAGCCTGACCGACCGGCAGCAGGATTTGCTAGATCGGCTGCTGGGGCGCCTCCGCTATCTCGGTCGAAGCGAGTCGCGTGCTCGGCTCCGGCTGGTGAACTTTCTGGAGCCGCCCCGGGGTGTAGAGCAGGTGGCTCCTCGAACTCCGGGACTGTCGCTGGCAAACGTGACGTACCGGCCCGTGTTGTGTCCGGCCCCTGACTTCCGTCCGTCTGATCTTTGGGAGGTGCGGGATGCAGCCGCGGGCGCGGGTAAGACGAGCTACCCAGTGCATCTCGTCGACGCGCTCCTAGACAGCAGGATGCCGCTCCCGAACGGGGCTCATTGGGTCGAGTACGCGGTACCGCAGGCAACACTCGTCCATGAAATCTGGCCGCCCGCGAACCCAGCGGCTCCCAAGCCGGACGTCCAGGTCGCAGAGATCCACTTCCGCCTCAACCGCCGCATACCGATCCCACTTCAGTCGCTGGTGGCAGTGGCACGGGCTTTTCGCGATGCCGCCGCAGCGAGACACCGGAAACTCACCCGGAGCGACTCGCCGATGCTAACTGGGCGCGAAGCAAACGGGACCATAGCCCGCGGTCACCGTCATGCCTATTACCTTCCGCGCCTCGCAGACGCTGAGTTGACGGTCGAGACACTGGTTGTCCGGATTCCGACCGGCTGCCTGACCAACGGTGAGATGGATGCGTTGCTCGGGGTCGAGCGCATCTACATCGGGAGCGACCGTTACCCGATCAACGTCATCCCGGAGCGAACGGTCGCTAAGTGGACTGGCTCTGTGAGCGCGATGGGCTGGCGGAGCGTGACACCGTTCCTGCCTCCCCTTCGCCATCGCGCCCGTCGAGACAGGACCGTCACGGAGGAGCAGGCCGCAATCTCTGCTGAGCGCGTCTGCGGACTGCGGCCCGTCTTGGTGCAGAAGAGGCACGGCCCCGGCGGTCTCGGCGAGGTCTCGCCCCTTCTGGCCCACCAGTACTTGGGTGAGCAAGGAGACGGCTCGAAGCGGAGTTGGACGTTCACTAGGCGCCTGGGCTTCTGGCTGGAGTTTACTTTTGACCAGCCTGTCTATCTCGCTGCGCCACTTGGTGCTGACGCGCACTTCGGTGCCGGGCAGTTCAGACCTTGCTAGTAACTAATTTCATGAATAGTCAGGCCATTTCGCTCTCCTTGTCTCCAGATCAGATTCTGTCGAGACTGGAGACCATCGATGTCGAAACCACCCCCATCCTTTGGAGATAAGTACTCAAACTTAAGTACTAGCCTAGAGACGAAGCTGAGACACCAAGGGCTCCTCTGGTCCGGCGCACTCGTGCTGGTGGAATCAATGATCCGGCCACGACAGACTTTCAAGATCTCTCCCTGCTATAAGGACAAGATATTCACATTGTGTCCTTGTCAGAAGGACATAATTGGCCTAGCCTATCCGGCATGGCGTTACATCCCGTCCTGCAGGAAAAGCTGATCGCGGGCCTCGAACCGGTCAGGCTCGAAGACCTGACCCCTCGGGATGCGCGGCTTCCCCCCCATCAAACACAAGGTCCACACCTTTCCTGCTGGCGCTCGTGCCGTTGGCCACCGAATCCGACCGCCGGCGCAATGTCAATCCCCGCAAGGTCTACCCGGCAGACCCGGGCCTGATCGGAGCTTTCGATACCAGTGGCCGCGCCAACCTGGGTCGTGCGCTGGAAACCGCGGTGCTCAACTCCCTGCTGGGCCAGGGAGCCGAGGTAGGCTATGTGAAGACTGACGAAGGATTCGAGGTGGATTTCCTGGCGCGCATTCCCGGTGAGCGGGAACGCCTCATCCAGGTGTGTGCGGACCCGACGCCGCCGGAGGTCATCGTGCGCGAACTGCGTGCGCTGGACTCGGCCGCCCGCGCGCAGCCCCGCGCTGAGCGCGTCCTCATCGGGTTGACGCGGGACCAGGCGGCTCGTCTGTCAGTTGAAGGCGTTCGCTTGTGTCCAGCCCATGAATGGTTTATCGAGGGTGGAGTCGGATAATCACGAGCTGGTGTCCACATGGCCTGCGTGTCGAGCCCTGATCGACTGGAGGAATGAGCGTGTCTCAGCAGCGAATCTATCGAATGAAATTCTCGAGCGTCTACCCGATGTATGTTCAGAAAGCCGAGCGCAAGAACCGCACGAAAGCGGAAGTCGACCGGATCATCTGCTGGCTCACCGGCTACAGCCAGGCTGAACTCCAGAACCAGCTCGAACGCCAAAGTGACTTCGAGACCTTCTTCAACCAGGCGCCCATGTTCAATCCCAATGCCTCCCTCATCAAGGGCGTGGTATGCGGCGTACGTGTGGAGGAGATTGAAGACCCGCTCATCCGGAAGGTTCGCTACCTGGACAAGCTCATTGACGAACTCGCGAAGGGAAAGGCGCTGGACAAAATCCTGCGGCGATGATCCGACGTTCCCGAACCTCCATCCACGGCCTCGTCGGCGAAAAGGTTCCAGGACGCCAGGCAGCGGCGAAAGCCGAGCCGGCGCGGGGACAGCCCAGCGGCCACAACCCCCGATCGCCCCACCGGCCTCCCTTGCCCGGCCGCCGGGGCAAGCAGGTCGTCCGCCCGCTCCATGCCGGGAACACTGTCGGCATCAAAGCCAAACAGGAGATTCTTCAATTGTTTCCACACGTGGGGCAACGGGCACTCGCCTCGAGCTTCCGGTTTCCGCAGCGGGGGCACCGGACCAGGTTGCCCTGCGGCCGGGAAAACACATAGATGATCAGGCCGATCACTCCCGTGAACAGCACCAGGATCATCCACAGGGCGGCACCGTCCATGCCCCGTGCCCGGGCGTCCCGCGCTACCCACACGAGCAAGGCAATGTGGAGCACCGGGATGGCGAGCAGCACCATCCCGCAGCCCCCGCAGGCCGCGAGTCCGGCCAGAGCCTCGCCAGGTCCTGAGTGCCGGGCCCGTACCGTGCCCACCACAGAAATCGTCCCGGCGGAGGCCGCACAGAGCCACCCGGAAAAGAAACGCCTGCCAGATCGCTGATCCCCGCGGATCCGTGAGCTGTTCACGTGGTCCCTCTCCTCGCATCCAACCCTGCGTACTGGGGGAGCCGGGCAGCGAACCGTCCGCTGTAACGGCTTGTCGGGTGGCGCGGCTGCCAAGATACACCCCCCTCCACAGCAATGGTAGGGCAGCCACGCGTGGGGTTTCCAACCAGGTGCGCTCACCAACGGCAGTTGAGGCGACGTTCAGGAAGCGGTGCCGGATTGCGATCGTCTGCGCCCCTGTCCGGGGGCAACCATGTGGACCCTAAGGGCCTTCCATCCCGAGCCCGGCGGAATTGACTGGCGAAGCCCGGAGAATCAGAGCAGAATGGATGCCCGGAAACGGTCCCCGGGATTCAGGCTTTCGGAAACCGCAGCGCCGGTTCGCCCAGACCTGATCCTCACCGTTTCAGGAGGTAACCAGGAATGGGAAACCGCGGCGCTCCGTCACCGCTTCCGTCGAGCATGGTCCCGCCCGGGGCAATCACCCCTATCCCACCCTGGACGGAACTTTTGGGACGGGGTCGCCTTGCCCGTACCCCGGTCATCCCACCACCGGGCCCTCTCCCTCTGATCGAGGACCGGAACAGGCCGGACGTGGTGCCCACCCCAGCGATCCGTCGTGCGGGGGCGGACTTCCCGTCCGGCGTTGCGCATGAGCGACCCCACCGCAGAGTTGGGGACGGAGGGCTGGGCCATGGAAGAAAGACCGGTAGCGCCACCCGATGAACGCGCCCCCGGCGGTCCTTTCTATCGTTTCCGGCTCTTCGTGGCCGGCAACGAGCCCAATTCCGTCCGGGCCAAGGAGGCGCTGAGCCAATGGTGCGAGGTGCATCTGCCGGGACGGCACGAGACGCGGATTGTCGATGTCTACGAGAACAGCCAGGCCGCCATTGAACAGAACGTCATTCTCGTCCCCGCACTGGTCGTGGAAGCACCTTCTCCGGCACGCACCATCGTGGGCTCGTTGGGTGAGGGGAACCGGTTGTCGGCGATGTTGGGGCTGCCAGGCGGGGGCGCGGCGATGAGCGACGAGGGTTCCCGTCGCGGAGATCCCGAGGAACAAGTGGCCGGCGCTGGAGCGGCTCTCGAGGCGTTGCGAGGGGGCGAAGTGGACCTCGTGGTGGGTCCGGATGCGCTCAGGGTGGTCCGCCTCAAGTCCCAGGTGGAAGAGAACGAGCAACTGGCCCAGGAGTGGCAGGCCGCTTTCGATGCCGTCAGCGACGCCGTCCTGATTCTGGACAGGGATCTGCGGATCGTGCGCTCCAATCAGGCGGCCGGCCGCCTCTACGGCTGTGCGGCGGAAGCCATGGTCGGCAGGCCCTGTGGGGAGATCATGGCCAGCCTCGGGGAGCCGACATCCTGGAGCCTGCCGCCTCTCCAGGAGCTCCAGCGGGAGACTCTTGACCTGCAACTGGGGGAGCGCTGGTTCGAGGTCACGCTGGACCCCATTCTGGACGCCGAGAACCGCCTGGCGGGCGCCGTCCACATCGCCTCCGACAGGACCGGGCGCAAGCAGTTGGAGGCTGAGCGGGAACACCTGCTGGCGGCCCTCGAACAGACGGATGACGCGGTCATGATCACCGCCCCTGACGGCACCATCCAGTACGTCAATTCGGCCTTTGAAAAGGTGACGGGCTACACCCGGGAGGAATCCGTCGGTCAAAACCCGCGGCTGCTCAGGAGCGGCCGGCACCCCGACGCTTTCTATCGGGAGCTGTGGGAAACCGTCTCCACTGGCCGGGTGTGGAAGGGACGGATGATCAACCGGCGGAAGGACGGGACCCTGCTGACGCAGGAGTCGACCATCTCTCCGATCGAGGACGCCGCCGGGCGGGTCGTGAACTTCGTGGCGGTTCAGCGGGACATCACGGAGTATCTGCGCCTCAGCGAGGAAAAGGCCCGGCTGGAGGAACAGTTCGAACAGGCCCAGAGGCTGGAATCGATCGGCCGGCTGGCCGGCGGCATTGCCCACGACTTCAACAATATGCTCAGCATCATTCTGGGCTATGGCGAGAGCATGCTTGAACAGCTCCGCCCCGGCGATCCTCTGCGGGACGAGGCCCAGGAGATCGTGGCCGCCGGAAGACGTTCCGCGGATTTGACCCGCCAACTGCTCGCCTTCAGCCGGAAACAGACCCTCGAGCCGGAGGTGCTTGACATCAACGAACTGGTACGGGACATGGAGAGAATGCTCCGCCGGCTCATCGGTGAGGACATCGAGCTCCGCCTGGAGCTGAAAGACGGCATCGGCTGGGTGCTGGTGGATCGCGGACAGATGGAGCAGGTCATCATGAACCTGGCGGTCAATGCGCGCGACGCCATGCCCACCGGCGGCAGACTGCTCATCGAGACCGCAACCGCAGAGCTGGATTCGGAGTATTCAGCGAAGCACCCCGGGGTTATGCCCGGCAAGCATGTGCTGCTGGCAGTCACAGACACCGGTTGTGGGATGACGCCCGAGGTCCGCAGCAGGGTATTCGAGCCATTCTTTACCACCAAACCGAAGGGCGAAGGCACCGGGCTGGGTCTGGCCACGGTCCATGGCATCGTTAACCAGTCGCGGGGCCATATCTGGGTTTATTCCGAACCGGGAGAAGGGACGACGTTCAAGATCTACCTCCCTGAGGCCGGGCAGGTCCAGGCCCCGACAGTCGTGAAGGTGGCAGTCGTCAGCCGCGGCGGCGGCGAGCACATTCTGCTGGTGGAGGATGAGGAGAGCCTTCGGAAGATCGCGAACAACATCCTCCTGCGGCTGGGATACAGGGTCACTCTGGCGGCCAACGGCGGTGAAGCCCTGCTGCTGGTGGAGGAGAAAGGTCTCAGGCCCGACCTGGTCATTGCAGACGTTGTCATGCCGACCATGAGCGGCAAGGAGCTGATCGACCGACTGAGAAGGAACCACCCCCAGATCCGGGCATTGTTTATGTCCGGCTATACCAACAACGCCATTGTTCACCACGGCGTTCTCGACGCCCGTGTCCCATTCATCCAGAAACCCTTTTCCATCGGAGATCTCGCCGAGAAGATCCGGCAGGCCCTGCAGGCGGCACCACCGGACTCCACCTAGACGGGAGCCGGCTGCGGGGGTCTCTTGCCCGGCTGCAAAGCGGCGGAGGGCTAAACTTGCGCCCCGCGAGCGTGCGGTCCAAGCTTGACGCCGTGCAGACGCTGACCCTGATTCTTCTGCTGTCCCTCCTCCTCGCCCCGGCGACCCAGCCCACCGGCTACCGGGTGGAGCCCTCCGTCTCCGCCGACGGACCGGGTTATCGCCTGACCTGCCACGGCGACCCTTTCCACCTGGTGATCACCCGTGAGGGACGCCCCATGCTGGCGGGCAGTCCAGGATCCGCCTTCGTCGAAATCCGGGGAGTTCGCAACGCCCTGCAGGGCATCCGCCGGGCGACCCGCTCCGCGTCGGGCATCTCCCTCGAGGTCGGCACGGGCGACCCCTCGGTTACCGTCGCCGTGGACTTCCGGCTGGAGCCCGGGGTGATCGACGTCCACTGGTCAGTGACTTCTCCGGAACAACCGGCGTCCGCCGGCGAAAGCTTCGAACTGGCACCCAGCGGGCACTGGTACGGCGGCAACGTCACCAGCGCTCACCACTGGCCGCTGGAAACCGGTTCCATCGTTCTCGATCCTTTCCTGGCCACCTCCAACCAGACTACCCCCTTCTGGCTCACCTCAGCCGGCGTCGGGCTGTTCCACGACACCTACCAGCCCCTGGGATTCCGTCTCAACGAGAACGGCAACGGCCGCTTCAGCTACCGGCGCATCGGCCAGCGGGAGTTCAGCTACCGGATCCTGGTGGGACGCGACATCGTTGACGTCCACCGCACCTTCGTCAGGCTGGCGGGCAAACCGGGACGGATTCCCCTCCGGGAGTACTTCACCGAACCCATCTTCAACACCTGGATCGAATACATGACCCGGGTCACCCAGCAAGACGTGGTTGCTTACGCCCGCAAGATCCGGGAGTCGGGGTTTCCCGCCCACGTGCTTGACCTCGATGACGGCTGGTCGGCGGCGTACGGCGACCTGGAGTTCGACCCGGTCAAGTTCCCGGACCCGAAGGCCATGGTGGCTGAAATCCATCGGCTCGGCTTCAGGTTCGCTCTCTGGGTGGTTCCCTTCATTGAACCTCGCGCCGCCAATTTCGCGGTGGCCCGGGACAAGGGTTACCTGGTGAGGGACAGGTCAGGCAGCCGGCCTCTGCTGGTGAAGTGGTGGAACGGTGAGGCGGGCCTCATCGACCTTTCCCACCCCGCCGCTTACGACTGGTTCAGGGAGGGCCTGGTCCGGCTGCAGCGGGAGTTCGGGATCGACGGCTTCAAGCTGGATGCCGGTGACGCCGAATACTTTCCCGCCGGTTCGATCACCTTCGGCAATGTCACGCCGAACCGCTACACCGACCTTTTCGCTGGCCTGGGCCGGTTTTTCGACATCAACGAGCTGCGGGTAAGCTGGCGGGTCCAGGAGCTCGGACTGGTCCAGCGCCTGCGGGACAAGAACTCCAACTGGAGCATCGAAAGCGGGCTCGGCTCCATCGTCCCCCACGGATTGACCGAGTCGCTGATCGGGTACCCATATTTCTGTCCGGACATCATCGGCGGCGGTCTGGATGCCGATTTCCTCGACCCGAACTTCCCGGGCATCGACCCGGAACTGACGGTGCGCTGGACCCAGGCCGCCGCCTTCATGCCCATGATGCAGTTCTCCTATGCACCGTGGCGGCTGCCTGCGGAACCAGCGTCCATCTGCCGCCGCTATGCCGAACTGCACCGGGAGCTGGGTCCATACATCTGGGAGCTGGCCCGGCAGGCGACGCGCGACGGAACCCCGATGGTTCGCCCCCTGTTTTTCCGCAACCCGGAGGATCCAGCCACTTACACCATCTCCGATCAGTTCCTGCTGGGCGACCGCTACCTGGTGGCGCCGGTCCTGGTCAAGGGAAAGACCAGCCGCAACGTCTATCTGCCGGCTGGAATCTGGAGAGACTTCTGGTCAGGCGAGCGGTTCTCTGGGGGACGCTGGATCCGGGATTACCCTGCTCCTCTCGACCGTTTGCCGGTCTTCGTCAGCGGGTAACGGGTCTTTAGCGGGTCTCGGGCCCGCTTTCAGTCATCCTCCCGGCGCCGCGAGAATTTCCGACAGCCGGGGGGCGACTCAGGGGTGGAGGCTTTGTCGCCCCATCACCAGTCCCCGGTTCTGTTCTTCCCTTCGCTCTGCGTTACCATTGGTCACGTCCAGTCTCTTTTCCGGGCTCTTTGCCCGTTCGGTCTTGCAGCGCATTGCAGTGACTGCGTGAGACTGGCCTTCTCATCCCCTTTCCGAAGGACGCCCGGGCTACCGCGGGCCACCGAACGGTCGTCGCCCCTCGCAAGGACGGTCGGCCGAACCGCCCGTAGCACGGCGGTCTCCCGTGCAACCGTTCAGGGGGGCCAGATCGCCCCTTGACACCTGTGCAGCCGAAAAAAAGATTGAAAAATCATCTCTGGATATGTAGATATATAGATCCAGAAATCATGTCAGTTCTCACGGCGACCACAGCCCACGCTCTTCGAGCGCTCCTCTGTCTGAGCCGGCGAGGTGCGGAAGGGCCCATGTTGGCTCGCGACATTGCTGCGTGTTCGAAAGTTCCGATTGGCTACCTCTCCAAGATCCTGGGCACTCTCGGCAAAGCTGGAGTCGTCCAGGCCAGCCGCGGACTGCATGGAGGTTACACCCTGGCGCGCCCTCCGGCCGAACTCACTCTCCGCCAGATTGTGGAGCTGTTCGAGGGAAACTACGGGCTGAGCCAATGTTTTTTGGGGGACATTCATCAATGCCTGGCCGAGAATCCCTGTCCCATCCACCAGCAATGGTCGACAGTCTGCCAGAAGTACCAGGAATTCCTGAACACTGTAACCTTGGCGGACTTGCAGGGCCCGCTCCCTTGGGCTGACAACAGAGACTGAGCGAGGGGAACCGTGGCTGAGAGTCGCGTCCCACGTTTGCGGGCGGCACTACCGGAAGAGGGTTACCACCGAGACCTCATCTCCTGCCAGCAAGCCTGCCCAGTCCGAACGGACGCACGAGGCTACGTCCGCGCCGTTGCCGAAGGACGGTTCGAGGAGGCCTACCTGATCGCCCGCGGGCCCAACCCCTTCGCCTCCATTTGCGGCCGCGTTTGCGGAGCTCCCTGTGAAGCCGCCTGCCGGCGGGGGCGCATTCCCCGGGTCGATGACCGCGGCGTGTACCTGGGAGAGGATCGCCCGGTAGCCATCCGCGCCCTGAAACGGTTTGTCTGCGAAAGATACGGAGTGGAGGCGTGCCCCCCGGCAGAGGTCTGGAAAGCGGTGCGATCGTTTGTCCCCCGGGCGGTGGTCTGTCCCGACGAGTTGGCTGCTTTGCTGCAGGGGATCGTCGACGGCCGCTTGCCTAGGGCCCACGGACAGGGCGTGGCCGTTGTGGGATCAGGACCTGCGGGGTTGGCCGCCGCTCACGATCTGGCCCTGCTTGGGTTTTCCCCGGTTGTTTTTGAACGAGAGCCTGTCCCGGCCGGCATGTTGTACCTCGGCGTGCCGGAATACCGGCTGCCACGCGAGCTAATTCGCCGGGAAGTGGCGGTGATCGAGGCGTTGGGCGTGGAAATCCGGTGCGGGTTGGCGATAGGTGAGGGCGTTTCGCTGTCGCGACTCCGGCGCGAATTCGCGGCGGTGATCCTGGCCGTTGGCGCCAAGCGGTCGCGTTCTCTCGGGATCCCCGGTGAACACGGTCCCGGCGTGTATGGGGGAGTCGATCTGCTGCGGGCGGTGGCCCTTGGGGAACCGCTGGTGGTGGGCTCGGAGGTGGTGGTCATCGGTGGAGGAAACGTCGCTTACGATGCCGCCCGTACCGTGGTACGCCAGGCGGCCTATGATGCCGCGCGTACCGCGGCTCGGTTGCCTGGAACCCCGCGGGTTCGCCTGGTGGCCCTTGAGACGCTGGAGGAGATGCCGGCCGAAACCGAAGAAATCCGCGAAGGAGACGAGGAGGGGATCATCCGGCTCAACGGTTGGGGACCGGTGGAAATCCAGCGTGTAAATGGACGGGTAACGGGCGTGAAGTTTCGACGTTGCCTGCGGGTTTACGACGAGGAGCACCGCTTTGCGCCGGTTTTTGTCGACAGCGAACAACTCGTTGTTCCCGCCAGCACGGTGATCCTGGCTGTAGGCCAGGCGACCGACCTCAGTTTCCTGGAGGATGGCGGGGAGGACGTGGAACAGGCCCGCCCTGGTTGGCCCAAAGTGGATCCGGAGACCTTGGCGACCACCGCCCCCGGTGTTTTTGTAGCTGGGGATCTGGCTCACGGGACAAGACTCCTGATCGACGCTGTCGCCTCAGGGAAACGGGCTGCCCGCTCAGTCTACTCGTACGTCACCGGTCGGACGCTCTCCCTGCAATGGGATGAGGTGTTCCTGGAATTGCCCGGATACGCTCGGGAGCGGAGCTACGAGCTGCTTCCCCGTCAGCCCATTCCCAAGCTCCTGCCGGAGCAGCGTCTGGGCGATCTGAAGGCGCAAGTCGAAGTGGGATACGACGAGCCGGCGGCTCGCAGGGAGGCCGCGCGCTGCCTGGATTGCGGGGTGACACCGGTGTTTGACAGTAGTCGCTGCATCCTGTGTGGAGGCTGTGCCGACGTCTGCCCCACCTCCTGCCTCAAGCTGGTCTCCCTGGACCAGCTTGAACTGCAGCCGGAGCTTGGCCGGCTGATCAACGCGGCCTTGGGTGAGGACATGAGTTTGGAGGACCACTCCGCCATTTTGAAGGATGAAGACCGCTGTATCCGCTGCGCCCTGTGCGTCATGCGTTGTCCGACGGACGCAATCGCCATGGAGCGCGTGCATTTCCGTTCCCACTGGAGGGCGTCATGAGAGGAATCGATGGAGTTTCAGCCGAACGGTCACGCCTGGACCCAGAACCGGTGGGGCGAAGAGACTTCCTCGGTCTGGCCGCCGTAGGATCGGCTGTATCGGCTCTGCTGATGGCAGCCGTCGGAGCTTTGCGGTTGCCGAAGGCGGCCGTCCTGCCTTCACCGTCGAAACGATTTCGGGTGGCCCTGCCTGAATCGATGGCCCCGGGCGAGGTTTTCATTCCACCGGGTCGCTCGGTGGCGCTGGTCCGGGATGAAGCCGGTGTCTACGCCGTTTCGCTGGTTTGTACCCATCTGGGCTGCATCGTCCAGCCCCGAGCGGAGAGTTTCGATTGTCCTTGTCACGGATCCCGGTTCGCCCAGGATGGGACCGTCTTGAGGGGTCCTGCTCCGGTGGCGTTGCCCTGGCTCGAAGTCGTGGTGCTGGGAGGCAGGGAAGTGCTGGTGGACGAGGGGAAGACGGTGCCCCAAGGTACGAGGATGGAAGTATGAACGGCCGACACGACGTCCAGATTCCTGTACAGGAAGACGGCCTGCAAGTCTTCTGGAAGAATCTCCGGACCGCTCCCCGTCTGCTCTGGGCAACCATGTTTCGGACGGGATTGCCCCATTCCGACCGTACCCGCTCAACCTTCGTATTTGGCAACGTCTTCCTGCACTTGAATTCGGTTCGGGTTCATCGCTGGAGTCTGCGATGGGCCACCACCTGGGGGCTGGGCCTGATCAGCCTCTCAGCGTTCCTGATCACCCTGGTGACCGGCGTCCTGCTGATGTTTTACTACAAGCCGTACCCGGACGTCGCATACGAGTCGATCAAGAACATCCATTACGTCGTTCCGACGGGACGGTTCATCCGCAACATTCACCGGTGGGCGGCGGAGGTGATGGTGGTCGCCGTCCTGGCCCATATGGCCAGGGTCTTCTATACGGCCGCTTATCGGCGACCCCGGGAGTTCAATTGGCTTGTGGGCATGGGCCTTCTGGTCACAACCCTGGGCTTGTCGTTCACGGGTTACCTTCTCCCCTGGGACCAGTTGGCCTACTGGGCGATCACCATCGGCGCGAACATTGCCCAGTCGCCCCGGGAGGTGACCGACGCCCTGGGAATCACCCAATACTTCGATCTTGGGGGCTTCCAGAAGGTACTGCTGCTCGGCGCTGAGGAAGTGGGGGAAGAGGCGCTGATTCGCTTCTACCTGTTCCACGTCATGCTCCTACCCCTGATTCTGGTGGTGCTTCTGGCGGTGCACCTCTGGAGAGTCCGGAAGGACGGCGGTTTGGCTCGTCCTGCAGACGCGGACCGGCGTCTGAAGCCCGGCGAACCTGACACCTACCCGGTCTTTACAGAGGCGCCGGTCAAGACATACCGGTTGGCGGCCCTGGTAAAGGGTCGTACTCCCGCGGTGGGGAGAGGGCCGGAGAATACTCTCCCGGCCATGCCACATCTCCTATACGGGGAGCTTGCGGCGTTCATGCTGACCGTCGCCCTATGCCTGGCCTGGGCCATCGTGGCGGATGCTCCGCTCAAGGAGTTGGCCAATCCGCAGGTGCCGGAAAACCCGGCAAAAGCCCCGTGGTATTTCCTGGGTGTGCAGGAGCTGGTTTCCTTTTCCGCCTTCATGGGGGGACTGGGCATTCCTGCGATCGTGTTGATCGGATTGGGGCTGATTCCGTATCTGGATCGGGAAGAGCAAGGAGCCGGGGAGTGGTTTGGGGGGCCGGGGGGCAGAACCCTGGTCCTGTGGTCAGGGGGTTTTGGGTTGGCGGCAGCGGTCGGGATCGAGGCTTTTGTCATTTCCTTCGGTTGGATCCGGCAGTGGTGGCCGGATACACCCCAGCTCCTCATTACCGCGGTCAACCCAGGCACTGTTTTGACCGCCTTTTATGGAGCCTATTCAATCTGGCTGGTGCGGCGCTTTTCCTCAACCCGAGCTGGAGCCCTCGGATTGTTCACCTGCTTTCTTGTGGGTTTCATCGTTCTGACCGTGATCGGAACTCATTTTCGTGGACCCAACTGGGACTTCTACTGGTCCCGGGCCTACTGGCCGGGGCACTGAGGGAGGAGAGAGAGCGAGATGGGGAGCCGAAGACGGGATCCTACATCGGATGCGGGAAAGGAAAAGCTGTGGCGTTCCCCCTCGCAGGCCAATAAGTTGCTGCTCCTGATCTCGTCCTTGGCGACCCTGGGTTTGCTTTTGTGGGCTGCGTGGCAGGAACACGTGGTGCGGGAATGGCGAGTGCTGCAGGAAGCGTATGCCCGGGACCTGCCGGCGGACAGGGCGGCCGACTTCCTGCCCCAGTTGCGTCAGATTGTGGTTCCTTCCCTGAAAGTCACGGATCGGTGCACGACCTGTCACCTCGGAATGGTGGTGGGTTTGCCCGTGATGCCGGGCAGGCCGGAGTTCGCCAAACACCCGGCGATTCCCCATGAGCCAGCAGATTTTGGATGCGTGGTGTGTCACGGTGGGCAGGGGTTGGCCACCGAGAAGGCGGCTGCTCACGGCGAGGTGGCGCACTGGCCGGCACCCATGATCCCTCAACCATATGTAGAAGCGGGATGCGGAAGCTGTCACACCCATCTTAGGGTGCCCCATCTTGATCAGTTGCGCCGGGGTCAGGCGCTCTTTGAGCGTTATGACTGTCTGGCCTGCCATACTGTCGATGGCCGGGGCGGCACCATCCGGCCGGGAACGGCCGAAGGCCTTCTTGGGCCGGACCTGACCTACGCCGGCGCACGGGGCTACGATTCCGCATGGTACGCAAAGCACCTCGCCAAACACGATGGCGCCGCGCCCGGCCCGTGGCGGACGTCATTTACTCCCCTCCGCGAGGTGGAGCTGTCCCCTCTCAAGACTTTCCTGGACTCACGAGTCGGCGCCCCTCGCCTGGTTGAAGGGAAGGCCTTGTTCCATTCCCGGGGTTGCCGGGGCTGTCACAAAGTCGGGGGGGTTGGAGGAGACGACGGTCCCGACCTGAGCGCCGTCGGCCAGAAGGATCCAGGGAGGCTAAGCTTTGCCGCTGTACGGGGACAACCTACCTTGGCGAACTGGTTCCGCGAACATCTGCGGAACCCGGCAGCGGTGGTGCCGAACTCCTTAATGCCCCTTCTGGGGTTGTCCGAACAGGAGATTGAAAGTCTCGTTCTGTTCACGCTTTCGCTTCGTCGCAGTGAGTTTCCGGAAGCCTACTGGCCGAAGGATCGCATCCTGGCGGAACGTTTTGGCGAAAGGGAGTTTGCCACCGACGGAGCCACCCTCTATGGCACGTTTTGCGCCGCCTGCCACGGTCCCACAGGTGAAGGACGGCGCTATCCGGGGATGGCGGCCTTTCCGGCGATTGGAAACCCGGACTTCCTGGCCTTGGCCGACGACCAGTTCCTGGTTTCCTCGGTAACGCACGGCCGTCCCGGCCGGCGCATGCCTGCCTGGGGCGAGATGGAAGGAGGATTACGTCCCGGGGAAATCACTGCCATCGTCGCCTTTCTTCGCGAGGTGGGTGGGGTCGTTGCCAAAGCCGATCCGCGCCCGCGCCGTTGGGCGGCGGGGGACGGCGCGAAAGGTGGTCGACTCTACCAGACTGCCTGTGCAGGTTGCCACGGGGACCGGGGTCGAGGTGGGGAAGGCCCCGCCCTGGCAAATCCGCGATTTCTGGAGGCGGCCTCAGATACTTTTCTCATCGAGACAATCGCCAACGGGCGGCGCAGCACCACCATGGAAGGTTTCTCGCGCCCCTCCCCATCCCGACGGGCGCTGTCCCGAACAGAGATCGAGGCCATCGTGACCTACATCCGATCCTGGGAGGTTTCCCGATGACAGAACCGGCGGTGTCGCGGCGGGAGTTTCTGGCAGCATTGACCCAAGCAGGCTTCGGAGGATTCGTCGTCTCCGCTGTTCGGGCCTGGAACCTTGAGGCGGTCGAAAACCCTCTGGCCCAGTACCCGAACCGGGCCTGGGAGCAGGCCTATCGGGACCTGTTCCGCTATGACTCGCTGTTCACCTTCGTGTGCGCTCCCAACGATACACACAACTGCCTGCTCAACGCCTATGTTCGCAACGGCGTCATCACCCGGATCGGTCCCACGATGAAATACGGTCTGGCGACCGATCTCGATGGCAACAAGGCCTCGGCGCGGTGGGATCCGCGAGTGTGTCAAAAGGGATTGGCCCTTACCCGGCGGTTCTACGGTGACCGCCGGGTCCGCCACCCAATGGTGAGAAAAGGGTTCAAAGAGTGGGTAGAGGCCGGCTTTCCCCGGGAGGCTGACGGCAGACCACCCCGCCGCTACTTCAACCGGGGCCGAGACGAGTGGGTGCGGGTCACCCATGGCGACGCCGCCCTGCTGGTTGCGGCCGCCCTCACAAACATCGCCGCCACCTATTCGGAGGAGGAAGGGGCGCAACGTCTCCGCAAGCAGGCGTATGACGAGGAGATGATTGCCGCGATGAAGGGGGCGGGGACCCAGACCCTCAAGTTCCGCGGCGGCATGCCGCTACTTGGGGTAACACGGGTACTGGGCTTGTACCGGATGGCCAACTTGGTCGCGCTGCTGGACCATCACGTCCGGGGAGTGAGCCCCGACCAGTGTTTGGGAGCCAGGGGGTTCGACAACTATTCGTGGCATACCGACCTTCCCCCTGGTCATCCCATGGTGACCGGGCAGCAGACTGTAGAGTTCGACCTCCACGCCATCGAACAGGCCGATCTCGCCCTGGTGTGGGGAATGAATTGGATCGCCACAAAGATGCCCGATTCCCACTGGCTCACTGAGGCCCGCCTGAAAGGGACCAAGATTGTGGTCATCGCCTGCGAGGTCTCCTCCACGAGCTGTAAAGCGGATGAGGCGATTGTGGTGCGACCGGGCACCACGCCGGCCCTCGCCCTGGGCTTGGCCCACGTGATCTTTCGAGAAGGCCTTTACGACCTGGACTATGTGCGAGGCTTCACCGACCTGCCGCTGCTTGTGCGGACCGACACGCTGGCCTATCTGCGTGCGGAGGAAGTTCTTGGTCATCCTCCGGCTGCCCTCACCAATCAAACCCGAATCCTGGGTGCGGGAGAAAAAGCTCCTCCTCCGGGTCTGCAACGGGAACAGCTCGTCCCGGAAGGCCTCCGGCGGGAGTGGGGCGATCTCATCTGGTGGGATCGGCGTACCGACAGCCCTCAGGCCATCACTCGCGACCAAGTCGGTCGGCTGTCTCCGGTGAGCGAGCCTCTCCTTGAAGGGTCGGTGGAACTTCGGCTGGCCAATGGCTCCAAGGTGCGCTGCCGACCCGTGTTTGACTTGCTGCGGGAATACTGCTCCCAGTTCGATCCCGCGACGGTGGAAGAGCTGACCTGGGCGCCCGCCCGGGCTGTGGAACGGCTCGCCCGGGAGATCGCAGCGGCTAAAGGCAAGACCCTCATGGCTGTCGGCATGGGTCCGAATCAGTTCTTCAACAGCGACAACAAGGACCGGGCCATTCTGCTGGTGGCCGCCCTCACCGGCAACCTCGGCCGCATTGGCGGCAACGTGGGATCCTATGCCGGAAACTACCGGGTGGCCCTCTTCAATGGCAGCCCGCAGTACATCAATGAAGATCCTTTTGATCTGGAACTGGACCCCGCCAAGCCCGCCCGGGTGCGGCAGTACTGGCGCGCGGAATCCGCCCATTATTACAACCACGAAGATCACCCGCTGCGAGTGGGAAACCGCCTCCTGACCGGGCAAACCCACATGCCTGCGCCCACCAAAGCCATGTGGTTTGCCAACGCCAACTCCATCCTGGGCAACGTCAAATGGCATTACAACACCGTCATCAATGTCCTGCCCAAGATCGAGATGATCGCGGTCGACGAGTGGTGGTGGACGGCCTCCTGCGAATGGGCGGACGTGGTCTTCGCCGTTGATTCCTGGGCTGAGCTGAAACACCCCGACATGACGGCCTCGGTGACAAATCCCTTTCTCAACGTCTTCCCGCGGACTCCCCTCCCACGAATCTTCGAGACCATGGGAGATATCGAGGTGCTGGCGCTGGTCGGAGAGAAGCTGGCAGAGCTGACGGATGACCGGCGGTTCTCGGACGCCTGGAAATTCGTCCGCGAAGGCCGGACCGAGGTGTACCTGCAACGGGTCCTGGACGCTTCCTCCAACGCCCGCGGTTACCGGATCTCCGAACTGGAGGCCAAAGCCCGACAGGGGATTCCCGCCTTGATGATGAATCGTACCTACCCCAAGGCGGTCGGTTACGAGCAGGTGGAAGACTCTCGTCCCTGGTATACCAAAACCGGTCGGCTGGAGTTTTACCGGGAGGAACCGGAGTTCGTCGAGGCTGGTGAGAACCTGCCCGTCTATCGGGAACCGGTCGATTCCACTTTCTTTGAGCCCAACGTCATCGTGGCTCCCCCGATGGAAGTGATTCGGCCATCCGGTCCCGCCGACTACGGGGTGGCAGAGAATGACCTGTCGTGTGAGGTGCGTCAAGGCCGCAATGTGGTCCGAACGTGGCCTGCACTGAAGGTGACGCGGCATCCTCTGGCCAAGGACGGGTACTGCTTTATTTTCCACACGCCCAAGTACCGCCACGGATCCCACACGACGCCCATCGATGTGGATCAGATCGCGGTCCTGTTTGGTCCGTTTGGGGACATCTACCGTCGTGACAAGCGGTCGCCCTGGGTGGGAGAAGGCTACGTGGACATTAATCCGGACGACGCCAAGGAGCTGGGGATCGAAGACGGCGACTACGTGTGGGTGGACTCCGATCCCGAGGACCGGCCGTTCCGGGGCTGGCAGAAAGATCGCCGCAACAGCTCGTTTTCGCGGCTGCTCTGTCGCGCCCGTTACTACCCAGGTACTCCTCGGGGTGTTACCCGCATGTGGTTCAACATGTACGCGGCCACTCCCGGATCCTATGAAGCCCACATCAGCCGTCCAGATGGTCTGGCGAAGAATCCGCGGACCGGCTACCAGGCCATGTTTCGGTCAGGTTCACACCAGTCGGCGACCCGGGGGTGGCTGAAACCGACCTGGATGACTGACTCCCTGATCCGGAAGGACCTCTTTGGCCAGAGCCTGGGACAGGGATTCCTGCCCGATGTTCATTGCCCCACCGGGGCTCCCCGGGAAGCGATCGTGAAAATCACACGGGCGGAGCCGGGAGGTCTCGAGGGGATCGGCCTGTGGCGTCCGGCGGCTCTGGGCTTCCGGCCGCGCTACGAGAACAAAGCGATGCGGGCCTATCTGGCGGGCAACTTCATCGCCGTGTCTCCCGGAAAGGAAGGATAGCGCTATGGCTGTGGTCAACAACTGGCAGATTGGGCGAAGCATGTCGTACTGGTACCCGGAGGCACGACCGAGACGACAGTTCGCCGCCGTTTTCGACGTCAACAAGTGTATTGCCTGCCAGACATGCACCCTGGCCTGCAAGACCACCTGGACCTCCGGTCGAGGTCAAGAGTACATGCTCTGGAACAATGTCGAAACGAAGCCCTATGGCTTCTACCCGCTGGCCTGGGATGTGCGCCTCCTGGAAGCGCTGGGTCCACAGGAGTGGCGCGGCTCGGTCTATGAAGGACGGACCATCTTCGAGGCGGCAGCAGCCGGCGAAAGGGTTCTGGGTTGGCGTCCCGACGATCTCGACTATGCCCACCCCAACGTCGGGGAAGACGACTGCGTGGGGATTATCGAGAAGGGTGCCGCCATGCAGGTGCCACACGCCGCCTGGTTCTTCTACCTGGCGCGGATTTGCAACCACTGTACCTACCCGGCGTGTCTGGCTGCCTGTCCTCGGGGCGCCATCTACAAGCGGCCGGAAGACGGTATCGTCCTGGTGGACCAGTCCGGCTGTCGAGGCTATCGGGAGTGCGTGCGGGCCTGCCCGTACAAGAAGGTCTTTTTCAATCCCATGACCGGAACGTCGGAGAAGTGCATCGCCTGCTATCCGAAAATCGAACAGGGAGAACAGCCGCAATGCTTCGTGAATTGCATCGGCAAGATCCGTTTGGCTGGCTTCATCTCCCCGCCGGAGCAGGCTCGTCCCGATAACCCGATTGATTATCTGGTCCATATTCGAAAGGTGGCGCTCCCCCTGTTCCCGCAGTTCGGGCTTGAGCCCAATGTCTATTACGTGCCTCCGATTCATGTGCCGCAACCCTTCCTCGACCAAATGTTCGGCCCGGGGGTGGGTGCGGCGGTGGAGCGTTACCGGAACGCGGCGGAGGATCCCGATCTTGTCGCTCTGTTCACCCTGTTTGGCTCCACTTCCCAGGTCGTCGCCAAGTGGCGTCGCACGGCCGGCGAAGTGCTGGGGCTTACCGAAGAGGGGCGGGAGCTGGTGCGCGTGCCCCTTCGCGAGCCCGTGTATCTTCGGGCGGCGGTGGACAGGGTACATGGAGTCGTCCGCACCAACGTGCCGTAGTGTGGGAGAAGGACGTTATGCGTCATGCATTCGCGCTTTGCACTGTTCTTTCTGTGGCCGCCTGTGCCGGCCCCCCACAGGCTCCCCTGCCCGAAGTCACCGCCTTCTACCTGGTCGCTCTGCCCGAGAATCCAGGCGATGAAAAGTGGGAGAAGGTCCCGGCATATCGCGCTGAGCTTCTGCTCCAGGATCTGGTTGAGCCTCGGCAACTGGTCGTCACAACCCCGCTTGTGGAAGTCCAGGCGGTGCACGATGGTTCCCGCATCGCCTTCCGGTTGACCTGGGCCGATGAGGCGCAGGATGACCTGCCGGGGGCGGCCCGCTTCTCGGACGCCTGTGCAATACAGTTTCCGGCCGCTCCGGACGCCGATCTTCCGGCTCCCCAGATGGGCGGGGCTGAGCGTCTCGTAGAAATCACGTACTGGCGTGCTTCCTGGCAGGCGGTACTCGACGGGCGTCCTCACGAGATCACAATCCTGTATCCCTACGCCCACCCGGATCACTATCCCTTTACCGCTCCCTCCCTGGAACCGGGCTCGCCCCAACAGCAGGGGCTGGAACAACTGTACGCTCCTGCCCAGGCGTTGGGGAACCGGATGGAGGGACCGCGCCAGCGGGCGGTGGAAGACCTGATCGCGTCGGGACCGGGGACGCTGAGACCTGCTGAAAGGCAGATCTCCAGCGGCCAGGGACGAAGGCACTCCCAGGGTTGGCAGGTGCAACTGGTGCGGCCCCTTCCCGCCGGAGTGGCGCCGCCCGGCCGGGGGGCGGTCGCCTTCGCCGTATGGGATGGAGCTCATCAGGAGGTCGGGGCGCGCAAGATGCGTACCGGCTGGACCCCTCTGAACCTTCGGCAGGAGGGTTGGTGAACCGCCGCGTAGTGGAAGAAGCGGCGACCTGGAGGTTGCTGTCCTGCCTGCTGGAGCGACCTCGCCCCGGTTGGTCCGAAGAGGTGGGTGCACTCGCCCGAGAAGTCCCCAGTCGCCAACTGGCAGCTTGTGCCGAACGGGTCGTCCGTCGCGGCACTGAGGGAGAATACCTGGCTCTCTTGGGTCCCGGGGGCCGGATTTCTCCGCGAGAAGTGACCTACCGGCCGACTCGGGATCCGGGTGTGGTGTTGGCTCGGTTGCGAACCCTGTACGAAGCTTTTGCTTTCTTGCCAACCAGGGAGGAACCGTCCGATCACATCGCGGTGGAACTCTCTTTCCTGGGCTATCTGAAACTCAAGGAAGTCTTCGCGGCTGTGGAGCAGGATCCCCAGGCGGTTTCGACCGTGCAGGAAGCCCTCCTGCTCCTTCAGCGGGAGCATCTGGATGGCTTCCTGAAGCCTTTTGCCGGAGCCCTTGCCGCCACCGAAGGTTATCTGGCGGAGGTGGGCAGGATCCTTGTCAGCGTGCCGGGACCGGATGACCCCTTCATCCCGGAAGACTTCTCTGGTGATTGCCCATCACACCCGGCTGAGGAGTCGTGAACCGGGTTCTTTGTGCCAGGTGTCAGGCTGGTGGACCCTTCAAGGGGTTCGCCACCAGCCGAGTCCAGTCTCGGGTGTCTCTGCGGAGCCTCCGCCATCGCACTTGCCAGACTCAGGGAAGGTTGTCCAGAACTGACTGGACCGCCGCGTCCAGGGCAAGCTCGTAATCTTCCTCACAAAGATCCATGGCCGCCTCCAGGATTTCCATGACCTGGCCTTCGTCGACCGGCGCTCCAAACCAGGTATCGCCCAGTTGGGCCGCCAGCGCTGACAGCGCCTGGATGTCCTGGGATTCAGGCTGGGTGAGAGCCAAAGCATACCAGACCACCAGGTAGCGAAATCCCAGTTCCGTGGAGGTCAGCGTCCCCCAGTCGGTCTGACGGTGTCTCCACACCAGGACCCAGCTCAACAGGGTACGGTCCTGCCAGCTCCGATACAGCGCGGCTTCCAGCAGGCGCTGAGCCAGCAGCGGCCTTGACCGTTTCAGAAGCAGATCGACGGCAGTCTCCACGGCGTAGTGAGCGATCTCTTCATCGATACCAGCCTGAAAAGCGAGCAGCGAAGCCTTTTGGGTGACGTAACCTGGCCCCTGGTCGAACGCCGTATGGGCCACGTAGTCGGCACCCCACACCTCGTTGTGGGACATCCATCCCAAGGCGAAGGATCGCTGGGAGGCGCTCACGGCGTACGGGCGCAGGTCGATGAAGCGATAGTGTGTGTCTTCGAAGGCACTCGGCCAGCGGGCCGGATCAGCCACGTAAAGAACCAGGTCCGGAGCCACCGCACCGTAATCACGGTTCAGGACGTCCGGCTCGCCCGGAAACGCCCGCCCAGCGATCTCCAGATGGGCCAGAGAACCGAAGCCGAAGCCGGTGGCGACGAGAAACCCACCAACCCAGACGAGACAGAGTGACTTGAAGGCCTTCATGGCGCCTTCTCCTTTCCGGGCTCCCTCCAGAATTCGGAAGCGCCCGCTCACCTGGCTGGAAAACGCTGACCGGATCGCTCGTCGGTTCCGCCTCCGAACCTCCAGAGGTTCCCTGATGTCAGGTTCTGACCCAAGGATTTGAATCCAGATTTACAAGAATGTCAATGACTTTGCCACAGCCGCCGGAACCGGAAGGCGGAACCATCTGGTCGTAGGTCCGGCTCGATCGGCCGGTGTAGCGCTAACAGAAGCACACAATGACGGCGTAGACCACTCGCGCAAGCTGGAAACTCCTGAGCCGGCGGTGACCGCCCTGCTTTGGAATCAGATCCTCGCTTCCCGGCTGAGCCCCGTCCGCATCCCATCCGTCGAGCTCAACCGGCTGATCGTGGCCGACGCCGCCGACATGGCGTACGATGACACACCCGCTTGGGTCTTAAACTAAAAGGATCACGGCCGGCGCCAGGTCGCAGACGCATCTGAGCATCGCTCCCGCGACGCTGACACGAAAGAGCGTCTCCGAAGCCACAATGTTGTTTGCTGTAGCGGCGGCACCGCCCCACACCATACATCCCTTCCGGGCGCCGCAGCTCCGCCCCTTCCTTTGGCCACGTCGCCGGCAGGCCATGGCTCGGGCGGCACGTGTGGTGCCCTGCCCGGGCCACAGCTTCAACCGATCGATCCCATGGGCCCCGGATAGCTCACTTCTTCAAGTTCCCCGCTATCCACGTCGTAGATGAATCCGCGAACCGTGACGGCATCGGGACCGGCGGTGGGTATCCATGGGTGGTTCAGGATCGCCGACATGCCGCGCCGGACATCCCAGGCGAGGCGCTCCATGTTCTTTGCGGCCCGTGGAGCGTCAAGCGGCTCGATCTGTCCGCGGAACGCGTGGAAAGCCGCCGGCGTGGCGGAAGAATTGTTGCAGCTCATGAACGCGCGGCCGGTGGCCTGGCCAAGGAGTTTCCCGGCAGCGGGATCGCCTTCCAATCCGGCTTTGAGCAGGTCGTCGGTGAAGGCAAGCATTCCGCAACGCGTGTGATGGATCAGGATGATTTCGTTGGTGTTGAGAAGATGATGCGAAATGATCAAACTGCGGATGGCGTCGTCATTTACGACACCTCCGGCATTGCGGATGATATGGGCGTCCCCGGTCTGCAATCCGAGAAGATCTTCCACGTCCAGCCGGGCGTCCATGCAGGCCACAACCGCCACACGCTTGGCCGGCTGGATCGGCTGCGGGCCTGGGTAGCCCGCCTTGTGCACCACCTCGCCTGCTGCGTACCGCTTGTTGTTCGCCAGATATTGGTCTGTCATTGAAGTTGCCATGGTTGGTCCTCCTGTCGAGGTTGACTGTCCTGCAGAATCACTTCACATGCTCCGCCCTTTCGCCCGGGCGGCCCGCGAAGTTCGGAAACCGTTTCTCTCCTGACCGGCCAACGAACGCACGGGCTCAGGCGTGCGGCCAGGCCGCACCGGCCGCAACGCACTGCTGGACGTCACTTCGATCGTCTTCGCCGCCGAGCGCCACTGCCAGCCGCGCCCAGGCCTGCCTGCTCTTGTCCGCCGACTCCAACTTGTGGAGGGAGAATCGGTTGAGATCCGCGCCCGATACCGGGACATATCCCAATTCTTAACAGCCTCAAAGCAACCGTCAACGGTGACGCACTACCATGCCCGTGTGCTGCCATTGTACCGGCTGTCGCCGCACACCTTGGCGATCCTTCGGACAAATGGCCCCTGCTTCCGGGCTGTTGGTCGTCCGCTCATTCGAACCATGTTCCGGCGCTCCGGCAGCGCAGGCGCTACCCCGAGCGGCCTCGGAGTGATGGGGTCGGACCACGGCAAGAGATTGAAAAGACAGGCGTCCAGTGCCGCAAAGGTCTCCAAAAAGGGGCTTGGAAGGCGTTTTTTACCCCCGCAAATTGCCTGTAAGGCATTACCAGTCCCCGGAACCGCCTGGACCTCCCGGCGATCAAGAGATCGGTTTTCTGGCACCCCTTCAGGATGCCGGACATTCCTTGCGTCCGCTGGTCCGGAAGTCTGCGCCCGGACTCCGACGCCGGTCATTTTCTGGCATCCCTCCGTGATCGGAGTGCCACCGCCATCTGCGACCGGCTGGTCGTGCGCGCAACCGCCAGAAGACGACCCTCACGTGCCGCAACCTACAGCCGGACAATGTCTTGCGCCCCTTTGCCCTCAGAGAGGAGTACCCCGGGAAGAGCGAGGCCCTCAGCGTCGCCCTCTACCTGATGCGGGCGTCGGACGGACGGCCTTTCGGCGTGACATCGCGCCAGGTCAGGATGCAAAAACTCGCCGGTTCCCTGTCCCCCCAGTTCCCCGCCGTCGAACCAACACGCAGATCAAGTCGGGGCACCGGGGGGCTCGCGACCCCAACGGCGGTATTCGGGCGAGACTGTACGAATCCTTCCATACGGCGATCCGCCCGGGGATTTTGGAGGAACACAGGGACAGGTAAGTTGCCATTGGGACCCCCTGCGGTAAGATCTCTGAACGGGGGTAAAGTCTTCCGCAGGGTCGCCGAGGCGGCTAAAGGGTTGGCTGTGACCGTAATCCCTGCCATCGCTAAGCAAAAAACCGAGGCTCAACCTGAGAGTGACCTCCTCAGACGACCGGATGCGATCAATTGCTCCATCGCCGGCCAACTACCGCCTGCAGCGGATGGCCCGCCGCGGAACCGGACCGTCAGCCTGCTTCTCGTATCGGAGTCAGTCAGCGACGGGGCCTGGATCAGGAATCACTTGTAAACATGTGCGACTCCTCACGGCGGCAATTCATCTCCAGCGCAGGAGCACTACTGGCGCTGGCGGTCACGAAGCCTTCGCGGGCGACGGCGCAGTCTCCGGCCCATGTCAAAACACGACTCATCCTGCTCGGCACGGGCGGCGGCCCTCGCCCTCGGAACAACAGTTTCGCGTCGTCGCAGGTGATCATCGTCAACAGCGTGCCTACGTCGTTGACTGCGGCAACGGCGTCGCCATCCCGCTGGCCCGCGCCGGGGTGCCATTGCCCACACTCCGCCACGTCTTCGTTACCCACCACCATTCCGACCACAACGCCGATTATGGCAATTTCCTCCTGCTGGCGTGGACGACCGGACTGAATAGACGCGTGGACACGTGGGGACCACCTCCCCTTGCCCGAATGACGCACCTGTTCTTCGAGATGAATGCCTACGACATCAACACGCGGATCGCGGATGAGGCAAAGGTGCCGCTCGCTCCTCTCGTCCACGTGCATGAACTGTCCCAAGGCGGAGCTGTCATGCAGGACGAGAACTTCACGGTCAGGTGCGTACTCGTGGACCATCCCCCGGTAAAGCCCGCCTTCGCTTATCGCTTTGACTCGCGCGATCGCTCGATTGTGATCTCTGGCGATACCAAGCGTTCGGATGCGCTGGGTCAGCTCGTCCAGGGGGCGGACGTTCTCGTGCACGAAGCACTTTACGTTCCTGCCATAGACCGCTTGGCGGCACGAGTGCCGAATGCGGCGACGCTGAAGGAATCCATCCTCAGTCATCACACGTCCGTGGAGGACGCGGGGCGTGTGGCAGAGGCGGCGGGGGTAAAGACCTTGGTGCTCTCACATTTCGAGCCCCCCGATGACCCGAACCTCACTGACCAGATGTGGGCGGACGGGGCCCGCAGCACGTTCAGGGGCCGTATCGTTGTCGGCAAAGACTTGATGGAAATCTAACCGACGCGACGCCGTCATGTGGAGGGTTCCAATGAAGGCGCAGGCTAACCAGGTTCGACAGTCAGAGGGGGGGTGAATGACCCCCAAGTTGTTGAAAACAGCCTCGCTGGGTCTAGTTTCGCTCCACTGCATTTTCGATCATCTTGGGTCGGCAGACCCAGGCGGAACAGCAACGCCGCCATGGGGTGCTCGGGCTTGCCCACGATTCTCAGCCGCACACTTCCGGACGGTCCTGCACCGGCAGCACCACCTCCATCGAAGGCACCCAGACCGGGCTGAACTTCATGCCAGCAACTCGCCTCCCGCAGCTCCCTCCATCACCATTTCAGTGCGCCCTGGGCCTCCCCACGCTGTAGCGGGCGTGTTCCACCGGCGCAGTTCCTCCCGGTTCTCTTCGCTGACCATGCCCGGTCCGGGAAGTACAATCCCAACCGGCACATCGCTACAGCTCGGAACCCGACAGTTGGGTGTACATCGAGAACGTGATCATGACTGGACGCTTGGAGGCCCTGCTCGACAAGTTAATCGAGCGAAAGGAGATTCACTCCTCCATTATGTCGGTTGTCTCCGGAGGCGGGGCATTCCGGTGGGCGGGCGCCCGGGGCTTGATCTCTCCGGAGGGTACTCCAGCGACGCCGGCGACTCCCTGGTTCATCGCGAGCATCACAAAGCTCTTTGTTGCCTCGGCGGTCTTCCGGATGGTGGAGCAAGGAGAGCTGGCGCTCGAAGATCGGATCGTGGACCGGCTTGCTCCCTCTGTGACGCATCGGCTCCACGTGCTCGACGGCACGGACTGGACGGATCGGATCACGGTGGAACACCTTCTGAGCCACGCTTCCGGGCTGCCAGACTATATTGAAGACTACCCGACGGCGCGCCGGGACGAGGGGGTTGACCGGCGGAGCCTGGTGCAAATTCTGCTGGAAGACGGCGACAGGGCGTGGTCGTTGGATGACACGACGCGGTGGGTTCGCGAGAGGCTTGCGCCCTACTTCGCGCCGCAGGCTCTGGATGGGCGGCGTGTCCGGATCCGGTACTCGGACACGAATTACCAACTTCTCGTCGGGATCATTGAGGCCCGCCGTAACGCGCCTTTCTTCCAGGTGGTGAGTGATCTGATCCTTGATCCCCTGGAGCTCCAGAATACCTGGCTTCCCGGCCACCCCCGCGGAAGCGGGCCAGAGCCCGACGTGGCCGCACTTTACGCCGGTACGGAGGTCGTCCGGTTCCACCGCTTTCTGGCCTCTATCGGCGACATGAACTCGACCTGCGAGGATCTCCTTCGGTTCTTCAGGGCCGTGGTGGGCGGCCGTCTATTCCGGCAGCCCGGCACCTGGCACCGAATGCAGGCACACTGGCGCCGGTTCTCCTTGCCACTGGATCGCGCCGCCCTCCGGCAGCCGAGCTGGCCCATCGAGTACGGCCTCGGGGTCATGCGCTTCCGGCTCCCCCGCTTCCTCACGCCCTTTCGACAAATGCCGCAGGTCGTGGGGCATACCGGGTCGACCGGAACGTGGCTTTTCCACGCCCCCGAGTTGGATCTATACCTCGCAGGCACCGTAAACCAAGTCACTGCCAGCGCCCTCCCATTCAGACTGGTTCCCAGAATCCTCCGCGTGGTGGCGGACGGTCTCGGATGATGGGCTCCGCTCTGTCGGAAAATGGGGTCGGATAACGGGGTCGGACCACGGCAAAAGATTGAAAAGACAGGCGTTCAGTGCCGCAAAGGCCTCCAAAGAGGCGCTTGAAAGCCGCTATTTACCCCCCAAGAACCGCCTGTAAGGCACTACCCGTCCCCGGAACCGCCTGGACCTTCCGGCGATCAGGAGATCGGTTGTCTGGCACCGCTTCAGGGTGCCGGACATTCTCTGTGTCCGCTGGTCCGGAGACCTGCGCCCGGGGATGTTGGAAGGGCACAGGGACAAGTGACTTGTCCCTGAGAAGCGGTGGCTGTAGGATCCCTGACACACACGCGCTTGTAGCCGCCGGTGGTGTAAACACGGCGCAGCCACCGCCAGGGTACGTTGCAGAATCGCGCGGCTGCACTGCGCGCCCCTGCTGGTCAAGGGCGGCGTGGTGGGCTTCTCAACGGCCTTGGCTGGGAGACGGCGCTTGCCAGACTCGCTGCGCTTGTCCAGGCGAGCCATTAGCGGTCGCCGCTCCGCACCGCCGCTGATACCCAGTGCCAGCCGGCATTGGCGAGATGGGGAAGAGATGGAAGTGGCGGAGGGAAACGTGAGCGCCGTCAGCCGCTGAGCAGCAGGTCGTCAGGCCGCGAGACCGATATGTTTGTGAATCAGCGAACAGAGTTTCTTGTCCTGACTGCACTGGTGGTGCTCACCAGGATTGGGGACGGAATCACCACATATATGATCACTCCCGACTTGGGGCGTGAAATTAATCCACTTGCAGCGGGTGGGTGGTGGACGCTTATCTTGACCGCTGCGGCAGTACTGGTATTATCGACCTGGCTCAACTATCAATATCTTTTCCGGCCCATTGATAACTTCCCGGCCACAGCAGGCCAAAGCTACCTGGAATTCAAACGTCACTATTTCGATGCCAGGCACAACAAGGTGATTGGCACACACCCAGGGCGTGTGACTGCCTACATCTTCGGCTACATCATGCCACGAACGCTGATCCTGTGGAGCCTACTTCTTATTGTCAACAACGTCGCGACTGTGGCTGAAGTCACCTGGTATGTTGAACTGAAGAAACAGTATCCGGTATGGACACTGTTCTATGCCGCCCTACCGCTACTTGCATTGGTCTTCGTGGAGTTGTTGCAGCGCCGTGATTATGATCGCTACCAGTCCCGGCGGACAGTTGTTCTGTAGTGCTTGTCGCCTGGGACACCCAAAATCCAGGAGCAGAGTTCCTGGCAGCCCACAACATTGGGGCAGCCCCCTTTGAATGGCGCAAACAGATTGTGCATTCGAAACCTTGGAAGGGCCTGCCGTCTTCGGCCTCGGCGTGAGCACAAGCCTGATCCGGTGGGGGAACTGAGGCCAGGCGAGACAGTGAGCCCTCGCGGTCACCCCGGTACCTTTCCCATCTTCTCAGTCGCGGATGTGCGCGGGACATGGGCCCTGTTGCCAGGCCGTGGCGGCCGCGGAAGATGTCAGTAACGCCAGCGTGATGTACTTAACATTCGGAGATCCAGATGAGAACTCCATCGATGCTTGTCATGTCGATTGAATTGATCATGCGCGTACGGTCGGGAAACTGGGCAATGGCGTTGCCTGTTGTGTGTTGGAACATGTTCAGCCTGGCGTACGCTGCGGCGCCATCCAGTGTGTCTCGGCCGGAGCCCGTCGAGGTGTCCCCTCGGGTTGTTGCTGACTGGCCGGCATTCGCCCATGACCTCGGTGCAACCCGACATTCTCCCGCACGCGAACTCACACCGGACAACGTCGCCGGACTCGAGATGGCGTGGACGTATCGCACGGGTGACTACCGGCTGGGCGTTCGCGGGGGGCGCTTCGAGGCCACACCGCTCATGATCGACGGGACGCTGTATCTCAGTACACCTTTTGGTCGCGTCATCGCGCTTAATCCGGAAACGGGCGTCGAGCGGTGGAATTACGATCCTGTCCTCGACTTCTCAGGTCATTACGGGGATTGGGCGAATCGCGGCGTATCGAGCTGGCTTGATCAACGGCAGCCGCCGGGTCGGATTTGCCGCCATCGCATTCTCGTGGCAACAGTCGACGCACGGCTCATCGCCCTCGACGCGAACACGGGACGGCCGTGTCAGGACTTCGGCGCCGGAGGCACGGTAGACCTCACCAGGGATCTTCCCGCGCCGCCACGCTATCGCGGCGAGTACCAGGTAACCTCGCCGCCGGCCATCGCCGGCGATCTGGTTATAGTGGGGTCGGCGATCGCCGACAACGGCCGCGCCGACGCACCGAGCGGCGTCGTGCGCGCCTTCGACGCGCGCACCGGCGAACTGCGCTGGGCCTGGGATCCGATCCCGCGTGATCCGGCGCGGAGGCTGAGCGACTCGTGGCTCGGCGAAAGCGCCATGCGCACGGGCGCCGCCAATGCGTGGGCGCCGATGGCCGTCGATGCGGAGCGCGGTCTCGTGTTCGTCCCGACGGGAAGTCCGAGCCCCGATTACTTTGGGGGCGAGCGGCCCGGGCGGAACGACTACGCCAACTCGGTCGTTGCGCTTCGCGCCGCGACCGGCGATGTGGTGTGGAGCTTCCAGGTCGTCCATCACGACCTCTGGGATTACGATGTGCCGGCCCAACCAGTTCTCGTCGAGCTTCACCGAAACGGACCGGCTGTGCCCGCCCTCGTGCAGGCTACAAAAATGGGGCACCTCTTCGTGCTGCACCGGGACACGGGCATGCCGCTCTTTGGAGTTGAAGAACGGGCTGTACCGGCAAGCAGCGTGGCCGGCGAGGCAGCCTGGCCTACCCAGCCTTTCCCGGTGCTACCCCTGCCGATCGTGCCGCAGCGCCTTGTACCGGAGGAGGCCTGGGGCATCACGGAAAGAGACCGTCTGGCCTGCAGGCAACGTATCGCCGGTCTTCGGTGGGAGGGCATGTTCACGCCGCCCAGCCTGGAAGGGACGCTGGTCTATCCCGGTAATCTTGGCGGGTCGAACTGGGGAGGTGTCTCGTATGACCCAGTGCGCGGACTGCTCTTCGCACCCGCCAACCGGCTGGCGGCGGCAGTTCGCCTTGTGCCGCGCGACCGACTGGCCGAGGCCGGTGGTAGCTGGCGCGGAGCGGAAACGGCGCTGCAGCTCGGGACGCCGTACGCAATGCAGCGCGAGTTCCTGCTTTCGCCGAGCGGCTTGCCGTGCAATCCGCCGCCATGGGGCACGCTGACGGCAGTCGATCTGCGCACCGGACAAGCGCGATGGACAGTTCCGCTGGGCAGCATGAGCGTGCCTGGCGCTGACAGGACAGCCGCCGACTGGGGCTCGCTCAACCTCGGCGGAGCCATGAGTACATCGGGAGGCCTCGTCTTTGCTTCGGGCGGGTTCGACGAACACCTTCACGCATTCGACGCTGAAGCCGGACGCCGATTGTGGAGCGCACGCCTGCCAGCCGGAGGCAACGCCGGCCCGATGACCTACCTGGGGCCCAGCGGCCGCCAGTTTGTAGTGATTGCGGCGGGAGGCCATGACAGGATGCGGACGACCGCAGGCGACTTCGTGGTGGCGTTTGCGTTGCCGGATAGGGAGCGCCGACGCGCCAGTTCCGGCTCTACGGCCTCGCTGACCGGACGGTACGAGGGCTATCTCACCATCGGAGGTGATGGACGATTCCCAGTTTCGCTCGACCTGCGCGCGACGGCGACCGGGGTGAGCGGGGAGCTGAACGGCGCGCTCGTGGGTACGGGCAGCGTGACTCCAGGAGACCGGGACGTCCACTATCGCACGTCGTTCACGCTGGCTGGCCGCGGCTGTACAGGCGTACTCGAGGGAACGCTTGAACGGGCCAATGGGGGCCACATGCTGGTAGGGCCTGTACACGTTTCTGGCGAATGCAGCGGGCAGGAGGAGCTGGGTGTGCTCGCTTTGCGTCGGATGACCCCTTGAAGTTCCACAACCCTGCACACCGCGCCACCGAGGAACCCGAGCACGTGCCGCCGAAGGGGCCGCTCCACCTGATGGTCGCCTGCGGCACCCCCGGGCGAGCGGCGTCGCTTCAGGCGCAGGTGATCGAGGAGCTGGTCGCGCTCGCCAGGGAGATGCGCGAAGGGAACCCCAAAGGCGAACCCCTGGGTCTCTCGAAGATGGGCTGGCCTCTCTGCGACGCTGTCGACACAAACGGGAGCACGGTCAAGGCCCTCGGCGAGCCGACGTTGCAACAGGTCGCTCGTGAACTGGTGGAGAGGGGGCGGCGCTATAGTGCCCCCCTCGAGGAGTGAGACACCTGGACAGGGTGAAATATGGACTTGAGGGGGACGGACCGGGCGGAGGCCGTAGGCCGAAGCCCGTGTCCGTTCCCCTGCGCCGCTGCGCTGGAGATAACCATGCCCAAGGTGTCGAGATTCACGCTCGCAGCGCCAGCGCCAGCGCCAGCGAGCAAGGCATCCCGCAGGGATGCCAGAGGGTAGCCGGAGGTCGGAGCGGAGCGGAGACCTCCGGAACGGACCGACCAAGAAATCGGGCGGCACCCTGAAGGGGTGCCAGACAATCCAGGTGAAAGCCGTCCCTGGGCCCGTGGTGGCCCGGGCGTCTCGCCCGGGTCGAGCAGTCTGCACCCATCGTCCGTGCCCTTCTCCCTGCAAAGAATCACCGGCAATCCGAGGAGCCATTCTGTCGGGGTGGGGGGCTCACCCAGCTCCTCCTGCCCACTGGGCGAGATTCTCGGTCATCCTCCCAGCGCCGCCAAGGTCCCGGTATCCCAGGCGGCTTCGGCCCGGATCTCGACACCGGACCCGTACACCTTCTCCACCTCCTCGGACGCCAGCGTCTGACCTTTCGGATCCTGGAGTCCCGCCAACACCACCCGCCGCGGCAGAATCGAACGGACGATGCCGGGCAGATCAGTGACCGCCAACAGCCCCGGAAGGAAGTTGGCCAGGGGGTGGTCATAGTCAGGCTCCTGAAGCAGAGACTGGAAGGAGACCAGCCCTCCGGCCAGATACAGGGCTTTCACCGCCGGTTCCAGCGCCGCCGCCAGCAGGGCTGGAACCGTGGTCCAACCGCGGGCCGCCAAAACCACCCCATCCTCCCCTGCTTCCATCTCGGCGGCCACAGCACGGAGGACAGTCAGGAGGTCCTGTACCCGCTGCCCCACCAGGGGGCGTCCCACAATCAGCGAGGCCCACGCCCAGGCATCCTCCTCACCGTGCCAGGATCCACTGTTGAGGGGCCCTCGCGGCAGCTCGGGACGCAGGTCGCCCATCCAGCGAAGGTCCGGTGCGCACACCGCCACACCGGTGCCGGCCAGTTGCTGATACAGGTCGTCTTCCCGCCAGCGCTGGCTCCGTCCCGGGGGTTCCAGTACAACCAGCCGCCGGCCAGGACGTTCCGGCAAGAACAGCCAGGCCGGGACCCAAACTGGACCCTCGCTGTGGACTTCCACCGCCCGCAGCCGCAGCGCCCCCGAGCGCCGTTCCCCCAGGATCCGGAAACTCGGCTGCATTCCCGATCCCGCCGGCAGCCGCAACAGACGTTGGAGTCCCCCTGTCCCCGCCGAGCCGGAAGCCGGCGGCTTCGGCAACAGCGACAGCGGCGTCGCCGATCCCAGCGAGACCACCACGTTTCCCGATTCGGTCACCCAAAGCGTCCTGTCCTCCTCGATCCGCGTCTCCGGTTCGCTGCTCACCGGGGGCAGTCCCGGCTGCAACCAGCGCCTGAACCAGGCGTAAATCGCCACCCGCATGTCGTAGGCCAGGTTATGGGGCATCGGGGTGTCGACCCAGCTCAACTGCTCGGGCCGGCCCAGGATTTCATAAGCCCTGCGGAGCCGCTTGAACTCACGCCATCCGTCGTCCAGATAGCGGGGGGAGTAGGTTCCGAACCAGTCCCGGGCACTCACCAGCACCAGCAGTGGCTGTGGAGCCAGCGGATAGAGCAGGTCCCAACGGTCGAAACCGGCCGCGGCGCTGTTCAGCAGGTTCTGTTCGGCGTCGTCGGTGGCACCCGGTGGAAGAAAGCCTTCGCAGAAGTAGTTTTCGGTGTTGGCGCAGGAGATGGCGGCCGCCGCCAGTCGGTCGTCCACCGCCGCCAGCAGCATGGTGAGCGTTCCGCCGCCGGACTGTCCCGTCGACGCCAGGCGGGTCGAGTCAACCAGCGGGTGGGAGGCCAGCACGTCCAAGCTCCGCACAGCGTCCCAGACCTGCAGCCGGGTACACGTATCGCCCACCAGCAACATCTGCTTGCCGGGCCGCGAATGCTCTTCGTCCGCCGAACCCAGTCGGGTGAGACCATCCGGGCCGGGGTAGTAAGTCCGCTCCCCCTGTCCCATGGGGTCGAATCCCAGCACCGCGAACCCAAGCTGCGCCAATCCCTGACAGCAGCGCTGATACGGCGCCGCCGCCTTGCCGTTCAGCGAGTGCCCCATCTGGAACAGGACTCCGGGATACGGCGGGGTCCCCTCCACCGGCAGGTAGAGGTTGGCGGGGATGTGAAAGCCGGGCCGGCTCTCGTAAACCAGGCGCTCCACACGATATCCGGGACGCTCGAAGCTCCCGGCGACCCGGGGGTTCAAGGGAGTCCGCTCGGGCATTCCGCCCACCAGCCGCCAGAAAGTTTCCCGGACCCATGCCCGGCAGGCAGCGACGTCTTCCGCGGTGCGGATCCCCGCCAGGCGCCGGTCCCGAACCTCCCGGGCCTGCGCCACCAGCTCTTCCAGGAAATCGGGCAGGCAGCGGTGATAGGGACGGTAACCCACCCCGGGATACTCAGCCCGCAGGCGGGTTCCCACCGCCAGGGTCGAGGTAACTGCAGCAGCCAGAAAGCGACGCCTGTGCATCATCACAACCCCCTCAGGCACGCAGCCAATCCTCACGGTGCCGGGCGACGAAATCATCATCGGTCAGATGAGGATAGGCACGACAGACCCGATCCAGTTCTTCCGCCTGACCCGGGGACAGGTCCTCATTGGGGTCCAGACACCAGATCCCCTCCAGCAGCCCCTGCCGGCGCAGGACCTCGTGAATCCCGGCGATGCAGCCGTGAAATCCATTGGCGACATCAAAAACGGCGGCGTTGGCGTCCGTGAGCTGGGCGTTCAGGGCCAACAGTTCCGACAGGTCCGGCTGCTCCCGGCGGATCTCGGTCTGGATGCGCTCCAGCAGCTCGACCGCCCGGCGGGTCCACACCGCCCACTGTCCCAGCAGCCCGCCGCGGATTCGCGCCGTCACCGCTCCTGGACCCTCGCCGAACCGGAACGGCGTGATCAGGTCCACAATGATGTTGTCGTCGTTGCCGGTGTAGAGGGCAATCTCCGAGGCGCGTCCGGCATCCCCCACCGCCCGGATCACATCCAGAGTCGCGTAGCGGTTGAAGGGCGCAATCTTGATGGCCGCCACCGCTTCGATCTCAGCAAACCGCCTCCAGAAATGGTAGGCGAGCGGCCTGCCCCCAACAGCGGGCTGAAGATAGAAGCCGAAGATGGGAAGAACTTCCGCCACTCGGCGGACATGGTGGAGCAACTCATCCTCGGAGGCACCGGCATGGCCGGCCAGACTCAGCAGGCCGCAGTGGTAACCGAGAGCCTTCGCCGTCTCGGCCTCCCGCACCGCCTGGGCAGTGGAACCGATCAACCCCGCCACCCGAACCGGTTCTCGGCCCGTCCGGTTGCGGAAACGCTCACACTCCTCCGCCCCCAGCTCCAGTACCGGCCCGTAAAGCCCTACCTGTGGAGAATGGATGCCAAACTGGGTGGTGTGCACTCCGATCGCCACCCCGCCAGCGCCCGCGGCCAGGTAATACCGGGTCAGTGCCCTCTGCCGGCGCTCGTCCAGTCGGCGCCGGCGATCCAGCGCCAAGGGGTGAGCCGGAATCACCATCCCGGCCAGCAATCGTTCTCTCAGCTCCCGCACGAAAGGTCTCCTTCAGAAACGGCCGTCCCTTGCCTCGAACCGGGTGGGTTTGCCCAGGGTCGCTCCGCCCGCCCGAACCCAGGCAGCCACCAGGTCCAGCATCTGCTCCAGCCCGACCCGCGGACGGCCGAAGATCCGGTGACAGCGGGAGGCGTCGTTCAGCAACGCCGTGGGTGCTTCCTCGCCGTCAAAAATGACGGCCCGTCCCAACCGCCTTCCGAATTCCTCGGCCAGACGCCGGACCGACAGGATTCCGGGGCCGGTCAGGTTGAGGATCGAGGCCGGAACGTCACAGAGCTGGAAGCTGCGCAGGCAGACGGAATTGGCATCACCCTGCCAGATGACGTTGGCGTACCCCATGGAGAGGGGAACCGGGACTCCCTCCCAGACTTTGGTGGCGATATCCAGGAGGACCCCATAACGGGCCTCCACTGCATAATTCAGCCGCAGCAGACACATGGGTGTCCGATTTCGCCCGCTGAAATAGCGCAGCACCCGCTCCCGGCCCAGGCAGGACTGGGCGTATTCGCCCACCGGTCCCACCGGCGAGTCCTCGCGCGAGCCGCCGGAATCCGGGCTGACCAGCGGATAGACGTTGCCGGTGGAAAAGGCCACGATTCGGGAAAGCCGGAAAGTCTGGGCGATCCTTCCGGGCAGATAGGCGTTCATGGCCCAGGTGGTATCTTCGGCGCCGGTGCTGCCGAATTTCATACCGGCCATGAAGATGACGTTCGGCAGCCGCGGGAGGGCGTCAAGCTCGCTCTCCTCCATGAGATCGGCGGCGATGGTCCGGGCGCCCCACTCCTCCAGGCGGCGTCGCTGCCCGGCGTCGCCGAACCGGGAGACGGCAACCACGGGCGCTTCCAAACCCGCCTGACGGAACGCCAACACCGCCCGTCGGACCAGGGTCGGCCCCATCTTGCCGCCCGCCCCCAGCACCAGCAGACCATCCCGCAGACCGCGGGCCGCTTCCACGTCTTCAGGAGACGGTTGCGCCAGCATCGCCTCCAGTTCGTCCACATTCCGGACCCGGGACAGGTCCATTCCGGGACCTGGCATCTGTTTTCGTGGCTCCATGTTCAACTGGACCCCCAGCTTTCGAACCGCCGTCAACCGTCAAGCCTTCAGACTTTCGGCCGTCCCCACCAGCTCCCCGTCTCAGCCCCACTCGAAACCCGCCAGACAGAAGATCCGCCGCGGGTCTCCCGGACTCTGGTTCGTGCCCCGGAACATGCGGTAGAGCACCCGGCTGGGGACAAACCCGAGTTCCCGAAGCAGGTCCCGAACCGCCGGGTTGGCGTCAGGAAAATCTGCAATGACCGGCCCTTTCACCTTCTCGAGGACAGCCGCCATGAGCTCGGCCGCCACCTCGGGAGATTCCGCCACCACCGGTCCCATCTGGAACGCAGAAGAACCCGGACGTCCCAAGGCAAAACCTCCCAACGTGCCGGAGACTCCCAACCGTTGCACTGCTCCGCCGCACACTCGGACGTACCAGTCCAGCAGCCGCCCGCGGTCGGCGCCGAACGCCTGCCGGTCCATCTCCATGGCCGAGGGGAGATCCGCGGGCCCCAATGGCAGGACGCGGACGGAGCGGGCGCCGCTGCTGCCTTCCGGCCGGCGCCAACGTTGGACCGTGTATTCGTGCTGGAATCCCATCCTGGAGTAGACCCTGGCGCCGTCGTCAGTGGCGTCCAGCTTGATGCAGGAGCATCGGGGTTCCAGATATTCGATGCAGCGCTCCATCATGCGGGTGGCATGTCCCTGGCGGCGGTGAGCGGGGTCTACCAGCACCATGCCGATCCACCCCAGGGAGGAGTCCCATTTCACGGCGGTCGCGGTCGCCACCACCCACCCGTCGACCTCGCCGGCGAAGCAGCCTTCAGGTTCGACCTGCAGGACGGCTTCCCAATCGCCCCGGACCTGGTTCCAGCCCGCTGCTTCTTTGAGGCGCATTGCGGCGTCCAGGTCACCGGAGGTCAGGTGGCGGACGGCAAGCGGCATCGGCACGCTAGGTTAGCGGCTCGGGGGCGCCGGGTAAAGCGCAACCTCGCCTTGTGATCAGCGCTGATCGCGTGATCCGCGTGATCCGGGCCATCCACATCAATTCCTGTCGGCCCCGCGCCGGCCCGACGGCACGGGCTTGTGCGGAGCAAGACCGCCCCAGGCCGAAAGCCCCCGCCGACTCAAAGCCAGGCGCAGGCGGTCCAGGAAAGGTGGCACTCGCGCCAGTGGATCCCCCTCCAGCGTCTCCAGCAGCACGAACCCCCGATAACCGCTGCGCTCCAGGATTCCCGCCACCCGGGCCAGATCCACCGGCTCCGGCTCTCCCCCGGGATACACCAGCTCCTTGATCTGCCAGGCCACCGCGTACGGGGCCGCCATCTCGATCTCCCGGTACGGGTCGGTGCCCCGAAAACTCCCGATATCCAGGTTGACCGCCAGCCACGGCGAGTCTGCCGCCGCGAGGATCCCAAGCAACTGTTCCGGTGTCTCGACGAATTCGAAATGGTTCTGAAGTGCCAGCACCACGCCCTTCCTTTCGGCTTCGTCGAGGCAGGCCCTGAGGGCTTCAACCACCTGCCGGGTCACTTCAGGACGCCGCTCCGGGTCCTCCAGGCGCCTGCCGGCAAAGATCCGCAGATTGGGCGCCCCCAGATCCCGCGCCACCCCGAGCCAGGTCTGCACCCGGCCGATCTCTTCCTTGAGCTGATGGGGATCGTTTACCGTGAAGTCGTTGCGGACTCCTGTCCCGGTAATCTCCAGCCCGAGGAGGAAGGCTTCCCGCTTGATGCGGCGCACCTGCTCCGCCGGCGGCGGATCCGGATAGCCCTGGAAGTAGTAGCCGGTGAGGTCCACGCCGTCGAAACCATGGCGCGCGCAGAATTCCAGCAGCTCACTCAGCGACATCCGGCCGGCCCGGAGAGGTTCATTGAAAGAGTAGGCATTGAGGCTGATCCGGACCCGCGCGCCGCCGACTCGTCGAAGCGGCGACGGAGGGAGGCCCTGCAGCCCCGCGGCCAAACCGGCCGGCAAGACACCCCATGCCGCAAGCCATCGCCGGCGATCCAGGCGCGTCTTCATGGCCTGTCTGGCTGACCCCATCCGGAAGTGCGTTCCAGGTAGTCCGCCGCCTGCAGCACCTTCTGCCGTAACCGTTCCGGCAGTGACGGGTGATCCGCCAGGAACTGCTCCACAACCCGGGCGGCAGACTCTGAGGTGTAGCCCCAAAGGACCGCATCGAGCCACCGTTTGGCGAAAAAGATGCTCCCTCGGCGATGCACTTCCTCCAGCGGCTCCAGACTGGGCGGCAGCAGCTCTTCGGTTGAGGCGGCCCGCAACGGGTGATGCACCCAGCGCAAGCCGTCCAGGACCCACGTCTCCTTGGGCCGGTTGACGGTGTCCAGGCATTTTCGCAGGTATTCCAACCGCGTTGCCGGGTCGGGAGACAAGGCGGGCAACAGGAACAGAAGCCTCTCCCTGCGCTCGGGGTCCGTGATCCGCTCGAGCTGTCGTTCCAGCAGAGCGCGCCCGCCGTCGGATGAACGCAGGGCCAGCTCCTGCGCCATCCGGGTGAGGTCGGTCTCTCCCAGCTCGATGCCCGCAGGCTGATCCTCTCCGCTCCACCAGCGCTCCACTTGCCGCAACGTCCCCGGCGTCGACGCCACCGAGACCAAGGCGCGCAAAGCGCTCAGGCGTACTCCCGGCGGGTCTCCGGAGGAGATCCGCTCCAGCAGCACCCGCTCCAACGGCTCTGCCAGCCGGCTTCGAGCCTCCCGGTCCAACAACCGCCAGAAAAGCGTACCCGCCAGGTCCAACTGGAACTGGAGAAGTCTGGCCTCCTGTTCCCTCTGAAGCTGGTCGATCAGCTTTTCCAGAGCAAGCCCGGCGGGCAGTTCTCGGTGGAGGACCGCCTCCAGGAGAGTGAGACAGGCCACGCTGCGGGCGACCGGGTCCCGCACCTTGTCGAGTCCCGCGATCAGCCCTTCGAGGTACACCGGGTCAGGCACGATGCGCCCGTAGGCCATCCCGTCGCTGTTGCCCACCACCAGCGCCCCATCCGGGACAGGGAACGGGATCACCTGCGGCGCGGCGTCCACCAGTTGTACATCCTGGGTCCGGGTACCGTCGGGACCGTAGACCGCCACCCGCAGCCGTTGCGGCCAGATCCTGCCGGCGTTCTGGGGATCCACGGCCTGGACCCGGATCCCGGCAGGCGAGGGCGACGGACCGATCCGGATCTCTGGACGCCCCGCTGTCTCAACCCAGGCCCGGCTCCAGGCCGTCAAGTCTTCATCAGTGAGGCCGTCCAGCAGCGTGACCAGGTCCGTCCAGTCGGCATTGCCTCCGGAGTAACGCTGCAAATAGGCGGCCAGCCCCTGGCGCAAGCGGTCCGGGCCCAGTCGGTCTTCCAACTGCCGCATCACAATCGGTGCCTTCTGGTAAATGATCGGACCGTACAGATCGGCGGCCTGGCTGAGATTGGCCAGCTCCTGCCGGATGGGATGGGTCCCCCGGCTGCGGTCGACCTCCGCGGCCGCGGGGTGGTGTCCCAGAAAGAACGCCACCTCATGGTTCAAGCCGGGAAAATCCGGGTCCACGATCCGCGCCGCCATGAAGTTGGCGAACACTTCTTTCATCCACACATCGTCGAACCAGCGCATGGTTACCAGGTTGCCGAACCACATGTGGGCGGTTTCATGGGCGATCAAGTGGGCGCGGTCCAGCTCGTCCTGTGGGGTGGCGGAGGCTTCCAGAAGCAGCGCCCCATCCCGATAGTAGACGGCGCCCGGGTGTTCCATACCTCCGAACTGGAAGCCGGGCACGAGCAGGAAATCGAATTTCTGGTAAGGGTAGGCGATTCCGGTATAGCGTTCCATGCCGGACAACGACCGTCCGTGCCAATGGAAAATCGCATCCAGGTTGCGTTGCAGTTTGGCGGAGTCCGATTCTCGATGGACGAGTCTTACCGTGCGTTCCGCCACCGTTCGCTCCACCACCGAGAACGCGCCGGCAGCGAAAGCGAACTGATATGTACTCAGCGGCTCGGTTTCCCGGAAGCTCACCACTGTCCGTCCGGCGATGTCGACGGAATGGACGGCTGCGCTGTTGGAGAGCGGCACCCAGCCCGCCGGAAGGTTGAGGGCCAACCGGTAACGTGCCTTGAGATCTGGCTGGTCGAAACAGGGGAATGCCGTGGAGGCGCGGTCGGGCACGAACAGGGTGTACAGATAATCGGCCTGACGGTTCAGGGCGGTGTCGGCAGACCTGAACGAAAAGTCCAAAGTATTGCGCCCGTCCGCCAACACCTCCGCGGGGATCTCGATCCGGCCCTGCCGAAACTGTACCTGGATGGGACGGTTCTGGGATCTGACTTGCTGCAGGTGATCCTCCGGCACCTGGAAGTCCAGGGTCACGCCCCGGGAAGGTTCCTTCAGGGTGAACTGCAAGGTCGAGGTTCCCGTCACCGGCTCCCCACGGTCCCGGGGGATCCGGAAAGTCAGGGAATAACGGACTTCTGAGATCCGGGCCGTCCGGTCGGCGGCCAACTCCCGGGAGACGCCGGCACCCCCCTCCGGCTCCGCCGGCGTGCAGCCTGCCAGCATCCAGAACCCGCCGGCGAACATCGCCGCCCGAGCCCACAACCTCCACAACCCCGTACCGGAAGACTTCGTCAATTGCCTCCGTGCCATTCGTGCGATCCGTGCGATCGGCGTGATCCGCGTGATCCGTGCGATCCGTGCAATCGGCGTGATCCGCGTGATCCCAGCAGAAATCTCAACCGCCATCCCGAAAACGGCGCGCCACAGACTGACATTCACTCGTCTCTCATCCAGAACGGCGCGGTCGCAAACCAGCACACCATCCCCATCACCATCAGCCGGGCGTGCGCGGTCCAGGTGATAGCCCCGTAGAGCACCAGGAACGCAGGGACGACCGTCATGACCAGACCCGCCACCGATATCGCTTTCAGCAGCAACTTCATGCCCCTGTCTCCCTCGATCCAGCCCAGCTCCGCTGCTGGATCCACGAAAAGGTCAAGTAAAGCAGCACGGTTGCAAACCAGGCCGGCAGAGCCTTGAAAAAGATTTCCAGCGGCAACAGGAACGAGAAACCCACAGCTCCCACCCACGCCAGAAACGCCGGCCAACTGAACAGCACTCTCTGGCGTTCGGCCCACCGGCTTTGCAGACCCAACCGCGGCATGATCCAGTAATCCGCGAAGATGACCGCACCCATCGGCATGAGGAGCAGACCGTACAGGGCTACGAAATCCAGCAGCTTCATCACCAGCGCGGGAAACAGGGCTGCCACCGTGGTCGCCAGACCGGTTGCCAGCGTCACCTTCCAGCGGCGCCAGTTGGGCGTTGCCACCTGAAAGGCGAGGCCGGCGCGATAAAGGGTCGGGTTGGCGGTGGTCCAGCTCGCGACAACCACGCAGACCACCCCGGCGACCCCCGCCCCCAGGTAGGCGATGGGCCCGGGCGCCACCGTCCCGGCCGCCGCCGCGCACAGGACCCCCGAAGCGATCCAGGCGACGAAATGCCCCAGATACATTCCCGGCGCCGAAGCCAACCCGTACTGCCACTTCCGGGCGTATCGGAAGATGGTCAGATCGGACAGTCCGATGTGCATCGCCAGGTTGCAGAACCAGGCGAAGAACAGGACATGCCAGAAGGTGAACTTGCTCTGCCCCGGCGCCACCACCCCGGTCCAGATCTTCTCATTGGCCACTCTCCAGAACTCGCCGAACGAGTTGCAGCCGAGCTGCGGCAGGACAGCCACGGCGGCGGCGACAAACACCAGAAACATCCAGGGAGCGCAGATGCGGGCGAACTTCGAAATCTTCTCGAAGCCGAGAATCGCCAGCATGGTCACCACTGTCCCCACCAGAAACACCACGACCACCCAGGTAACACTGGTGGGGTAGCGGTCAGCCAGTTCGGGCATGGGCATGTCGAACGGCAACCCGATCGCGGTAGCGGCCACCGAAATCATGGCTCCGGCCAGAAAACAGAACATGAGCGCGTTGACGACGGAATACAGATAGGTGAGATACGGTCCACAGGTCTGCCGCAGCAGCCAGTACAGGGTCAGGCGGGTCCGGACCGCCAACGGCGCACACACGAAGGTCCAGCTCAGCACCGCCAGCAGGTTGCCGAGAATCAGTCCCAGAAACAGGTCGGAAGCCGTCACGCCGTGGACGACGAACAGCGGGCCGATCACGAACTCGGTTCCCGCCACATGCTCGCCGGCATACATCCCCACGAAGCTCCGGAAGCCGTGCAGCTTTGCTTCGGTGACCGGCTCGCGGTCGAATTCATACATGGCGTCGAGCCGTTCCACCAGTCTGCTCCGCCCCGCTTCGGACATACGCGACTCCCTCCCTGAGGATCCCACGCTGCTTGTGACGCCACCCTGGCTGGGCTATAGTGCGGCGGTTTCCGCCAGCCTTGCCGCCGGAGAAATGACGGACAGACTTTACTACAAGGATTCCTACATTCAAGAGTTCTCGGCCCGGGTGGTCGGCTCTGCCATCCAGGAGGGTGGCACCGCCCTGATATTGGATCGGACCGCTTTTTACCCGGAATCCGGCGGTCAGCCCTGCGATCTGGGGAGTATCGAGGGCCTGCCGGTGACGGACGTCCAGGCCGCGGAGGGCCAGGTTGTCCACATTGTCAGGGGCAGCGGGCCACCGGTGGACGCCACCGTCCAGGCCCGGATCGACTGGGGACGCCGTTTCGATCACATGCAGCAGCACACCGGACAGCACATTCTGTCACAGGCCTTCCTGCAGACCCTGGGCGCACCAACCGTGTCGTTTCATATGAGCCGCGAGACTTCCACCGTGGATCTGGCTGTGGGCACCGTGGAAATGGACCAGGTGGAAGCGGCGGAGGATCTTGCCAACCGGATCGTGTTCGAGAACCGTCCCGTGCGCATCCACTTCCTGGAGCCGGAGGCGGCCGGTTCCTTGCGCAAGGCGCCCACCCGGGCCGGCATGTTGCGAATCGTCGAGGTGGCGGATTTCGATCGGTCCGCCTGTGGAGGAACCCACTGCCGTTCCACCGCCGAAGTGGGACTGATCCGGGTCGTCGGCCTGGAGCGGATCCGGGGACAGGTGAGAGTGGAGTTCGTTTGCGGCGGGAGGGTACTGGCGTTGCTGCGACGACTGGGTCGGACTGTCGGGGAGCTGACAGCGTTGTTCTCCACCGGTGTCGAGCAGTTGGCGGAGTGCGTGCGGGGCCGGCTCGAGGAGGAGAGACACCTCCGCCGGGAGTTTGGCGCGCTGCAGGATCGCCTGCTGAGAGCGGAGGCCGATTCCTTGGCGGCCTCTCCGCTGCTGGTGGGCGGGTTTGAGGTGGTCAGAGGTACACTGGCGGGTGCGGGCCCACCGCAGCTGAACCGGATGGCCACACTGCTTCTCGAAAACGCGAGCCGCCGGGTGGTCCTGTTGGCAGGGAACCTGGACCGCTGCTATGTGTTGTTCGCCTCCTCCGGGCTGTCCGAACCGTCCATGGGACGGCTGCTGCAGGAAACAGTGGCGGAGTTCGGCGGCCGCGGCGGGGGACCGGCTGACCGGGGTCAGGGGGCGGTCCCCGATCCTGGTGCGGCGGCGTCGGTCCTGGAGCGTGCCCTGTCCCGGCTGAAGGAACTGCTGGAGAGCCGATCGCGATGACCTTCAAGTATTACGCGTTCCCAAAGATGACCTGGTGGCTGTTTCTCTGGTGGATGGGGTGGACCGGCGGTGTGACCCTTGCCGGCTCGGACACCCCGGCCTTGATCCTGCCATTACGGGAGCGGGCCCGCTTGCAAGACGATTGGCTGTCCCGACGCCTCGACCGCCTGATTCCGGAGCTGATGCGGCGGGAACGGATCGACCTCTGGATTCTGGCCGCCCGGGAGTACAACGAGGACGCGGTGCTGTCGACCATGCTGCCGGCCACCTGGTTTTCCGCCCGCCGCCGGACGATTGTGGTTTTCCATGATCGCGGTCCGGAGCAAGGCGTGGAACGGCTGGCCGTCGCCCGGTATTCGGTAGGCCCCTGGTTCGAGACTGTCTGGCAGGGCGGGGATGAGGAACGCCAGTGGCAACGGTTGGCGGAGATCGTGGCCGAGCGGAACCCCCGGCGGATCGGAATCAACCGGTCTCGCTGGTTCGCGCCTGCTGACGGACTCTCCAGCAGCGAGTACGAAGCCATCATGGCGAGTTTGCCGGAGGCCTTGCGGGGACGTGTTGTCTCGGCGGAGCGGTTGGCGGTGGGCTGGCTGGAACGCCGGATCCCGGAGGAGATGGAGGTCTACCCCAACTTGTGCCGGATCGCCCACCGGATCATCGCCGAAGGACTGTCCCCAAGGGCCGTGAAACCGGGCGTCACTTCCACCGACGACCTGGCGTGGTGGTTCCGGGAACGGATCGAAGAACTCGATCTGGACACCTGGTTCCATCCGTCGGTCTCCGTTCAACGGATCGGGCAGTTGCGCGAGGCTGACTTCTCCACCGCCATGGACCGCGCGACGATCCAACCCGGCGACCTCCTCCATGTGGACTTCGGAATCACCTACCTCGGCCTGAACACCGACACCCAGCAACATGCGTATGTCCTGCGGCCGGGCGAGACGGCGGCGCCCGCGGGGCTCCGCAGGGGGTTGGCGGTCGGCAACCGCATGCAGGACCTGCTCATGAGAGAATTCCGTGCCGGCCGGACCGGCAACGAGATCCTGGCTCTGAGTCTGGATCGGGCCCGCCAGGAAGACATTAAGGCGTCGATCTACTCCCATCCCCTGGGTTACCACGGGCACGCCGCCGGTCCCCTGATCGGCCTCTGGGACGCCCAGGACGGGGTACCTGGGATGGGCGATTACCCTCTGTTCGGGGACACCGTCTTTTCCATCGAGCTGAACGTGGAGGTGGACGTCCCCGAATGGGACACGCGGGTGCGGATCATGCTTGAGGAAGATGCCTTTTTTGATGGCAGGCAGGCGACTTTCCTGGATGGACGGCAGACGGAATTCCACCTGATTCCCCCGGAATGAGCTCGCGATAGTCGCCCGGCCGCCGAGGCGGCGTCCGGCCCGCAACCCCGTAACCCGCTACCCGGTTACCCCGCTACCCCTCACCGCGGCAAGACCATCGCCACTACCGCCGTCGTCCATTCCCCCCGGTTGTTTCGGTACTCGCCCCGCATCCACACCAGCGCCGTGCGGGGATCCTGCCATTTGGGGACGATGGGGCGCAGGTTGTCAGCCGTGGAGTCCGCGGTCAGTGGCTTCCAGGCCCAGGTCCGGCCGCGGTCGGTGGTTTTCCCCTGGAAAAGCTCCCGATGGCGGCGGCCGTCGGCCCGGCTGATCAGGGGCTCGCCGGTTATGGGGTGGGCGTCAGTGGAGATGTAGACCACATCCGGGTTGTGGGGGTCCAGCGCCACCAGGCCTGTGTAGTCGTCTTCGAAGGGATAGAGCCGGGTACCGGCGTAGGCCAGCTCGTACTGGTGCCACTGACTCCCATCCCAGCGGGCGTAGTGGTAGCGGTGATCCATTCCCCCTTGCCGGGGAGGGAGACCCCGTCCATCCTTCTGCACGGAAAAGGCCGCGTAGGGGTGGCCGTCGGAATCCAGCTCCAGATCGATGGTCCACGCCACGTTGTCGGGATCGCCCGGAAAGACCCGGGTCAAATCCCATGCCGCCAGCGTGGTTTCGGTGGACGTGCTCAGAGGGCCGGCCTCAGTGCCGTCGGAGTGGTAGACACGTCCGTCGCGGATGTAGCCGTGGTAAATGCTGTTGTCCCAGTTTCGCGGATGGTTCTCGGTGACGATGAAGTGGATGGTCTCCCGGCCATCGAAGGCGTACTTCAGGTACGGGCTGTACCCTTCCCGGCCGCGCAGCAGTCTGCCGCCGTAAGTCCAGGTCTGCCCGCCGTCGTCCGAGTAAAGGTAATTGGGCTCATGCCGGAAGCTGCGGTGAAAGTTGTAGAGGCGGCCGGAGGCGAGGGGGAAGAGGTTGGTATAGGTGACGTTGTTGCCTCCAAACTCCTGGTCGGTGCCCGGCGTCTCCACCACCTGGGGAGGGCCCCACACCAGCGGGTTGCCTGGGGCTGAAAAGCGGTAGTACATCTTGCGTTCCACCGCATGTTTGGAATATGCCGCCAACAGTCTGCCGTCAGGCATCGGCAGGAAGGTGGGACTGTTGTGGTCATCCTGCTCGAAATGGGGGTGGAAGACCACGCGGTCGACAGTTCCGCGGGCAATGTCGTAGACCGACACTTCGACGTTGCCCCAGTCAGGGTCAGCCTGGCCGGACTCGAAGTCGCCCACCGCCCGGACCGAACCCACCACAAGCTTGCCGTTGTGAACGATCACCCGTTCGTCCATGAACCAGGACCAGGCGCCGTTGTCGTTGAGCTGGACCAGGGTGCCGGCCACATAGTCCGGGACGAAGTTGGCGCTCTGGGGAGGCGGAGCGGCGGCCAAGGCAGCCGTGAGGGCGACCGCTGACAGAGAGAGGGAGGTTTTTCGCAGGCACATGCCGGAGATTGTAGCTTCCACGCCTTCCGGTTGGAACCCCTGTCGCAGAGCCGGCTGAGTGCGCGGGCGCGCTATGATTCAGCGACGGCCGGACGAGGTTCTGAGACCTTGCAACCACCGCGGTAGCGGCCAGACGGGCATCGGTTCGGTTACATGAAGTTTCAGCAGGGCTGACCTATCCCAGTACACGGCGGTTGTCTATTGCCCGCGGTCCTGGAGGAGGATTTCGTCACTGGTGAGCGCCGACTTCCCGGTGAAGTATTCAGCCTGCAGCTTGCGGAGCTCATCCGTCCAAGCCTTGGGATCCGGGGCATCTTCCGCCGAGGTTGCCCGCGTGAGTCGGGCCTTCACCCTGCCGCGAACTGTGATGAGGATGTCCTCCCCGCGGTGAGCCCGTTCCACCAACTCGCTGAGTTTCGCCTTACTTTCACGCAGGCTTTTGATCATGAGACCAATGTAGTCTCCTGGAGCGATCGCATCAAGCAGAGACCTCCTCGGCTGGCGTGGCAAACGACTTGACGTCCCTGACCGCGTCCCGTAACGTGGCGCAGCGGAGCCCAAATGGGAAAGCGCCATCTCGGCCTGACTCTTGCCGCCGTCTTGATCGCGTTGCCGGGCTGCAGCCAAGGTCCTGAACCCCCAGCCCCGGCGGACAGCGCGGGCTTGGCGGAGGAATACGGCTATCCCCCCGAACTCCAGTTGCCGGAACTGGCTCCCGACCCCTCGCCGGAGATCTACCGCCTCCGCTTCGACACCACCGAAGGGGCATTTGTGGTGGAAGTACGGCGGGCATGGTCACCCCATGGCAGTGACCGCTTCCACCACCTGGTGAAGCATGGGTTTTACCGCGACTGCGCTTTCTTCCGAGGATTGCCGGGGTTCATCATTCAGTTCGGGGTCCATGGCGATCCAGAGATCAACTCCCTGTGGGCAACCGCCACCATCCCCGACGATCCGCGGGTGGCCTCCAACCAGCGGGGCACGATCGCATTCGCCCAAGAGGGTCCCCGGACGCGCACGACCCAGCTTTTCATCAACCTGTCGGACAACCCGCAGTTGGACGCCACGTTTACCCCGGTGGGGCGTGTGGTCGAGGGGATGGGGGTGGTGGACAAGCTGTTCACCGGCTACGGGGAACTCCATCCCGGGGGACAGGGTCCGCGTCCGGCGTTGTTGAACCGTCTGGGGAATCGCTATTTGCGACAGCAGTTTCCGGAGCTGGACTACATCCGGGACGTTGTCCTGGAGTGATCCGGGTGATCCGCGCGATCCGTGTGATCCCTGTTTGCCTGCTCAGAGCAGGTTGCCAGGACTGGGCCCCGAAGGCTATAATCCCGCTCTCCCGAAGGTGCGCCCGTAGCTCAGGTGGATAGAGCGCCGGTCTACGAAACCGTAGGTCGCAGGTTCAAGTCCTGCCGGGCGCGCCATTCTACGGCGTCGCGATCAGGCTCTGGTTGTGGTCGGCATTTTGCGGGTCGGGCCGTGAATACCGCCAGATCCTCGTCCTCCATACGCTTGAAAACGGGCCAAGGGGAAGAATGCCCGGCACCCTGAAGGGGTGTCAGACAATCCAGGCGAGACCCGTCCCGGGGCCCGTGGTGGCCCGTATAGTGCCCCCCTCGAAAGGCGAGACCCTTGATAGGGTGAAATATGGACTTGAGGGGAACGGACACGGGCGGAGGCCGTAGGCCGAAGCCCTGGTCCGTTCCCCTGTGCCAGCGCAGCCTGACACCTTTCACTTGCGGCGCAGAACACGCTCCACACGCCTGTCGTTGTATACCGCGTCCTCAGCGCCGACCATTGCCGGACCCGGTACAAGATCAGCGAAGTAGAACCCGTCACGTTCCACGACCTCGCCGACCGCTGCATATAGGGGCTCGCGGAACATCGGCCCGGCAAGTACGCAGGTGTGAAACTCACCGTTTTCTCCACATGCGTCGACCCCTTCCGGAAGTTCGTCGAGGAGTGCATGATCAAATCTGCGGCCTGCAAACGAGGGCGGGAGCCTCTTCGGATCGACGCATGTGACGATCGCCTCGACGCCGGCATCGATCATGTGCCGCGCAAGCTGTGCCGTGGGCTCGTGCCAGATCGGAAAAAGCGGCTCCAGGCCGGAGCCTTCGAGCTGCTTAACCCGATAGGCGCGGATGTCCTCCAGAAAGAGGTCTCCGAAGGCGACGTGTGTCGCACCGCGCTTGAGCCCGTCTTCGACCGCCCTGCGCATGGCGCGCTCATACACTTCGTTGGAACAGGGCCACGGCAGGGGCACGATGTGGAGCGGGAGTCCAACCGCGCGCGCCTGGGCCTCGACAATCGTCAGGCGAGTTGCGTGCATCGCCACTCGGCCGTAGGTGGTGTTGACGGTCGTCAGCAGGCCGAGCACCTCGACGTCCGGGTCCTTCCGGAGCATGTGCAAGGTCCAGGCGCTGTCCTTGCCTGAACTCCAGGAAAGGAGAACGCGGCGCGGCATCAGACAGACACCCCAGAAGCCCGATAGGCCACCGCTGAACGGCTTACGCGAACGGGCGGCGGCAGTCCGGCCGGGAGCGGATGCACCTCAGGGTGCAGCGCGTGGGCGAGGATCTCCAGACTGTCCACCAGTCGAGGGCCTGGACGGCTGAAGTAGTGTGACCCGTTCGTGACGTACACCCTTCCGGAGTGGACCGCGGGCATATGCTGCCAGCCGGGCACGAACTCCAGTGCCGGCAGATCGCGCAGCGTCCGCTCAACGCTGAAACCACAACAGGCGATAAACACGACCTCCGGCTGCCAGGCCACCACTTCGTCCCAGCGAAGCGTCCGCGACGGCCGCCCTTCCTGGCCGAGCCCCTCGATGCCTCCTGCCAGTCGAACCAGCTCGGGACTCCAGTGTCCGCAGCAGAATGGCGGGTCGAGCCATTCCAGCAAGGCAACCCGCGGCCGGCGCTGAACCCGGGCCGTACGCGTGATGACCGCCGCGACACGGCCCGTCAGCCCCCGGATGACTTCTTCGGCGACCCCATCCACACCCGCCGCCGAGGCCACCTGGCGAATGGAGGCGAAGACCTCGGAAAGGGTCTGCGGTTCCAGATTGATCACCCGGGGACGGCCGGGAAGCATACAGGCTGCGGCGTGCACTTCGTCCTCGGCCACGGCACACACGTCACAAAGCGCCTGGGTGACGATCAGGTCGGGCCGCAGCTCTTGCAGTACCGGCAAGTTGAGCGTGTATAAAGCTCGGTGCCTCTGCAATCGCTCACGCACCATGCAATCGATTTCGCCGCTGGATGCCTGGGCGGGGATCAGCGTGTGCGTGACCTTCGGCAAGCACAGCACCGAGGGCGGCCAGTCGCATTCGTGGGTGACGCCCACCACCTGATCCTCCAGTCTCAGTGCGCAAATCATTTCTGTCGCGCTGGGGAGCAGCGAGACAATCCTCATGGGACACTCCTATTTGGACCCGGCGAGCGCCGGATCGCGCAATGCCGGAAAGCCCTTTTCAACCAATGCCAGTCCCCCGAAGAGCGCGGCGGCATAGATCGCGTCGCCAAGAAAGGTGTTGTGAAAGAAGGGGATGGCCGCTACGTAGCATGCGACCAGCCCGTCCCACGTCTTTGGATACGCGGAACCCAGAATCCAGACGCCGAAGTTGCTCAGCGTAAAGAAGAGGACGGAGCCGGCGAAAGTGGCCCCGGCGATGGGAACGAACTTTCGGCGCTGGCGTAGCCAGAGCCCGAGGCACGTAATCAGGGCGAAGCTGCCGTAAACGACAGGGAGGAGTCGGTGCACTCCCAGGGAGAGGTTGCCGCTCACCAGGCCGATCGCCAGATCGCTCAGAAGCATTGCCGCCAACGGCACGGCGAAGGCCGCTCGCCGGTGGGCGAAGCACGCTCCGCCAAAGAGGGCCATCGCCGCGATGGGTGCGAAGTTGGGCGGATGCGGGATCAGCCGAAAGGCGGCTGCTGCCAAGATCATACTCACGAGCACAAGGAAACGAAGGCGGTACATGGCTGCTTTCTCCTTTTCGAGTGTGCCTTACCAGTGTGACTTTCCATACTCTCTTAGACTGTGTCTCTCCCTGCCCCCGAACTGCCAACACCCGGCACTTCTAGACGGATTGCCTCATGCCCACCCTCGCGTGCGGCCTCCATGATTGCGGTGAATCCAGCCTTTGTATCTTGTCACCAGTCAGTGTCGGCTCGGGTATATTTGACCGAGCCAGGTTCTCGGGGTTGAGGGGCTGAGCCCTGCTTCTTCGGATCAGGGTCGTTCGAGGACTCGATCCAGAAGAACCACCCAGCAGTGAACCGATTGTGCACCATCATCAGCCCATTTCTCCACCTTATTCCGCGCCTCCACTTGCAGCAGGTCGTCCGGGAGACTAAAGCCGAGCGCCATTGCCAGCCGCTTTGTCTCGCAGTTGCGTCTCTATCGCATTGCGGCTCGGGCTTACCGCAAACCAGCAGGCTCCACCAATACTCCGCCCTGATCCGACTGTTGCGCCGCAAGTTGGGTCCGCCTTGGCGAGTCTATGCTGTGGATGGAACTACCGTGAGAGTCATTGCCCCCTCTTTCCCCTTCCCTTGGGACTCGGCCGCCCTTCGGCAGACAGTCCCAGAAGCCTGGTGAGTCCTTGGCGGACCCGCACTTCGTCGTCGGCGCTGAGCCGACCGAGGCGGCCTCGTATCAGTCGGTGGTCCAAGGTGAAAAGCTTGAAGCGCACCTTGGAAGGGGCCGGGAGCCCGGCGGCACGGAGATCGGCGATCGAACAGTCGAGCGGCCACGGGGGATTGGCCGCCGACGTGATCATGGCCATGACCGAGTGACCGGCAGAGGTGTTGAAGGCGTCAGGATCGGAGGGGTGCCAGACAAGCCTGGCTACACCCGTCCGGGGGCTCGCCGTAACCCGGGCGTCTCGCCCGGGTTGGGTGGTTGGCGCCAGCCGTCCGGGCCCTTCTCCCGGCAAAACATCGCCGGCAGGACAAGGAAACCCTTCTGTGGGTGACGGATGCGGGCGATCCCACCCCGCGGACGGCTGCACGGCCGGGACGGCCGTGCTACGGGTGGTTGGATCGAGGCATCCCGGAGGGATGCCCTCCCATCCGGAGAACACTTCTCCTCTCCCTTCAACGTCCCAATCTGGAAATTCAGCTCGGCCTTTTTGATACAGCCTCAGAGGGTAGCCGGAGGTCGAAGCGGAGCGAAGACCTCCGGAACGGACGGAGGGAAAGAATGCCCGGCACCCTGAAGGGGTGCCAGACGAGCCTGGCGAAACCCGTCGTCACCCCCTTGCACTTCCGCGTACATGAATGAGCCGTCTGGCCGTCTCTCGCGAGCCAGCCCCGAACGGCGCCGAACGTTCTGCTGCGGACGACAGATCTCGATCCGGAACATCAGTGCGTCAGTTGTGCCCACAACGTCACCGAGGTGGTCCCGCGTGGACCAAGGCTCACCCTCTTCACCACAGGTCCCTCCAGACGGCCGTCTCTCGCTCTGAGGCTGAGGCGATACGTCACCCGTGGGGAGGCAGCGATCGTTCCAGTCAAGAGGGCCCTCGATATGACCACCGACTCGACCCTCAAAGGGATGTCCCCCCCAATGCTCACGGTGACATCGCCCGGAGCCCGGATGTCAACCTCAACAGATTCTGCCTCCGGACATGTTGACCACCTACCGTGCCAACGTCCATGCGGGTCATCACCCGGTAGTTCCGGTTCGGTCCCGGGCGCTTCCTCCACAGCGTGCACATCCGTCGGCACTCCGCTAGTACCCAGGATCCCCTGGAGAATCTCGCCCGCGATCTGGTTGACAGGTGCGCCGAGCCGGTTGGCTACAATGGCAATCGACACCTGTTCGGAGGGCACGATCCACAACGTGGCCGCTGCACCTGGCATCGCCCCGCTGTGATACACCACACGCCGTCCGTGCCAGTCCGGGTTGATCGACCAGCCCAACCCATAGTTGCCCAGCCCGGGCTCTTGCATGGCTGCAACCGATTCCCGCGTCAGGACCTTTGTGCCGCCGAACTCCACACCAGCATGGAACTGACCGAAGCGAACAAGGTCGGCAGCCGTCGCATAGATCGCCGACGCACCGGCGTGATCGGTCCAGTAAAACGGGAGCGGTGCTCCGTCGGTGCCGTATCGCACAGCCGCTTCTGCCGCTTGGGATGGCCGCTCGACGACACTCGTATGCTGCATGGAGAGGGGCCGAAACAGCTCCCTGGCGAGGAAGTCGCCGAAGACAACGCCCGAGGTCCCTTCGACTACCGCACGAAGTGCCTCATAACCGAGGTTTGAGTACGTAAACCTCAAACCTGGCGGCCCTATTTCCGCCCCAAAACATCGCATCGTCGCCGCAAACGTCGCCGGTCGTGTCGGCTGGTCCTCATAGAAGTACTGGTAGTGGACGGGGAATCCGGCGGTGTGATTCAGCGTGCGCCGGATCGTGACCTCAGCCGAACTGCGAACCCCCGGGCGTTCGATTGGGGTGTGGGTGGAGATCGGATCGTCGAGGGAGAGCTCGCCCCTCTCCGCCAGCAGCATGATGGCCGTCGCGGTGAATGGTTTCGTTACGGACGCGATTGAATAAGGCGTCTGGGTCGTCGCCCTGCGCCGTTGATCACGGTCGGCCCAACCAAATGCCTCATTCCAGATGATGCGCCCGCCACGTGCCACCGCAACGGTCATTGACGGGGCAGCGCCGCGTTCGATTGCGGCCTGCAGACTGCGGCGCGCCGCACGAAGCTCAGCTGGAATCCCGCCCTGTGCTTCGACCAGCGACGGGGACTGAGCAGCGACAGTCAAGCAGCCGGCGACGGTCAGAGCGAGCACGAGCGGGCGGCGCGTCGTTGCCGTGAGCCAAGCGGTCATGCTCCTCCTCCCATCAGAAGACCGCCACCGCGAAGGGGCAAGAGCCTGTTCTTCGGGTCCAAGTTGACCTGGCGCATCAGGGACAGGTTGATCATGATGCCGTCATCGCAGACGGCATTCTCCGCCGGGTTGCGAGCTCCTCCCCTCACCGCGATGAACAGGTTGTTGTCGCGGGCGAAGTTCACCGCATTGATGACGTCGCCCGTTCCGACGCATCGTGCGATGATCGTGGCCTTCCGGTTGAAGATCCCGTCCCAGATCTGGCGGGCACTCTCGCAGCCGTCGCCCCTCGGGAGCATCACCTCCCGCCGGACCATCAGCACGCTGATGCCTTGCCGGATCCCGACCCAGGTACTCACGGCGGCGGCGAAGAGCCAGACGATTCCCGACACCAGTTGTCCGATGGACCCGCCCAGGTAAACTGACCCTATCTTTCGGTGAGCCCCAGTCACGGCCATCGGACACTCTCCAATCCATGCGCAACCATTCCGCTCTCCAACTTTCCAGTGTCCGCTCCCCTCCCATCGGGCTTGAGGTGTCCGCCACTGTTCTGGACCGAGGGCTTGCTACGGACGATTAGCGTTGCAGCTAGTCGAACGCCAGTTCCGCCAGGCGGTTGCGGATCTCTTCGGCCGGAAGCCAGTGGCCACGAACCATCACCCCGGACTTCCGCGCAACGTTCCCGGCATCTTCCAGAGGATTGGCTTCCAGAAGGATCAGGTCGGCCCGCATACCCGGCGCCACCAGGCCGAAGGCATCCTTGTCGCGAAAATACCTGCCGGGGGTCGAAGTCGCGGAGCGCAGGATCTCGAAGGGACTCATCCCGGCCTCAGCCATCCTTTCGATTTCCAGGTAGATGGAAAAGCCTGGGACGCTGAAGACCTGGGGTGCGTCGGTTCCGAACAGGATCTCGACTCCGGCCTCGTTCAACGCCCGCAACAGGTGGATCCGGTTCCGGGCGATGGTCCGAGCTCTCTCCCGTCTGTACTCGGGCGATCCAGTGAGCCGCCGGTGACGTTCGGCCCAGCTCTGCCGCATGTCCGGAGCAACGTACTCGAGGCCCGGATACCGCTGCATCGTCTCCAGCTCGTTGGCACCCAGAATGGTTTCCCACAGTACCATGGTGGGGACCACCCAAGCCCCAGCCTCTCGGGTCCGAGCCACAACTGCGGCGAGCTCTCCCTCATCCAGCGGTCCGCTGTCACCCCCCAGATACTCCAGGTAGCCGTCCAGGTGATCGATGGTCTGCTGGCCCATCTCCAGGGCATGCAGGATTCCCACCTCGGCGGGCACGTGTCCGGCGAAAGCAATCCCCAGATCCCGGGCGGCAAGAGCCATCGCGTCGTACTCCTCCCGGGTCAGTCCCGGGTGAACTTTGAGGAGATCCCAACCCTCGCGGTGCTGCCGGCGGACTTTCTCCCGGGCCTGTTCCGGTGAGTCCACCGAGCTTCCGCTGAAGCTTGGGCCGGCCAAGTAGAGGGTGGGGCCCAGCACCTCCCCCCGCCGGACCCGCTGGCGAAGATCGAGCTGGTTGTCGTGTCCCAGCATCCCCCGTACGGTCGTGACGCCGTTGGCGACAAACAGGAACAGGACTCGCTCCACGTACTCTTCCTCGCCGGGGGGCGGGATGTGCCCGTGCAGCTCGGCCAGGCCCGGCATCAGGTAGCGGTTCCTCCCATCAACCACCAGAGCGCCCGGTGGGACAGGCGTCTGGTCCGCCGGACCTACGGCCTCGATCCGGTCTGCCCGGACCACGACGTTCTGGTCAGCCAGCAGCTCCTGGGCGTCACCCCGGAAGACATGTACACCGGTGAACGCCACCAACGGCCCGACCGAAGTCTCGCTGTTCGAGGCACACGCCGGCACAACTACGCTGAGGGAAAGGATGATCAGGAAGCGGGCTCTGGATCGGATCATGGACGACCTCCCTGATGAGTGCGCGGTCGCCATCGAACCGCCGGAGTCCGAGAGAAAACTGCAGTGCACAGCCAGCCAGGCGTCGGCGCGCGGGATTTTTTCAATCTATACCACAAGCGGGCGCGACAGGTCCGCTCCAGCCGGTCTCCGTTTCCAGGAACGCCCCCGCCGGGACCTGCGACCAGGTACCGTCGACTCGGGGGTTCAGAAATAGATATCCGGGATCCGGGCGGCCTCCCGGCTGACCGGGACTGCCTGACCGGAAGCTACTGCGTAGATGCGACGGTTGGTCTCAGCCGCCGCCTCGGTGAGCTCCCGATAGGGCCGATTGCAGATGTCTACCAGACCGATGTTGTAGTTCTCGCCGTCGAAGCGGCCCAGCACCGGCTGGTCGTTAAGCTGGAAATAGTGGATCCCCACCAGACCCCGCAGGGCGGCACCCTGTTCCACGTAATAGCGGTACGCAACCCCCCGTTCCTCCAGAGGCCACTCCGCGGATCCCCGTCGACGGCAGGCCGCGATCCACAGCCCCATGATGAAATTCGCCGATGATCACCGGCTTGCCCGTGCGGCGTACAATCTCCTCCACCACTTCCGGCTCCGGCCGCATCCGGTAGGCATTGATCGAAAACACATCGAACTGACTGCCGGCCCGGTAACACAGGTCGGAACTGATCGAGGCATAGCGGATTCCCAGATTGAGATGGTCCGGATCCAGCGCCTTCAAAGCCGCGGAAGGCAAAGCTATGTAACGGTCCACCAGCAGTCCCGAAAACTCCCTCAGATCCGCCTCAGCCTGCGCCGACAACGCGTGAGCGTCGGCGACGGCTCTCCGCTCGAGTTCTCCGAAGTCCGAGAAGGACGTCCCCCAGGCTGCATTCAGCCCGTCCACATCCCCCTGGTACCGCTCCTGCAGCCATTCGGCCAGCCGCCGGCGGCTGGCCGACGGCTGAGTCGTCGCCAGCATTTCGGAAGCAATGATGTTGTCGCCAAACGCCCACAAGGGTTCGTTGTCCAGGAAGTACCCGATCAGGAAAACATCACCCCGGAATGCCTCGATCTGGCGGGCGAAATCCGCGGCTGCTGTCTCGTACTCGGCGGCAAAAACGTCCGGAAAATCCCGGTAAAGCTTGATCCCGGTGGTTGGGAAATCCGACAGGGGCACCACATAGGGAAGCCGAGACCGGCGGGCGAACTCCAGATCCGACCAGTTGGCCACGGTGTTGAAGCGCCAGCGGGTGAGCAGCGAACGGGTGGTTTCCTCCCACCGGGCCCGCCAGTCCGCGCCGAACACCCGAATCCAGTTTGCAGTCAGAAAACTGAAGCTCCTGAGGCCCCGCTCGTTACTCCAGGCAGGCTCGAATTCGCCTGTCCCCGGCGGCAACCAAACGTGCAGATCTTCCATTCCCTCGACGGGCCCCGACGCCGACGGAATCACCACGTCAACCCCGAGGCTGAAGAAGGCGTACCCTTCCGGATCCACTAGCCACCAACGGCGGCCGTCATGGTGGGTCCGGAAGTAGCCCGACGCGGGGAAACGGAGTCCCTTCCATCCCCCGAACCGGCTCCAGTCATCCGGGAAGGTGGCCGTTGTGGCCTGTGAGGAGAGAGCCCGCAACGAAGCCTGCAGATCCGACTCGTCCCGCGTCTTTCCCGGCCAGTCGCGGGCATTCCATTGTCCCAGGTTGTCCACCACCGGTTGAAAAGGGGGCATCGGCAGGGGTTCCGAGCGGCTCAGCCAAAGCGATGTGATCCGGAGCTGGGGCTGAAAACCTTCCGCCACCGGCTCCAGCCGCAGGCGCACAGAGGCTACCTCCGAGGCCGCCAGCCGCCGGCCCGGCATAACGCCTTTCAGGCGCCGCGGCTGGCGGGCCATGAAGAACGACTGGCCGTCCAGATACTCCAGCGGGAGCGCCACGCGGGTAGGCAGGCCGGGCAAAATTCCCATCTTGCTGCGAATCCGGGGCACATCCGGTCGCGACCGCTGGAAGAACTCCACTACCAGAATGGTGCTGTATGCCTCCCGGTGCTCCACATCGGCCACCAGCCAGCGGGCGTCGTCCCAGGCGACACCCTGCTCCAGTCCTCCCAATACGACACCCGATTCCAGCGAACCGTGAAGCACCAGCGCCGGTTTCCCGCCGGTACTGGACGGCTCCCAGTTACAGGAGGGACAGGCGCCGGCCGCGAGGGACAGGTCAAATTCGTGCACGGGACCGGAACCCGTAGAGGCACCGCAACCCAGGGCAAACAGGCTTCCAACCAGGCAGAGCAGCCGGAGGTTCTTGTTCATGGAGCCTCTATACCGCAAGGCGGTCAGAGTCTCCAACGGGTGGAGGCTGGTCCCGGATTTCGGGCCCGCGTTCCGGAACCCGGGACAGCTTGAACAAGAGCTCTTTCGCGGTCCTCAAGCCCCGGCTACGCGGCGGCGGGCGAAATCGGCGGCACCCAACAGGGCGGTCCGGGGGTTCAACACCAGGTGGACCGGCATGGACTCCATGAGGGGACGCATCCGGCCTTTGTTCAGGAAGGCTTCCATGAACAGCCCCCCCTCCAGCCATGACCGAATCTTGGGCGCGATGCCACCCCCCACGTACACCCCGCCGGTCGACTTGCTCTTCAGCCCCAGGTTCCCGGCTTCGGCACCGTATATGGAAACGAAGATCCGCAAAGCTTCGGCACAGGTTTCCGACGTTCCCTCCAGGGCCGCTTGGGAAACGGCGGCGCTGGAATCTTCCGCCTCCTCGATGGCCGCCTCCACCGAGGGCGTCTCCTTCGCTCCCTGATGTCTCAGGAAACGGTAGATGTTCATCAGACCGGGTCCCGACAGCACGCGCTCGTAGCTGACGTGATCCCACTGGCGCCGCAGGAAACGGAGCAGCTCGATCTCCCGGTCGGTCCGGGGCGCGAAGTCCGCATGTCCGCCTTCTGAAGGCATCGGTACAAAATCCTCTCCTCCGCGACAGAAGATCAAGGCTTCACCCAAACCGGTACCGGCTGCAATCAAGGCTCGGGTGTCCCGAGGCGCCGGGCGTCCCGGATTGAGACAGACCATTTCCGCCGGCTCCAGGGTGAGAACTCCGTAAGCGGCGGCTTCCAGGTCGTTGATCAGAAAGACCGTCTGGAATCCAAACACCTCGCTGAGTCCTGATTCGGTGACCACCCAGGGGAGGTTGGACGTCCTGACCTTCCCTTCCACCACCGGGCCGGCGATACCGAAACAGGCGGCCCGCAGCTGCGTCCGATGGGGCTCCACCTGGGCCATCCCGAGAAACTCCCGCGCGACGTCTTCCAGGGACGTATAGCTCCGGCTGGGAAAAACGGCTTCAAACACGGCTTTCCGTGGAACCCTGTCCCCCGGAAACAGCGCCAGGATGGTCTTGGTACCTCCGATATCTCCCGCGACGATCACTTCGGACTCCTATTCGGCCTGGCGGCGAATGAAGGTTGGAATCTCCAACAGGTCGTCAGCCCGAGACTGGCGGCCAGTGACCACTTCTCCCGGCTGCTTCCCGAACTCGTAGCGGGTGGGACGGACGACGCTGAATGGCCGTGTGTCTTCCGCGTGCGATCCCGGTCGCTCCTCATCGAAGCCGGTCGCTATAACGGTAATCTTGACCCGGTTCCCCAGGCTCTCATCGCAGACTGCCCCGAAGATGATGTGGGCGTCAGGATGGGCTGCCTCGTGAATGATCCGGTTGGCCTCGCTCACTTCCTGCAGCGTCATGGACAGAGGCCCGCTGATGTTGATGAGGACCCCGCGGGCCCCTTCGATGGACGTATCTTCCAGCAGCGGACTGGAGATAGCCCGACGCGCCGCCGTAACCGCCCGGTCATCGCCGTCGGCGATCCCTGTCCCCATCAGCGCCATCCCCATTCCGGTCATGATGGTGCGGACGTCGGCGAAATCGAGGTTGATGACCCCGGGGACGGTGATCAGGTCGCTGATCCCCTGCACCGCCTGGCGGAGCACATCGTCGGCGAACCGGAACGCCTCGAACAGGGAAGTTCCCGCGGGGGCGGTGGACAAGAGCCGTTCGTTGGGGATGGTGATGACAGTGTCGGCGCTCTTCCGCAGCTCATACAGTCCACGTTCCGCCTGGTCCCACCGCCGGCGTCCCTCAAAATGGAATGGCGTTGTCACGACTGCCACCGTCAGGGCCCCCAGACCGGAGGCGAGGCTCGCCACCACAGGCGCTCCCCCCGTACCCGTGCCTCCACCCAGACCGGCGGTGACGAAGACCATGTCCGCACGCTCCACCACCTCCAGGATCTTCTCAGTGTCTTCCAGCGCCGCTTTGCAGCCGACTTCAGGATCCGAACCCGCCCCCAGGCCTTTGGTCAGCTTCTCACCCAGTTGCAGGCGCCGGGGCGCCAAGGACTGGCGCAGGGCCTGCACATCGGTGTTGGCCGCGACGAATTCCACACCTTCGATGCCGGCTTCGATCATCCGGTTCACGGCATTGCAGCCGCCGCCGCCGACCCCGATGACTTTGATCGAGGCACCCATAATCGGCTGATCCTCGAAGGAGAACTTGATCGTCCGAGCTTCCTGAATTCCGTTCATACCCCCTCCAGGCCGGCCGGAACCAAAAGGTCCGGCCATGCCGCTCAGATGCGTTCAAAGAAAAGACTCTTTACCCACTCGGTAGCCGCCCAGGGACGGGTGAGCAAGTTCGGCCGCGTCGTGAAGGCGGCCTCACTGCCCTCCTTTTCCACCGCATAGCGCAAAAGCCCCAAAGCCGTTGAATGGGCGGGATGTATCAGTTCCCGTCGGTCTCCGAAACCCAGGGGCCGCCCCAGCCTCACCGGCATACCCAGTTGTTCGGAAGCGCGCTCCACCAGGCCGTCCATCAGCGCACCGCCTCCGGTCATCACGATTCCGCAGCTCACATCGGGCTGCACCCCCGCCCGGCGCAGGACGTGGGCCACCGCCAGGATGATCTCGTCACAGCGGGCTTCAACAATCTGGCACAGCGACCGGCGCGAAAAAGACTGCAGCCGTCCGGTACCCATCTCGCTGATCTGGACAATCTCCTCTTCCGCCACCGACTGCGGAAACACGCTCCCGGACCGGATCTTCAACACCTCCGCCTCTTCCATGGGAGCCCTCAGGCCCAGAGCAATATCTTTCGTGATCAGGCTGCCGCCCATGGGGATTACCTCTGAGTGCCAGATCCGGCCGCGGTGATAGACGGCGATGTCGGTGGTCCCGCCGCCGATGTCCACCAGAACACACCCCAGTTCCTTCTCGTCCGGAGTCAGGACGGCCTCGCCGGAAGCCAGTTGCTGCATCACCACTCCCCGCACCACCACACCGGCCCGGTTGATGGCGCTGGTTACGTTGTCGACCACCGCGTTGGCATTGACCACCACATGTGCGCTGACGCTAAGACGGTGGCCGGTCATACCCAGCGGATCAAGGACTCCCTCCTGCTGATCCAGGCGGAACACCTGGGGTAAGGTGTGCAGTACCTGATAGTCTTCGGGCAGTTCAAAGGCCCGGGCCAGCTCCACCACCCGTTGGACATCATCCCGGCTCACCCTTCCGTTCTTGCCCCGAATTTCGGTCTCCGCCTGGGAGTTGGTGCCCCGGATGAACTGGCTGCCCGCACTGACCCAGGCAGATTCGATGACCGTTCCCGCCTCCTTCTCGGCCTTCTCGATGGCACTCTTGACGCTGCCGATCGTCTTGGACAGGTTCACCACCAGCCCTTTTTGCAGGCCTTCAGAGCGGCAGACTCCCGTGCCCAGCACCTCCACCCGCTCCCCAACCACTTCGGCAATACAGGTGCAGATCTTGGTGGTGCCTACGTCAATGCCGGCTGTGTACCATTTTTTTCTTGCCATGCAGATGCCCGCCCGGGCAGTAAGCCCGTCAACCTACCACCGCTGCCGCGGGGGTATGGAAAATGATTCGATTGTCATAGGTCACATCGACGTATTCGATGAGCCCATACTTTTCTTTCAGCTGGAGATACAGTTCCCGCTGGGACAGGAAGGTCTCAAACCGTTGCCGGAACCGGCTGTCTCCCAGGTATACCGGCACCGGATCGGCAGCCGGGAAAACCGCTAGCCGCCGGGGATCCTCAACACTGATCTCCGAGATCTCATGGGTGTAGTCAGGGCCTGGACCCGACAGTTCGTCCAAGGCCCGCAGGTAAACCGCCACCCGCCGCGCATTCTCCTCCGGCGCGCCATCCATGGCGCCGCTGATCAGACCCTTGACGATCGGCCGGTCCAGGTGCTGATACACCGGCCCAAACCGCTCAAGCAGCACTCCCTCCCCGTCTACCACGAACAGCTCGCCGTCAACCGCAGCCACCGCCACCGCTTCCCGTTCGGTTACATAAATCTGGAGAGTATTGGGGTAACGGCGCCTGACCGTCGCCGTCCTCACCCAGCGATCCGACTCTACCAGCGCTCGGATGCGATGCAGGTCCAGCGCGGGCAAATCCCGCCCAAAGCTGAGTCGGAACAAGCGGTCAAATGCAGCAGTGTCAAACCGCCGAACCCCTTCATATCTGATCTCAGCCAACTGAAAATAGCCGCCTTCGCGCACCGCTTTGGCTGCATACCAGGTAAACACGCAGGCGCCGGCCAATCCGGCCACGGCCAGTGTCAGCCGGACTACCAGCAACAGCCAGCCCAGCGAACCGCGACGCTCAATCCTGCCGTTACCCTTCAAGGAACCGCTCCCCAATTTGCCAGACGTTCCCCGCGCCCATGGTCAGCAACAGATCGCCCGGCTTCAGGACCTGTCCAAGTCGCTCCACCAGCTCATCAGGCCGGCCACCATAGACCGCAACAGAGCCTGCCCGTCTGACCAGCTCCTGCCCGTCAACTCCCTCCAGCGGCGCCTCCCCGGCCGGATAGACATCCATCACAAAAACCTGGTCGGCGCCCACCAGAACCCGTGCAAACTCATCCATGAAAGCCTGAGTCCGCGTATAGCGGTGCGGCTGGAACACCAACACAATGCGCCGTCCGAACTGCCGGCAGGCCGCCAGGGAAGCCTTGACCTCCGCCGGATGATGTGCATAGTCGTCGATCACCAGTACGCCGTTGCGCTCCCCTTTCACCTCCAGTCGCCGTGTCGCGCCCCCAAACCCGCCCAGCGCCTCCGCGATGGCTTCCGGATCCACTCCCAGACCGTGCGCAGCAGCCGCGGCCGCCAGCGAATTCAGGACGTTGTGCCTGCCTGGCACCCGCAACCGGACTACCACCTCTCTCCCGGGGGTCACCAGGCGATACAGCGTCCCAGCTCCTTCCGGGCGCAGCTCACGCCCCGTGTACTCGGCTCCAGGATCCAGCCCACAGGTTAGCACTCGGCGGTGAACATTTTTCAGCACCACCGCCACCCCGGAGTCGTCGATGCAGGCCGTCACCGTACCGTCCGGCGGGAGAGTTTCGATAAACTCCACGAAAGCCTCGCGGACCGCTTCGACGCTGCGGTAGCGGTCCACATGATCCAGTTCCACATTCGTAACCACCGCGTGGACCGGGCGCAGCAGGAGGAAACTGCGATCGCTCTCGTCGGCTTCGGCCACAAAGTACCGACCACCTCTCCGGATCGCTCCCGAAGGATGACCCGGCAGCCCCGCACCCACATACACCGTCGGGGACAGGCCAGCGCACTCGAGAATCGCCGCCAGCATTGCCGTGGTCGTGGTCTTGCCATGGGTTCCGGCCACCGCGACGCCAATGCGCGAACGCATCAGCTCGCCCAGCGCCTCCGCCCGGTGAATCACCGGGATCCCGCGCCGGCGAGCTTCCGCCACCTCGGGATTCGTATCCGGAATCGCCGATGAGACCACCACCACTTGGGCATCGCCCAGTTGCGCCGGGCGGTGCCCCAGGTAGATGCGGCTTCCCAGACTGCGCAGATGCCGGGTACCGGGTCCTTCCGCAAGGTCCGACCCGGTAACCTGAAAACCATCCGCCAACAGCAGTTCCGCTAGCCCGCACATCCCCGAGCCGCCGATTCCCACCAGGTGAAAGCGCCGGATCCCGGCCAACCGGTTGAAGGACCCTGGAACCATGCCTTGTTTTCCGCCGGTGCACGGATCGAGTGAGGCTGCGAAGGCGCAAAAGGAGCTTTTGGGTAGGGCAGGGATGGCAGGAAATCCCTCTGAGCCCTGCAGCCTCACTGAATCCGTCATCCGGCGACCTCCTTCATCAACTGAACAATGCCCAAGGCAGCGTCAGGACGTGCGTGGCGGCGGGCCGCAGCGGCCATCCGCTCCAGTTGCGTGCGATCCGCCTCCAGGGCCAGGATCCGTGCCGCCAGCGCGGCCCCGGATGTTGTCTCCTGGTCGACTAACAGCGCGGCCCCACGCCGTTCCATGGCCAGGGCATTCTTTCGCTGGTGGTCGTCTGCGGCTTGGGGAAACGGCACCAGCAGGGCCGGCCTGCCGGCCGCGGCGATCTCAGCCACGGTCGAGGCCCCCGCCCGCGAAACGATCAGGTCCGCCTCGCGAAACTGTTCTGCCATCTGCTCGATGTAGTCCACCACGGTGCAGTCGTCACGTCCTCGATACGCCTCCCTGACCGCCGCCAGCTCTGACGGGCCGGTCTGATGAACGATCCGGACACGCTGTGCGGGAAGGTGGGGTAAAGCTTCACACATCAACCGGTTCAACGGCCGTGAACCACGGCTGCCCCCGAATACCAGCACTCGCATCGGGACCATCCCGAAATCGTGGGGCGGCAGCTCGAAGAAAGACCGGCGCACCGGGATCCCCGTCACCCGCGCCTTGGTCCCAAACCACTGCGCCGTTTCTTCGAAAGCCACGGCGGCAGCCTCCACCATCGGCCTCAGCAGACGGTTGGTAAAACCGGGATGGACGTTGGGTTCGAGCAGAAGCGAGGGAATCCGCAGCAGCCGGCCCGCCACGATGACCGGCCCGGACGCGTAACCACCAACGCCCACAATCACCGACGGACGGAACCGCCGCACAATCCTCAAAGACTGTGTCAGGCTGGAGGGGAGCTGAAAGACCGTCTGCGCAGCCCTTCGCCAACCCACGTTCTTAAGTCCGCCCAGCCGGATCGTATCCAAAGCGTAGCCCAAGGGAGGCAGAATCCGGCTTTCGAGACCTTCGGCAGTCCCTGCAAAACCGATCCGTGTTCCTTCCCCCTCCAGGAGCTGAGCCAGCGCTACCGCCATGTAGACATGTCCCCCGGTTCCGCCGCCCGCAAACAGTACTGCTTCAAGCTTTCCGCCTCCTTCAACGCCCATGCGGCACCAGACCCGGGAACGGCCGTCTGGCTTCAGCCGGTGACGGGCCGCAGTCGACTCCAACCTGTCCCCGGGTGTATTTGGAAATGTTCAACAGCACTCCAATCGCCGACAACATCACGATGGCCGAAGATCCGCCGACCGAGATGAACGGCAGGGGAATGCCCTTGGTTGGACACAGGCTCAACACCACGCTTATGTTGAACAGCGCCTGAAACGTGATCAGGCCGGTGATCCCCAGGCCCAGGAAACTGCCAAACACGGTGTCCGCACGCATCCCGATGCGCAGCCCCCGCCAGAAGACCACCCCAAACAGGACCAGCACCGCCACACAGCCCACCAATCCCGTCTCCTCGCCGATGACCGCATAAATGAAGTCGGTATGGGGCTCGGGGAGGAAGAACAGCTTCTGGGTGCCCTGTGCAAGCCCCTTGCCGGTCACCCCGCCTGAACCCACCGCCACCAGGCTCTGCAGAATCTGGTAGCCGGTTGTGTAGGGCGCCGCCTCAGGATCCCAAAAGGCCACCAGGCGTTCCCATCGATAGGGGGACAGGCGGATCATCAGAAACAGTGACGGGATGGCGACGCCGATGGCCACGGCCAGCCACCGGTATTGCAGACCGGCCAGAAAGAACAGCAGGCCACAGGCCACTATCAGGGTCGTGGCGGTGCCAAAGTCCGGCTCCACCACAATCAGCACGAAGACCGCCAGGATCGTGACGATGCAGGCCAACATCGTCCGGTCCAGCCGCAGCCGGCCATCCTGCCTCGCCAGACAATGGGCAGTCACCAGAATCACGGCAAACTTGGCGGCCTCCGACGGCTGGAACCGTGTCGGACCCAACTGGAGCCAGCGACGCACCCCATTGACTTCCGGACCCAGCAGAGCCCAGACGAGAGCCGCCCCAGCCAACATCACCGATCCCCAGGCCAGATAGCGGTGTTCCAGCCAGTGATAGTCGAATCGCATGAACACCAGCATCAGGACGATCCCCAAAGCCACCGAGACCAGTTGCCGACTGAAAACGGACGCCCCGGGTTCCTGCAACGAAACCACTGTCGAGGCGCTGGACACCATGAGCAGCCCGGAAAACAACAACGTGAGTACGGCCACCACCAGTACGCGGTCGTAGGGCATTTTCCGGTTCATTGGTGCTTCCCCCTGCCGGCTGACTCCACCGGACGCTTCTGCAGCTCCCGGACCAGACGTTTGAAGATGCGCCCCCGGTCCTCAAAGTCGGTGAACATGTCGAAACTGGCACAGGCCGGGGACAGCAGAACTACGTCTCCGGACTTCGCCATCCCCGTTGCCAGCGCCACCGCCTCCCGCAGGTCTCCAGCCCGCCGGGTGACGGCACAATCGCCAAGCGCGGCCTCCAGTTTTCCTGCTGCCTTCCCGATCAGTACCAGCGACTTGACCCGCTCCCGCACCAGTCGGCGCAAAGTTGAAAAATCTCCGCCTTTATCCAGGCCCCCCATGATGGCGACAATCGGCTGCTCGAATGACTCGAAAGCCCTTGCCGTCGAATCCACATTGGTGGCCTTGGAGTCGTTGTAGTAACGGACCCCGTCGATCTCCGAGACAAACTCGATCCGGTGCTCCACGCCGCGGAAGCTGCGGACGCCGCGGCGGAGCCGGTCAGGCGCCGCACCCATGAGGCGCGCCGCCAGTATCGCCGCCAGCACGTTCTCCAGATTGTGCCGGCCCTTCAGCGGCACTTCGGAGACCTTCATGAGCTTTCGCCCGCGCCCACCCAACCGGAGGCGGATCAAATCCCCCTCCACCATCGCCCCGTCACCATCCAGGGGGACAGACGAAAAAGGCAGGATCCGGGCAGGGGTTACCCGGGCCACACGCTCGGCCAGATCGGCCCGCACGACGGCCGAGTCCGTGCTCCGCTGGTTCAGGAACAGGCGCAGCTTGGCTCCATAGTAGGATTCCACGTCCGGGTACCGGTCCAGATGGTCTGGGGACAGGTTCAGCAGCAGACCGACCTCGCAACGGAAAGCGTCGACCGTCTCCAGCTGGAAAGAAGAAAGTTCCACTACATAGACCCGCTCCTCCGATAGCTCCCGTTCCAAAAGGAACCGGCTCAACGGAGTGCCGATATTGCCTGCCGCCACCGTGTCAAACCCCGACGACGCGAGAATCGCCGCCAACAAGGCGGTCGTGGTTGTCTTGCCGTTCGAGCCGGTAACCCCCACAAATCTTCCTGGCAGAAACCGCCACGCCAGCTCCACCTCGCTCCAGACCGGAATTCCCTGTCCCCGGGCCTCCCGAACCGGCGGGATCTCCGGCGGGACTCCCGGGCTCAGGACCACCAGCTCCATGTCCACCAGAGCGTCGTCCCGGTGCGGCCCAAGCCGGGTTCCGACCCGCCCGGCCAACTGCTGCAACGCCCCAGCCAGGGCTTCCGCGGGTTTTGAGTCCACTACCGTCACTGCGGCTCCTCGGGCCAGCAGAAAGTTGGCGGCGGCTATCCCGCTGCGGGCCAGCCCCACCACCGCGACTTTCCTTCCTGCCAGTTCCGTCATCGGTCCCATAGCTCTACCGAATCTTCAGAGTGGTCAGACTGAAGAGCGCGAAAATCAGCCCCAAGATCCAGAAACGGATCACTACCTTGGACTCCGTCCAGCCCAACAACTCGAAGTGGTGGTGCAACGGTGCCATGCGCAGAATACGTTTGCCCCGGAATTTGAAGGACCCCACCTGGAGGATTACCGACAGCGCCTCCAGCACGAAGATCCCTCCAATGGAGAACAGCAGCAGTTCCTGCTTGATCAGGATGGCCACGGTACCGATTGCGCCTCCCAGGCCCATCGCGCCCACGTCGCCCATGAAGACTTCGGCGGGATGGCAGTTGTACCAGAGGAAACCCAGTGTGGCGCCCACCATGGCACCGCAGAAAATCGTCAGCTCACTCGCATACGTGTTCTTGATGAGGTCGAGATATTCGGCGAAGGTGGCATGACCTGTGACGTAGGTCAGCACCGTCAGGGCCGAGGCGGCAATCAACACCAGCCCGCAGGCAAGGCCGTCCAGGCCGTCGGTCAGGTTGACCGCGTTGCTGCTGCCGATGATCACCACCATGATGAACAGAATCAGCGGGAGAAAAGTCGAAACGCCCAGAATTACCAGATCGAGTTCCGGTGTGAATCGCTTGAAGAACGGAACGCTCAGACGCGTGCTGTACAGTCCGTGTTGGCTCAGAAAGATCAGGGTGAAGGCGATCGCCAGCGAGAACAGCACCTGCAACAGGATCTTCTGTTTGCCTGTGAGGCCCAGCGAGCGCTTCCTGCGGATCTTCACGTAGTCGTCGGCGAAACCAACCCCGGCAAAAAACAGCAGGGAGACCAGGGCGATCCAGATGTAAGCGTTGGTCAGGTCGCCCCACATGAGGGTCGGTACCACGATGCTGATCACGATCAGGATGCCCCCCATTGTTGGGGTTCCCGCTTTCGTCTGGTGGGACTGGGGCCCCTCAGCCCGAATGTATTGGCCAATCTGGAACTGGCGAAGACGGGCGATGACCCAGGGGCCCAGCCACAGGCTGAGAGCCAAGGCCGTCAACGAGGCATAGGCGGTACGGAACGTGATGTAACGGACCACGTTCAGCACCGAGATCTCGTCGTGGAGGGAGTAAAGCAGGTAGTAGATCACGCCGCCTCTCCCTTCAACACCGCCACGATGCGTTCCATCCCGATCCCCCGCGAACCCTTGACCACCACCAGATCTCCTGGTCGGACCCAGTCCCTCACCAAGGAGGCAGCAGACTCGGCGTTCTCAAAGTGATGCTGCTGTTCGCAGGGGAACCCGGCTTCCAGTGCTGCCATCGCCAGATGCCGCGATTCATCGCCGACCGTAACCAGCATGTCCGGTGCTGCCTGGGCCGCCAACCGTCCGATCCGACGGTGGTGGTCCGCCGACTGTTCGCCCAGCTCCAGCATGTCTCCCAAAGCCAGAATCCAACGCCGGTTACCGCGCACAGCTGCCACGGCCTCCAGCAGCGTCGCCACCGCTTCCGGGTTTGAGTTGTAGGAGTCGTCGTAAACGCTCACCTGTCCCCATTCGTGAAACTCACCTCGATGCCCACCGGGCCTCACCTGGCGGAGCACCGCCGGAATGTCCCGGACGTCGACCCCCAGTTCCACGGCAGCCGCCACGGCCGCGGCCGCGTTGGCGACAAAACCCCGACCCAAGAAACGGATCTCCGCATTCAGCTTCCCACCAGGGCCTTCGATCGCGAATCGCGTAGCTGACAATCCCACAGCTTCTATTTCCACAATCCGGTAGTCCGCTCCTGTCCCAAAACCGAAGGACACAGATCTGCCGCGGTATCGTTGTGCCATCGCCGCTACCCGCGGGTCGTCCGCGTTGAACACCAGCCAGCCCGTTTCCGGCAGGGAGCGGACCAGCTCCTCCTTGGCGCGCGCCACCTCTTCCAGCGAGGCAAAGAACTGGGTATGGACCGCTGCCACGTTGGTGACAAGGCCGGCGTCAGGAAGACAGATCCCGGCCAACTGAGTGATCTCGCCGGAATGGTTCATGCCCAGCTCCAGAACCGCTATCTCGTGCTGAGGCTCCAGACACAGGAGGGACAGGGGAACTCCCAAGTGGTTGTTGAAGTTGCCGAGCGTTTCCAGTACCCGATAGCGTGTCCGCAGGAGGGCCGCCAGGAACCGACGGGTGGTTGTCTTCCCCATGCTGCCCGTCACCGAGAAAACTCTTCCTCCCCACTCCTTTCGGCAGTACCGACCCAGATCTTGCAGAGCTCGGGTCGTGTCGGGAACCACGAGCGCCGGTACCTGGAGGCCGCCCACCGGCCGCGAGAGCACCACGACTTCTGCTCCCGCCCGGCAAGCATCCCCCACAAAGTCGTGCCCGTCCCGGCGATCGCCCACCAGGGCAAAAAAGCAGTCACCCGGCCGGATCGTGCGCGAATCGATCGAGGCTGGTGGAAACGGCCGGCGCAACCCCCCGTCCCAGCCCGAGGGAACGACAATTCGGGCCCGCATGGCGGCAGCCGCAGCTTCCAGGGTCACCGGCAACATGCGACCTCCCTCAAAACCACCCTTTCGTCAAAGGGGATTCTCTGCCCGCCGATGTCCTGGTAGGTCTCGTGCCCCTTACCCGCCAGCAACACCAGGTCGTCTGGCCGGGCAAGCTCAAGGGCCCGCCGGATGGCCTCCCGCCGGTCCACGACCACCTCAGCAGCACGGAAACCCCGGGGCAGCCCGGCGATAATGTCAGCAACGATCGCCTCCGGGTCCTCCGTTCGAGGATTGTCCGAAGTCACCACCACCCAGTCAGCCAGGCGAGCGGCGATCGTTCCCATCAAAGGGCGTTTGGCTCGGTCGCGGTCGCCTCCGCAGCCGAACACACAGATCAACCTTCCTCGCGCCACCTGACGTGCGAGTCGGAGGACATTCTCCAAAGCATCCGGCGTGTGGGCGTAGTCGATTACCACCGTAAACGGAAGCCCAAGCTCCACCTTCTCGAAACGTCCCGGCACCACCTTCAGCCCGGCTGCACCCTCCGCGATTTCGCCTGTCCCCATTCCCAGAAAGTGAGAGGCCCCAGCTGCTGCAAGCAGGTTGTAAACGTTGTGCCGGCCCACCAGCGGGCTCTCGAGTTCCAGAGTCGAGCCGAACCAGGACACCCTCATCCGGATCCCGTCGTGGTCGGCTTCGAGCTTTAACGGGCGGAGATCGTTGCCTTCTCCCAAGCCGTAACTGACCCTACCGCGGCAGCTCAGCGCCAGGCGTCTGCCAAAGGGGTCGTCGCCGTTGACAATTGCAGCCTCCAGAGCTTCGTTGTAACTCCGGTCGAACAGGCGCGCCTTGGCCTGGAAGTACTCCTCAAGGTCCGCATGGAAGTCCAGGTGGTCCTGGGACAGGTTGGTGAACACGGCGACCGGAAACCGGCACCCGTATACCCGATCGAATGCCAGCGCATGAGATGAAACTTCAAACACCCCAGAGCTGCATCCCTGGCTCACCGCCTCGCGCAGCAGCTCCTGAATATCCACTGACTCTGGCGTGGTCAGTTTCGCCTCCAGGGCCTGCCCACCGATCACAGTCTGGATCGTTCCCACCATCAGGCTCGGCCCCCGCCGGCTTGCCATGGCGTGGACCAGATAAGCGGTAGTGGTCTTGCCATTGGTGCCAGTAATCCCAACCAGTGGCAGTTCCCGGGAAGGACTCTCAAAGAAGCGATCTGCGACCACAGCCATGACCCGCCGGATGGATTGAACCTCGATCCACGGGAGGGCGAAGCCCTCAGGGCAAGCGTTCTCCGACACTACGGCCACCGCCCCCCGCTGGAGTGCCTCGGGAACGAACTGGTGGCCATCGGCCCGCAACCCCCTGATTGCGAAAAACAGGGTGCCCGGTTCCGCCTGTCGGGAGTTATACGCCAGCTTTCGAATCTCAGGATCAGCGGCGAACTCCGCCCGACGAACCAGGTTCTGTGGGAGCTGTGAGAGCAATTTTCGGAGTCTCATGACGGTTCATTTCCGGAACTGCAAAGAATACCTCGCAGACCATATCCGGAGTGATCTGCCGCCCGGGTGCCGGACGCTGCGCCACGGCGACTCCGGCCCCGGAAATCTTCAGCCTTAGCTGCAACCGGGCGGACTCCCTAGCCACCTCGCGCAGGGTCCTGCCGGTGAAATCCGGCAAAGGGTTGTCGATGACTTCCTGGGGCGATTCCAGACCCGAAACGCCCTCGACATCCACCGCCGCGCCGTCCCGGTACAGGTGAGCGAGCACGGTCTCCCGAAGCTGCGCCTCTCCCAGCGGCGCCTCGGCCTCTTCTGGTGCGCTCTTGCGGCCGCTGGGCTTTCTCGCCATATGCTGGGTGGGTTCAGTTTCCACCGGGCGGTCCTGCGGAACGCCAAGGTAGAGCAGGGACCGTTCCATAATCTCCTTGAACGCCGGACCTGCCACGTGGCCTCCATAGGGGATTCCACTGGGCTCGTTGATCACGACCAACGCCAGAAGCCTGGGGTGCTCCAGCGGGGCAAATCCAGCGAAGGATGCGACATACCGGGATTGCGAGTAGCGCCCATCCACAATCTTTTGGGCGGTTCCGGTCTTGCCCGCCGCGGAAAATCCGCGGGGGGCGGCGGTGGTACCGGTACCCCTCAGGATCACCTCCTGAAGGATCTGGCGCATGGTGGCGGCGGTGGCGGAATCCAGGATCTGGCGTTTTTCCACGGCGGTTTCCCGAACGACGCCTCCGTCCGGCGAGAGCACACGTTTCACCAGGTAGGGACGAACCAGATACCCGCCGTTGGCGATGGCCGCCACAGCACGGGCGAGTTGCAGCGGCGTCACTCCCACTTCCTGTCCTATGGAGATCGCGCCGATTGAGAGTTTCGACCATTGTGTTGTGGGGCGCAGCAGCCCCGCTTCCTCGCCAGGGAGATCCACTCCCGTCTTCTCGCCAAAGCCGAACCGGCGCAGGTAATCGTACATACGGTCTGGTCCGAGCCGGAGAGCAAGTTTTACGGTACCGATATTGCTGGACTTGGCCACCACTTCACGCACCGTCAGGAAACCGTAGCTGTGCTTTGCCTCCCTGTACACCTTGCCGGCCAGACGCGCAGTTCCCGCGCGGCAGTCCACCACTTCGTCGGGTTCCACCGAACCTTCATTGAGCAGAGCCGACAGCGTGATCACCTTGAACGTACTGCCAGGTTCGTAAACGTCGAGGACAGCGCGATTGCGCATCACCTCGGGGGGATATTCCCCGAAGCGATTCGGGTCAAAGTCTGGATAGGACGCCATTGCCAGCAGCTCACCGGTGTGCGGGTCCATCAGAATGGCGGAGCCGTTGAGGGCACGCGTAAATTCGACAGTCTGGCGCAGAACGGTCTCAGTGATGTGCTGGAGGGTGCGGTCGAGGGTCAACACCAAAATCTTCCCTTCCGTCCGCTCTGCCGGCTCCTGCCTTTGGTAGCTGTGACGGCGGGCATCCACTAACAGGTCAATCCGGGTTCGACGGCCGCTCAATTCGTCGGTATAGAAGTGTTCAAGACCGGCCAGTCCACGATTATCCGTCCCAACGAACCCGAGGACATGGGCCGCCAGCTTCCCAGCGGGGTAGACCCGAGCGGATTCCTCCTGGGTGCCGATGCCCGCCAACTTGAGGGCCTGGATCCGACGGGAGTTCTCGACAGGAACCCGCCGTTTGAGAAAGACGAAACTGGAACCGGAGGTCAGTTTGCGGAGGATCTCGTCCGCCGGGGTCTCCAGTAGCGGGGCCAACAGCTCCGCCGTTCGCAACGGGTCTTCTACCTTGCGCGGCTGGGCGAAGACCGCATCGGCTCGGACACTGATGGCCAGCTCCTCCAGGCGCCGGTCCAGGATGTCCCCCCGTTTGGCAGAAACCTCGACATAGCCTTGCTGTTGTGCCTCAGATTGCTGGCGGAAACGTGGGCCTTCGAGAACCTGGAGCTGGACCAGCCGGCCGACGATCATCAACGCCCAGGCGCAAAGAACAACGGAAATGATGAGCAGACGTCCCACCAACTGGGAACGCAGCTGTGGATCCGTGGCCAGGTTTTTCATTCATGTATAACCTTGGGCCCAGGTCGGCTTTGCGCATAAGTGCGCACCGCACCGCCAAACCGGTCGCCCTCCAAAACCACAACCCCCGGCTGGTTGAGGTTAATCATCCCCAGCTTACGCGCCTCTTCCTCAACCTGGCCGGGACTTACCAAAGCCTTGAACTGGGCACGCAGTAACTGGTTCTGTTCCAGGACCCTGGCATTATCCCGGGTTACATCTTCGATCTCGTACTGCACCAGCAGAATCTGGTTGCGGAGGTAAATCGACCAGCCCACGAACAACGCCACCATCGCAAAAAGACCACACCACTTCAGGATCTCGCGGTTGACCACACCTTCGCAGGCGGTGGAGGGGCAGTTCCGGATGACCTGGCGATTCAGATCGAGCATGTTCTTATACCTCCCTGGCTGCTTCGAGACGTTCCACCACCCGCAGCTTCGCGCTGCGCGCGCTGGGGTTCCTGTCCATTTCTGCGGGGCCCGGGATTACTGGTTTGCGAGTCACCAACCGGACTCGGGCGACACGAGGACAACGGCACAGCGCCAGCGGGCGAAAACAAATGCAGCGACCGGATTCAAGCTGAAACGTACGCTTGACGATCCGGTCTTCCAGACTGTGGAATGAAATCACCCCCAGCCTGCCGGCCGGTCGCAGGAATCCGATGGCGTTCGAGAGAAATCGGTCAAGACCCTCCAGCTCCTGGTTGACCGCGATCCGGAGGGCCTGAAACACCTGGGTGGCCGGATGGATCCGTGATCCCGCCCCAAAACCTTTGACCCGGGCGACCAGGGCTGCCAGTTCGTCCGTGGTTCGGATCCGCCCCAGTTTGCGATTTTCAACGATTGCCCGGGCAATCGCCGCGGCCTGCCGCTCCTCACCCCAGCGGCGAAATACTTCTGTCAGTTCCTCGACCGACAGCCTGTTCACCAGCTCCTCCGCCGTGATCCTTTGCTGGCGGTCCATTCGCATGTCCAGCAGGCCGTGCTCGCGCAGACTGAAACCCCGTTCCGGCGATGTGAGCTGATACCGTGAAACCCCGAGATCCACCAGGCACCCATCGACGGCGTCGATCTGGAGCCGGCGGAGAATCAGCGGCAGGTTCTTGAAGTTCTCATGGTGAAAGCTTGCCAGGTAACGGTACTCGGCGAGCCGCTCGCGGGCCATCTCCAGCGATTCGCAGTCCCGATCCAGGGCGATCAGCCTCCCCTGTCCCCGGAGGCGTTCCAGGATCGCCTGGGCATGCCCGCCCATCCCCACAGTGCAGTCCAGATACACGCCGCCGGGGCGGACGTTGAGGAGATCCACCGCCTCCTCAACCAATACTGGAACGTGCTCCACCGCCATGGCCAACATACTCAGATCCCGAGTCTCGCCAACGCTTCCTCGTCCTCGTGGGTGTACGGCTCATTGCGGAGCAGCTCGATCAGTTTGGCGCGGTTCCAGACGTCCAGACAGTTGAGGTGTCCCATGACGGCGACCTCGCCGTCGATCTCAGCGGCTTCTCGAAGATGGGGCTGAATCAGGATACGACCCTGGTTGTCCATCGTGGCAACTTGGCCGTAGTAGCTGGTGTTGCGCAGGAATCTCATCTTTTCCGGCCCCATCCTCGTATCCTCCAGCAACTTCGTCTCGATCTTCTCCCACTCCGACAAGGGATAAATCAGAACGTTCTGTCCGGTCCGGCTGGTCACATAGAACTCGGTTCCATAACTCTCCAGGACTCGACGGTGCGTCGTCGGGACCTTGAGCCGTCCCTGGGCGTCCACCTTCGCGGGCGAGTTTCCCCTGAGGACGAGTCTTCGATTGCTCTCCACCGAAGCAGACACTCCTTTATCGGCCTTCCGTGTCCTCTTTGCTCCAAATTGGACCAAATGATTGTGGAAGTCAAGGAAAAAGTGCGCGTCGGGGCGGTCGCCTGTCCCCCAACCCCTAACGTAGGCCATCGCGAAGGCTCCCGCCTCGTCAAGCGCATCCTGTCCAACCTCTCCGGCTGGCCGGCTCACAAGGTCGAACTGCTGCGTCGGCTGTTGCGCGACGAGCCACTGACGAGTCCCTGCGCCCTGTTCAGCGTCGTCGAGTCGTGGCCCAGCGGCCATGTCGAAGTTGACTTGGAGTTGGTCCGTCAAGTGGGGATCGATCGGCTGATCGCAAGCAAGCCCAGCCGGGTCCGGTTTCTGATCCTCGAGATGATCGTCGAACGCGTGCTACGTTCCAGCTCCCAACTGGCCACCACCCGCCTGTGGAAGACCATCAGCCCAGCCCGGGAACTGGCCCTCGAACATGCCGATATGGAAGAACTCTGCCGGGAGTCTGGTCTGGCTGCACCAGCGTCAAGCCAGCGAGGGGCGGAGCTGTGTAGTAGCGGCATTCGGGCATGATCGGGACCGGAAACGACAGGTCAATGGTGAAGTCGGGCCGGAAGGGGCGGCCGGTGTCGGGCCAAGTCCATCCAGCCCGGACCGACGATCCGACGACGGGGGACCAGGTGAGAAGCTGCGGGGAAGCTTCGGGCTGGAGAAGGGGGCGCCGGTCGGGGACAGTGGGATGCTGACCGACACGCAGGTAGACAAACGGGGCCAGAGGGCATCGGCTGGATCTCGGCTCTGCTCAGTCCGGCGACCCGGGGCCTAGGCGAGGAGGCCCATCTGCAACGGTCGTTGTTCGATGACGGGAATCAGGCCGAAGCCACCAGTCCGGACTACCCGGAAGAACGGCTGATTGCCTGCTTCGACCCGATGCTGGTCGAGAAAGCGGCAGCGCAAACGGGCGGCACTGATCGAGGCGACGGAACAGGGACTCGGGATAATCGAGCGGTAGGTGAAGGGAGGCAAAGCTAGATGATATTCCAGCTCGGGGGCCAGTAAGGCCGCTTCATCGCTGGGCACGGAAGACACCGTCCGGGGCTACAGGAGGCTACAGGACTGTGTTGCAGGTCGAACGGACTGTTCGCTGCCTGATGGGGATCGGTCCGTAGGGGCTCGCTGCATCCACTCTCACCAGAAGGAGACGGAGCAGGAAGAGTTCTTCTTGGGTCTCCTGGCCCACTCTGTGGAACGGAAGCTGCCAGGGGCGCTGGACCCTGTGCTTCTTGAGGACGAACAGCTGCCTCAGGCCGATCCTATCCGTTCGTGCGCACCGAGATCTCGGAAACGGCCCGAAAAGAGAGCTTTCCAGACCAGTGCCGACGGTCTTGAACTGCACAGATTCGAGATCCTGTTCTCGGGGCTGGCAATCGGTCCCACTCTCTCGCAGGTGACCCAGCCAACTTCGTTTCAGCAACGGGTCTGGGAACTGCTGGGGCTGTCCCAGCAAGAGGAAGTCCCCCATACGCCTATCTCCAAGCCTGTCAGGGAGATGCTGCCCGATCGAAAATGGAACTCCGGCCCTTCAGGGTCGGCTCAGCCCGAGAGGAGAGTCATGGTGCCTCGAGAGTGAGGGACCTGCCTCGGGTGAGGTAGAGACCGCAGAGGGACAGGCAGGAGCGGGGCTGTCGGCCGGAGCCTTCGCCTGTCCTTGGAGCCACTGGCACTGACCCTGCCTTGGGAGCGATTGACGCCGCAAGGCTCCGCCACTGGGCCGGGTCTCGGCTGCACCAGCACATCAACCCCGAAGTCTCCCATCTCCAGCCCGCCACGATTCTGACCGGGAGCGGCGCAGGACGAACTCGAACCGCCGGCAGGCGACCAGGCGACAATTCGAAAGAGTTGGCCAGACGCACGGCTGGACTGATCGAGACCTCGGGTTCCAGGAAGTCTCAGGGTGCAGACCGCCAATCGTCTCCGTGACCAGGGGTACGGCGTTGGGTCCGGAAGTCTCTGCCGCCAGCGCGGTAGGGTGGCTCCGGGCACTGCAGTCGTTACCGTCCCGCTGCCAGCCTCGATCCGGTCAGCAGGATCCCGCAGAGGCTCCGCCGGCTCTGCGGCTCCATCCGCGGCTACCCACAGAGCCTGAGATCTGGAGCGCCGGCGCGACAAGCTCGCGCGTACCCGGTTGCAGCGCATCCTGGGTGAAAACTGGGCTTGAGCCGACCTTCAGCTGGGCCATCGACCCCCAAGGCGGCTGAATACGGGTCGCGCGCAGCTGGCCTGCCTCGGCCGCCCCGGCCAGGTTGAACCTCGTCCCAGCCCGGCTCGCGACCGCCGGTGGAACATCGGGCCAAGGCTGCAATCAGCCGATCCGCCGGCTGCCAACGCCCTGCTGACCGCCTTCACGCGGAGCTGTTGATGCGGGCCTCTCGAATCAAAGAGATTCTGTTCGGACTCCTCTGTGACCAAGGCGGAGGCCCCGGTCGCCATCGAGACTGGCCGGCACTCCTTCAACTGCCAACACGGGTAACCGGCGCTTGGCTCTCGGACGCCGAAACCCATTGCGGCCCAAAGGACCCCTGAAAAGCCGCAGCAGAAGGTGCCGCATCGAGAGAGGACGACGGCTCCACGTTCGCTCTCGCCCAACGCCATAGCAAGGGGCAAGACTCTCCTTGGCGTTGCTGAGCCGGCCCAGTTGGCAGATTGCCGAAATCCAATCCCTGAGCCAGGCCTCAGCAGCGGAAAGAGCATCTGCGAGACGTCAAGCCGCCAGTCCCAGTCGGCAGGCAAAGCGCGGTTCCACCAAGGTCCACAGGCCCGGCACCAGCGGAGCGACCACCCATGGAAACCGGTCGCGGTCC
>CAZGEH010000016.1:0-79851 GCA_964524795.1 uncultured Acidobacteriota bacterium
GTCGGAACCCCGTTACCGCGTTACCCGTTACCCCGTTACCCGTTACCCCGTTACCTCGTTACCCGCTACCGCGTTACCCCGCAACCCCGTTACCCCGCTACCTACCTCATCACTCGGGTGAGCTCATGGCATCGATCCAGATCCTCACGTGCGTCTTCCCGTCCTTGACCCGGACCAGGTCGCCTGGAGGGGCCAGGGCAAGGGCGTCGATGGCGGCCTTGATGTTGAGAGTCTCGCCATCGCCCGCCAGCAGGGCATCCACCACTGATACCGGGACATTCACCTCGACCTCGGTTTCGGAGCCCTCCACCGATCGGATGAAGAGCTGGTCCCCCTCCTTGGTGATGCGAACCCGCTGGTTGTCCGATTCCACGGTGACGAACTCGTCGTTCCCCTCCGCCTTGACCGCGACCCAGATTTCCCGCAGTTCGGCCACAGTGATCTCCTGATCCTTCACCCGTAGGGTGCCGTGGCTCAGATCTTCTTCTTCAACCATGGGCACCAAGGTGCTTATGAGATTCAAGGGGAGGTTGATCTTGACACTCTCTCCCCCCGGCTCGTGTACCCGCACATGGAACCATTGGCTGGCGGCGCTGCCGGTGGAGAAGACAAAGTAGAACCCGACGGCGAGGACTGAGATTCGTTTCCAGTTCATCATGAGGCTCCTTATGCCCAGAGAAACGGATCCGCTCTCAAAAAGGTTCAGGCCCTTGACGTGCCGGAAAGGGAGATTCAGGATGGGGCATCCAGAAAGCCACGGAAAACCACCTTGCGACGGCCGTACCGCGCAGTGGCGGCTCCAAGAGGCTCTCGACGGAAGGTTCGCTGTCCGACAAAGGAGAATTCCCGATGACGCCTGAAGCCATCAAGATGCAGCTATCCGGGATGCGGGACTATTTCAACCGGTCCACTCGTCCCCTGCAGGAAGAACATTCGAGCTTCGCGCCCCAGCACGGCCTGTTCACGGTGGCCGGCCACGTGGCCCACGTAGCACAGACCGTCGACTGGTTCTTCGAGGGGGCCTTCGGCTCCGGATGGAACATGGACTTCGAGGCGCTGGACCGCCAGGTACGGGCGGTGCACAGCCTGGCGGAGGCGCGCCAATGGTTCGAAGGGGCCGTCGACCGGGCCGCCGAAATCGCCGGCAGGCACACAGCCGAAGAGTGGGCTTCCCTCTTTCCGCCCAATCCCATCATGGGCGAGACACCGCGCCACGCCATCATCTCCGCGCTGTTGGATCACACCGCACACCACCGGGGAGCCCTGACGGTGTACCAACGGCTGCTGGGCCTGACGCCACCCATGCCGTACATGGACATGTAGGGTTTCCCGTCAGAGCCGTTCGATCCGTGGGGTAAAGCGGACCGTCCGGGGCGGCCGCGCGAGCCAGACGGCGGAACGGCTAAACTCATGTGCCATGACGCGAATCCTGGCTGTCGGCGCTCATCCCGATGATGTGGAGTTCATGTGTGCGGGGACCATGCTGCATCTGGCAGGTCCGGAAACCTCGCTCTCCGTGGTCACGCTCACCCCGGGGGACTGTGGTTCGCACCAGCTCGACCGGGCTGCCATCAGTGAAGTCCGCCGCCGCGAGGCGGCTGAAGCCTGTCGCCTGTTGGGGGCTGAGTACCGCTGCCTGGAGTTCGAGGACTTCAGCATCATGTACGACGTTCCGTCCCTGCGCCGGGTCACCTCCCTGTTGCGGGAACTCCGGCCGGACGTGGTCATGACACACCCGCCAGCCGACTACCTGATTGATCACGAGATCACGAGCCGGCTGGTCCGGTCCGCCTGCTTTGCGGCGCCGGTCCCTAACTACGCCGCCCCGGGGGACTTTCCGGCGATGGATGCCATTCCCGCGCTGGTGTACTGGAGTCCGGTGGACGGTATCGACATCTTCGGAAATCCGGCGCCGGTGCACTTCTTTGTCGACATCTCCGACGTCATTGAACGGAAGGCGGCGATGCTGGCCGCCCACAGCAGTCAGCGGGAATGGCTGCGGGAACATCACGGGGTTGATGAGTACCTCGAGATGATGCGGCGCTGGGCTGGTGAAGCGGGCCGGATGGCTTCCCGCCTCGCCGACCGTCCCATCGCTTACGCGGAGGCCTTCCGGGTCCACCGTGGACATGCCTATCCGCCACCTGACCCGCTTTTCCGGCGTCTCGGCAGCCGGCTGGTTGCTGTCAAGTGAGGGCCGGCCCGTGATACGGACGGTCTGCACCGCGCTCCTCACGCTGCTGGCCACCTGGGGCGCAGCCCACTCCCAGGAAGGGGGAACCGCTGCGGGAACCCGCCGGGCGGACGTCTTCGACGCCCTCAGCCGGCCCATCACCGCCGGCGGTCTGGTGGACGGCGCTCCGGTAGTGTTCGAGGACATCACCGCCGCCTCCGGTCTGGAGCTTTTCCGCCACCGGGCCGGATACCCCGAAAAGCGCTACATCGTCGACACCAAGAGCGCCGGCGTTGCGGCTTTCGATTACGACCGGGACGGCTGGCTCGACATCTATCTGCTCAACGGGTCACCCTTCGAAGCGCTGCTGGGGAAGGCCTTGCACGGCGAGTCGCGGCTGTTCCGCAACAACGGAGATCTGACCTTCACCGACGTCACCGAACGCGCCGGCGTGGCCAACCGCCAGTGGGCATTCGGCGCGGTGGCAGGAGACTTTGACGGCGACGGCTGGACCGACCTTTACGTTTCCAATTTCGGACCCAACCGCCTTTACCGCAACAACGGCGACGGGACCTTCACCGACGTCGCTGCACGGGCGGGCGTCGCCCTGGCCGACTCCCTGACGACGGGCGCCGCCTTCGGAGACTACAACCGGGACGGGCGGCTCGACCTTTTCGTGTGCGGCTACGCCGAGTTCGACCCCTCCCTGCCGCCGCGACCGGGCGTCGACATCCCCATCAACTTCTGCCGTTACCGGGGTGATCCGGTGATGTGCGGACCCCGGGGTCTCCCCGGCACCCGGGACTTCCTGTTCCGCAATCAGGGGGACGGGACCTTCGCCGAGGTGGCCGTCCACGCCGGCGTCCACGATCCCGGCGGGGGCTACGGCTTCACCGCGGTGTGGCTGGACCTCAATGACGACGGTTGGAGCGACTTGCTGGTCGTCAACGATTCCACACCCAACTACCTCTACGTCAACCAGCGGGACGGAACCTTCCGGGAGATCGGCTACACCTCGGGCTTCGCTCTCAGCGAAGACGGCCGAGCCCAGGCAGGCATGGGGCTCGCGGTGGGCGACTACAACCTGGACGGGAGAGTCGACCTTTATGTCGCCCATTTCGGAGACGACTACAACACGCTCTACCGCAACGAGGGTGACCTTTTTTTCCTGGATGTGAGCTGGGAGGCTGGAGTGGCCGAACCGTCGCTGCCTTTCGTCGGTTGGGGAACGGGTTTTCTGGATTACGACAACGACGGCCTGCTGGACCTGTTCGTGGCCAATGGTCACGTGTATCCGGAAGTTGACCGCCATCCCTGGGGCACTTCTTTCCGCCAGCGGCCGCTGCTGTTTCGAAACCTGGACGGGCAACGGTTCGAGCCCGTTCCACCGGCACCAGACACGGGACTGGCCATGGTGGTGACGGCCCGAGGCGCGGCGTTCGGAGACTTCGATAATGACGGACGGACCGACGTGGTGATCAACTGCGTCGACTCTCCGCCCAAGCTGCTCCGCAACGTGTTTCCCGGCGGCAACTGGCTGGGAGTCGAGCTGGTGCCCGGTCCGGACTCGTTGCCCCAGGGAATCGGGTCGGTGGTCTGGCTGGACGCCGGCGGCCGGCGACAGCGGCGGGACGTGTACACCGGAGGCAGTTTCGCCTCCCATTCCGATCTGCGGCCGCTGTTCGGTCTGGGCGCGGTGTCGAGGGTGGAGCGTCTGGAGATCCGGTGGCCGTCGGGCACGGTGCAGGTAGTCGAGGGATTGGCGGTCAATCGCTACCACCGCATCACCGAACGCCCCGCTTCCACCGCGGGCCGGCTCATCCCTTAAGTGGTCAGGGAACTTGACCTTCCGCCCGCCGCCCTGCCCCGCTTCGTTCGGTGTAGACTGCATCGGAGGGCATCTCATGAGGACCAACCCCCTGCTTCGACGGTTGTTGCCTGGCTGTCTGCTGATGGTCCTCTGCCTCAACCTCCACGCCCAGGAGGAGAGTTTTTATCCGGAGCTGAGCGCCGCCCAGGTTCAGGAGCTCCAGTCCCTGGTCACCCGCATGAAGGAGGACCCCCGCGGTCCTTATCTCCGGATCCGCTGGTTCTGTCGGGACGGCACCATGCACCCGCCGCAGGGGACACCCTGCCGGGAACGGGGAGGCGGCGTCCAGCATGCCGAATTCAATGAAGCGGCCCGCCGAATGGCGGAGTTGGGTTTTCATCCCGCACCGATCCTGCAGGCTCTCCGTTACGAGGATTTCGCCAACCCTGCCGACGACTACCTCCTGCTCAAGGAGCTGGTCATCCAGGATTATCTGTTCCAGATCGACCATTTCTGGATCCTGCGCAAGGCGCGCTATTACCGGGGCGCCCGCCAGATCGAGGATGAAGAACGCCGGGGTCAGGAATTTCTGGAGAAGCTGTTTTCCGATCCGGGATGGCTGGACCGCAACTTTCTGCTGGCATCCCAGCTCGTCCAGGTGGTCCCCCATCGCCTGCAGGCGGGCGCCGGGACCTCACGGATCCGACTGCTGATCTCAAGGGCGGCGGAGCTGGACAGCCGGCTGCAGCCCCTGCGGGTGAAGATCCACTCCTTCCCCTCCCCCGCAGATCAGGCCGCCGTCAGGCGGTGGCTTGAAGATCCCGGCGTGTCCCAGGAGGTCAAGGGCGTGCTGGCGGAACTGCTGGCGAGTCTGGAGGTTCGATACCGCCAGCGCGGGTTCGAAGAGGTTCTCGCCCCCTTCCGGTCGGGTCCCCGGATTGCCGGCGAACCGTGCGGCGATACCGCCGGGATCGTCCGGGACATTGGCAGGCTGGCCGGATTGGGACGCCCGGAGGACCGCGTCCAGGCCGCCTCCCGCCTGGCGGCCAGGATCCGTCGCCAGGCGGCGTCCTGCAGCAACGGCGCCCTCAACTTGTGGCTGGTGGATCTGGGTGCGGCTCTCCAGGAAGTGGCCTTTCGCGATCTCACCGTGGAGCCGTCCGGAGTCACACGCCGGCAGCGTCTCGAGGAGCTGGGCTCCCTATTCGAGCTGGCCTTCGGTACCGGCTATCTCGCCGGCCGCGAGGTTGAGGCACTCAATCAGGAACTGGCTTCACTGGTGGCCCAAACGCCCTCGCTGCTGACTTACAAGCGATCCCTGAACTATCTGACCCGCAGTCTTGAATGGTCGGCATCCACCGCGCGGCAAACCTTCGGCCCGGTCTTTCAGCGCTACCTTCGGATTGAACCGAAGACCTCCGGCTTCTTTCACGCCATGATCCGCTCGTCCAACCTGTTCCATCTCGCCGAACGGCTGGGTTTCCTGCAGAAGGACGCCCACCGGCTGATGCTGGGTCCCGGCGAGCCGGACGAGGCGGTGCTGTCCAGTCGGATGCGCGGACTGAACCCGGGTCTCGCGGTGGGAGTCCTGCACGTGGTGGAGCGGATCCCCACTCATTGGCAGCCGGATCCAGCCGGGATCTATGTGATCCCGGAGGCGGTGGCGGAGCTGCGGCCGGTGGCAGGGCTGGTGACGCTGGACGCGGGGAACCTGCTGTCCCACGTTCAACTGTTGGCCCGCAGCCTGCAGATTCCCAACGCCTCGGCATCCTCGGACCTCCTCCCTGAACTGCGGAGATGGGAAGGGCAGGAAGTGCTGTATGGGGTCTCTCCCATGGGCAAAGTGATCTTCAAACCGGTGGCCACCCTCAGCGAGGCGGAACGGAGCCTGCTGGACGACTCTCCAGCCGCCCTGCAGGAGCGGCTGGCGGTTGATCTCTCCCGGGCCCGCCTGGACCGGGCGAGTCCGATCCCGCTCGAGCACCTGAGGGCCGCCGATTCCGGAGTGGTGGTGGGACCCAAGGCCGCCAACCTGGGAGAACTGGCCCACATGTTCCCCGGACACGTCGCCCGCGGGCTGGCCCTCCCCTTTGGACTGTACTACCGGCACGTGGGCCGTCCCTATCAGGCCAAATCCACGGTCTGGGCTGAGATCCAGGCCGCTTTCGAGCTGGGTGAAACATGGCGAAAACAGGGCCGTTCCGAGCAGGAGATCAACAGCTTCATGTTTCCCCGCCTGGCCTATTTCCGGGAAGCCATCCAGAAGCTGCCGTTCATCCCGGAGGACCAGGAGGCCATCGAACAGGCGGTGGAAACCGCATTGGGCAGCAGCCTGGGTCGGGGTGTCTTTGTCCGCAGCGACACCAACGTTGAGGATCTGCCCGAGTTCTCGGGGGCAGGGCTGAATCTTACGGTCCCCAACCAGCGCACCCTGCCCGACGTCCTGGAATCGGTCAAACGGCTGTGGGCTTCACCTTTTGCCGAGCGTGCGTACCTGTGGAGAAGTCGGGTGCTGAAGGATCTGGGCACCATCCTCCCTTCCGTGCTGATTCTGGAGAGCGTTCCCTGTGACAGGTCCGGAGTCCTCATTACGGCCGATCTGGAGAACAGGGAACCCGGCGGCCTCACTGTCGCGGTCAGCGAAGGTGTCGGCGGTGCGGTGCAGGGCGAGTCGGCGGAAACCCTGGTCCTGAAGGCTGACGGCTCCGTGCGGCTGCTTTCTTTGGCCAAGGCGCCGTTTCGGCGGATCCTGAACCCTGACGCGGCCGGCGGCGTGAAACTGGTGCCGAGCTCGAAAGACCCGGAACTGCTCTCGTCCGGCGACATTGACCAGCTCCGCCAGGTTGCCGAGACCGTCCGCCGCCGGATACCCGGTGCCGGCAAGGACGCGATGTGGGACATCGAGTTCGGGTTCACCGGCTCCCAGCTCTGGCTCTTCCAGGTTCGTCCGTTTGTGACCGAAACTCCCGGCGGCAGGGGACGGATCCCCAGCTACCTCGACCAGGACTGGGAGCGGCAGGCAGATATCCCCGTGGACTTGGCCCAGGCGCTATGACGACTGCGAGGTGTGCCCTGGTTCTCCTGCTCTGCCTGTTCGGTGGGTCGGCGAGAGCACCCGCTTATCCCCTGGACGGCTTCGAAGCCACCGGCATCCGGCGGTTGCGGGCTTTCCAGAAGATTCTGGCTGGCCAGTGGCCCGGCAGCCTCCGGCTGCCGCCGGGAGCATTGCTGGGAAGCGCCGACATCCGGCTCCACCTGGCCGGCCGCCCGGACTTCGACGTGGACGCGGACACGGCCCGGGACCCAGAGCTGCAGTCGGGTCTGGAGGCCATCTTTGCGACGCGCGATCCTTCCTACCGGGTGGCCGTCCTGGACATCACCCATCCGGAAAATCCCCGGTTTGCCGCCCTACGCGCGGAGGTGGGCTACGTCCCCGGCAGCGTCGGCAAGCTCCTGGTGATGACGGGGCTGTTCCACCAGCTCGGGGTGCGGTACCCCGACCATCCCGAACGACGGGGCGAGTTCCTGAAACAGACCGTGGTGACCGCCGACGCCTTCACCGGTAGCGATCACCACCGCGTGCCGATCGTGGATGAGCCTGGACGGCGGGTGCTGTACCGCCCGGTGCAGCCCGGTGACCGCATGAACCTGTGGGAGTGGGTGGATCACATGGTTTCCCCCAGCTCCAACTCGGCTGCCTCCCTGGTGTGGAAAGAGGCGCTGCTGATGAACCGCTTCGGCGACGACTATCCACCTTCTGAGACGGCCGCCCGGGATTTTCTGCGGACCTCATCCGCCGGGGAACGCACAGAACGGGCGGTTCAGGTAGTCCGTGACCCGCTGGTCGCGGCCGGCCTGCGTTTCGAATATCTGCGGGTCCAGACTTTCTTCACCCGGGCGGCTTCCCGGATCATTCCCGGCCGGTCCAGCTATGCCACCCCCCTCGAACTGCTGCGCTGGCTCGTCCGGATCGAGCAGGGTCGAATGGTGGATGCGTGGAGCAGTCTGGAAATGAAGCGGCTGCTGTATTTCACCCGTCCCCGCTACCGCTACGCATCTTCGCCGGCGCTGGCCGAGGCGGCGGTGTATTTCAAGTCCGGCAGCCTTTTCGAATGCGAACCGGAGGAAGGTTTCCGGTGCGAACCCTACCGGGGGAACCGCCTGAACCTGATGCACTCGGTGGTGATCGTGGAATCGCCTGCCCGGGGTGAGAACCAGATCGTTTACCTGGTGGCCATGATGTCCAACGTCCTCAGGGTGAACTCCGCCGTCGAGCACCAGCAGATCGCCGGCGAGATCGAGCGCCTGGTCCGCCGGCGGGCCCGGCACTGATTTTGCGGCGCTTCGGAAGGCCGCGGCCCGGCACGCCACCAGCGGTCGTCCCGCCCGCACACGTACTCGGGGACCATCGCTTCGAATCCGTCTTGCAAGTGGTCGTAGCAGATCTCGTAGTGCTCAGCGGAAGGCAACGTGAACCGGTCGAGCCATCATTGATCGCCAAAAGTGGTGGTAGTGACGAAGACTTTCCGATTGGACCACCAGTGCAGAGCCTACCGCTACTCCTTCTCGAACCCGTGGGTCTTGAACTTCAGGGTTCGGCAGTTCTCCGTGACGATCCTCACGATCGGCTCGGGCACGCCGTCGGGCACATCTGCCCGAATCTCCAACGTCACTTCCAGGTTGGCGCCCACGAGCCCGGCCAGATGCTGAACCACTTCTTCCGCGACACGACCCGCGTCTCGGCCTATGCGGGTGGGGTCTAACGGCACGGTGGCGTGGAAACGACGAAGAGGAGCGGAGGCCGGAGGGATGGATAGCCCTCCACCCGGTTCTTGGATCTCTATTGTGGCGTCGGGTTCACCAGGGGGGTACGGTTGAGTTTCCACCTGACGTTCCCTTTCCGCTTTCATTTGGGCGAGGGCGGTCTCTGGCTTCACAAGGAGGCTGCGCTCGTCCAGCGTGACACGGACGCCGGGCCCGGTCTGGAGCCCGACGTATTTTCTCTTCTGTTCGTCCCAGTGGTCGGCGAAGGCGAAGGTTTCTGACTGCCACGTCAGGCGGGACAGGCCGTCCCGGATGGCGTCCACCAGCACAGAGTCGTCGGACAACCGGGGGAGGTAGAGATAGGTGGCGAAATCCTCGGCCAGCTGTTTGGTGCCCACATGGCCACCGCGCCAGAGCGGAACGCGGTCGAGTTCGTGCCTCAAACGCGGGCCGCCAAGCTGGATCAGCAACAGCTCCTCGTTCTTGAGCTTTTTCGAGGCGCGAACCGCGAGCGCCTCCTGGCCCTGCTGCCGGATCTCCTGCCATTCGACCGGCCCTTTCGGATCGGGCTGGGTGGGAACCAGTAGCCACTGGTAGGCTTCGGGGATGCGGGCCTCGACGGTCTCGTCGGCGGTCCTGCACTTGGTTTCGGCCTGCCGAGACTGGAAGGCATCGAGGTTCAGGGACTCGCGCTGTTCCCAAATGGATTTCCACGCCAGGTACTGTCGCGTCGCCTGCTCCAGGTCCTTCAGCCGGCCCCCGCGAGGAGGCACGTGAAATTCGAACCCTTGCCAACCTTTGTCCCACTTGAAATGGCCGGACGGTTTTCAGGCGTACCAGTCCTGACCTCGAAGCGATAGGTTCCCTTGGATTTCTCTATGATTGGCTGCAGCCATGCGAGATTCCCCTTCTTGCTCGAAAGCCAGAAGTTGCTCATGAGCGGCACATGCGCTCCCTTGGCCGCCGGGTTGGGACTGGCCACTGTCCGTGCCCAGAGCCAGGCGATGACGTTGGCCTCGCGGATGGTGCGCTTGCCGGAACGGATTTCCTCTTCCGTCGCGTGCCGCCAGAAGCCGTCCCTCTCCTGAACGATGCGGACCTTGGGGTAGAGGTCGCCGATCTTCGCGATGGCCCGCTCGCGGATGAGGCGCCTGTAGTAGCGCACATCGGCCGCAAGGCCGCTCGCCCCGCCGCAGCCCGCCGCCGTCCGCCTTCTTCCTTCTGTCTCCTGACTTCTGTCTTCCGGATTCACTGGCAGCTGGTCCGCCCAGCGCGGGATGAGTTCCAGGTTGCACTTGTTGAACAGCACCGCCACGGGGTTGAGGTCGGCCGCATGCGCCTCGAACCCGAGGCGGGCCGCCTCGAGGGGAATCGAGCCGCCGCCGGCAAAGGGATCGAGCACCGGCGGGAGCTTTCCCCACAGTGCTTGAGCATCTCGGCCTTCGCCTCGGCGTACACCTCGGGATGCTCGTGCATCTTCTTTTGCATCAAGCGGCGCAGGATACCGAAGAGGCGCTCCCGTTCGGCCTTCTGCATCTCCTCGGTGGGAAAGCGCTCCGGATGGGAAGATGGGTCGTCCACCACGGAGGCGAAGAGGACCGCCCGGGCGGTCGGCAGCGGCAGGCGCGCCCACCAGTGGTGGATGCCCTTGGGATGCGGCCCGATGCCGGGCATCTTGTCGTAGGCCGAGGCGTCGTTGATCTCCGAGAGCGGCAGGGCCACTTCGATGAGCTTCTTGGGCGTCATGGGGTACTCACTTCGCAATGATCCGCAATGCGCATCGCGAGTGCCCGAAAATCCTCGTAGCACGCTCCCACCGCTGCCGTGTGGCCTCCAATCGCTCCATCTGCAGGCTTGAGAAAAAACATGGGCTTGCGGGCCTCCATCGCCAGGGGCATGAGGCTGCGATAATGCTTGAGCGTGGCCAAGCAGTGCGGATCATTGTCTATGGTCACGTTTTTCGATTTCGCCTCATTGAGCACAGAGCTGCGATATTCCTCAGGGATCCGCGCCATCCACCGCGCATATGCTTTCACCGGTCGGTCGAGGCGAACCGCGTGCTGCAGTACGACGTACCCCGCGGGCCGCATTTGTCCGGTCGGGAGCTGAAGGTCCAGATCAGGCGGCTTCCTTTTCCCGCGGTCGGCCCACTCCTTGCGCCAGCGGCGCAGCGCGGGCCCCAGATTGCGCAGGCCTTGGAGCGAGTAGAGGTCTGGTGCCAGCGGTATGACCACGCGGTCCGATGCGACCAGTGCCGCCCGGTTGAGGGCGCCGAGATTGGGTCCCACGTCGATGAGGACCAGTTCGGACTCTCGGGCGGTCGCTGCCCGATGGAGGATCCGCCAGAGGGACGAGATCACGCGGAAGGCCCGCGGTTTACGATCGAGACAATCGGGCCACTGGCTCGAGAGTTCGTCTTCGGCTGCGGACAGACGAAGATCTCCGACCAGCAGCCCTGGCCCGCCGTTCAGATCCTCTACGTGCGGCTCGCCAATGTCGCCGGTCCCATCGAGGAGAGGACGCAAGGCATCGTAAACCGTGCCATCGGCACCCTTTTCCCACAGTTCTTCCAGGCGATCGTCGTCGAGGAACATGCTCGTCAAGTTCGCCTGGGGGTCGAGGTCCGCAGCGACGACGTTCAATCCCAGATCCGAGTACATCCACGCGAGGTGATAGACCAGAGAGGTCTTCCCCACGCCCCCTTTGTTGTTGAAGAAAACGATTGTTTTCATGGGGCGCGCCTCACCGTAACACCCACATGAGTCGGCTGAAAGCTGAACTCAGGCGGCGGATTGCCGTTCTTCTCCAATGCTTCGTTCGCCAACGGTATGCCCAGACCGAAACGTTGCGCGAAGCCGAGGTAGAACATAATTTCAGCCACGAGCGGGTTCCGATAGTCTGTCGCTCCCCTCCCAAAGTTATGTGGGTTGACCTTGCCGTACAGCCCACCGGGGTTTTGGATCTCCACGCGGTCGCTGTACCAGTAAACCCGCACAGGCGCGTTGGTTCCCTCATAGCTGCGGTGCATGATCGCGTTGCGGGTGAGTTGCTGCAAAGCCACGACCGGATAGTCGGGTTGCTGGATCTCTCGCGGCGAGGAGGTGACATCCGTCCGCACGCTCACGTTGAGCTTCACGAGTTCATCCAACTGCATCAGAATATCTTCGAGACGACCTGTCAGGGTTTTCTGATCTCGGATGGGATCGGTAAGGGCGCTGCCATCGAGGCGCAAAAACTGGACATAAGCCCCAGGTAGCCAGCGTTGGGGGTCATCCCCAAAAGCCAGGAGGGCTCCCCAGGCAGGTCGATTCCCACTGACGAGGCGCAAGGCGCGGAGTTGCTGATCCACTGGTCTCTGGTTCTGCTTGAGCACGTCTGGAGCCACTGCACGGGGCAGATACTGAGTCCGGAAGTAGTCGAGATCGAGGTCGGCCAGAGTAGCGTCCGGCGCGGGTCGCATGTCGAAAGGGAGGTCCCCGGCCCGCCGCCGTTCGGAGAGCCGCTGCTCCTCCTCCGGAGTGGCCGATCGAACGGTTGGCCCCACCTTGACCCAAACGCGGCCTTGATAGCGCACAGGGGGTGTCGTGGAAGGCTCCACGGTGATGACCACCACATCGCAATCTTCCAGTTTGCGACCTTCGACATTCATGGAAGGCAGGGGAAGGATGTTGCCATCGTCGCGCATGTGGACCAATGTTCGCAGCAGCTCGTCGTTGATGGACAGGGAAGCGCATGAGCCGTCGTCACGAACGCCGATCAGGATGACGCCTGCCTTGCCGTAACCGGGGAGGTCGTTGGCGAAAGCGCAGATGTTCTTGCGGATCGCGCTCCGGTCTGCAGCCGAGGCCTTGCGCTCAACGAGGCCGGACTCAAGATCGAAGCGCATTTGGTTTAATTCATCATCCGTAAAAGGCATTGCTCTTACTCAATTCTTCGTGCAGTGGAGTGGGCGGTATGAGCCATCCAAGGTACCACAACCCCAATAAGCCTTTTCTTGCCGCTCATGCTACCGTCTCCCCTCGTCGAAGGAGTTCCTCCAGCTTGTAGTTGACGCTGGTCATGCCGAAGTCAGGTTCCTTCTGGAACGGCCGCCGGATGTAGACGGGCTTGCGGGCCGCCTCTCCGTCCACCTCCACGACAGCCAGGATGAAGTCCTCCGGCTTGTTGAGCGCCGTCAGGATCTCGTTCTTGGTGATGGTGACCGTTGTCGCGCCAGCCACCCGCCCCTTCACTTCGATGAAGAGGAGCTTACCGTCGCCGGGGATCTTCGACTCCGCGTCGTAGCCCAAGTTCTCGGAGCTGACATCGCGGGGCTCCCGGCCCAGTTTCCGCTCCAGGGCCATGACAGCCTCCATCGCCAGCCGCTCGACCCGACGGGTCTCCCGGGCGAAGAGCTCAGGTTCATCGGTCCGCTCGCCCTTGAGTCGCCGGATCAGGTTGACGGGAACGACGAGGGCGCCGCCAGTCACCACGGGCGGCAGCGGTGAGAGGCGCCGTTCCTGCTCCAGTTCCTCCATGCGCCGGCGAAGGCGTGCCTCCAGCTCGTTGGCGCGCTCGCGCGCCCGGCCGGAGTTGATCCGGGCATTGGGCCTACCGGCCAGCTCCTGTTCCTTGAGCTCTTCGGCCCGGCGGTCCCAGTAGTTGATCTCCTTGGTCAGGCGGTCCTTCACCGCGGCCATCGTGCGGACGACCATCGCCTCCTTGAACCTCTTGACCTCGTCGAAATGGCGCGGGAGGAGATGCTCGATGGCATGCGAGAGTGCCTGGCTCTCCAGGTCGCCCTTCAGCCACTTGGCGCCGAGTTCCCCTTCGATCAGCTTGCGTTCTTCTTCGGTGATCGGCCGATAGTCCAGGTAGGGGGCGTAACCCGCCATGCGGACGCCGCCCGCCTTGTCCATCTCAACGAACTGAATCTGCCGCGAGACGATCCGGCGGTCCCCCTTACGGTTGGTCCGCGCATCCTGGATCGAGTGCTCCAGGTAGAAGAGGACGCGGAGCTCCTCGCCGCCCTCCTCGCGCGGGTCCACGAGCACGGCCCCGCGCTTGAGCAGGTCGCGGTAGCGTTCGAGGACCAGGTCAATCGTCGCATCCAGGAGCGGGTGCCCCGGGCAGACGAACGCCGCCAGCGGTTTCCCGGGGACACTGATCAGCTCCTTGTGGAAGGTGATCCGTTCGTACCTGGAGAGAACCGGAGCTCCTGTGCCGATCAGCCGGTCCCGATTCCGAACAACGGCCGGCACGTGGGTGATCTCGTAACGGCGGGGCTCGCGCTCCCGCACGGTCCCTCCCAGGAGCCGGAAGGCCTCGAGGAAGAAAGAGGCGACGAAATGAGGCTGAAGCCGCCTGGCTTCGGCGCGTTCCATGTCCTCCTTGATGCGTCGGATGGTCGCCCCGTCCAGAGCCTCGTGGGTCAGGGCGCGCTCTTCGAGGAGTTGCTGGAGGTGGCCCCGGTCCAAGGCGGTATCCACCACTTGGCGGAGCCGATCACGGACTTCGGGCTTCTCCCCGTAGCGGATCGCCTCGATGAGAAGGTCACGGAGAGGCTTCTCCTGGAACACCTTCCCGAGGACGTCGAAGACGCGCCCGCCGAGCGCCTTGCGCTGCTCGGCGATTTTCTCCAGCAGGAGCTCGAAGACCTCGCCTTCGCGCGTCTCGCGGGCGACAAGGTTCCAGAGGTGGCAGACCTCGGTCTGGCCGATGCGGTGGATGCGGCCGAAACGCTGCTCCAGCCGGTTCGGGTTCCAGGGGAGGTCGTAGTTCACCATCAGGTGGGCCCGCTGGAGGTTGATACCTCCGCCCGCGGCGTCCGTGGCCACAAGAATCTGGGTCTCCCTGTCCTGAGTGAAAGATTCCTGGGCCTTCCGGCGCTCCTCGCGCCCTAGGCCGCCGTGAATGATCGCCACGGCTTCGGGGCGGCCAAGCAGGGTACGCAGCCGCTCGGCCAGATAGTTGAGGGTATCCCGGTGTTCGGTGAAGACGACCAGCTTGCGCCGGTGGCCGCCAGGATGGAACATCTCGGGCGTGTTCTGGAGCACCTCAGACAGTTTCTCCCACTTCCTGTCGGTGCGGTCCCGGCGGACTTGGAGGGCCAGCTCTTCCAGGCGGCGTAGCGTGGCGATCTCCGCCTCCAGCTCGGCGATAGTCCGGGCGGCCGACGCCTGGTCAACGACCTTCTCCTCGGTCTCTTCGACCTCGGTGCCGGGGGCATCGTCGAGGTCTTCGATATCTTCCTGCGTGAGCTTGGGTAACTCGGGGGCCACATCCACCGGAACGTCGGCACCACGCTTGAGAAGCTTCTCCTCCCGGAGCCGTTTCTCCAGGCGCTCGCGCCGGCGCTTGAGGGACTGGTAAATGGCTTCCGGGGACGAGGCCAGCCGCCGCTGCAGGATGGTCAGAGCAAAGCCGACCGTTCCCCGCCGGCCCTCCTCCAGGCAGTCGGCCCGATTGAACTCGTCCCGGACGTAGTTGGTAACCTCGGCGTAAAGCCGCGCCTCCAGGTCAGAGAGCGTGTAAGTGACTGTATAGGCCCAGCGCTCCGGGAAGAGCGGGGTCCAGTTGAAGCGGACCAGCGTCTCTTTCGTGCAACGGCGCATGAGGTCGGCGGTGTTCGTCACGTGGACGCCGTCGCGGAACCGCCCCTCGAAACGGTCGGCGTCCAGCAGCGCCAGGAAGAGCTGGAAGTCCTCCTCCTTGCCGTTGTGGGGTGTCGCCGTCATCAGCAACAGATGCCGCGTGAGTCGGCCCAGCACCTTGTCCAGCTTGTAACGCTTCGTTTCCTTGACCTCGCCGCCGAAGAACGACGCGTGGAGCTTGTGCGCTTCGTCCGCTACGACGAGATCCCACTCGGACTGTTCCACCTTCGCCAGGACATCCTCATTGCGGCTCATCAGGTCGAGGCGGCTGATGACGAGGTTCTTCTCGAGGTAAGGGTTTCCCGTGCGCGAGGCCTCGATGGCCTCCCGGCCGACGATTTCGAACGGCAGGTGGAACTTGGAGTCGAGTTCGTCCTGCCACTGCTCGGCGAGGTTGCCGGGGCAGCAGATGAGACAGCGATGCAGATCCCCGCGGACCATCAGCTCCTTGATGAGCAGGCCGGCGATGATGGTCTTTCCGGCGCCCGGGTCGTCGGCCAGGAGGAAACGCAGGGGCTGGCGCGGCAGCATCTCCCCATACACGGCGGTGATCTGATGCGGCAGTGGCTCGATAATCGAGGTGTGGACAGCCAGCAGCGGGTCGAACAGATGGGCCAGGCTGATGCGACGCGCCTCGGAGGCCAGCCGGAACTGCGCGCCGTCGCCGTCGAAGCTGAACGGCGTGCCCTGCGTGACGATCTCAACGGTGGGCTCGCGGTCCCTGTATAGAAGCTCGTTGGCCGGACGACCCGACGCGTCCTTGTAGGTCAGCTCCACCACGGTCGAGCCGTGCCACTTGACATCCACGACGGTAACCAGGCGGTCAGGCAGGATGCCCTTGACCGTCGCGCCTCGTGTCAGGTCCTCCAGTCGGGCCATTGGGCTACGTCTTCCTCCTCTTCATGCACGACCTCCGACGGGGTGCTTTGGGACCTGTTCCTGCGGTGGTGTCGGGTCGAATCGTCTCCTCCTTGGGCCTGAATCCCTTCATCTGCCTCCGAGATCTTGAACCGGAACTGGCGGCCCGTCCTGTGAGCCGTAAAGCCCTTCGAATCGATCCACCGGTAGATCGACGCGTTGGCCACCGCAGGAGAGCGGCCCTCCCCTTCACACCGGCCGAGCCTTCTTCAGGAGCGATTCCAGCAGTCGCCTCGTCGGGATGACGAGCGGGCACTCGCATATCCATGCAACTTCATGAAAGTATATGAGAATCACCCGGCCTTTTCCTGGAACCGTTCAGTCCAGTCCTGCCGGTATGAACCTGTGACTCCACCAAACCCTTCCAGATGCCCCGTCACCGCAGAGACGCAGAGAGCGCAAAGGAGAATGGCAATGAAAAGAGATGCGGAAATAGCATCGGCTCCGCAAACGAGGTCCACAAGAGCATCGGACCGGGGCGTCGCGAAGAAGTCCCCAGCGTGCCCGGAGGCCTGAACTACAAGGAATCCTCCGCGTCCTCTGTGGTGAATCATCACCTCGGCACCGGTGTTCGTGATTCGCGCCGGGTCCTGGTGCACGGGCGGCACGCGACAGGACAGTCCACGTGGCTCCGAGCTGTATGGCTCCGATCCGTCAACGGTTTGCCTCCCCATAAAGCCCGCCGTGAATCCGCCGAATCTTACTTCCGAAAGCCCAAAAAGGGGCTGCGAGCGCCATGGACAAACAGCGGGAACGGAAAGCCGACCTCATCCTGGGAATCGTCGTCGGCACGCTGGTCCTGGCACTGGGTTTGACGGTGTTCCTCAACAATCCTTTCCGCAAGCTCCAAGGCTCATCAGTGAAGCAGGCGGCACCCAAATCCTCCGGCTGGGATCTGTCCTGGCTACCGCGCCGCGGCGGCTCCGACCAGAGGCCGACTTCGCCGGTGTCTGACGAGGGGGAAGAGCCAACCCAGGACAACTCCGATTGGCCGGACGGCCCGGTGGTCCGAGTGCTGGGCGACACCCGCTTCGAGTTTGTCTTCGTTCCCGCCGGCAGCTTCCAGATGGGCTCCGAGAGCGGGCCTTCCGACCAGCGGCCTGTCCACCCGGTCCGGATTCTCCGGAAGTTCCACCTAGGCCGCACCAAGGTGTCGGTGGCCCAGTTCCGGGCTTTTGTCGAGGCCACCGGTTATGTGACCGATGCCGAGCAGCTACGGTGGGCGGGGGACGCTCTGCGCGGTCCGCCCGAATCCCCCGGACGCTACCGGAACTGGCGCTCGCCAGGCTTCAGCCAGGAGGCCGACGAGCCGGTGGTGTGCATCAGCCGCCGGGACGCGCTGGCCTTCACCCGCTGGCTTTCCGAACAGCTCCAGGAGCCGATCCGCCTGCCCACCGAGGCGGAATGGGAGTACGCCGCAACCAGACAAGGGGGAGCCCACACAGGGTCCGAACCGTCATCGGCCCCGCGGACCGCTGCCAGCCGGACCCAGCCTCCCCCACCGGGCTCTCCCGAGCGTCCCTCCGACATGGGAACCAACGCGCTGGAGTGGTGCCTGGACGTCTATCACGCCTCCTACGACGGCGCACCATCGGAGTCCAGGCCCTGGCTGACCGAGGTCTGGCTCCCGGCACCGGCCGCCCGCCATGTCCTGCGCGGCGCATCCTGGGCCGACACCGGAGCGGCCCCGGATCTCCACCGGCGCCACGCCCGCCTGCCCACCCAGGCGTCCAACACCATCGGCTTCCGTATCGTACGGTCCCCGCTGGAGTGGGGTGACGAGGTGGAAACGGTCCGGGACTGGAACACCGCACCGTCCCTGCCCGCCACCGATCCGCCGCCTGCCCTGCCGGTTCTGGAGATCCCCTTGAGGACACTGCCCGCCGGCAGCTTCGAAATGGGGTCCGCCGCCGTCGGCCCCTCCGCCCAGCCGGTGCGAAAGGTGAAAATCCGTCCTGGTCTGGCCATGGGGGCGACCGAGGTAACCGTGGGACAGTTCCGCCGGTTCGTGGAGGCGACCGGCTATGAGACCGACGCCGAACGCCTCGGGGGCGGATTCGTGCTGGATCGCGACGGCGCCTGGATCCCTCGGCCGGGCGTATTCTGGCGGGAGCCGGGTTTTCCCCAGACCGATGAACACCCGGCGGTACTGATCAGTTGGTGGGATGCCATGCAGTTCTGCCAGTGGGCGGGCGGCGTCTCGGGCGTGACCGTCCGACTGCCCACAGAGGCCGAGTGGGAGTATGCCTGCCGCGCGGGTGGTCGCGAAGACAAGTTACCCGGTGTGCTGGAGCAGTCGGCATGGTATCTGGGCAACTCGAATCACCAGAGCCGGCCGGCAGGCACCTTGGCGCCCAACGCCTGGGGGATCTTCGACCTTCGCGGCAACGCCTGGGAGTGGTGTCTGGATTCCTGGCATCCGGACTATCGGGGTGCGGCTCCAGACGGGCGGGCGCGCTTTACCGGGCCGTGGTTCGACCCGGTCCTGCGCGGCGGAGCCTTCGCCAGTCCCAGATGGTTTCTCCAGGCGTCCCGGCGGGAGCATGCCGAGTACCCCACACGGATCACCCAGACTCAGGGATTCCGGCTGGTGGCAGAGTTCTGAAGCAGCCTGTCTGGAGAGACGCCAGGAAGCCCTTCACCTCCAGGGCCACGTGATCCGCCATGACCTGACGTGCAGCCGCTTCCGCCAGCCCACCGGCCAGCTGCGACTGGTTGAATTCCAGCTCCAGGCCCAGGTAGCTCTCGGGGGAAAACCGCCGGCGCAGCCAGGTGGTCAGGCCGTCGGAGGTCCCCCTGTAAGGCTGGTTGAACCGGATCCGCCAGTCCGGCCGCACCGCCTGCAGGGCAACCCGGATCCGGCCGGCCAGTGCCTTCTCCCGGATTCGATGCGGATCGAAAAGGATGCCGACATCCACCGCTCTCGGCTTGCCCTTCCACTCCGGGGTGAAGCTGTGCACGGACAGATGCACCAGCGTCACTCCGGCGGCACACAGCCTGGTCACCCGCCGCTCCACCCGGCGGCGGTAGGGCCGATAGTAGCGGCGCACGATCTCGAGCTTCTCCTCCCTGGGCAACCGCCGGGTGAATTCCGAGAACTGACGGGGGTGTCCGGGTGAGCGGTTGAGGTCCACCAGCAGCCGAGTGACCCGCGACACGATGGGGACTGTCCCCAAGGTCCGGCCCAGGTGCCGGGCCAGGGCTTCGGCGCCCGGATCCCAGCCACGGTGAGAGGCCAACAGCCCCTCGGCTCCGGCAAACAGCCCCGCATAGCGGAGGGGAACCCGTTTGCCCCCGTGCTCGCAGGTCACCAGGACGCCGAAGGCATCAGGCATCGAACAGCGTTCCCTGAGCGAGGCAGTCGGCCAGCCGCCGGTACTGCCGGAGCAGCCCATCGCGTCCGGGAGCCGGGCCCAGCGCCCGCTGCAGGCGCTCCGCCAGGGTTCCCTGCGCCAGCAACCGTTCGGCGGTTCGGGCCTGATCGGTCGCCATTCGGGGGCCCAGCCGCTCCAGCAGTTCCCGCCAGACTGCGTTCGCCGTCAGCGGCCGGCCGGGGTCAAGATCAAACAGCGAAAGGTACTCCCCATCCTCGATCCAGGCGGCGCCCCCCTGCCGGATCGAAGAGTCCAGAACCGGTACCAGGCGTTCGACGGGGAAAGCCCAACGCGTGCGCTCGCCCCCCGGGAGCCGCTCCTCCGCCAACGCCCGCAACACCTCCACGATCAGCCCGTAGACTGCCATGTCCGCCTGCGGGCATTCCTGGACGTCCAGCACACGAACCTCGATGGTGTTCCGCTCGAAACGGGCAATCGCCCCCCGGGAATTGAGCCACTCGTAGCGGAGCACCCCGTCCGGATCCCACGGCTCGATGTCGGCGTACATGGGCGCCAGGATCTTCTCCCGGTATTCCTCCTCCGTAAAGAGGGGTTCGGGAATAACCCGCCCGGTGATGGACGGGATCCGCTTCTGGTTGTCCCGGTAAACCGCCAGCCGATTGTCCGCCAGGCCGGTGAGCCGGCCGTCCATCACCGGAGAGGCGGCCGCCAGGGCCGGCATCAGGGGCATCACCAGCCGGATCGCGGAGTGGAGTCGGCCGAACTCCTCGTCGCCGGCAAACGGGAGGTTCATGTGCAGGCTCTGCAGGTTGGACCACCCGTGCCCGCGGCAGTCGAAAATGCGGTCCAGCGTCGAATAGACGGCGCTGTACTCGTGGGGCCACAGGCGGGTTTCACGCCAGGGGTCCATCCAGGGATGCATCCCCCCGGGCATCAGCCTTCCTCCCAGGGGTTCGAGGATCCGCTCGATCTCCTGGGCCGACGCCTGGAAAAGAGGCGCCAGCCCGTCCAGACCGGGGGCGGGCCCGTTGGTTTTCAGCTCGATCACGTGCAGGACCAGCTCGTTGGACCAGGCCAGGGAGTCCCGTTCCACTTCAGCGACGTAATCGCCGGCCACCGCCTTGAGAACCTCGTCGGTCAGAGGCAGAACATCCAGGTGGTCGCGGTCCACGAGCATATACTCCAGTTCGACTCCGAAGACCTCGAACAGATGATAGGCCCGGCTCAAGTATTCCCTTTCAGCCGGTCGAGGCGGCGGGCGAACACCGACATCACTTTCAGATAGAGCTGTTCCTTGAGGACGGCATCCTCGAATCCGGCATCAACACTGGGATTGTCGTTGATTTCAATGACGAAGTACCGGCGGCCGACCTGCTTGATGTCAACCCCGTAAAAGCCGTCGCCGATGAGGTTGGCCGCCCGCAGGGCGGTCCGCACCACGGCCACCGGTGCGACGTGGACGGGAAAAGTCTCCACCTTTCCCGACACCGTCCGGCCCTCGCCCGCGTTCTTGATGATCTGCCAGTGGCGCCGGGCCATGAAGTACTTGCAGACAAAGAGAGGTTCGCGGTCCAGGATGCACACCCGCCAGTCGAAAGGCGTGGGAAGGAATTCCTGGGCAATGATCAGTTCCGAACGGTCCAGCAGGCGGTCAAGACTGGCCTTCAGCTCCTCCTCGGTGTGCACCCGTGTCACTCCCTGGGAGAAAGAGCTGTCCGGCTGTTTGAGAATGCAGGGCAGACCCAGTTCAGCGGACACCCTGTCCTGATTGGCCCGGCTCACCACCAGTGTCCGCGGCGTCGGGATCTTGTGGCGGTCCAACAGCTCAGCCAGATATACCTTGTTGGCGCACTTGAGGATGGAGGCGGGGTCGTCGATCACCACCAGGCCCTCGGCGGAGGCTCGGCGGGCAAAACGGTAGGTGTAGTGGTTGACGCTGGTGGTATCGCGGATGAACAGGGCGTCGAACTCCGCCAGCCTCCCGTAGTCGACCCGCTTGATGACTTCCGCCGAGAGGTCCAGTGCCTCCGCGGCCGCCAGGAAGCGGCGGATGGCCTTCTCGTCTGAGGCCGGCGTCTCGCCCCGGGGGTCCCACAGGATGGCGATGTCGTAACGCGGCGATGCGCGCCGGCGTCCCTTGCTGCGGCGGCCTTCCAGGTACTCCCGTGCAGCGTCCTCCAGAAACGGCCGGTGCCCCTCCGGGATCTCGCTGAGCGCGATCGGACTGATATCCTGGACCTCCCAGCGGTCACCCGCCCGGCGAAACTGGGCTCTCAGCAACGGGGCCTCGAAGAGGCGGAACAGGCTCAGGCTGAGGCGGTCATAGCGCTTCGCCACGTTCTTTCCGAAGTAGATGCTCAGCGTGAACTCCTCCGACCGGATCGGCGCCAGACTTTGCTGGATCAGATCATCCACTTCGTCGGAAATCGTGCGGAAGATTCCCTGGCTCTTGAGGTCCTGGATGGTGGTCACCGACGGAATCGGTTTCTGGCCCCGCGCCTCGGCCAGCAGGGAGACGTAGTACCCGAGGCTCTGATAGCGGTATGAACGGCACAGGTTGAAGACTTTGGTCCGGCGCATCAGGCTGAACCGCCGTTCGGTGAGGTAGGCACGGGCCGACACGATTTCCACTCCGGGTATCCGGAGCGGCCAGTTGGCCGGGTTATGCACCACCAGCAGAGTGTTGTTCAAGGCTTATGCGCTCTCCGCGGGCTCGATCAGCAGCAGGTTGGCATCGTAGGTGAGCGTCCCGAGCAGGACGGACGAGATGACACGGTCTACCCCGACGCGGTAGTACTGGCTGCGGGCCACCGGATTGGGCAGATAGGGGTCAGCCACCACGACTTCCCTGGTCGAGCGATCATAACCCGCCAGCAGGACAAAATGGCCGGTCGGCTCCCCCCGCACGTCGTCGTAGTCGCGGTCGGTCTCCCGGGGGCAGTTGTACAGGTAGGTGGCGCTCAAACCGGTGAGGATGGGGTGCCCCCGGCTGAGAAACCGTTCGATCAGGGCAGCAGTGAGGTCCTCGAACAGGACCTTGCCGCCCAAATCGAGGAACTCAAGGTACTCTATGCTCACCCGCCGCAGCTTGCGACCGGACTTGTGCCGGAGCTGCTCTCTCAGCTTTTCCGCCAGATCCGTTTCGTTCTGGAACCATGTGGGGTCGAAAACCTGCAGATTGTAAGTGTAGATTGTGGCCTGGAACCCGTTTCGCAAAGCATGATTCCCCAGGCTCACCGCCACGGTTCCCCCTCCCTCGAGCTGGTACACCTCCTCGATCACGCGCTGTAAGGGAACGTCATATCCATAATAGCGGTACAGGGCGTGGAGGCAGGTGGGCCCGCAGGTCTGGTCATCCGGCTGCGGCAGGATTTCCAGCTGGATCTCGTGCCCCGAGCCGCTGGCCAGCGTTTTCTCCCCCATGGCAGTCATCGATTATATGCTCCGGAAGGCTGTGGCGCCGGACCTGGGGCCCGCTGGCGCCGGCGGTGGGTGCTGGGGGGACGACCCGGGCGGGACGCCCGGGTCACCACGGCCCCGGGACGGTTTGCGCCGCCGGCACGACCGTTTCGATGCAACCGCCGTAGCACGGCCGTCTCGGCCGTGCAACCGTTCAGGGGGCGGCATTTCGCGTTTGCTCTCTGGCACCCCTTCAGGGTGCCGTCCCTGTGGTTGGTCGCACGAGGCAGGATCGTCCGCACACAGCGATGGGAAGAGGGCACGGACGACGGGCGCCTGCCGTCCAACCCGGGCGGGACGCCCGGGCTACGGCGGGCCCCTGGACGGCTCTATCTCCCGCCATCCGCAGCCCGGCCATCTCGACATCGCCACCCGATCGGACTCCTGGGCTGATTGCGGCCGCAGCCGTCGCAAGCCAGCCTTTACTCGTCTGGGCGGGGAAGTTAAGCTTCCGCGCGGAGTTCAGTTGATGCCGACAGCAACCTCTTCGAGCTCTTCCCTGTGGCCCGTATCCCTGCGCATTGCCGCGTTCCTGCTCCGGACGTTGGTGGGCTGGCATTTCCTCTACGAGGGTCTCGCCAAATTCCTTGACCCTCAGTGGACCTCTGCTGGCTACCTGGCTCAGTCGCGCTGGCTGTTGGCCGATCTGTTCCGCTGGATGGCATCGGAGCCGTCGGTGCTGAGGGTGGTGGATCTGCTGAATATCGCCGGCCTGATCGCCGTCGGTGCCGGCCTGATGCTGGGTGTCGGTGTCCGGCCGGCCTGTCTGGTGGGAGCCTTCCTGCTGCTCCTCTACTACGTGGCCAACCCTCCGCTGGAGGGTCTGGAGTTTGGGAGCCCGGAAGGGAAATACCTGCTGGTCAACAAGAACCTGATCGAGCTGGCGGCGCTGGCCGTGTTGGGCCTGATGCCTTCAGGGCTGCTGCCGGGTCTGGGTCGGCTGTTGAGCTCCTCCTCTGAAAGCAGCACCCCCATGGCCGCACCGCTACGGGTCCGGGTGCCCCGCGAGGAGAACCAGTGGATTGCCCGGAGTGCCGCCGGACGGCGCGAGCTGCTCAGGAATCTGGCTGTGGTTCCTTTCGTGGGCGCCTTTGTACTGGCGGCGCTCAAGCGCCACGGGTGGCGGAGCCACGAAGAAGATGCGCTGGTTCGGGTCGACACCACCAGCCAGGCCTCGGTACGGACCGCATCCGCCGCCACGCTGGATCACCTCAAGGGGCTGGCGCCCAGAGGCAGACTCGGGCGACTGGAGGTCAGCCGGATCATCGTCGGGGGCAACCTGATCAGCGGATTCGCCCATGCCCGTGACCTGATCTATGTCTCCCCCCTGCTCAAGGCGTATTTCCACGACGACAAGGTGATCGAAACCCTGTGGCTCTGCGAGTCCGCCGGGATCAATACCGCCGTCCTGAGGACTGACGCGGACACCATCCGCATCCTGGAGAAATACTGGAAGAAGGGCGGCCGGATCCAGTGGATCGCCCAGGTCTATCCCAGAGAGAACGACGTCGCATCCAACATCGATCTGGCTCTGGACCACGGGGCGGTGGCCGCGTTCATTCAGGGAGGCATTGCCGACGATTTCATCAAACGCGGCCGGCTGGACCTGATGGAGCAGGCATTGGCCCGAATCGCGTCGCGGGTTCCGGCGGGGACCGCGGGCCACGCCCTTCAGACCATCCGCGCTGTGGAGGAAGCGGCCTTTCCGGCTGACTTCTACATGAAGACCCTGCACCACGAGAACTATTGGTCCGCCCGGCGGCCCGAACAGACGGAAGACGTCGTCTCCAACAAGGCGGACAACTACTGGGCCCTGGCCCCGGCCGAGACGATCGCCTACATGCGCGGGATCCACAAACCCTGGATCGCCTACAAGGTCCTGGCAGCGGGGGCGATTCCGCCCGCCGACGGGTTCCGCTACGCCTTCGAGAACGGTGCGGACTTCATCTGTGTCGGCATGTTCGACTTCCAGGTGGTGGAGAACGTCAACGTGGTGGGACAGCTCTTCCAGCAGGGCTGGCAGCGCAGCCGCAACTGGATGGCGTAGGGGGGGATGGGTAGCGGGGTAACGGGGTTGCGGGGTTGCGGGGTAACGGGGTAACGGGGTAACGGGGTAACGGGGTTGCGGGGTAACGGGGTAACGGGGTTGCGGGGTAACGGGGTAACGGGGTAACGGGGTAACGGGGTAACGGGGTAACGGGGTTGCGGGGTAACGAGGTGCCTGGAGGCCATCCGAGAACCCCGCAACCTCGCTACCTGCTACCTCGCAACCTCGCTACCCCGCTACCTCGCTACCTGCTACCTCGCTACCCCGCTACCTCGCTACCCCGCTACCCCGTTACCCCGTTACCCCGCAACCCCGTTACCCCGCTACCTCGCTACCCCGTTACCCCCAGCTCGACAATTGCCACAGCAGTCAGTCCGCTGACAACATCCCGGGCCTCCACACGCCACGCACCCCGGGCGTCGTTTTCCGCAAACGGGATCGTGAACCGTCCCGCACCATCCCGGATATCCGCGTTGCCAGAGTAGTACCGCACCAGCTTTCCGGCAGGATCGAAGACGCGGATCACCACCACCGAGCGGTCCACCGGACGCCCCTGCTCATCCCGCAGACTCAGGACCAGCTCCGGGCCGATCCGCAACTCGGCGATCCGGCTGTCCCGTTCCACGATCAGTACAGGTTCCGCTGGACCGGCCGCGACCACCGGGGCGGCGAGCCGGGACCGCAACAGGTCGTAACGGATCCGGTTCGATGCGGGCAACCCAACCTCGACAGCCTTCTCGGGCAGGAAGCCGTAAACCGTCGCGGAGCCGAAACGCCGCACTGTGGTCAATCCCTGGGCTTGGACCGGAAAGGCGGAAACCACCGGGATCGGGCCCGGCGCACCCAGCCGGACGAAGCCCGGCGGCAGTGTCTGCCACAGCTGCTGGCGGCGCCAGCGGTTCTTCTCATCCATTTTCCCCACGTGCTCGTCCACGAAGACGCGGCCGCCATGGGCTGCGAACGCCTCGATGGCGGCCGCCTCACGATCGGAAAGGGAGATCGAATAGGGGAGGATCAGAACCCGGTACCGTGACAGCTCTCCCGCTTCGATCTGGGGCGTCGCCAGGAACCGGAACTGCAACCCCTGGGACTCGAGCTGCTTGACCCATGCCTCCCGCCGCCTCATCAACTCGGCGAAGTTCTTCGATGTCCGTTCCGCCGACTGGACGCCTTCGACGATGCGGCCATCGGTGATCCAGGCACCGCGGATACTGGCCATGGAGAAGTGGATCGCCACGCCGTCCTCCTGTACGGGAGCGTTCATGAAGATCCGGCCGATTCCGGACTGCAGCCGGCCGATCACCTGGCCCAGGGCGGAACCCTGTTCACTGAAGGTCAGGTCCGGATTCAGCAGGGTGTAGTGCCAGAAGATGGACGCCCCGGAATGGCCGTAGAACAGCCTTTCCCACACCTCGTGCTGCACCTGGTCCCCGACCAGACCGTAGCCGGTGAAACCGGTCAGCTTCAGCCCAGGGCGAAACAGGTGATGCATGGCGTCCTGGCTCCCGCCCGAGTAGGGCTGCAGATAGTCCGCCACCTGGTCGATCTCGTACCAGTTGCAGCCATTGTGCGGGGTCGGGATCTGGGTTCCCGAGAAGGAGGGGCGTGCCCCGGGATCGAACTCGCGGGCGATCTCTCCGCCCCGGGCGATGGTACGGATGAAGGCCTCCTCCATGAAGATCCGGTGTTCGGCCCAGGGGGCGTAGTTGCCGTGCTGCTGCGCTTCCTCCGTGGTCATGGGCGCCACCGCATTCCAATCGCCGAAAGCGGTTCCCCAGGCCAGATTCAGTTCATCCAGGGAACTGTACCGGCCGCGCAGCCATCGCCGGAACGCTTCGAGATCGGCCGGTGACCAGTCGACGTCAAACGCGTCGGCATAACACGTCACCGAGGACTCGTCGGCGAGGTAATAGGCGAAGGGCTTCAGCGGGATGACGTCTCCGACCGAGCTGCGGAAGCGTTCCCGCATCCGCTCTTCCAGATCGGGGGCGTGCAGGGAAACGTCCCGGGTCAGGTACTGCTTGTCCCTGGTCCTCAAGTATTCCGCCTTGCGCTCCTCGTAGTTCCCGCGCCGGTACCAGTAAATCCCGAAGACCGGGTCGTGAACGCTGGCGATGATCCGGAAGTTGCGTTCGGGATCCTCCAGCGTCGTGATGCCGATCCGCCGGAACTGTTCATCCAGGGCCGGAATCCAGGGTTGGTATGAGTTCGGCCCGTACCAGGGGAGGATGACCTCGTAGTCTTCCCACTCCCGCGACGAGGCTGCAAAGCGCACCGCCGTTCTCAGCTCGGCCGTACCCACCCGGATCCTCACGACGCCGCCGTGAGTCAGCGGGCGTCCCAGCCTGACGTTGACCGAGCGCCGCCCGGATCCCGGCGACACAGCGGACCCCAAACGGCGGCCGAATCCATCCTCCACCGACACGTCGGCCGGACCGGTGGAGCTGAAGCTGACCTGGGCGGTCTGCCCTTCCTCCAGCACCTCCGGGCGGACGGACACCGCCTCGATGCGGTCGGGCTGGGGGACGTCCACCACCGGGATCCTCCAGTCAGCCGGAACCCGCTGCTCCAGGAAATAGCGTCCCGGGGCGAGCCCGGGAAATGACGGCGGAGCGCCTGTGCCTTCGCGCAGCAGCGCACCCCGCTCCGCCCGCAGGCTCCACCGGGCCGTAGCGGCACTGAAGTCCGGGGCAGACGCCGGTTCCCGCCGGCCTGCGTAGATGAGGGCACGGCACAGCCACGAGTAGAAGTATTCCCAGTAGACGTCCACGTCCCGGACCATGGCGCGCAGCATGGGCATGCGCCAACTGATGCCGATGTTCCGGTAACCGAACGCCACCACCCGGCCGCGGCCGACCTCTCCTACCGCCAGCACTGGTGTCCCTGATTCCGCAGCCACCAGGACCTGGGCCCCCGGCGCCGCGGAGTACCGGTAGTGCTCCAGAAGGTCGAAGGGGAAACTCTCGACCGGAATCCCGCGGACCAGCCAGTGATCCGCCTGGACCCGCCAGGGAGAGGATTCCACCTGCGGCTCAAGCGGTCGGTCCGAATCATCTTCGCCCGACGGACGCGGTGGTTCGGCCAGGATGAGGGGGGACAGACCAGGGTCAAACGGACGGATCAGAACCAGGCCGCAGCCCGCCTCCACCCGGCGGCGCAGCGCCTGCCAGCCCGCCTCGGACAGGGCATTGCGCCCATGGTGGAGGGGCAGCAGGATCACGTCGAAGGTCTTATCGCCGGCCAGCTCTTCCTCCAGATAGGAGTAAATCAGTGCGAGATCTCCCTGTTCGGCCCGGGCACCGTAGTCATCACCGAAGGCCATGGTCCACTTGTTGACGTCCCACGCCGGATCGATGCTCACGGTGGTCAATTCCATCGGCAGCCGCTGCGCCAGCTCCACCAACGTCCTTCCTTCCTGGACGCTGGGTACCGCCAGCACCCGCAGGGGCGGGCCGGGCAACTCGGCGCCCCACGGGACGCTGGGTGTCCGGATCTCCATCGTGTAAGGGGCTTCAAACCGGCGGCCCCCGCCTTCGCGCCTTCCCATTCCCACATCCTGGGCCGCCACAGCGACCGACGAGCACAGGAACACAACGGTCAGCCAATGTCTGTGAGTCATAGAGATCTCCAGCCCGAGCGATTCCACGAGAGCAGGGCAGCCTTCGCGTGGCTGCCCGGAGAATCATCCATTCCGCCCGCGGCTCTTCGGGGACGCCTGACCGTAGTAGGCGTCCGGTCCATGCTTGCGCAGGAAATGCTTGTCCAGCAGCGCCGAAGCGATCGGCTGCACTTCCGGGTTCAACGTCACCGTGTAGAAAGCGATTCGGGCAAGCTCCTCCAGGAGGATCGCCGTGTGGGCTGCCTGCCGGGCACCCGCTCCCCAGGCAAACGGTCCGTGTCCGTGTACCAGAACAGCCGGAAAACGGGAGGGGTCCAGCTCACGGAAACGCCTGACGATGACCTTGCCGGTGTTGCGCTCATAATCCTGGCGGATCTCCGCCTCCGTCATGGGTTTTGTCAGGGGAACCGGTCCGTGGAAGTAGTCGGCATGGGTGGTGCCCAGGCAGGGGATTTCCCTTCCCGCCTGTGCCCAGGCGGTGGCGAACCGGGAATGAGTGTGAACGACTCCGCCGATGGAGGAAAACGCCTGATACAGTTCCAGGTGGGTGGCCAGATCCGACGAAGGGCGCAGCTCGCCTTCCACCACGTTGCCGTTCAGGTCGGTCACGACCAGGTGCTCGGGCCGCAGCTCCGCATAGTCCACGCCGCTGGGTTTGATCACCACCAGGCCTGACTGGCGCAGGATTCCACTGGCGTTTCCGAAGGTGGCGATAACCAGTCCCGCCCGGACCAGTTCCAGGTTCGCCTCCAACACTTCCCGGCGCAACTGTTCAAGTTCCTGGCTCATTCCGGCGGTACCTCCGGTCTGCTCATCCTCTCGCCAGCCGCCGCAGGGTGGGAAGAACGTCGCCCACCGCCACGGCCTCCGCATCTGGCCGGCCGAAGGCGAAGTACAGCTTGCGGTAGTGTCTGAAGAGCTCCGAGTAGACCTCCGCCGACGCCGGGTCGGGTTCGATGACCCGGTAGTCCGGGCAGAGCTGCTGCTGTGCCTCCTCCACCGTCCCGAACAACCCGGCGATCAAGCCGGCGAAGATCGCCGAACCCAGGCTGGTCACCTCCTGCCTTGGCACCAGGACGGGCTTCTGCAGCACGTTGGCATACACCCGATTGAGGACTTCGTTCCGCTGGGGGATTCCGCCGCCGTTGATCACCCGTTCGATGCGGACCCCATGCTGAGCCAGGCGTTCCAGAATGATCCGGGTATGGAAGGCGGTCCCCTCGATGGCTGCGAACAGCTCATCCTGGGGAGTGTGAGTCAGGTTCCAGCCCAGGGTGACGCCACCCAGTTCCGGATTGACCAGCACGGTGCGGTCGCCGTTGTCCCAGGTCAGGCGCAGCAGACCGGTCTGGCCCGGACGGTAGGTCTCCAGGCCTCTGGACAGTTCGGCAACCGGGACGCCGGCCCGCCGTGCCACCGCATCGAAGATGTCTCCCGTCGCCGACAAGCCGGCCTCGATGCCGTAACAGTCGGGATGAATGGAGCCTTTGACCACCCCGCACACACCCGGGATCAGATCCACCTGGCGGGCGATGGCCATGATACAGGTGGAAGTTCCCACCACGTTGACCACATCCCCTTCCCGGACGCCGGCCCCGATGGCGTCCCAGTGGGCGTCGAATGCGCCCACCGGGATCGGAATTCCGGGACGCAGGCCCAGTCGGGCGGCCCATTCAGGGCAAAGCTCGCCGGCCTGGACGTCGGAGGTGGCATAGCGTCCGCCCAGGCGCTGGCGGATGCCCGCCAGCAGCGGGTCCACCGCCACCAGAAAGGATTCCGGAGGGAGTCCGCCCAGGGATTCGTTCCACATCCACTTGTGCCCCATGGCACAGATGCTGCGGGGGAGCCGCTCCACCTCCCGGATTCCGCACAGCACCGCCGCCACCATGTCGCAGTGTTCCACCGCGGTGACCAGGCGCGAGCGTTTTTCTGGATTGTGACGGAGCCAATGCAGCAGCTTGGCGAACCCCCACTCGGATGAGTAGGTTCCGCCATACCAGCGGATCGCCTCCAGGCCCTGCTCGTGGGCCACCCGGGTGATCAGCGCGGCTTCCTCCTTGGCCCGGTGGTCACACCACAGGTAGTAGTCGTCCAGCGGCTCCAGTCCGTCGCCCACCGGCAGCACCGTGGAGCCGGTGGTGTCCAGGGCCATGGCCAGGACCTCGCTGCCCCTGACTCCGGACTGGGCCAAAGCCGCCTGGGTAGCCCGGACCAAGGCATCCATGTGGTCCTGGTGGCGCTGGGTGGCGAAGTCCGGGTCGTCCCGCCGGCGCAGCAGCGGATACTCCGCCACCGCCGATCCCAGGCGTCCCCGCTCGCTGTCCACCAGCGAAACCCTGACGCTCAGCGTTCCAAAATCGACTCCCGCTACAATTCCCATGCTCAGCTCCGCTCAACGGCCTGCCGACCAGGCTCACTGGTGCCAATAGATTTCCCAGCCCAGGTAATTGGAGGCTGCTTCATTGAAGATCCCTGCCACCGAGGAAAGGTTGGCGGCCACATGGTGCTCGAAGCCGTTCTCGCAGATGAAGCGGAGGAGGTCCTGCAGATTCGGGATCTCCGCCACCCCGTATCCGCCGAAGGTGTGGAGCGGGTCGTTGGTGAAACGTCCTTCGCCGACATAACCCGTGATCGTACCGTTGAGCTCGTCGGTGGAGATCCGGGCGTAGGTCATGGGTCCCGCCTTGACCCGGCCGACCACCGTGCCGAAGGTGTTCTCCTTCCCCACCGAGCCCGCGATGATCTCCTGGTAGTCCATCACCACGTCCTCAAAGAAGTGCTTTGGCAGGTTCGAGCAGTGGAAACACACCGTCTTGTCAGGATCGTCCCCGTAGTTGTTGTTCCAGTCGAGCAGCGCGCTGGGTGTCCCCGAAGCGAGTTGCAGAGCATACATCGCCACCACTCCGCAGACGTCCACCTCGCATGCCGCCGGCAACAGCGAATTGCTCATCATGCTCATCATGGTGCAGGGGACGACTCCGTAATACTGCTCGAGGGCGGTCCAGCATTGGACGGCGCTCATGGTGACCTGGGTTTCCTGCATCCAGGCTTCCACCACGGCCGCCAGTTTGGCCATGCGCAGGAGGGATTCGGCGGGCACTCCCGAGGTGGGGACATAAGCACGGATCTGTTCCAGCTTCTGGGTGACAGCGGGGTCGGAATCCGCCAACCGCCCGATTCTGCCCAGGATCTCGGACAGATCCACCGTTTCCACCGAGATCCCGGCGGACTCCAGCAGTTTCTCGCTGTAGCGGACGGTGTTGAAGGCCGCCGGACGGGCGCCGATGGCCCCGATCCGGGCACCCTGCAGACCCCTGACGACACGGCAGACTCCGCTGAACCACTCCAGGTCCCGGCGGAACTCGTCCGAATCGGGTTGGACAGTATGGCGCCGGGTCAGGGAGTAAGGGATTCCGTACTGGCGCAGGTTGTTGCAGACCGACATTTTGCCGCAGAAGCTGTCGCGCCGGTACTGAATGCTCATGCGTGAGGAATTGTCGGGTGTAGCCTGGACCAGGACCGGAACATCCAGGCCGGCCATGCGCAGGGTATCCGCCACCGCCCGCTCGTCGCCGAAATTGGGCAGCGAGACGATCACCCCATCGATCTCGTCCCGGTGACGGCGAAACAGATCGGCACAACGTCTGGCTTCCGCCCGAGTCTCGATGGCGCCGTACTTGGTCTCCTCCGGACCCACGGCAATTGCCCGAATGCCCGCCTTCTCCAGGACGGACAACATCTCCTCCCGGCCCTCTTTGGCCAGTTGATCGGGGAAGAAGCCGCGGTTTCCGATGATGACACCCATCGTCAGGTTGGACTTCATAGTGTTCTCCTTCTCGGCGGGTTTGTACCGGAAAGCCGGCCGTCAGGCAAGCCCGACCGGCGAGCGGAGGGCGGCTCGAAGGGCATCCAGGGCGACATCGATGCCGTGCAGCTTGTGCGAGGGGAGGCTCTCGAGAAATTCGAGGACCTGAGTCTGACCCAGACGGCCCGCCTCATCGGGACTCCTGCCCAGCACCAGTTGACGAACCGCCGCCGCCGCCGCTACCGCCGCCGGGCACCCATCGGCCCGAAAACCGCAGTCAGCGATGCGTCCCGCCCGGCACACCAGGTCGAACTCGACGACGTCGCCGCACACCGGGTTGTCGGCTCTGCCCCGGTGGGTGCAGTGCGCCAGGCCGCCCCTGCCCTCCAGACTGGCCAGAAGTTCACGGACTTTGGGCGAATACATCAGCGATGCACCGCCCTGGAGAAGGAGGTCTCCCGGATCCGCTTCAGGGCCCCCGGCGCGGCCTCCAGCACGTAGTCGATCTCCTCGTCCGTGGTCATGCGGCTAAGGCTGAACCGGATGGCTCCCTGGATCCGCAGGCGATCGAGGCCCATTCCCGTCAGCACGTGGGAGGGCGAAACCGACCCGGAAGCGCAGGCTGCCCCTGTGGAGACAGCGATCCCAAGGAAGTCCAGTGCCACCAGGATGGTCTCGCCCTCCAGGCCCACGAAACTGAGGTTGGTGACATGGGGTGCCCGGTGTTCACGCGTCCCATTGACGCGGGCGGCTGGGTCGGCCGCCAGCAGTCCTGCCTCGAGGCGGTCCCTTAATCGGGCGACCCGGCGGCCGAACTCTTCCAGGTGACGTCCCGCCTCAACACAGGCCCGCCCCAAACCGACAATGCCCGGCACATTCTCGGTCCCGCCGCGACGGTTGCGTTCGTGCCCGCCTCCCAGCAGAAACGGCCGGAAATTCACTCCCTCCCTGACGTAGAGTGCCCCCACACCTTTGGGTCCGTGGAGCTTGTGCGCCGAGATCGAGAGCAGATCGACTCCGAGATCCCCAACCCGTACCGGCAGTTTTCCCACTGCCTGGACGGCGTCGCTATGGGTGACGATGCCCCGCTGCCGGCACAGCTCGGCCACCTCCCGAACCGGCTGGATGACACCGGTCTCATTGTTGACGTGCATCAACGACACCAGCACAGTGTCCGCCCGGAGGGCGGCCTCGACTGCACCGGCATCAACCCTTCCATCGGTGCCGGCGGGCAGTCGGGTCACCTCGAAGCCGATCTCCTCGAGACGGTCGCAGGCTCTCAGAACAGCCGGATGTTCGATCAGCGAGGTGACGATGTGGCGTCCGCGCAGCCGGAGCACTTCGGCCACCCCAAGGATGGCTGTGTTGTCGGCCTCGGTTCCCCCACAGGTGAACAGAATTTCCCGGGGGATCGCTCCGATCAGATCCGCCACCCGCTCCCGGGCCTCCTCCACGGCGGCGCGAGCCTGTTGTCCCCACGTGTGTATGGAGGACGCGTTGCCGAAACGCTCCCCGAGGTAGGGCAGCATCTCTTCCAGCACCGCCGGATCCACCGGGGTGGTGGCGTTGTTGTCCAGATAGGCGCCAGACATGAACGAATGATACCACCGGCCGGCGAAGTGCCTTGACGGGGCCGAGACGGCATCTTATCTGCAAAAGCGCTGGCGGTTGGGGATTGGGTTCAAGCTTGACAACCGCTGCATCCGATCTTAGATCGAGAGCAGAAACGACATTCGAATAGAGTGTCAGAGGAATTGAAATAGCTCTTTAATGTAGGAGGTGATTGCCATGTTGAATCTGCTGCCTGTCAAAAGGAGCCGGCTGGTTCCCGATGTCGTCTCCCGGGTCTTCGATGATCCGTTCTTCCGGTTCTTCGAGGATCTGACAACTCGCGACTGGTTGCCGGCCGCCGAGGTGGTCGAGAACGAGAACGCCATGATCTTTACGTTCGAAGTTCCCGGCCTCGAGCAGAAAGACATCAACATCAGCATGGAGAACGGCATGCTGACCATTTCCGGCGAGAAAGTCAGCACCGAGCACAAGGAGACGGACTATCTCCGTTCCGAGCGCTGGTACGGCAAGTTCTCCCGGAGCTTCAGCCTGCCGCCCTCGGTGGACACCGCCAACGTCTCGGCGCAGTTGCGCAACGGCATCCTCACCGTGACTGTGCCGAAGAAGGAAGAGGCGCGACCGAAGAAAGTGGAGATCCGGGTTTCCTGAAGCAGACCTTCCCCGGGGTGCGGTTTCCGGACAGCCGCACCCCGGTCTTTCGTTCCTGCCAGGAAACTCCCCACCTTTGAACCTTTAAACCTTTAAACCTTTGAACCTTTGAAGCTTTCCTCGCCCCGCTCAGGCCAAGGCGATCACATCAATCTCCACATCGATTCCCATGGGCAGATCCGCCGCCTGGATGGTTGTTCGGGCCGGCGGAACCGATCCCATATACTGCCCGTACACTTCATTCATTCTCTTGAAGTTTGCCAGATCCCGCAGATAGATATTCGTCTTGACCACCTTCTCGAAAGATGATCCGGCTGCCGCCAGGATCGATCTGATGTTGCGCATGGTTTGGTGTACCTGTTCCTCGATGGATCCCCTCAGGATCTCCCCTGTCTCCGGCACCACCGGTCCCTGGCCTGAAACAAACACCAGACCGTTCGCCCGAATCGCCAACGAATAGGGACCCGCCGGCGGCGGGCCGTTCTTGACCACAATCTGCTCTTTCATTCCGGCTCCTCTTCCCTTAACCTGAACGGGCTGTCCAGTTCGGACGGACCGCTCCATAGTAGACGCGAGGTGACGAGGTGTCCATCGTGCATGACGTGATCCAGAAGTTCGAGTCCCTGGGCGTGTTTCCCATCATCGTGATCGACCGGGCGGATGACGCCGTTCCCCTGGCGGAGACCTTGCTGGCGGCCGGAATGCCGGTCGCGGAGGTCACCTTTCGGACGCCGGCGGCGGCCGCAGCCATGGAGATCATCGCCAGGCGATTCCCCGAGATCCTGTTGGGAGCAGGTACTGTACTGAGCTCCGAACAGGCCCGTCGGGCCCGCGACGTCGGAGCCCGTTTCGCTCTGTCTCCCGGCCTGAACCCGGCAGTAGTGGATGCCTGCCGCGATCTGGGACTGCCCATCTTCCCCGGAGTCTGCACCCCCACCGAGATCGAGGCGGCGATGGCCCGAGGACTCACCGTCCTCAAGTTTTTCCCGGCGGAGGCTATGGGCGGGCTGCGTTTCCTGCAGGCCATCTCCGCACCTCTCTCCATGGTGCGCTATCTGCCCACCGGCGGAATCAATCTTCAGAATCTCCGTGACTATCTGCAGTTCCCGTTGACCCTGGCGTGCGCGGGGACCTGGATCGTCCGCAAGGACTGGCTGGCCGAGCAACGCTTCGACCTGATCGGCCGCGAGGCCGCCGAGGCCCTGCGGGTGGTCCGTGAAGTTCGTCCGCCCAGCCGGCCGGCGTGAGTTCCACCAACGTCCATCGGCAGGCCGGATCCCGGCACCTGCTCCCAGGAGGTACCCATGGCGAAACGCGTGGTGACATTCGGCGAGATCATGCTGCGGTTGAAGAGTCCCGGATTCGAACGCCTTCTTCAGAGCCCGTTGCTGGAGGCCACCTTCGGCGGTGGTGAATCCAACGTGGCCCAGTCGCTGGCCCATTTCGGCCTGGACGTGGCTTACATCACCGCCCTGCCGGCCAACGCCGTCGGCGACGCCTGTGTGGCCGAACTCCGCCGCTCGGGCGTGGACACCAGCCTCATCCGCCGTCAGGGACAGCGCATCGGGATCTACATGCTGGAGGCAGGAGCCAATCAGCGCCCCTCCACCGTCCTTTACGACCGCGCGGGATCCGCCATGGCGGAAGCCCGTCCCGGCGATTTCGACTGGGACCGCATCCTGGAGGGCGCCGACTGGTTCCACTTCACAGGAATCACACCGGCCATCAGCCAAAGTGCGGCCGATCTCTGCATGGAGGCGGTCCGGGCGGCCCGCCGCCGGGGTGTCACCGTCTCCTGCGACTACAACTTCCGGGCCAAGCTCTGGAAGTACGGGAAGCGGGCCCCTGACGTGATGCGGCCTCTGGCGGCTTTGATCGACGTGGGTATCGCCAACGAGGAGGACTGCCAGAAATCCCTGGGCATCGAGATCCCCGCTGACGTGGAAAGCGGCCGGCTGGAGCTGGATCGCTACCGCGAGCTGACGGCCAGGGTCCGAACGGAATTCCCCAACCTCAGGATGCAGGCGATCACCCTGCGCGAGAGCCGGAGCGCCGATCACAACGACTGGTCGGCGGTTCTCGACACCGGCGACAGATTCCTGGTGAGCCGCAAGTACTCCATCACCGACATCGTGGACCGGGTCGGTTCCGGCGACGCCTTCGCCGCTGGTTTGATCTATGGTCTGCTGACCTACGGCGAAGAAGCCCGGGCGCTGGAGTTCGCTGTGGCGGCGTCCTGTCTCAAACACTCGATCCCCGGCGACGTCAACCGGGTGACCGTCCGGGAAGTCGAGGCGCTGGTCGGCGGATCCGGCAGCGGCAGGGTCCAGCGGTAGCCCTGCGTTGCGGCTGCGGATTGCCAGACAAACCGGAGCGAGGTAGGGGGCCCGGAATGGCACAATCCCGTACCCCCGACATCCCTTAGACCGTTACCCCGTCGCCCGCTGCCTGCCGGCTACCGCGCCCGGATGCGCTGGAGCTGAACAATATCGAACACACCGAGATCTATCCCTCCCGCGCCGGCCGGGTCGAGTGGGTTGGTTCCCGGTGGGAACAGGAACGCGTGCAGGGTGCCCGTCATATTATCCAGCCTCGGCGGTTCGATCTTGCCTTCCATGACCACCTTGATCGAACCGTTGAAGCCCGACCCTTCCACACCTGGGTTGGCCAAGTTTAACCAGACGAACACGGCCCGCACCCCGTTACGGCTGATATGGACCCAGTTGCCGTGCGCGGTGGCGTGGGGACTGGTCAGCTCGTGGGAATCGTTGGCGATGACGTTTCCGTCCGCAAAGAAGGTCGGGGTCATCACCACTGCCGGAAACGGGGAGGTTTCTGGAATCCTTGGTACGGCCACTCCGTACCATGAACCGACCGGGTTGGCGGAAAAGGCGGCGGCCTGCGCCGCCGGCTCGTGGTTCCACAGCAGGGCGGCCGTGCCGATGGCAAGGACGACCAGACAGACGAGCACACGCATCCATGCTGATCTGCTCATAAACGGAACTCCTTTCCAGTTGTCACCAAGGATGGTTGGACGATCCCTGGTCATGTTGGCCAGAGCATACTCCACCGGACCCAGGAGCGAAACATCGTTTCCTGGCAGCGCGCGACCGGGCAGACTGGTTTGTTGCCGCTTCGAGCCTTGAGCCAAGAAACTGCATTTCCGGTCACAACCGGCGGCTGTTACACTGGGCGACATTGGGTCCTCCTGCCAGGAACTGACCTGGCAGCGGCGGACCCAGCGGGGAAGCGATGACGCGCTGGTGCGCCCGATGTGTTTGCCTGTGCGCCCTCCTGGGCGTCCAGGGGTTCCTGCCGGCGGCAACCCGGTTCGCTGCCTTCAGTCCCGAGCCTGGGCTTTCCGGTTGGATCGATACCGCGCCGGGGGTGGTGGAATGCCTTCCTCAAACCGTCCATCCCCCCGACTCCCTCCGGGTCGGCCGGCAGGCAGGTGCCACCTGCGGAGTCCAGCGGACGATTCTGAGCTTCGACGTGAACCTGCTGGACGACTTCCAGGTTGCCGGCGCCGAACTGGTCTTCTATCAGGGCATCCCCGAAGCGGGAACGTTCCAGGGGGCCGGCCGGATCCGGCTGGAGCTGGTGGATCTCGGGACCAGCCTGGAAGCATCCGACTGGGCGGCTCTCAGTGCGGCTACACTACTTCTCCAGGTGCCTGCCTCCGACCGGCAGGCGGAGTACCGCGTCGACCTGACCCAGTGGCTGGCGTTCGTCTTCGAGGGTCAGAAGCGCCGCCGCCTCCAGCTCCGCATCTCACTGGAGAACGAGGTCCAGGCGCAAGGTTCTCTCCCCCTGGAGGGACTCGCTGCTCCAACCGGACTCCAGCCACGCCTCGAGGTACGGCTCGTAGAAGAGGTGGTCGCTCCCCTGGGCCTCGTTTCGCCGGCAGGTTCGCAGCCCCCTGACCCGTTCTCGGACAGCTTTTTCGGACTGGCGGTGATGAATCCCAATCCCCTGCCCAACCGGATCCGGAAACGGCTGTGGGACGACGCCGGCAGTCTGGTGGAGGACAAGGACGAGGGTCTGGTCGTCCGTTCCGGGCAGCAGGCGGTGGTCATCGACCCCTCTCCACCCGCCACGCACCTCTCCTTGCGCGGAAACTGGGGAGCTTTTCAGGGGTTCTTCATCGGCGGCGACAACAGTCTGCAGAAACAGGATGGGGTGGGCGCCGAACTGGACTCCGCCACGGAACTGCTGTTTCCGATGGCGGGCCGTGTGCAGGGTTCCACCACACGGGTCTTCCTGTTCCGGACCTCGACCGTGAACCTGTCCGAAGTCGAGGCGGCGGCCACCAGCGAGGCACCGGCTGAGGTTCCCGCCGCCTCCGGCGACGTCCTCGTGGAACTGTTCGACCGTGACGGGCAGCCCCAGGGCAGCGTCACCCTCCCCCTCGGCCCGCGAGGTTCCCTGCGCCTAGACCTGGAGTCCCGTTTTGCGGCAGCCGCATCCGCCGATTACCTTCGGATCCGCTCGCAGTTGCCTCTTCGCGGCTTCGCCATGGTGCTTGCCTCCCACACTCTCAGAGCTGTGGCCGGAGTCCCCAGCGAGCCCACGCGGAATCTTTTCCTGCCTCACTTCGCCCTTTCGCGCACCGACGACACCGTTGTCCAGGTCCTCAACCCGGACGTCCGGCCGGTCACCGCCCAGTTCAGGATTCATACCGAGGGCCGACCTGTACAGACCGCGGCGAGGGTGATCGGACCGGGCCGCTTGCTGGTGGTGTCGGTTGCAGAGCTCCTGGATGTGGACCGGTCGGCCCTTCCCGCCAACCAGTTTCTGACCGGCTGGGCCTCCATCGAGCTGGAAACCGCTGGTGGTCTGCCTCGCGTAGCCGGGTTGGCTGTCTTCGGGCGCCCCGGCCTGTATGAAGCCGCCCTGCCGTTGCCGGCCGCCGGACGCAAGGAGGTCTTTGTCCTTCAGGTGGCCCAATCCAGAGCCCTACGGATCTTTACCGGCCTTTCGCTGTTGAACCCCGGGCCCGATCCGGCGTCGGTCCGGGTCCAGGCGTTCACCACGAATGGTTCGGCCAGCGGCGAACGCACCCTCGAGCTGGAGGCGGCCAGCAGGATTCTCGGCACGCTGGCGGAGGCCGTGTTCCTGGGACAAGGATTCGAGCAGTTGGGAGGTTATCTGCGTATTACCGCTGACCGGCCGGTCCTGGTATTCGCCATCTTTGGCGACTTCGAACTCCGTTACTATTCGGCCATTGAGGCTCAACGGCCCACCCACTACCCCGATGGCTTTGTGGAACGGCGGGGTGCGTGTGCCGCGGAGAACCGAACCAACCCGGGCCCCGTTCTGATCTGGGGCCAACCCGATCCGAGGGCAGGCCGTTTGGCTCCTGCTTCCGGCAATCCGGCTCTCCGGTTGCGGTTCTGGGACGGCTCCCGAGTCCTGAGCCCGCTGGGGACCTGGGCGTCCGGACTCGAGTCGGCGGAGTGGAACGCGTCTGCCCTGCAGGCGGCCGGGATTACCGTCATCCCCGATCTGGTGCCGGCCTCGGGTCCCTACAGCGCCGACGCCCTCCTGCGCCTCACCATCCCTGCCGGGACTGCAGGCATCTTTCCAGCGGCCCTCCGGGTTACCGATGTGGAGGGGTGTTCCTCGGAACTCGAGTTCGAGCTGCTGATCGAGTGAACGATGGGTCGCGCCGCAGACTCACGGGTTTTGCGGATTCCCGACCGCCAGACAACGCGGTCGGGTGCACCGAGCAGACCGCCCGGTTCCATCCCGCCTGTGGCTTTGCATGCTGTCGGCGCTTGCGGCGAGGCTCACCCCGTGGAGCGCTGACTCCGGGAGGCTTCCACCGCCAGGGCATCGCAACGCTCGTTTTCAGGGTGGCCGGCATGGCCCCGTACGTGCTGGAAACTCAACACGTGTTTGGAGAGCAGGCGGTCCAGCTCCTGCCAGAGATCCACGTTCTTGACCGGTTCCAGCCCCCCGGAGGTCCGCCGCTGCCATCCACGGGCCTTCCAGCCGGCCATCCATTCCTCCAGTCCGCGCTTCACATATTCGCTGTCAGTGACCAGGTGGACCCTGGTCGGACGCTTCAAGGCCCGCAATCCCTGGATGACCGCCATCAGCTCCATCCGGTTGTTGGTGGTCCACGGCTCAGCTCCAGTCCGTTCGAGGGTCTTTCCGCTGGCCGGATGCTTGAGGATGAACGCCCATCCTCCGGGCCCGGGATTCCGGCTGCAGGCCCCGTCGGTGTACAGCAGAACTTCCGCGGCCGGCGCCTGGCTCGGCTTCTTCACGGCAAACCCGCTCCGAACAGGCCGGACTGGACCGAAGCCCGCGGGCGAATGCAACGGGGATCATCGGCCTCAGGTCTGTTCACCACAGGATCCACGGGCACACAGGTCACAGCGTCGGCGGGATAGGGTACAAGCAGCGCCTGACAGACTTCGAGGGGGGTTTCCGGGTCAAGCCATCGCGAATGATGCTCCCGTGGCAGGATCACCGGCATCCGGTCATGGAAAGGCCGCAGCCGCTGACTGGGATCGCAGGTGATGATGGTGAAAGTCTCCAGCGGCTCTGGGCCCCGCCGGTTCCATTCCCACAAGCCTGCGAACGCAAACAGCCGCGGGGGGTCCAGCGTGATGTACCAGGGCTGCCGGCGGCCGCCGGGGAGTTTCGGGCCGGCAACAGGAGGCTCGGAAGCCCCGCCCCGGAGCCAGCGCTCCAGAGATTCCACCTGGTCGGCGGGCGTCCACTCGAAGAAACCGTCGGCAGGAACCAGGCAACGCCGGAACCGAAAGGCGTCACGAAAGGACGGCCGCTGCAGCAGGCTCTCGGCGCGGGCATTGATGGTGCGGGCTGACGGCGCGCTCTCCGCCGACCAGTGCGGTACCAGACCCCAACGCAACAGCGCCCCTTCCCGCCGGCCCTCCCGGTCCAGGCGGACCACGAGCGCCTCCTGGGTGGGAGCGATATTGAAGCGTGGGGGGATCCGTACTTCACTGATCTCAAACTCGTCCGGAACCAGTTCCGGCCGGGTGAGGGTATAACGGCCGCACATGCCTGCATTGTGCCACGGGTTCGGCGCCGCCCGTTTCCGGACCTAGACCGAGATCCCCCATGGACCGCGCGGCACCTGGAAATCGACGTCGCCCAGCCGCCAGGCGCGCACCGTCTGCCGCCCCCGCCAGCACCGCCCCACCGCCTCCAGGACCACCTGTGTCCCCAAGTCGGCCGCCCGGGGTTCCCCCGCAGGAAAGGTCACGTCGAACTCCGGCGAACTGCCATCCGGTCCCACCCGCAGGACCGGCACCAGCGGGTGCCCGGGCCGGGGACCATCGCCGTGCCAGGCGATCACCGCCAGACAGCCGGCTGCCGCCAAGCCGGTCAGAATCTCGCCCCAGTGTGCGGTCACAGTTTCCATGCGGAAACGTCCCGGACCGGGAGGCGGCTGGGCGAAACCCCAAGGTTCCAGACTGTGGGGGACTTCTCCGGCTGCCGTCCGGTCGGAGAACCGGTCGGGAGCTGATTCCAGAACTGCCCAGCCCTCGTCCGCCAACACGGAAGCCACCTGCCCCAGCATCCTCTGTGCGGCCTCCGGTACCGGACCGGTCCAGCCAAGGCCGATCGCCGGCGCCACTCCGGCAACGCCTGAAGAGTCGTCAAGCGGGCCCGGGAGCGTCGCGCGTTCGGCCACCGACGTCTGGACATACCAGGCGGCGATCCTTTCCAGAACCGCTTCGAAACCTCCGTCCAGCTGGACCGAGGCCCAACCGAAATGCTCCGGCACCAGACCCCGGCTTTCCAGCAGCCGCTGCATCCGCTGGTTGTGGACCTTCTCGCATCCATGCTCCAGGAGGAGCGCCCGAATCACCAGCGGGTGCGTGAGGTGCCCAAGCAGCAGCCGTTCGAACAGCTCCTGGGAGGTCCCGCCGGTACAGCCGCAGCCTTCGGTGTGGGGCAGCGCCACCAGCCGGCGGCTGTTTCCCGACCCACCTTTTCCGGCCAGACGCCGGACCGCGGCCACGGCAACCTGTCCCGCACACAGACTGGTGGGCACGATCAGGTCGCACCGGAGATGGGCGGGGGGAGGGAAAATGGGAGACGGCGGCCCAGAAGCCGGGTACCGGGATACGGAAGTCTGGAGTCGACGGATGCTCCCACTCCCGCCCCCGGTGGGGACTGGATCGAGCCGCCGCTGGCCTGCCGGGAGCGAACCATCCGCGGTTGCGGCCTTCGGCCCGACCAGGGTGACTCCAGCCTCGCGCGAAGTTGGACCGCCCGGCTGCGCACTCTGGACGTCTCGGAACGCCTCCAGACTCCCGTCTCCCGACTCCCGGCTCCTGGGCCCCGGGGCCTGTCTCCCGACTTCCGGCTGCTCGCGAAGCGCCGGATTGCCACGAGTCCAGTCCCGCCAGATGGAGACCTGGGCATGCCCTGCCACCTCCCCTCGGGTCCGCCGCCCTGATGCCACCTCCAGCGCCAGCCGGTAGGCTTCGTCAGTCAGCCGGTCCAGATCCTCGCCTCCCAGGACACGGCCGGCGTCGAGGTCCATGTCGTGGCGAAGAAGCTGGAAGCGGGCGGAGGTGGACATGACCTTCAGCGTGGGAACGAAGGGGAAATTGGTGACCGAGCCCGACCCGGTGGTGAACAGGATCAGGTTGCAGCCGGAGGCGACCTGTCCCGCGACACTCTCCAGGTCGTTGCCCGGGCTGTTCATGAAGTAGAAACCGCGCCGCCGGGGCGGCTCCGCGTAGTCCACCACTTCCTCCAGACGGATGGAGGCAGGTTTCTTCATCGCGGCGCCCAACGCTTTCAAGGTGATGTTGTAAAGACCCCGGCGCCGGTTGCCCGCCGACGGATTCCCCTCGGGATCATGTCCATGCTCGGCCATCCAGCGCCGGAAACGGTCGACGGCGTTCAGGAACTCAGCGGCCGTTTCCCGATCCCGGACCCCGGCCAGAACGTAATCCTCCGCTCCCGCCAGTTCCGGAGTCTCAGCCAGGTTGGCGGAGCCTCCCTGGCGGATCACGCGGGCCGCCACCGCCGCAACCAGCGGGTTGGCTGAAATGCCCGAAAAGCTGTCCGACCCTCCACACTGCAGAGCGATGGTCAGCTCCGAGGCCGGGCAGGTGCTCCGCCGGGCGCGGCGCAGGGTTGCCATCCAGCCTGAGGCGGTGGCGACGGCCTCGACCATGGGACGCTCAAAAGCGCCTCCCGTGCTCAGGAATGCCGGCCGCAGATCCTCCAGGCCGAATCGCTCCAGTCCGCCTGAGCGCTGGAGATACTCCTGCAGCCTCCGGTTGCTGACGGGTTCATTGCCGGCGTCCACCGCCAGTAAGGCGCCCACATTGGGGTGGCAGATCCAGCCGGCCAATGTCCGCAGCAACAGCTCCGTGTTGCGAGGGGAGGTCTCGGACCCTCCTTCGCTGTGGGAAACCGCGACGATTCCGTCCAGCCCCCCTGAGACTCCTCCCTCTCCCAGCCGTTCAGCCAGGGCCTTCACAAATGGGTTCACCCGGGAGCTGACAGCGAGGATGACCAGACAGTTTCTTGTCCCCACACCGCGTTCCGGTCCACGCCGGTAGCCTTCAAACGTGTCTGTCCAGGCGGCGCGGGGAGCAGGAGCGGCAATCCCCCACCGGACGGTTGTCAATGTCGCCGGCCGGTACCAGTCTCTGAAGTTGGCGGCTTCGGGCCGGCTGCGCAGTCCCCCAATGTATTGCAACTCCTCCAGCATCAGCCGGTTGCACACGTAGGCGCCCGGGGGAAGCGCCTGGAGCGCTGTGCCGAAGGGATATCCCCAGGAGGTCAGAAGACCGCCCTCCGGGACCGGCCTGATCGTGAAGCGGTGTCCTTCCGGAACGTCATGCCGCAGGGGCCAGGTGAGGTCTCCGGCCACGACGTCCGTACCTGCAGCCAGGGTGCGCAAAGCCACGGCACAGTTATCATGGGGGGCCGGAGCCACGGCGACCGAGCGCAGGGGCAGCATGGATCGATCATAAGCCCGGAAGGGGCAGCGGTGCACCCGCTGGCGCCTTCGTTCACCCGCGACTACAATGGCCGCGGATCACAGCCTGCACCCGGAGAAGCGCTATGCCCTATGATCCGACCCGCCTGGCTGACTGGCAGATCTCCGAAGCCGCCGAGGCTCACATGCCTACCCCCGATCAATGGCGAGACCGGCTGGGCCTGGAACCCGGGGAAGTGATCCCCATGGGCAGGCTCTGCAAGCTCGACTTCCTGAAGATCATCGACCGCCTGCAAGACCGCCCGGACGGCAAGTATATCGAGGTGACCGCCATTACCCCGACCCCCCTGGGTGAGGGCAAGACCACGACTTCCGTCGGCCTGATGGAGGGTCTCGGCAGACGGGGCAAGAACGTCGGCGGCTGCCTCCGGCAGCCTTCCGGCGGTCCCACCATGAACATCAAGGGGACGGCCGCCGGCGGAGGCAATGCTCTGCTGATCCCCATGACCGAGTTTTCCATGGGGCTGACGGGCGACATCAACGATCTGATGAACGCCCACAACCTGGCCATGGTGGCACTTACCGCCCGCATGCAGCACGAGCGCAACTATACCGACGAGCAACTGGCGCGGTTGACCGGCATGCGACGGCTGGAGATCGATCCCACTCGGGTCGAGTTCGGCTGGGTGATCGATTTTTGCGCCCAGGCGCTGCGGGACATCATCATCGGCATCGGAGGGCGCTCGGACGGTTACATGATGCGTTCGCGTTTCGGGATCGCCGTCAGTTCCGAGCTGATGGCCATCCTGGCCATCGTGCGTGACCTGGCGGATCTGCGACGGCGGGTGGGAGAAATCACCCTGGCTTTCGACAAACTGGGCAATCCGGTCACGACCACAGATCTGGAGGTCGCCGGAGCCATGACCGCCTGGATGCGCAACACCATCAACCCCACCCTTTGCTGCACCGCGGAATACCAGCCCTGCATGGTCCACGCCGGACCTTTCGCTAACATCGCGGTGGGCCAATCGTCGATCATCGGCGATCGGGTCGGGCTGAAGCTTTTTGACTATCACGTCACCGAAAGCGGTTTCGGTGCGGACATCGGCTTCGAGAAGTTCTGGAACGTCAAGTGCCGATATTCAGGGCTGAAGCCTCATGTTTCCGTGCTGACCGCCACGATCCGAGCCCTCAAGATGCATGGCGGGGGTCCTCGGGTCACTCCCGGAATCCCCCTGGCCTCGGAATACCGGTCGGAAAACCTTCCGCTGGTGGAACAGGGTCTGCCCAACCTGTTGCACCACCTGGGCATTGTCCGCAAGTCGGGCATCAACCCGGTGGTCTGTCTGAACCGCTTTGTCACCGATACCGAGGAGGAGATCCGGCTGGTCCGACGGGCGGTGGAAGCGGCCGGTGCCCGTTTTGCCGTCTCCGATCACTGGGCGCGGGGCGGGGAGGGAGCACTGGAGCTGGCCGACGCCGTGCTCGATGCCTGCAGTGAGGAAACCTCCTTCCAGTACCTCTACCCCATGACGATGAAGCTTCGCGATCGAGTGGAAACCATCGCCCAGGAGGTTTACCAGGCCGACGGTGTCGCCTGGTCCCCGGAGGCACTGGAGAAGGTGAAGATGCTGGAAGCTGACAGCCGGTACGACGATTACGCAACCCTCATGGTCAAGACCCATCTCAGCCTGAGCCACGAGCCCGCGCTCAAGGGAGTCCCCCGAAACTGGATCCTTCCGATCCGGGATGTCCTGATCTACTCTGGCGCCAAGTTCCTGTGTCCGTGTGCCGGAACCATCAGCCTGATGCCGGGAACGGGTTCCAATCCCGGCTTCCGGCGGGTCGATGTGGATACCCGCACCGGCAAGGTCACCGGCCTGTTCTGAAGGAGTCAAGTCCATGTTCATCGAGAAAAGCCTGCTCTTTCAGGGCCTCCCGGAGGAGTTTGTGGCCAGGGTCGAGGCGGCCATGAACGAGGAAAATTACGGCGAAGGGGTGTTCGTCTTCCGCCGGGGAGAGCCGGCGGAGAAGCTCTACGTGCTGGAAGAGGGGCGGATCCGTCTGATGGTGGGGGAACTGGGCTCGGTTACCCGCACGGTCCGCAAACCCGGTGATGTGTTCGGCTGGTCCAGCCTGCTCGGCCCCGCAGGATACACCGCGACCGCCCAGTGTCTGTCCCCGTGCCGAGTCCGAAGCATCCAGGGGCGCCGACTCAATCAGATGCTGGAGGAGAGTCCGGCCGTGGGGCTGGAGTTCTTCCGGCGGGTGGCGGCCCTGATCCGCCAGCGGCTGACCGACAGCTATCGCATCCTGATGACATACGACTCGGAAAAACGTCCCCACTCTTACGGCTAGCGGGCGGCCGAACCTCTGGGAAGGGCGGGATGCAATCCTTCAGCGGTGCTCCTCTTCCTCCTCCTCTTCGAACTGGCGCCACAGCTCCAGGATCTGCTCGCGGTTGCGCACGAAGGTATCCACGATCGCCGGATCGAAATGGGTCCCGCTGCTCCTGACCACCATCTCCATCGCTTCCCGATCCGGCAGCGGCGGCTTGTAGGGTCGCCAGGAGGTCAAGGCATCGAAGACGTCCGCCATTGACACGATGCGGCATTCCAGCGGAATCGCCTGTCCTTTCAACCGCCGGGGATAGCCGGTGCCGTCCCATCGTTCGTGGTGTCCCAGGGCGATGGAGGCGGCCATCTCCAGCAGCGGATTGGCGGTACGCGCTCCCCGGTACAGCACGATCTCTCCGCCCCTCAGGCTGGAGACCGAGATCGCCGACGGCTCCTGGGAGAGGATTTCAGCGCCCATGATGCAGTGCTGTTCCATCAGGCGTCGCTCCACCGCGCTCAGCTTGCCCTCCTTGAGCAGAATGCTGTCGGGTATCCCCAGCTTGCCGATGTCGTGCAGCGGACTGGTGAGAAAGATGAGGTCCTGGAAGTCCTGGTCCATTCCCAGGCCTTCCGCCAGCAGCCGGGACAAAACGGCCACCCGCACGACGTGGTAACCGGTCTGATCGTCCCGGTACTCCGCCGCCTTGGCCAAACGCCACACGATCTCCCGATGGGATGCCTCCAATTGCCGGGTCCGTTCCCGGACCCGGTAGTCCAGTTCCTCGACCTGACGGGCCAGCCGGTCCTGATAGTGCTTGAGTCGGAGCGAGCTGCGGATCCTGGCCAGCAGGTCTTCACGGCTCACCGGCTTGTTGAGCAGATCCGTCGCACCAAGATCCAATGCCTGACGCTTCAGAGCGCGGTCCGAGTCGCCGGTGATGATGATGACGGGGATATTCCGGGTGCGTGCGTCCCCGCGGATCTCCGCCAGCAGCTCGAACCCGTCCCGGCCGGGCATGCGGATATCCGAAATGACGGTATCCACCGGTTGGGACTGCAGACAGGCGAGAGCTTCCTCCACGGTGGTACAGAAATGACTCTCCCAAAGCTGGCCTTCCAACATGCGGGAGAAGAGATCGAGAACCGCCGGCTCGTCGTCGACAAAGAGCAGGCGCCCGATGGGCTGTTCCAGCCCATCCAACATCTCCGCCGACGGGCGGTCTTCAAATCCGGACTGCTGCTTCAACGCGATGTCACCCCGACCACCGGGTTGCGGAAAATCTTAACACCGTTGGTCCGATGCAGGAAACACCGGAACCAGAGGATAATCGCAGGAGGGACACCCGCTCTGGATTTTGCGGAATGAGTTGGAAGCCAGCCGGCAACCTGTCACATAGCAACCGTTTTCATCGGGCCGCGCGGCTGCTGCCGGTCTTGGCCCTGCTGGCGGCGTGCGCACCGGCGGAACGCTCACACCGGGAAACCTCGCCGCCGCTGCGGATCACCCCCCGCATACCCATTGAAGAACTGCGCCGGCAGGCATTGTCCGCTCGGCCCCCTGATGAGCCCGGACCTTTCAGGGAGTCCCGGCTGGTTGACCTCAGCGGTCTGGATCCTGATCTCCAGTTTGACATCCGCTACGCCACCGAACGCAATTTCCTGGGCGTGCCGGTCTATTCCTCCGCCCAGGCCCTCCTGCAGGCCGAGGCGGCCTGGGCTCTGGTCAAGGTCCAGCGTGCCTTGGCCAAGGAGGGGCTGGGACTGTTGATCTATGACGCGTATCGTCCTTGGCATGTGACCTGGATCTTTTGGGAGGCAACGCCCCCGAACCTGCGCCAGTTCGTGGCCGATCCCGCCCAAGGCTCCCGTCACAACCGTGGTTGTGCCGTCGACCTGACCCTCTACGATCTGCGCACCGGGGTTCCCCTGCCGATGCCCACCGCATACGACGATTTCTCGCCTGCCGCCCACATTGACTACGCGGGGGCCAGCGACGAGGAACGCCGGAACCGCGACCGCCTGCGCCGTGCCATGGAAGCGGAGGGCTTTGAGCCGTTTCCGCCCGAATGGTGGCACTACGACTTCCACGGCTGGCGGCAATACCCAATCCTGAATACGGCCTTCGAAGACATCGGCGCAGAAACCGAAGAAGTGGAGTGAAGGATCCATCCTCCGCGGCGGTTCTCCCCGCCCGTTCAGGGGGCCGCGGACCGGGTTCGCTTCGGAGCCCTCCCCTCGACCGGGGCGGCTGGGGGTACAATCGCCCCATGGGACTGCTGGACTTCCTCGGCCTCTCCAGGAGGTCGGAGCCTGCAGCCGACGGTGACGCGGAGAGCATCCGCCGCATTGCCCGCCGCCTCGACGAGATGGATCCCCGCCAGGCCCGCTACCTGGCCGCCTTCGCCTACCTGCTGGGCCGGGTCGCCAACGCGGACTCCGCCATCAGCGAGCTGGAGTCCTCCCGCATGGAGGAGCTGGTGGAGGAAAAGGGACATCTTACCCGCGAACAGGCGGTGATGACGGTGGAGATGGCGAAGCGACAGAACCGGCTGTTCGGCCACGTGGAAAACTTTCTGGTGACCCGCGAATTCAACGAACTGTCCAGCCGTGAGCAGCGGCTGGAACTCCTGGACTGCCTGTTTTCGGTCTGCGCGGCCGACCGCAGCATCACCGCTGTGGAGGATCGCGAGATCCGGCAGATCGCCAGTGAGCTGCTGCTGGATCACCGGGATTTCATCGACGTGCGTTCCCGATACCGGGAGCACCTGGAGGTGCTGCGCAAGCTCGACGAGTGAGGGACTTTTAATTTCGAGGCGGCCTTTCGGAAGGCTGATCCGGGTGCGGAACCTCGCACCTTGGACTCACTCAGGTGGGAACTCCCAGCCGGGGCAACACCCATGCCTGCAGGATCAGCCAGCCGGCTACAAACAGAATGATCAGCAGTGCATCCCACATATCGGCGCTGATGGCGGCAGCCCGGACCGCTCCGGGCCGCCGCCTGCTGATGATATCATCCCGGCAGATTTTTCCCGACTGGAGGAGGGATTGCGTATGCGGTGGCTGAACTGGACTCTTTCCGCTTTTGCTTTTCCGGCACTGGCGCTCGGCGCCGCCCCGGACAAGGGGAGCCCGGCTCCCGACTTCGAATTGCAGGGTTCCGACGGCCGGGTCCACCGGCTGAATGATTATATTGGACGCCAGCCCGTGGTACTGGCCTGGTTCCCCAAGGCTTTCACCGGCGGCTGAACCGCCGAGTGCAAGTCGCTGCGTGACAGCGGCCAGGAACTCAAAGCTTTCGATGTTGCCTACTTTGCGGTCAGCGTGGACGACGCCGACACGAACCGGCGGTTTGCCGAATCCCTCGATCTCGATTACCCCATCCTGAGCGACCCGGACAAGTCCGTGGCCAAAGCATACGGAGTCTTGCATGAATCGGGCAATTTCGCGCAGCGGTGGACGTTCTTCATCGACCGCGCGGGAGTGATCGCCCACATCGACAGGGAGGTTAAGCCCGCCACCGCCGGACAGGATCTGGTTCAGCGGCTGGAGGAGCTGAAGTTCCCGAAACGTTGAACCTTCTTGAACCCTCGAGGAGGTCACCATGAGCACTGTGTGGATTCCGGCAGCCATGGGGTTGGTCTGTCTGGGTGCGGTCCAGGCGGCACCCACCTGGGATACCGTTCTTTACGGGGCGTCCTATTACCACGAGTACATGCCGTATGAACGGCTCGAGGAGGACGTCCGGCTGATGGAGGAAGCGGGCTTGACGGTGGTGCGCCTGGGGGAATCCACCTGGAGCAGTTGGGAGCCCCGGGAAGGCCAGTTCGAATTTGCCTGGATGGATCGCATCATCGACCGCCTGCACCAGGCGGGGATCAAGGTCATCCTGGGCACCCCCACCTACTCCATCCCCCCCTGGCTCTACCGAAAACACCCCGAGATCCTTGTCACCCACCTCAAAGGAGACAAGGCCTGGTACGGCCCCCGCCAGAACATGGACATCACCCATCCCACCTACCTCTTCTACGCCGAAAGGGTGATCCGCCAGGTGGTTGGGCACTACCGGAACCACCCGGCGGTCATCGGTTACCAGGTCGACAACGAGACGGGCTCCTACGGGACGGCGGGGCGCAATGTCCAGTTGAGCTTCGTCGATTGCCTCAAGCGCAAGTTCGGCAGCGTTTCCCGCCTGAACGAGATCTGGGGCTTTGTCTACTGGGGGCAGCTTGTCAACGACTGGGACGAGCTGCCTCCCCGCGACGGAATCCTCAACCCAGGCTACAAGCTGGAGTGGGAACGCCATCAGCGCCAACTGGTCACCGACTTTCTGGCCTGGCAGGCCCGAATCGTCAACGAATACCGGCGCCCGGACCAGTTCATCACCCACAACTTCGTGGGCGGCGTCCGGACCGGCATCGACCAGCCGGCCATCGCCCGCCATCTGGATGTCGCCGCGGTCAATCCCTACCACCCGGTACAGGACGATCTGGATGGCGAATCCATCCACCTCTCGGGCGACCTTTGCCGATCACTGAAACGGCAGAACTACCTGGTGACGGAGACCAACGCCCAGACCATCGGGTGGGATTCCAGGCAACAGTTCCCTCCTTACGACGGGCAACTCCGCCTGAACGTGTATTCCCACATCGCAGCCGGCGCCAACCTGGTGGCCTACTGGCACTGGCACTCGCTGCACTACGGGCAGGAGACCTACTGGAAGGGGGTCCTCTCCCACGATCTCCAGCCCAGCCGGGCTTACCGGGAGGTTGCCCGTATCGCCCAGGAGCTGAAGCGATTCGGTCCCCGGCTGGTCAACCTGCAGCGCCGTAACGACGTGGCCATTTTGTACAGCATCGATTCCTTTCACGGAATCGAGTTCATGCCGTTCGACGACCGCGTAAACTACATGACCGTCCTCCATCAGTTGTACCGGACGTTGTACCGGCTCAACGTGGGCGTCGATTTCATCTTCCCGGACACCGAAGACCTGTCCCCCTACAAGCTGATCGTGGTGCCGCCCCTTTACATTGCCGACGACGCTCTGCTGGAGCGGCTGGCGGCCTACGTCCGGAACGGCGGGAGGCTTGTCATGTCCTTCAAGAGCGGCTTCTGCAACGAGTTCAGCACCGTGCGCTGGACTCTGGCGCCGGGACCTTTGCGGGAAGCGGCGGGCTTCAGCTACCAGGAGTTCTCCAACCTGAAGCGGCCGCTGGCGCTGGCCGGAGATCCCTTCGGCGTGGGCGAGGGAAACCAGGTTTCGGTGTGGGCGGAGTTTCTGGTTCCCGACACTGCCGAAGTGGTGGCCCGGTACGACCATCCGTTTTTCGGCCGTTTCGCGGCCATCACCCGAAATCGCTACGGCAGCGGAACCTTCACATACCAGGGCACCTTTCTCTCGGATGAACTGCAGCGGGCGGTCCTGCTCCAGGAGCTGGAAGCTGCGGGGCTGCGCGGCCCGGACCAGGACCTGCCGCCGCGGGTAGCCGTCCGCCACGGGCGCCTGCAGGACGGATCGCCGGTACACGTGTACCTGAACTATACGGCCCAGGAACAAACATTCCCCTACAGTGGGGGTCCAGGAACCGAGCTGCTCAGCGGGCGACCGGTGGCCGCCGCAGCAACAATCTCGCTGGCGCCGTGGGAGGTGGCGGTCATTGTCGGGGGGTAGCGAGGTAGCGAGGTAGCGGGGTAGCGGGGTTGCAGGGTTGCGAGATTGCGGGTGACGCTCTTAAACCTTTAAACCTTTAAACCCTTCAAATAAACCCTTCAAAGCTTCTGCACCACCACCATGGTCATGTCATCGGTCTGGTCGGTACCGCCCGTATAGTCCGAGATGGCGTCCCGCACGCGGTCTTCGAGAGCCTTGCCGCCTTCCCATGCCCAGGTCCTGATGATTTCCACCAGCCGTTCCTCGCCGAACAGCTCATCCCGCGCGTTCATGGCTTCGGTGATCCCGTCCGTGTAGGCGATCATGACGTCGCCGGGATGCAGCACCAGCGGCTGCGCGGTATAGGTGGCGAAGCTGAAAGCCCCCAGGATGAGGTCGCCCGCCGCCAGTTCCTCGACTTCCCGGCGGCCAGCACGGTAGACATAGGCCGGGTTGTGCCCGGCGCTGATGTACTCGCCGCACCCGCGGCCATCAAGGCTGAACAGAAACAGGGTGACAAACCGGTTGCTCTGGGACTTCTCGCACAGGTAACGGTTGACCCGGGTGACCGACGCCTGCAGCGGCGTTCCGGACCGGCACTCCATCTGCAGGGCACCCTGTACGAGACAGCTCAGCAGCGCAGCCGAAATCCCTTTGCCGGACACATCCGCCAGCACGCCGGTCACCGCCGAGTTTTCCCGGGGGAGAAAATCGAAGAAATCGCCTCCCACATGGCGGGTGGGCCGGCTGAAGGCCGTAATCTCGTAACCTTCCACCGCGGGCAGCTGCTGGGGCAGCAGGGTGCTCTGGGTTTCCTGCGCCAGCGCCAGTTCCTTTTCCAGCGCCTTGCGTTCCTCGAAAGCCTGGATCAGTTCCAGCTTCTCGAACACATTGGCGGCTTCCACCGCCAGCTTGTTGAGGATTTTCTGGTCCAGCCCGGACAGAGCATGCATGGTCTGGGTTGAGTCCAGGTACAGAATCCCCCTGACTTCCGGCGTGTCGGAGGTGCTGGAAATCCATTTGAGGGGCATGCAGGCCACCGCCCGCAGATCCATGGCCAGAATGCTCTGCTGCAGGGCGAAGGCCTGGTCGATGTCCTCGGTCATCAACACCGGCTGACCGCGTTCGAGCACCTCCTGCACCACCGAGTGGCTGGTACGGAAGTCCGACTCCTCCAGAAGCTCGCCTTGCCCGTTCATGCCGACCACATACTTGAAGCTGGGAACGGTCTTGAGCAGGATGAAACCGCGCTCGGCACCGCTCAGTTTCAAAGCAGCCTCCAGGATCTGCTGGAACGTCCGCTCCGGCGAAAAGCTCTTCTCCCACTGGTACTGGAAGTTAAGAATGTGGGAAATCTTCTCCAGGTGGGAAGACTCCGATTCCGGCAGCGGAATCACCGAAGTCAACTGCATCACGGACTTTTCCAGATCGGTGTCCCCCAGCGGCGCATCCAGGCCCCGCAATGACCGCTCACCGGTGAAAAAGCGCATTTCCACCTGGTCCCGGCCGAAGGAGATGCGGTCCGCGTCACGCAGACGCTGCTCCGAGATCCGCCGCCCGTTCACAAATGTGCCGTGGGTGCTGTTCAGGTCCTGGAGATAGTAATGCTGCTCGCGCCGGACGATTCGTGCGTGCCGCCGTGAGACGTAAGGATTGGCCAACACCACGTCCGACTCCGTAAGTCGGCCGACGGAGATCTCGTCCCGGTCGATCTCGAAGCGGCTCTCTTGACCGTCGGCAGTCTTCCAGGCCAGGTAGGGAACAGCCATGGAGTGATTGCGTCCTCGGGCGCAGATTGTTTCACGCCGGCCGTGCCGCGGGCAAGCCGGCGGTTCAGCCGGGCGGCACCTCGTCGGCGACGCGACGGACGATGCGTTCCAGCCGCCTGGGTACCTCTTTGGCGGTCCCCACGGGCTCCTTCAGCTCGCCCTGCCACAGGATCTGGTCGCTGTCGGCAGGCCGGATGATCAGCGTGAAGGTGGCGAGCTGTTTGAGACGCGAATGGGGACCCGCTTCGGGGTTGCCGCCGCCTACCGGATCGGAGGACCGGGGTGCAATGGTTCCGGTTCCATGACGGGCGATGTCCAGGTCCAGTTCCTGAAACACGGTGTAACTGACCAGACAGGGCGCCTGTCCGGCTTCCAGGGGACGTCCCCGCCGGCCCAACCGCTCCTCGGTGATGCGCCGGACCAGCCGATCCAAGGCTTCCAGCCTGTTCCTTGCTCCTTCCGTGTCGGGGGCGGTGAGGGCATCGAACACCGGAATCCGCTCCTGGGGCGCCCAGGCCAGACGGCTGCAGGCTGCAAGGGACTGGGCGTCTCCTCGGACCGTCACATCGGCGGCTCCCAGTCCGGCCAGCACCGCCGACCAACCGGCCGCTATCGCCAAAATCCAGAGTCCTCTTCGCCGGATGAGCATCAGGACTCAAGATAGCCCGAAACCCTCGCTGTTGTGAATCTTCGCGATGCCCACTGATCCGTGAGGTCCCTGTGATCCGCGCTGATCCCTGATCAGCGAGATCCGTGCTGCCTCCAGGATCCACACAGACCGCACGCTCTGCGACAGCCCGCCGGCCGGATTTTTTCCCCAGCTCATGAACCCTCTTCAGCAATAATGTCCTCAATCAATACAAACCCGTCAAACCGGGGAATTCGCAAGACCATCTACGGAGGGACTGCAGCCATGAAGACTGTCTGCATTTTTGCCTGTACGGCGTTGCTGTTGCTGGGCGTGTCAGTGGTGGCCCAGAATCCGGTTACCGTTGAACTGAATCCGTCCAAGGACAATACTCTCTACCAGACCAGCACCGGCAACCTGAGCAACGGCGCCGGCGATGCCTTCTTCTCGGGCCGGACCGGCCCCAACGCCGGTAATCGGATCCACCGGGGGGTCCTGGCTTTCGATCTGAACCAGATCCCGGCCGGTTCGACGGTCACGGCGGTCAGTCTGCGGCTGCGAATGAGCCGGACCGCTCAGAATACCAACCAGAACATCTCGCTCCACCGCCTCAACCGGGACTGGGGAGAAGGGACCTCGAACGCCGGCGGTGAGGAAGGCGCCGGGGCGCCGGCAACGACCGGTGACGCTACCTGGCTGCACAACTTCTTCAACACTTCGTTTTGGACCAACGCCGGCGGTGACTTTCAGGCCGCCGCCTCCGCCACCACCGCCGTCGGTGCGGTGGGCGACTACACCTGGCAATCCCAGGGCCTGATCGATGACGTTCAGGGGTGGGTCAACAATCCCGCTTCCAACTTCGGCTGGGCGGTGATCGGCAACGAGGCGGTGAGCCAGACCGCCAAGCGTTTCAACAGCCGGGAGGCAGCCGCGGGAAAGCCTCTCCTGACGGTGACGTATACCCCACCCGCCCAGGCGGAACCCGGTGTGCTGGAACTGACGCAGGCCCAGATCGAGGTCGCCGAGTCGGCAGACATCATTCAGATCGGCGTGCGCCGGACGGGGGGGACGGATGGAGAGGTTTCGGCGGCTTTCAACACCGCCGACGGAACGGCGACCGCGGGTGAGGATTACGTGGCCGCCGCAGGACGGGTGACGTTCGCCGACGGTGAGGGCGGCACCAAGTTCATCCCCATCCAGATCCTGGACGAACCCGCCCAGCAGCCCCAGCGCTTCGAGGGCATCGAGACCTTCCAGGTGGTGCTCAGCGATCCCGCCGGCGGGGCGACTCTCGGCGCGGTGACCACCACCGAAGTCCGGATCAACGATGAAGAGGATCTTTCGCTGAGCCTCCACTTTCCCCAGTTCGGCAATGGGCAGGGCTTCATCAGCCAGATCTTCCTGTTCAACCTCGACGACACCCTCAGCGCCAACGCGCGGATCCTCGGGCGCACTTCCCAGGGCGACCCGTTTGTGCTCGGCGGACAGCCGCTGGACCAGGTGGTGGAGGTCGCTCCCGGCGGTGTCCTGGTGCTGGAGACATCGGGCACTGGTGCCCTGCAGGTGGGATCGGTCGTTGTCACCTCCGACACCGCCCTCAACGGGGTGATCGTCTTCGGCGGAGCGTTCGGGTTGGCGGGCGTGCAGGCGGGTCCGGAGTTCTCCCAGGGCTTTGGGGGCCCGGTGGATACCCGGTTGCCGCAGAATATCCGCACGGGAGTGGCTCTCCAGAACCTGCGGCAGGAGGACGCCGTTTATCCCGCCCAACTGGTGAACGGAGCCGGAGAGGTGATCGCGGAGGCCGCCCTGGAGGTGCCCGGATTCGGTCAGAGCCCACAGTTCATCGATGAAATCGAATGGGATCGGCAGGTGGACTTTTCGTCGTTCCAGGGAACCCTCCGCGTCCAGGGTCAGGGGCTGTCGGCGGTAATGATCCAGAACCGGCTGGTAGGCGGCGTTTCGCAGTTCGCCACGGTGCCGGTGGCGGGGCAGTAGAACCCTGTCCCACCGTGCGGGGCGCATGCGGTCGGGACCGCTCTGGGGCGGGACGCCGCGTATCCTGCCCCGTGCTATGCTGGCCCGCCATGGAGGCGTTGGTGCTCAGAACCGGCGAAGACCGGCGTCTGCGCTCGGGCCATCTGTGGGTATTCTCCAATGAGGTGCAGGCGCACCCCGCCGCCGGTCCGGGTGAGACCGTGGAGGTGCTGACCGCTGGAGGGCGTTCGCTGGGCCTGGCGCTGTACCATCCCCATTCGCTGATCTCCGCACGGCTGTTGGGAGCCTCCCCCGAAACCGAGCTCGATGAAGCTTTCTTCGTGGGCCGGATCCGGGAGGCCGCCGTGCTGCGGGAGCGACTGTTGCCTGGAGAGAGCTCGTACCGCCTGGTTCATGGCGAAAGCGATCTCCTCCCCGGGCTGATCGTCGACCGCTACGGAGAATACTTCGTCGTCCAGGCTCTGTGCGCGGGCATGGACCGCTGGCTCGACACGGTGGTGGCGGCTCTGGTGAGGTTGTACCGGCCGAAGGCCGTCATCGAGCGCAACGAGGTGGGACTGCGTGACTACGAGGAACTCCCGCGACGCAAGGGGGTCCTGTCCGGAAGCTGGGATGGTCCGATCGAAATCGAGGAATGCGGCCTGCGCTACCAGGTGGATCTGCTGGAAGGGCAAAAGACCGGCTTTTTCCTGGACCAGAAGCTGAACCGGCAGGCTGTCGCCCGGCTGTGCGAGGGCCGCAGGGTGCTGGACTGCTTCTGTCACGCCGGAGGCTTCGCGCTGCACGCTGCGCGCGCCGGTGCCGCGGCGGTGACCGCGGTGGACGCATCGGCGCCGTCGCTGGAGCTGGCGGCGGCCAATGCCCGGCTCAATGGCCTGGACGGGGTGGAGTTTGTGGCCTCCGATGTCTTTGGTTTCCTGCAGGACGCTGCGGCGAAGGGGCGTACCTACGACGTTGTCATCCTCGATCCGCCCTCTTTTGCTCCGCGACGCAAGGACTTGCCGCGAGCCTGGAAGGCTTATCGGAAGCTGAACGAACTGGGGCTGCGCTGTGTGTCCACCGGCGGCATCCTGGCATCCGCTTCCTGCAGCTACCATCTCCCGGAGGAGGAGTTCTTTCGGGCGGTCACGGAAGCCGCCGCCCGTTGCGGACGCCGGCTCCAGCTTCTGGAACGGCGGGGTGCGGCTCCCGACCATCCGGTGCTGCCGGCGATGCCGGAAACGGCATATCTCAAGTTCGGCCTATTTTTTGTCCGCTGAGCCGGCAGGGATTTTGGCCGGTCGGACACGCCGTCGGGTCGGGGGATCGTCCCACCGGCCGCGATCCAGTACACTTCCCACCGATGTCCCGACATATCAAGGAGCTGTTCGACTTGTCGGGCCGGGTCGCCCTGGTGACCGCCGGTACCGGCTCCGGTTGCGGCCGCCAGATTGTGGAGGGGCTGGCTGAGGCCGGCGCCAAAGTGGTTCTGACCTCACGCTGCCTGGAACGGGCCGCCGCGGCCGCCTCCAGCTTTCGCGCGGCAGGGCTGGATGTGGAAGGCGAGGTCCTGCTCCCGGGAGACCCGGACTCGACCCGCCGGCTGGTGGCCTCCGTCACCCGACGCCACCGACGTCTGGATATCCTGGTGAACAATGCCGGCGTCAACCTGCTGAAGCCTCTCGAGGCCGTGGCCCCTGCGGAGTGGGAGTCCATCCTGCGCATCAACCTCACGGCCGCCATGCTGCTGAGCCGGGAGGCGGCGCCGGTGATGCGCGAGGCCGGTTCCGGGGTCATCCTGAACGTGGCCAGCATTTATGGTGTGGTTGCTGCCGATCCCTCCCTGTACGGCACCTCCGGGCTGGACAGCCCGTTGGTCTACGGCGTCTCCAAGGCGGGACTGATCCAGATGACACGCTATCTGGCAGTCCGCTGGGCGCCGGAGATCCGGGTAAACTGCATCAGTCCCGGCGGACTGGGGGCCGCCCAGCAGGCGGATTTTGTGGATCGCTACACCGCCCGCACCCCGTTGCGGCGCATGGGCGGACCCGACGACCTGAAAGGCGCGGCGGTGTTTCTGACCTCCGATGCCTCGGCATGGGTCACCGGACAGAATCTCCTGGTGGACGGCGGCTGGACCCTCTGTTGACCCGTCCCCGAAGCCGGGACACCTACCCTGCGGCGAACCGAAGTTCATGCAGTATCGCAAATTCGGCCGACTGGACTGGCAGGTTTCCCGGCTGGGCCTGGGCTCAGCCGGTCTGGCGACGCGTTACGGCTTCCTTTTTCCCGGCGAACTCCCGGTCCCCGACCGCCGGGAGGCCCTACGACTGCTCGACGCCGCGCTCGATGCCGGCATCAACTTCATCGACACCTCTCCCACGTACGGTGACGCCGAGCGGTTGATCGGGGAAGCCCTCAGAGGACGCCGTCATCGGGTCTACGTGGCCACCAAGGTGTGGCCCGATCCTCCATCCCTCCCGCGGCAGATCGACGACCGCCTGCGGGCCCTGTCGGCGGACTGCCTCGATCTTGTCCAGCTCTACAATGCGACGGCCGGCCAGCTCGAGGCCGGTACCGGGCTGGAGGAGCTGGTCCGGGCCCGGGACCAGGGCAAATTGCGGGCAATCGGAGTGACCGTTTACGAGCTCGAGGCGGCCCGGCGGGCGGCAAGCCTCCAGGAGGTCGCGGCCATCCAGTTGCCATTCAACCTGCTGGACCGGAGGATGGAGCCTTTCCTCGGAGGCCTGGATGCAGGCTCGACGGCGGTGGTGGGACGTTCCGCGCTGCTAAAGGGCGTTTTGGGCCCGCGCGCCCGGGTGCTGCCGCCGGACTTGGCCTGGCTGCGGGAAGCCGTTGAGGGGTTGGAAGCGCGGCTGACCCGCCAGGGCAGCACGCTGCTGGAAGCGGCCCTGTCATACGTCCTCTGCCATCCCGCTTTCTCCACGGTGCTGGTCGGCGTCCGTTCCGAGGGAGAACTGCTGCAGGCGTTGGCGGTTGAACGCCGTCCGGGCAAGGCCCGCATTGCCGGCAGACTCGATCCCCTGCCCCCCCTGGAGCCTGAACTCCTCGACCCGCGCCGCTGGCGCGGGAGCTGACAGCGCCCACCCGCACCAGCCTCCAGGCGTCGTAAGCCCTTCAAAGTGTATAGCTTTTCCCCTCCAGCCTAATCTCCGATCCCGAAGCCGACGATGTGTTAGGCGTGTCGCCCCGGCGCGCGATACTGGCACGGGAGAGGCGGGGTGACTGGACGCTGGGGAGGGTCCTCTGTGACGGGAGACCGCCATCCGACATTCCCTCTTTTCAGCAGGGACCACCTTGCTGGGAGGGGGTGGACGGACTCGGGTTCCGGTCCTTCGATTCCGCCTGGCCTGTAAGCGAGAGGGGCGAAGCGTGCCCGGAACCTGGAGCAGCCTTCCATGATCATCAGCCGGACTCCGCTGCGCATCAGCTTTTTCGGCGGCGGCACCGATTTCCCGGAGTTCTTCCGGGAGCAGGGGGGCGCCGTCCTGGGAACCGCCATCGACAAGTACATCTACCACTGCGTCACCCGCTTTCCGTCGGAGCTGTTCGACTATTCGATCCGGCTGGCCTATCGCCGCACCGAATGTGTCCGCAGCATCGAAGAGATCGAACACCGTCCGTTCCGGGAGATCCTGAGGCACTTCGGCCTCGAGAAGGACGTCGAAATCTCGCTGGCCGCGGACCTGCCCGCCTTTTCCGGTCTGGGCTCCTCTTCCAGCTTTACCGTGGGGTTGGCCAACGCCCTGTCCGCCTTTACCGGCAAATTCATCGCCAAGGACGCCCTGGCCCGGCTGGCGATTCATCTGGAACGGGACGTCATGCAGGAGACGGTGGGATGGCAGGACCAGATTTTCGCCGCATTCGGTGGTCTCAACGTCATCGAGTTCGAGCCGGGCGGCGGTTTCAACGTCCACCGGATCACCCTCACAGCCGAACGGCAGCGGGAGCTCGAAGAGTCGATCCTGCTCTTTTTTACCGGGATCACCCGCCGGGCGGCTGCGCTGGAACAGTGCAAACTGAACTGCCTGGAGCGGATCCGTGAAAACCTGCTGCGCATGTACCGCCTGGTGGAACGGGCCCATAATGTCCTGACCGGCAACGGCCCGCTCAGCGGATTCGGCCGGCTTCTGCATGAAAGCTGGCTGGAGAAGCGCTCATTGGCGTCCGAGGTCAGCAATGGCAGGATCGATCACATGTATCAGCTCGGCATGGATGCCGGAGCACTGGGGGGCAAGCTGCTGGGAGCCGGCGGTGGCGGCTTCATGGCGTTTTTTGTCCCCAAAGAGCGGCAGGAGTCGGTGCGGACCGCCCTGCGCGGGCATTACGAGATTTCCTTCTCCATGAACGCCCCCGGCAGTACCATCGTCCATTCCTGAGGTCCGGCAATGAAGATCCTGGTCACCGGCGGTGCCGGCTACATCGGTTCAGTGCTCGTTCCGGAACTGCTGCGCGCGGGTCATTCGGTCACGGTGGTGGATGATTTCCGTTTCCACCAGTCCTCGCTCACCGACTGCTGTCACGACGACCGCTTCGAGGTGGTCCGTGGGGACTGCCGCGACGAGTCCCTGATGGGGAAGCTGGTGGCCCGCCACGACGCGGTGATCCCGCTGGCGGCGGTGGTGGGCGCGCCGGCCTGCAAGGCGGATCCGGTGGCGGCGCGTACCATCAACCAGGATGCCGTTGCCCTGCTGTGCCGTCTGGCCTCGGCCAGCCAACCCATTCTGCTGCCGGTCACCAACAGCGGTTACGGCATCGGGGAAAAGGACCGGTTCTGCACGGAAGAAACCCCGCTGCGCCCCATTTCGCTTTACGGCGTGACCAAGGTGGAGGCTGAGAAGCTGGTCATGGAGCGGGAGAACAGCATCAGTTTCCGCCTGGCCACGGTTTTCGGGATGTCGCCGCGGATGCGGGTCGACCTCCTGGTCAATGACTTCGTCTACCGGGCGGTCCATGATCGGGCGGTGATCGTCTTCGAAGGGCATTTCAAGCGCAACTACATCCATATCCGGGACGTAGCCAGGGTTTTCGTCTTCGCTCTCGAACATTTCGACAGCATGAAGGGCCGCCCGTACAACATCGGGCTGGAGGACGCCAACCTCTCCAAGCTGGAACTTTGCGCTCTCATCCGCCGTCATCTGCCGCAGTTCGTTTACCTCGAGGCGCCGATCGGCGAGGACCCGGACAAACGGGACTACATCGTTTCCAACCAGCGGCTGCTGGCGACCGGCTTTCGGCCGGATTGGGACTTGGACCGGGGGATTCGGGAGCTGATCAAGGGTTACACCATCCTGCGCAACACCCGCTATGGGAATGTGTGATGACCTCAAGAAGGGCGGTGATCCTGGCGGGTGGCCTCGGCCTGCGGATCCGGCATCGGCTGGCCGGCGTGCCCAAGCCTATGGCCCCGGTGGCGGGACGACCTTTCGTGGAATGGGTGGTCCGTTGGATCCACCAGGCGGGAGAGGTGGACGAATTCGTGCTCTCAACCGGGTATTTGGCGGAGGTGGTCAAGGCGCACTTCGACAGTTTCACGCACCCACGGATCCGGGTTCGGTGCTGCGCCGAGCCCCGTCCACTGGGCACCGCCGGAGCCTTTCTGCACTGCGTGACTTCGGATGCCCGGCCGGCGCCGGCAGCGTGGCTGGTGGCCAACGGGGATTCCCTAGTCCTGGCCGACCTGCGGCCGTTGTGGCGGGCGCTGGACGATGCTTCCTGCAACGGGGCTCTGCTGGCGGTCCGGGTACCGGATGCATCCCGGTTCGGTACCGTCGAGACCGCAGCCGACGGCACTCTGGCCGGTTTTCGGGAGAAGCGTCCTGGCCGGGGACTGGTCAATGCCGGCATCTATGTGTACCGCCACCAGCTCCTGCGGGATTTTCCCCCAACTTTGCCGTTGAGTTTCGAGACCGAGGTCTTTCCGGCTCTGGTGCCACACCAACGGATCGCCGTGGTGGAAACGTGCGCTCCATTCCTGGACATCGGCACCGAGGAGACCCTGGGGGAAGCCGAAGCTTTCCTCAGGATGCACCGCCACCGGTTCGGCCTGCCACGGGAGAGCAACCACAATGAAGGTTGAGGAATCCGCTCGCATCCGGGATCTGAAGATCATCCAGCCGACGGTCTTTCACGACTTTCGCGGCGAGTACGTCGAGACCTTTCACGCCGACCGATATCGCTTCACCAGGGCGGACGGAACTCCCCTGGTGTTTGTGGAGGACGACGTTTCGGTGTCCCGCAAGGGTGTCCTGCGCGGCCTGCACGGCGACTGGAAAACCTGGAAGCTGATCCAGTGCGTGTACGGGGCGATCTACTTCGTGGTCGCCGACATGCGGCCGGATTCGCCCACTTATCTGAACTGGCAGGCATTCGCCGTCAACGACCGCAACCGGCAGCAGATCCTGGTGCCTGCCGGGTGCGCCAACGGCCACCTGTGTTTGAGCGAGACCTGCATTTTTTCGTACAAGCAGTCCGAGTACTACACCGGCGCCGCCGACCAGTTCACCGTCCGCTGGGACGATCCCAAACTGGCGGTCTGGTGGCCGGTCCGCGATCCCATTCTGTCGCGGCGTGACAGCGCGGCGGAGTTCCTTCCTTAAGCGGCGATGAGGATTCTGGTGTTCGGGGCCAGCGGGTTTGTGGGACGGCATCTGGTCCGCCGCCTGCACCGGCAGGGTCACACCGTCGTGGCGCCGGATTCCCGGGAAGTCGATCTGACACGGGTCCGGCTGGAAGACTGGGACCCGGCGGAGAGCTTCGACCGCATCTACCATCTGGCCGCCTGGACCCGGGCAGGCGAGTTCTGTGCGACCCACGGCGGCGAGCAGTGGATCGTCAACCAGCGGATCAACACCAACGTGCTGGCCTTCTGGGCCCGGCGTCAGCCTCAGGCCCAGATGATCACCCTGGGGACCAGCGTGGCCTATGCCGAAGATGTGGAACTGGTGGAGGACAACTACCTGCGGGGATTGCCCATCGAACGGTTCTACGGTTACGCCATGACCAAGCGCATGCTGCTGGTGGGACTCCAGACCCTGCACCGGCAGTACGGGTTACGGTACCTGTACGCCATACCTTCGACGATTTACGGCTCCGACTACCATCGGGACGGGCGGCCGCCGCACTTCATTTACGACTTGGCCCGCAAGATCCTGCGGGGCCGGAAGCTGGGTGAGCCGGTGGTGCTATGGGGCGACGGGTTCCAGCGGCGGGAGCTGATCCACGTGGAGGATTTCCTGCCTTTGCTGGACCGGCTGGCGGAACTGGAGGTTTCGGACTCGTTCAATTTGGGGGCGGGAGAAGAGCACACGATCCGGGAGTTCGCGGCCCTGATCTGCGAGGAGGTGGGCTTCCGGCCGGAGGAGATCCGGTACGACACCTCCCGGTATGTTGGGGTGCGGTCGAAGTGTCTGTCGGTGGAAAAGGCCCGCCGGGCGCTGGGAGAGTACCGGTTGCGTCCGTTGCGGGATGGCCTGCGGGAGACGGTGCGGTGGGTGGAGGAGGTGGGACTATGAACAGTGAGGGAACCATCGCGGGTGGGGAGGATCCGGCAAAGCTGTCCGGCGACTTCCCGGTTTACCTGGTCGACGGCCGTCCGTCGTTCGTCCCGGTCTCCCTGGAAGGACGTCCGCGAGTGCTGGTTATTACGATGCCCAAGTCGGGGACATACCTGGTGGCAGCCTTTCTCAAGGAGTTGGGGCTCATCGACACGGGCGTTCATATCAACGATGATGGCTTTTACGACTACCGCAACCGGACTGTGTCGGAAATGGTCTCCGAGTACCGCAAGTTCCGGAGGCTCTATCCGCTGGCGCAAAGCCTGGAGCTGGTTCGCGAAGGCCAGTTCGCGGTGGGACATTTGACCTGCAACCCCCAGACGGTCGCAGCGATCGCCGGCACCTCGGTCATCTTCACCAAGCGGGAACTGCGCAGTGCGCTGGTTTCGATGATGCGCTTTCTCTCACGCCCGGGAAGAGGCGAGGACTGGGCATGGAAGCGGATCGAGGAGCCGCGGGTACGACTGGTGGAGTTCCTTCACGATCGTGGACCGGAGTTACTGCGCTGGTTCGGATCCATGGCCGACTGGGACTGCCAGGGCGGCGTTCTGAGGATACGATTCGAGGACCTCACCCGGCCCAGTCGGAAACATGCCCAGGCGGTCGCCGAAAAGGCGGGAGTTGATGTGTCCCCTCATCGTGCGACCGAAGCCCTCAAGCGGGTCCTCGGTCAGTCGACCAAGACCTGGTCCGGTGGGATCTCGGACACGGCGGCCTACTGGTCGGAGGCGGCGGAAGTTCTCTTTCGCGAGCTGGGGGGAATCGAGCTGAACGAACGTCTAGGCTATGGGAGCGGCAGGGGCGCTCCCACCGTCCGGCAAGCGCCGCTCCAGCCGATGTTCTCCGAATATCATCGACTGCTAGAGGAGTCGCACCGCAGCATGGCGGCGCTCCGCATCGAACGCGACGAAGCCGCTTCAGAGAAGACCAGCCTTGCGCGGTTGCTCGCCGACCAGAGCGCTTACACCTGGCCGAACCTGTGCCGCGTGGCCGCCCGGGCCATCGAACACTGCCGCGAACAAGGGTACCGCTCAGTGGCCTTCTACGGAGTCGGGGAGCATACCTCCAGGCTGCTGCCCATCTGGGAAGGCCTCGGCGGCCCGGCTGTCGTGGCACTGGTGGTCAGCGAAAAGCCGGGCTGCCCCAGGTTCGGGCGGCCCGTCATCGCGGCCGGCGGGCCGGTACCGCCGGAGGTCCAGGCGGTGGTCCCGTCGTCCCATACCCACGAAGCCGCCATGCGGCGGAACTGGCTCTCCCGCCATCCCGAAATCCCCTGGATCCCCCTGTGGGCACCGGACGAGAACCCTCCACAACCTGTGAAAACCCATGATTGAAAGCATCGGTTGTCTGTCCTACACGCCCCTGGGTTACGGGACGCCCCAGATTGTCTACCTGCTCCGCGACCTGGTGCGTCACTGCCGAACACGCGTGCCGGCCGGGGTCTTCGCCCCGCGCTGGGAGTCTCACCCCGACCGCGACGAACAGTTCCCGGACTTGGCCGTCCACCACTTCTGGCCCATCGACGAGCATCGTGCCGCCATCGGCTCGGTCATCCCGGAACTGGTGGCCTACGCGAAGGCAAGACGGTTCCGGCGTCTGGGCGTTTACGGCGCCGGCACCCACACGCGGGCGCTGCTGGAGGTCTGGCGTGCCCACCACGGCCCCGAGATCACCACACTCATCACCTCGGAGATTCCCGCGCAACCCGAATTCGCCGGAATTCCCGTCATCGGCATCGAGCAGCTCGAGCCGCAGGGCCTGGATTTCGTGATCCTTTCTTCCCGGAGCTTCGAGAAGGAGATGGCCGCCAACATGCGCCGCCACCGGCCGGAGATTCCCTTTGCGGCCATCTATGATGGGCACCTGTCCCGTTACCCGGCAGGACGGAACCCCTCCTCCGGTGTCCTGACGCCGCTGCAGTACGACGATTACAGGGCGGCCAGCGCCGCCCGCTGGCTGGACGCCTGGCGCCCGGACCTCCTGGTCTGCACCCACTACACCTATTTCGAAGCCGTTCTCAAGGCAACCCATCAGCCGAAGTACATCATCTACCAAGCATCTGAGCTACCTGGCGGGTCCGACGGGAGTCCGCTCCGAAGCAAACACTGGGAGGAACACCACCTCCTGCGGTCCCGGATCTCGCTGGCCATTTACCCGGAGCCGGAGCGGCGGGCTTACTACGAAAGGCTGTTCCGTTGGGAGGGAGTCCCGGGGGTGTGGATCTACAACGCCGCCCCCTGCAACCCCCAGCCTCCGCTACCCTCGACAGCCCGCAACGGCAGGGTGATCCTCCAGGGATCCCTGGGCGCGGACCGCAACTTCGTCAGCTACCTCGTGCAACGCTCGACTGCCAGCCCTCAGGTCGACCTGTACGGACGTCTTCCCGACCAGGACCGCGCCTGCGCCATCCTGCGGGACCGCAAGGCCGCCCGGGAACACGGCCTCCGGTACCAGGGACTGCTGGACAACCGGGGACTCGCTGCCCGGCGCCGTGAGTACGCGTGGTCCCTGGTCAGTTGGAACCCTGACTCGTTCGACACCCTGCATGCCTGTCCCAACAAGTTCTTCGAGTCCATCGCCGACGGCGTCCCCCCCATCGCCGGCCCCCACCCGCAGTGCCGGGAAGTGATCGAGACCTACGACTGCGGAATCCTGTTGCAGGACTGGTCGCTGGGCGCCTTCGAGGAGGGTCTGCGGGAAGCGGAGGCGGTCTTCGGCACCGAACGCTACCAGCGGTTGGTGGAAAACTGCCGGCGGGCTCACCAGACCGAGCTTTGCTGGGAGAAACAGTTCGCCAAACTGCGCCCGTTTCTACCACCGGCAGGCCGGCGGCGCAGCCGCGGGCGCCGTCCAAAATTCATCCTGCTCGACCCCACCCTGAAATCCGAGGTGGGCCATCACTATCACTATGCCCAGCACGTCCTGGCGGGCAGTCGGGAATTGGGAGCCCAGGCCGTCGCCGGCACCAACCGCCAACTGACCGTGACACTCGATGCGGCCGAGCGCCTGTACCCGGTCTACTGGTACGACTTTTGGGGCCGCAATCTCGGGCTGCCCAATCTGCCCCGGGGTCGCCGCACCAGTGCCCACTTCCTGCGGCAAACCCGCCTGGTGCTGGATGCCGAAGGCGCCGGCACCGCCGACCAGGTGTTCATTCCCAACATCTCGGATGAAGACCTGGCCGCATTGTCGAGATTCCTCGTCACTGCCTTGCGGGAGCCCGGACCACGCTGGCACCTGTTCCTGCGCCACGATGTTCCCCAGGAAGACGGCACCAGGGTGCGGGCTCTCCGGTCACTCTCCCGCTACCGGGACAGGGTCTGTTGCTGGACGGACACCGAGGAGCTGGCCGCCCAGCATCGGGAGGCGGCCGGGGTGGAGGTTGGGGTCCTGCCGATCCCGGTGTCCTTGCACCCGGTTCCGGAGCCGCCACGCCGCCGGGGGGGGTTGCTGCGGGTGGGCTACCTGGGAGACGCCCGGCGGGAGAAGGGGTACACCTGGCTGCCCGAGGTGATCCGGGCCGTGCAGCATCTGACAACTTCCGACCGTCTCGCCTTCACGATTCAGACGGTCACAAACGGCGCCGACGCCGACTGCGACCGCGTGACCGCGGAACTTGGATCCCTGCCGCTGGGTCCGGGCGGCCGTCTGTTGCCGCAACGCCTTTCCACCGCCGAATACGAAGCCCTGCTGGACGAAATGGACGTCGTGCTGGCACTGTATGAACCCGTTGCGTACCGGAGACGCAGTTCTCACGTGGTGGTGGAGGCGTTGTGCCGCGGCAAGGCCGTACTCTTGACAGAGGGAACTGCGCCGGCGCGCCTGCTGCCTCCCGAGGCCGGCTGGACCTGTCATGGAGCTGAGGAGGCGGGCCGGGTTCTGGCCCGGCTGGCGGAGCAAGTGTCAGACCGAAGCGGGCTGCTGGCCACCACCCGGCGGGAGGAGCTGGCGGCTTTCCACTGCGGCCGCCGGCTGGCGGAAATGTTGCTCTCCGCTTAGGAAGCTGCCGCCCCTCGATGAGCCGCCGGCCATCCTGTAAGCTCGAGGGGGCCAGAAGGCTGCAAAACCATCACCCAGCGGGCAGATCGGGGGTAATGAAAACCGTCCTCTCATTCTTCGGCACCCGCCCCGAGGTCATCAAGATGGCCCCGGTGGCGCATGCCTTCGCGGAGCTTGCCACTCCCGGGATCGCCCACCGTCTGTGCAACACCGGCCAACACCGGGACCTGGTCCGCCCGCTGCTCGACTGGTTCGGGCTGGAGGCGGACTACTCCCTCGACCTGATGACCGACAACCAGAGCCTGGCCGGCTTCACCGCCCGCGCCCTGACGGCGGTCGATCGACTGCTCGCCGAGGTTCGCCCGGACCTTGTTCTTTGCCAGGGCGATACCACCACCGCCATGGTGGTGGCCCTGGCCGCGTTCTTCCGGCGGATCCCGGTCGGCCACGTGGAGGCCGGACTCCGGACCCACAACCGTTTCGCGCCGTTCCCCGAGGAGATCAACCGGTGCATCATCGACCTGGTGGCGGATCACTGCTTCGCGCCCACCGCCCGGTCGGCTGAAGAGCTGCGGAAGGCCGGTGTCACCGAAGACCGGATCACCGTAACCGGCAACACCGCCATCGACGCCCTTTTGTGGACCCTCAAAAAGCTGAAGGCTACAGCGCTGTCTTCCCTGAACCCGCCGCCGCCGGTTGGAGAGCTGCTGGCAGTGGGAGCCTCCGCCGAGCTCGCCCTGGTCACAGCCCACCGCAGAGAGTCCTTCGGCGGAGGCATCGGCCGTATCGCCCGCGCCGTGAAACGTCTCGTCCATGATTTCCCCCATTTCCAGTGGATCTGGCCCGTACATCCCAACCCCAACGTCCGCAGGCCCCTGCAGAAGATTCTCCGGGATGAGCGGCGCATCCACCTGCTGGAGCCTCTGGACTACCCCCTGCTCTGCTCTCTGCTGTCCCGCAGCACACTGGTCCTGACCGACTCCGGGGGACTCCAGGAGGAGTGCCCCACCCTGGGCGTCCCGGTATTCGTGATGCGGGAGGTCTCCGAACGCCCGGAGGGGATCGATGCCGGCAACGCGGTTCTCGCTGGCACCGACGAAGAGTCCATTGTGCAGGCGGTTCGCCGTTTCTTCGAGGACGAAGAGGTCCGCACCCGCATGCGCACTCCCCGACCGGTCTACGGTGACGGGACCGCGGGCCTCCAGATCGCGCGGATCTGCAGCGGCATCCTTGCCGGTTCGAATGCACACGCCGAGAGAGGACCGCGCGAGGGGACCCGGAGCTGACGCCGTCCCGGCGCACCCATGATCACCATCGTCGTCACCGGCAGGAACGATGATTACGGGGGGGATTTTGAAAACCGCCTGCTGCGAACCGCCCGCCACAACCTCAAGCTCCTTTCGGCGGCCGGCGTCCCGGCGGAATACCTCCTCTGCGAATGGAACCCGCTGCCGGACCGTCCTCCGCTTGCCCGGGCCTTCACGGCGGCTTTCCCCAGGGGCCGGGCGGTGGTGGTGGAACCCGCCGTCCACCAGGCCTACACGCTGAATCCCCACATGGCGTTCCACGAGATGGCGGCCAAAAACGCCGGCATCCGCCGGTCCCGGGGCCACTGGATCCTGGTCACCAACGCCGACATCCTGCTGGACGACTCGCTTGTGGACCGGCTCGCCACCGGCCCGCTTCAGCCGGGTGTCTTTTACCGCGCCCACCGAATCGACGTGCCGTCCCACCTGGAGTGGCCCGAACTGAAAGCACCCCGCCACCAGCTCACATCCGGCGAAGGACGGCTGCCGCCACCCTACTATCTGGGCGCGGGCGGCGACTTCGTCCTCGCCGCCCGCGACACATGGCTCCGGTCCACCGGCTTCAACGAGGCGGTGCGCTGGACCACCCGGGCCAAGGACTGGCAGTTTTTTCTTGGCGTCGCCGCCCGCGCTATCCCCATCCAGTTCCTCGGGGACGTCTACCATCTCGACCACGCCCAGGGTTTCCGCCGGACGCCCCAGGAGCAGCGCGACTCCGCAGCCGCCCACTTCGGCGGCAACTGGGATTTCGAGTTTGGCATCCCGGTGACCAACCGGGAGGGGTGGGGACTTGTCCATTGCCGCGAGGAGGTGGAACCGGGATGCCGCATCACCACCCTGCGCCTGGCGGGCCGGCTCTTTACGGCCGCCGAGGAGGCCGAGGACCGCCAGTGGCAACAATGGCTCGGGCCGCCTTCAGGCGACACCGATCAGGCACGTCTCCGGCTGCTGTACGCCGTGCTTCACGCCGCCGAAACCGGTCGCCGTCTGGTGATCCGCCCCCGGACCCCTTCCGGCGCGGTGGCGGCTGCCGGTCTGGTCCGGGTGGCCCGCTACCAGGGCCTGGCCGTCTCGTGTCCCTGGGAATGGCCTTCCTGCAGTTGGGCAAACCTCCCGGAGCTGCCTGGGGACGGCATGCACCCCGGGAACAGCGACCTCCTGTTCGAAGAGACCGCCGCGGGCTGGGAGCTGTCCGCCGGCGGCGGAAACCGCCTCGACCCCCTGCCGCGGCGCCTGCCGCCCGTCTCGCCGTCTTTCAACCCGTTTCTCTGCCGCCGGCTGCTGCGCGCCCTGCTTGATTGCCTGCATCACGGATTCCGCCGGATCGCCCTCTTCGGCGCCGGCGGCCACAGCCGTGAGCTGCTGCGTTGGGGTCTGCCGGACTGGCTGGACTGCCGGGCGATCCTCGCCGGCTCCGGGCCGACGGACCACCTGCGCGGGATTCCGGTGAGCCGTCCCGAGCGTTTCGACTTTCGCCAGGTGGATGCTGTGGTTCTCTCGTCGGTCACCTACGAGGGCGAAATGCTGGAGACCCTGTCCGGGCTGGCTCCTTCGGTTCCCGTGATCCCGCTCTACTCGGACTGGCCCCCCGGCCTGTAACAAAACCCACCAGACCTTTGCACCTTTAAACCTTTGAACCTTTGAACCCCACCACGACCATCCTGATCCCCGCCCGCAACGCGGCTGCCACCATCGGCCGTGCGGTGGCTTCGGCCGTACCGGAGGCCGGTTGCCGGATCCTGCTGCTGGATCACGGTTCCACCGACGGCACCCCGGAGCTGGCCCGCCAGACGTGCAGGCGGATCGAAATCCTGCGGTTTGATCCTTCCCTGACGCTCGGGGCCTTGCGGCAGGCAGGTCTGGAGGCGGTGCGCACCGAATTCGGCGTCTGGCTGGATGCGGACGATGAATTGCTGCCTGGACGCTGCCGGCGGCTGGTGGAACATCTGGAACGAAAGCGGGCAGACCTTGTCTTCGACGAGATCGAACTTTACGACGGGACTGACGGTCGTTTTCTGCGCCGCCTGGCCATACCGCCGTTTCTGCGCCGCCCGTCCGATCTGGTCCGGTGTTTCGAGCGCAACTATCTGCCGGGTGTCGGGGTACCGGGCTTCCGGACCGAGTTTGCCCGGTCCGTGGGCTACGACCCGTCGATGCACGGGGCGGAGGATTATGATTTCCTGCTGCGCGCGGTGGCAGCGGGGGCCAGGACTGTCCTGGTTCGCCGGGCGCTTTACCGGCAGTACGCTTACCCTTCCAGCCTGTCCCGGGACCTGGAGCGGCAGCGGCGGATGTGTGCTCGCGCTTTGGCCAAGCACCGTCCAGAGCGGGTGGAACTGCTGCTGCGGGCAGCCGGTCTCGGAGAAGCCGAATGCGCCTGGGCGATGGTGGCGTTCCATGTCTTTCAGGAGCAGTATTCGGCGGCGCTCCTGGCCCTTGACCGTTTCGAATCCGCCCTGCCTGCCGGCGCCCCGGATCTGATCTGGCGGGCGGCTTTCCAGCGGGGGACGCTGCTCCTGTTGCTGAACCGCGACGAGGAAGCGGCCGAGTGGCTGGAACGCGCACAAGCCCTCCAGAGCACTCCCGAAACCTGCAACAACCTCGGTGTCGCCCAGGCCCGCATGGGCGGGACGGGCGATGCCGCCCGCCTCTTCGCCATGGCCCTGGCCCGGTTCCCGGCCTATCTTGACGCCTTGGCCAACCGGAGCGGGACGGACCCGCTGCGGATCACGCCACTGCCGCTGCGCCGGGAACCTGCCCGCAGCGAGTACAGCGGAACACAAATCCAACGCGGATCCGTGTGACCCGCGTGATCCGCGTGATCCGTGTGATCCGCGGGATCCGCGGGATCCGAGTCCCCCGTGTGACCCACAGCCCCGTTTGGGCTACACTCCCCGCTCAACAACTCCTCCACCGAGGTGACCCATGAACCGACGAAGTTTCCTGCAGGCGGGAGCGGCCTCCAGCCTTTCCGTGCTGTCCACAGTTGCCGCACGTCCGATACCGGACAGCGGGCCGGTCCGTCTCAACGCCAACGAGAACCCGTTGGGGCTTTCCCCTCGTGCCCGAAGCGCCGTCGAGAAAGCCCTGAGCGAGTGCCACCGCTATCCGTTCGCCGAGACCGACGAACTGCGCCGCCGGATCGCCGCCCTGGAGGGAATCCCGCCGGAGGCGGTCCTGCTGGGCTGCGGCTCCTCCGAACTGTTGCGCCTGGCCGTGGATCTGTTGCCCCCCGAGTCTTTGCTGGTGATCACGGCGGAACCCACTTACGAGGCGGTGGCCCACCATGCCCTGGGCCTGGGGATTCCGGTCCGGCGGGTACCGCTGGCCGCCGACTTCAGCCATGATCTGGCGGCGATGGAGAGGATCGCCGGCGGGCACGCGGGGCCGGCTCTGGTTTATCTCTGCAATCCCAACAACCCCACGGGCACCATCACTCCCGAGCGCGCCATCCGGGCCTGGCTGGACCGCGCCCCTCGCCGGGTGACACTGCTGGTGGACGAGGCTTACCATCACTATGCGTCGAGTCCCCAATACGGTTCGCTGTTGGCGGAAGCGCCTCGGCGCGAGAACCTGCTGGTGACGCGAACCTTTTCCAAGGTTTTTGCCCTGGCGGGTCTCCGCCTGGGCTATCTGGCGGGTTCCCCTGCCCGGGTGCAGAGGTTGGCCGACCGCACCCGTCTCAATGTTTCCGGCATCGCGGTGGGCGCTGCCCGAAATTCGCTGGAGGACCGCGAGTTCATCGCCCGCAGCCTGGACACCAACCGCCGGGGTCGGGAGATGCTGGCCGCGACGCTGGCGGACCTGGGCCTGGAGGCGATGCCCAGCGAAACCAACTTCGTGATGTTTGCCATCCCGGGCGAGGTTGCGGAATTCAGCCGGCGGATGCAGCAGGAGGGGGTGCTGGTGGGACGGCCGTTTCCTCCCCTGACCCGGTGGTGCCGCGTCACCATCGGTCTCCCTGAAGAGATGAGCCGTTTTTGCAGCCTGCTGCGCACGTTTCGTGAGAGGAACTGGGTTTAGCCGTCCCAGCGACGGGGAGCGAACAGATGGATCAGGAGTGGCATCACGATTTCTTCGAAGGCCTGATCGTGGAGCTGTGGAACAAAGCCATCCCGCCGGAGCTTACCCGCGTCGAGGTGGATTTCCTCCAGCGCACACTAGGCCTTCAGCCTGGATCGGCTGTCCTGGACGTCCCCTGTGGAGCCGGCCGGCACTGTATCGAGCTGGCCTCCCGTGGCTGCAGGATGACCGGCGTCGATGGTTCCGGGGAGATGCTGGCCCTGGCGCGGGCGGCCGCCGAGGCCGCCGGAGTGGACATCGAGTGGCGCCATGCCGACATGCGGGATCTTCCCTGGCGGTCCGGTTTTGACGCCGTCTACTGTTTCGGCAACAGCTTCGGTTACCTGGACCCGGACGGCACCCGGGCCTTTCTGCGGTCGGTGGGCGCCGCCATGAAGGCCGGCGCCCGTTTCGCGTTCGACTATGGCCTGGCGGCCGAATCCATCCTGCCGCGCCTGAAGGACCGGGAGTGGTGCCAGGTCCAGGGCATCCTGTTTCTCGAGGAGAACCGGTATGATCTCGATGCCGGTTGTGTCGAGACCCTGTACACGTTGATCAAGGACGGCCGCATCAACCGCCGCCGCGGCCTGCACTGGGTCTACAGCCTGCGGGAGCTTCGCGGCTTCCTGGCGGAAGCGGGTCTGCGGGTCTGCGGGGTCTTCGGCTCCCCCGACGGTGAGCCCTTCCGGCTGGGCACCACACTGTTGATGGTCACTGAAAAGCTCTGAGCCAAAGCCGTCCAACACTCTTCACCAACTTCTTTTGAAGTTCATGATTGACGGATAACAAGCCAGCTTGATAAGCTAACTGTGTATGCTTGAGCTTGAGGTCGGATCGTTCGAGGCCAAGAACCGGCTGTCGGAACTGCTTAAGCGGGTCGAGAAGGGCGACCGGGTCTTCATCACCCGGAGGGGACGTCGTATCGCTGTTCTGGCCCCCGTCGAGGTGGTTACCGAAACCGACCGCTTCGCGCACAGCCCGCTTCTGGACCGCCTCCGGGCCCTGCGGGCCCAGGCTCGGCCGGGGCCGGAAACGCTGAAGCAGTTGGTGGATGAGGGTCGGGCGTGAACCTCGTCGTGGACGCCTCCCTGTCGGGAGCCTGGTTCCTGCCGGACGAAGGGGCGGGGCTGGCAGATCGCGTCCTGGAACAGGCGCTGGCCGGCGTCTACTCCCTCTGCGCCCCCGAGATCTGGGTCTATGAGATGCTGAACCTGCTGGTTACGGCCGTCCGCCGCGGAAGAATGGACGAGTCCCGCATGGCACCGGCGCTGGCAGCTTTCGAGGCCCTGCCCGTAACGCGTTACGGCCACACGTCGCTCCTCAGCCGCCGGCGCGTGACCAGCTTGGCGACTCAGTTCGGCCTCTCGGCCTACGACGCCGCCTACCTGGAACTTGCCGACCGGCTGCACTGTCCGCTGCTGACCCAGGACCAGGCACTCGGTGAGGCCGCGTCTCGGCTGGGCCTCGGATCCCCTTCCCTCTGACAGGCTCCGGCCGGTGGCTCTGCGGTGACAGTCTTAACAGAAATGCCTGTGCCCCTGGAGACTGGGGTCGCATGCAGAGGACTCTTCGCAGCAATAAACGCCGTCGACCGCGCAGCAAAGACGGAAGCAGCCCCTGGTGGGATAACCCTGACGAAGCGTTGGGGAGGCCTTCCGCTTTCGGCTCGAAGGTATCAGCGCCGAAGCCGCCGATCATCACGCTGTTCATCAGCCCACTCGCCTGACGGAATCTCTGCTGCAGGCGACCCCTTACTTCCGCGTCGGACCAAACTTGGCCGGACGGAACCGCATGAGCGGTGGATGCTTCCTCGACACCGTTCGCCGTGAGGATTCCCGCGGGCTGCCGGTTCTACTCCAGATCCTCCTCCCGCAACGGCGCCGGACCGTCGATCGCCCGCCGGAAGCGCCGCCCCGCCACCTGCGGCCATAGCGAAGGCGGCATTCCGCCCGCCGGACGGATCGAACGCACGTTCAGGAAGCTGACCGCTTCTCCCGCCTCGACCGGTCTGATGACCCACAGCGAACGCCGGAACTGCAGGCTCTGCAGCTCCCCCCTCTCCGGACCGTAGCGCGCCTCCCCCAAGGCCGCTTCCACCCGGCGCACCGCTGCCACCGTTGCCCGAAAGCCTTCCGGATCCAGCGAGAAACCGCCGTCCACTCCCCTGCCCCGCTCCAGGGTCAGGTGCTTTTCCAACAGACAGGCCCCCAAGGCTACCGCCGCCGCCGGGACTTCCACGCCCTGGGTATGATCGGACAGTCCCACCGGACACCCGAACCGGGATACCAGGTCCGGAATTGCCCGCAGGTTCATTTCTTCCGCCCGCGCGGGGTATCCGCTGGTGCACTGCAGCAGGACCAGCTCCCGCCCCCCGGCCCGCTCAACCGCCGACACCGCCGCTTCGATTTCCGTCAAAGTGGCCATCCCGGTGGAAACCACCAAAGGCCGCCCCACGGCAGCCGCCAGTTCCAGAAGCGGAGTGTCCACCAATTCGAAGGAAGCGATCTTGATGGCAGGCACTCCCAGCTCGGCCAGGAAACGGACCGCCGTGGGATCGTAGGCGGTGGAAAAGAACAGAAGCCCCAATCCTTCCGCCAGCTCCTTCAGCTCCTCGTGCCACTCCCAGGGCAGATAGGCGCGCCGGTACAGCTCATACAGGCTCTCGCCTGCCCACAACGACTCCCCGCCGTGGACGAACTCGGGCCGGTTGCTGGCGACAGTCAACGTGTCGGGGGTGTAGGTTTGCACCTTGACGGCGTCCGCCCCAACCTCCCGGGCAGCATGAACCAGTTCTCGGGCCACCGACAGCGACTGGCGGTGGTTGGCCGACATCTCGGCCACCACCAGCACGGGATGGCCGGGACCCACGCGGCGGCCGGCGAACTCCACTTCAGGCTTCAATTGCCGGTTCATGCTTTCTCCCCCCCGAAGCCGCCCTCCCCCGGTTCCACCTTCAGCAGCAGGTCGGCCGGATACCGGACCTGCCGCAGGCCGGGAGTCCCCAGCACCGGCGTCTGAACCGGCAGCTCCCGTCCCAGCGTCTCCTCGAAGAACCACCGGAAGGAGTCCAAACCCGCGGCGAGAGCCAGCGTCGAGGCACCCCCGAACCGGCAGTTGCACTCCAGCAGCCAGACGGTCTGCGAAGGTTCCACCATCACCTGAAAGACGGCGTGTCCGGTCACGCCCAGACGGCACGCCAGTTCCATCAGCCGCCGGGCCAGGTCCCGGTCCTCCACCACCGAAGTGACCTGCGACTCTCCCCGCACCACCACCTCTCGCCGCCGAAGGACACAGCCCAGCGGCCGGCCCTGCCGGCTGACATAGAGGTCAGCGCTCAGTTCGACTCCGCAGACCCATGCCTGGAACACCGGCGCCTGGAAGCTGGGGGCCGCGGCCAAGGCTTCAGCGGCGGAGACCCCGCAGATGACTCCCCTTGAACCGGCTCCGAAACGCTCCTTCACCACCCAGCGCGGGATTCCCTCACGATCCGGCGCCGTCCCGGTATACGGCACCGCGAGCCCGCCGGCCTCCGATCCCACCGCCTCGGGAAACCTCAATTTGTCCAGACACTTCTCGACGACATCCGCTTCCGGCACCATGCAGTGAATGTCGGCCGCCGCCAGAGCTGGCTTCCAGCGCGCCCACTGCAGCAGTTCGCCATCCCGGGTCGGGACAATCCACCGGATCCCGTCCTCCCTACACCTGTCGAGCCACCACTGGAAGCTGGAGGCTTCCAGATCCGGCGCCTGGTGGAAGACGTCCACGAACCACCGTCCCACCACCGCGGGATCGCGGTCCACACCCACCAGCCTCCCCTGCGGGCTCACATCCCCCAAGGCCCGCCGCACCGCCTGCAGGAGCGGAACCTTCGAGGAGATGCTGGTGACCAGTACGCTGCCAGGGCCGATCATCCTTCCCTCCCTTGGCTCGCCACCAGCCGGGCCAGTTCCTGGACCACTCGCGCTGTGCCATCTTCCAGCCGGGGCAGTGTCTTCCAGCCGCGGACATGTTCCATCAACGGAGCCAGTTCTCCGGGTGCCGAAATCAGCCACGGCTCCGGCAGCCCCAACCACCGATAGAAACGGAGGGCATCCTTGCGGTGGGCCTCGGTATCGGGCCAACATACCGGACGCGTACCCACCGCCAGCGCCTCCCAGAAACTGACTCCGAACCCGCTCAGGTAGACGTGAGCCCGGGCCAGCAGGCTCGGGAATTCCCGCACCGGCGCCGCCGGGACCTGAGCCCGCAAGCCGGGCAGGCCTGCAAGTTCCGCCGCCAGTGTGGCCCGCTGCCGGGGATCGTGCAGGTAAACCAGCAGGTCCAGGTCCCGGTCCGGTTTCTCCCGAGCTGCCTCCCGGATTTCCCTCCGCAGGATCAGGTATTCGGTTCCCGCCAGGATCCGCGGCGCCGCCCGCCTCCCCGCCCCCTCGGCGGGCTCACCGGTGGCCGCCGTCAAAGCCGCCTCCGACTCCCCTGCGGACTGCAGGCGCGCCCGGACCTCCTCTGGAGACCGCAGCGGCGTCGGAAACAGAATCAGGTCGGCCTCCGACGCCCAGGCGGCGGCGTTTTCGATGGACACCACCCCCGGGGTCGTCCCCCATCCCTGCCGCCATCCGGGTGCCGCGCCCCGCTGGTCAAAGATGTCCACCAGCAGCAGGTCGCAGTCGGGAGGCGTGGTCAGTTGTGTCACCTGCCGATCCCCTGCCGGCCGTACGGGACGTCCGAAAGCGCCCCAGTCGACCCGGAAGCCGGACTCCTGCAGAATCCGTTCGGCGTCAGCATCGTCCACCACGAAATGCCCCGACCAGCCCAGGCGTTCCACCAACTGCAGGCACAACTCCCGGCTGCGCATCAGATGACCGGACCCGAAGCCGCCGCCGGCATCTACCACCGCCACGAAGCGGCAGGAGCGTTCCCGCAGACCGCGCTGGTGCACGTGGGCGTTGATTTCCTTCAACTCGGGCCGGCGTTCCAGCAGTCGCACCACCGCAGGCAGCAGGAAGGGCTCTCCCTCCTGCTGCAGCTCCCGCCAGACGGCATTCAGAAAATCCAGGTCGGCGGTGGTATCCACCGAGGTGCGGTGGGCCGGCATGCAAAGTTCCGGGGGCAGTTCCACCGTCGCCGTCCGGAACAGATCGGGGCGGAGGCTGAGCAGGGGAAACTGATGTTCCTTGAGTTCCGGGGTATCCGCCAGCTCATCGGCCCGTTGCCATGCCTGACGCCGGGCGATGACCACCCCCTCCAGGGCGGGAACCCGGCCTGGAACCGAAGAGGCAAGCTGCAGCCGGTCGGCACCGCTGGTGCGGAAACCGCGCACCAGCTCATCCACCGCCGGAGCGTAAACCAGTGGACAATCTCCGCTCACCAGGACGCAAATCTCAGCCCCGACGCTTTCCGCAGCCAGCCGCAGCCGGGTCGTGACGTGATTGGGATCCCCTTGGTACCAGAAGAGGCGGAGGCCGTGTCGGCGGCAGAATTCGCGCAGCGGTTCGTTGCAGGTTTCGGCAGGCACGGCAATCACCAGCTCCTCCAGTTCGGAGGACCGGCGAAGCTGCCAGACGATCCACTCCAACAGGGTCCGATCCCCGATGCGCCGGAAGTGCTTGGCCGGCAGCCGGCTGCTGCTGAGTCGCACCGGTATGAAGGCAGCCGCTTTCATGAGCTTCCGCTGAGCCGGGCCGATTATATCGGGAGTCGGCGTCGCGGGGTTACGGGGTTGTGGGGTAGTGGGGTAACGGGGTAGCGGGGTAGCGGGGTGACGGGTAACGAGGTAACGGGTAACGAGGTAGCGGGGTTTCTTGCGAAGGCCGCGCCAGCGGCCTGA
>CAZGEH010000017.1:0-63327 GCA_964524795.1 uncultured Acidobacteriota bacterium
AAGCTTCCGCACTCCAGGGCTCAGGCCGCTGGCGCGGCCTTCGCAGAAAACCCCGCTACCCCGTTACCCCGCTACCCCGTTACCCCGCTACCCCGTTACCCCGCTACCCCCCGTTACCCCGTCGGACCCCTGGTGTAGAATCCAACTCTTCTTCTGTCGGACGCCCGAACTTGCGGACGTTGGACGGACACGTTGCGCAGGGAGCGCCTGAGCGACGGGGGACTACTCCATGAAGATCATCATCCTGGGAGGCGGAGCGGTGGGCACCCTGGTTGCCCAGCGGCTGATCCGGGAAAAGAACGAGGTGGTCATTGTTGAGTCCAGCGCTTCCCGGTGTGCTGAACTCGAGGACGTGCTGGACGCCAAGATCGTCCACGGCGACGCTTCCAGCATCAAAGTTCTGGAACGGGCCGGCCTGATCACCGCCGACATGCTCATTGCCGTCACCTCGAGCGACGAGACCAACGTCCTGGGCTGCCTGATCGCGCAGGCCTTCTCCAACGTCCGCATCAAGGTCGCCCGCCTGCGGACCCATGAGGTCAAGCGCTGGAAATCCATCTGTTCGAGCAAACTGCTGGGGATCGATCTGGTGATCCACCCGGACAGTGAGACGGTGGTCCGGATTCTCGACGTGATCGGCCTGCCGGGGGTGTCCGATATTGTGCAGTTCGCCGATGGCAAGGTGAAGCTGTTCAGCATGCCGATCGAGGCTTCCAGCCCCCTCAACGGACGGCTGATCTCCGAGCTGAATGACGGCGAAGGGTTGCCGCGGTTTCTGGTGGCCATGATCTTCCGCGAACAGCGCGTGATCGTGCCGCGGGGGGACGACCAGCTCAAGGAGGGCGACCTGGTGTACGTGGTGGTTCCTTCCGACGAGCTGAACCGGGTGCTCAACTATGTCGGAATCCGGCCGCTGGACAAGGTCCAACGGGTATTCGTGCTGGGCGGCAAACAGCTCGGTATCGAAGCAGCCCTGCGGCTGGAGGAGATGGGAGTCCAGGTGAAACTGTTCGAAAAGGACCTGGAGCGTTGCCAGAAGATCGCCGGGGTGGTCAAGAATACTTTGGTGGTGCATGCCGACGGCACCGACCAGCGGATCTTGGCTGAAGAGAATATCCGGGGCATTGACGCCTACCTTGCCCTGACCGGCGATGACGAGGTCAACATCATCGCCAGCCTTCTGGCCAAGCGCATGGGGTCCCACAAAGCCGTGGCCCTGGTGAACCGGATCGACTTTCTCCCCATGGCGCAGCTTCTGGGCATCAACTCCATCTTCAGCACCCGTCTGGTGGTGGTGGACCGGATTCTGCAATATGTTCGGAAGGGCCGCGTGGTCTCTGTCACGACGTTCCGTGAAGAGGAAGCGGAGGCGATCGAACTGGTGGCAACCCCGGGATCGAAGTATGTGGGCAAAGCTCTGCGGGAGGTGCAACTGCCCCGGGGCGCTTTGGTAGGGGCGATCGTGCGTCCGGGCGGAGAGGTGGAGGTCCCCCGGGGCAGCTCCGTCATCCAGCTCGATGACCGTGTCATCTTCTTCTGCCTGGAAAACGTGATCCCGAAACTGGAGAGGGCCTTCATCTACTGACCGGCGGACGGCATGCTCATCTGTTGGTCGATCATCCTCCGGCTGCTGGGAATCTTCGTGATCGGGGTTTCGGTGACCCAGTTCGTCCCCCTGATCCTGGCGTTGCTGGACGGCGATGCCTCAAGGTGGTCATTGATCGGGTCCATCGGTTTGGGTTTCGCGGTGGGGGGAGCCGCCTGGATGTTGATCCGGCCACCGGAACACGAACTGACTCGCCGGGAAGGGATGCTGTTTGTGGCCCTGGCCTGGCTGGTGTCGGTGACCTTTGGAGCCCTCCCGTTTGCGTTCTCGCCCTGGTTTGCCGGCTTCACCGACGCCTGCTTCGAGTCCATGTCGGGGTTTACCACGACGGGCGCCACCGTGATCGGCAACGTCGAAGGACTCCCCCGAAGCCTCCTGCTGTGGCGGGCAATGACCCATTGGCTGGGCGGCATGGGCATCATCGTTCTGGCCATAGCGGTGCTGCCGCTGCTGGGTACCGGGGGTATGGAGCTCTATCGGGCGGAGTTCTCCGGCGCCCGTTCCGAAAAGCTGAAGCCTCGGGTTGCGGAGACCGCCCTTGCCTTGTGGAGGATTTATGTGGCTCTGACTCTGGGAGAGTACGTGCTCCTGCGCTGGGCCGGCATGGGTCCTTTTGATGCCGTCTGCCATGCCTTCGCCACCCTCGCCACGGGCGGTTTCTCCACCCGGAACGCCAGCATCGAGGCCTATCAGAGCCCGCAGATCGAGTACATCGTGGTTGTGTTCATGGTCCTGGCGGGGATCAACTTCACGCTCCACTATCGCTTCATGGTGGAGCGACGGTTCCGGGCCGTGCTCTGGGACCCGGAGATCCTGGCTTACCTGGGAGTCCTGGCTGTGGCCACGGTGGCCTTGACGGTCCCCTTGGTCTGGGTGTCGAGATTGCCCCTGGAACAGTCCTTCCGTCTGGCCCTGTTCCAGGCCGCCTCCCTCCAGACCACCACAGGCTTCAGTTCCGCCGATTTCGAGCAGTGGACGCCGGCCGCCACCTTCATGCTGCTGTTGCTGATGATGATCGGCGGTTGTACCGGATCCACGGCTGGGGGCATGAAAGTGGCGCGGATCGTCATGCTGGTCAAGGTAGTGGGCCGGGAGTTTCGAAGGATGGCCGAGAAGCGGGCGGTTTTTGCCATCCGCTTCGGAGGTCGGGCGGTCTCCGAGAACACGATCTCCAACGTCCTCAACCTGGTTTATCTGGCGTTTCTGCTGTGTTTTGTGGCCTGTCTGGTGCTCACGGCGACCGGCCTCGACCTGGTCACATCCTTCTCGGCGGTATTGGCCTGCATGTTCAACATCGGCCCGGGGCTGGGTCTGGTGGGCCCCACCGAGAACTACGGTCACCTGGATTCGCTGGTCAAGTGGACGCTGATCATCTGTATGCTGGCCGGTCGTCTCGAGTTCTATACCCTGCTGGTTCTGGTGACGCCGGCGTTTTGGCGCAAGTGAATGCGGGACACGGAATTCGGGAGACGGGACACGGAATTCGGGGGGTGCCGCGCGTGGCATCTTGCTGAATTCGGTCGGAAGAGCCACCGGTCGGAGTTCCCCCCTCCCTCCCGTCTCCCGTGTCCCGTCTCCCGTTTTGACACAACCCAACCCGATCCGTATAATGCCTTTTTCCGTTCGCCGGCCCTGCCGGTGTTGAGGGGAAGAACTTTATGTACGCAGTGGTGTCAACCGGTGGCAAGCAATATCGGCTGCAGGAAGGCGACGTGATCCAGGTCGAGAAGTTGGCGGGTCAGCCCGGCGACCAGGTGGTTTTCGACCAGGTGCTCATGCTGGGCGGAGGCGAGGAAGCCCGAGTAGGCGATCCGCTGGTCAACGGGGCCCGTGTGGTGGGGACGATCCTGGAACAGACCAGGGGCGAGAAGCTGATCGTCTTCAAGTACAAGAAGCGGAAGATGTACCGCCGCAAGACCGGACACCGCCAGCCGGTCACCCGCGTCAAGGTCAATTCCATCGAAGCCTGAGCGGAACCACCGGGAATCCGCCGCAAGGACCGAGGCCATGGCACATAAGAAGGGATTGGGCAGTTCCAAGAACGGGCGCGACAGCGCATCCAAACGGCTGGGTGTCAAGCGTTTCGGCGGCCAGTTCGTGTCCGCCGGCGAGATTCTGGTCAGACAGCGGGGAACCCCGTTCAAGCCCGGCGTCAATGTCGGCCGCGGCAAGGACGACACGCTGTATTCCAGAATCAGCGGGTTCGTCCAGTTCCAGGACCGGGGTCGGTTGGGCAAGTTTGTCAATGTTGTGGCGGGCGAGTAGTCCGCTGCCGGGACTTCGACGGCCGCAGTCACCGGGGAAGAGCCCGCGGTCTGCGGCCGTTGGTGTTTCTGGAGGAAGGGAACCCCGACCCGGACCCGGGATCCGGCCGGGCCGGGAAAGCCGGTTCCTCGGTCCGCCCGACCGAAGGTGAGGGCCCACATGTTCGTGGATTGGGCGCGCATCCATGTCAAGGGCGGCGACGGGGGCGACGGCTGTCTGGCCTTCCGCCGGGAGAAGTTTGTGCCCCGGGGAGGCCCCAGCGGCGGCGACGGCGGACGCGGCGGGTCGGTCATCCTTCGAGCCTCCCGGCATCTCAATACCCTGGTTGCTTTCCGATTCAAACAGCATTTCCGCGCCGAGCGTGGCGGACACGGCGAGGGATCCAACCGCCATGGCAAAGACGGTGCCGACCTGCGCATCGAGGTTCCGGTGGGAACCCAGGTCTTCGAAGAGGAGACTCGGTGCCTGCTGGCGGACCTGGTTGAGGACGGCCAGGAGGCCGTCGTGGCCCAGGGGGGACGCGGCGGGCGCGGCAACGCCAACTTCGCCACCGCCACCAACCAGGCTCCCCGTCGCACTGAGCCCGGACAGCCAGGGGAGGCCCGCACGCTGATTCTCGAGCTGAAGGTGTTGGCAGATGTGGGTCTGGTCGGTTACCCCAACGCCGGGAAGTCGACCCTGATTTCGGTGCTGTCGGCAGCCCGCCCCAAGATCGCGGACTACCCCTTCACCACCTTGAGCCCACAACTGGGGGTGGTGGCTTTCGACGACTTCCGCTCGCTGGTCATCGCAGACATTCCGGGGCTGATCGAAGGCGCACACGCCGGTACCGGTCTGGGCGACCAGTTCCTGCGTCACGTCGAACGTTGCCGGGCACTCCTTCACCTGGTGGATGTCAGCGGCCTGGGTCCGGAGGATCCCGTCCAGGCGGTCCACACGGTGAACCGGGAACTCGAGCTCTACAACCCGGCGCTTCTGCGCAAGCCGCAGATTCTGGTGGCGTCGAAGCTGGATGCAGTGGTCCCGGAACGGCTGCAGGCGTTGCAGGAGTTCGCCCGTTCCACCGGCGTCGAGCTGCTCGGGATCTCCGCTGTCAGCGGGCTGGGAATTCCGGAACTGAGGGCGGTTCTGCTCCGGTTCTGTGGCGAGCGTGGGGAGTCGACGGCATGAAGGTGGCGGTGCTGGGCGGCACTTTCGATCCCATCCACGAGGCGCACCTGTTCATGGCGCGCGAAGTGGTCCGGCGACTGGGTTTCCATCGGGTCCTGCTGATGGTGGCTCCGCGCCCGCCCCACAAACAGTCCCGGATTCTCACCGGCGCGTTCCATCGTTACGCCATGGCTGTGCTGGCCAGTCAACACGAGGACCGCGTGGAGGTTTCCGGCCTCGAACTGGAGCGGCCGGGCCCCTCCTACACCATCGACACCATGGTGGAGCTCCGGCGCCGGTTGCCCGGCGCAGAACTGGCCTTCATCGCGGGTGGAGATTCCCTCCGGGAACTCCCCCAGTGGCATCGTTATGATAGACTGATCTCCGAATTCAGTCTGATCTTCGTGCCAAGACACGGTTCTGAAATCAATCTGGCAGCCTTGAGCACAGCCCCCACAGTCGGCAGGGTGGAAGTGGTGGAGGGTGACTCCACTTTTGAGGCTTCGCCGGGTCGTTCCTGCCTGCTCCGCATCCGTACACCAGAAATCAGTTCCACCTGGGTGCGCGACCGTCTGGCGGCAGGATTCGATCCGGGTCCCGAAGTTCTTCACCCGGAGGTGCTAAGGTATATCCGCAAATATCGACTTTATGGACCCAGCCAAGAAACTGCTGCGACTGATCTGTGAAGCGATCGAAGAGAAGAAGGGCGACGAGATCCTGGTCCTGGATCTGTCCGGGGTATCCTCGTTCACGGATTTCTTCATCCTCTGCCAAGGCTACAACCAGCGGCAGAACCAGGCGATCTGTGACCAGATCCGGGAGCGCCTGAAACGGGACACGGGGATACTGCCCAGCCATATCGAGGGTTATGACCATGCAGAATGGATCCTCATGGATTACTTGGGCTGTATCGTCCACATTTTCTCCCCCGAGTCGCGGCGGTTCTACAAACTGGAACGGCTCTGGGCGGACGGAGTCCGCGTGGAGCCTGCAGCCCTGACGGCCTGACCGGCGACGGGTCCGCCGGGATCGACCCTTGCCGTGAAGGCGGCGGGAGGGAATCTCGAAGTCGGGTTCGGACCGTTGACTGAGCGCTCGTGCTGTTCAGATTTCTTTGGATCGGAGCGACCCGGAATGCCGTTTTCGGCGCCGCCGAAGAGGACTACCTCCGGCGCCTCCGCCATTTTGTACCCTGCGAGACGGTCGTCTGTCCCGAACGCCGCAAGTCAGACCCTCGGGCCGCATCGTCGCAGCAGGCCCGGGAGGAGTCGGAGCTGATGAAACGCTTGCGGCCGGAAGGGCGTCTGGTGGGACTGACGGCGGAAGGTCGCCAGTTTTCCAGTGAGGAGTTCGCCGCTTACGTGAACGAAGTCCTGCACAGTCCGGCCAGGGAGTTGACGTTTCTGGTGGGGGGATCCCAAGGCATCCCGCAGGGCGTCCTTCGCCGGGCGGAGCTGCAGTTGTCGCTGGGCCGCATGACCTACCCCCACGAACTTGTACGGGTGATGCTCCTGGAACAGGTCTATCGAGCCATGACCATCCTGCGCGGGCTCCCCTACCACAAATGACCAAAGAGGGCAGCCATGGAGAAGATCGATCTGGATTATTACCGGGCCAAGTTGCTGGCGGCCAAGGCTGAAGTCCTGAATCGGGTCCGGAAAACCGAGAACTATGGGCGTGAAGTGGACACCAAGAGCGAGGCGATGGATCTGCTGGACCAGGCGGCCGTCGCCTACAGCAAGGAGTTCCTCTTCAGCCTCAGTCACGCCGACCGCAAGCTGCTGCAGTTGATCGACGAGGCGTTGGCCCGAATCGAAGACGGCTCGTACGGCTACTGCCTGCACACCGGTGAACCCATCGAGCCCAAGCGGCTGGAGGCCATCCCCTGGGCGCGCCTCTGCATCAAGGCACAGGAAATGGAAGAGCGCCGGCGGTAGAATGGCGGACTTCGGAGAACAAACCCCACGGCGACGAGCGGCCCACAACCATCTGTCCGGTCCATGTCCTGCACCGCCCCTCTCCGTCCGTGTCCGTCCGTGCTCGTCCGTGTCCGTCCGTGTTGAACTTCCCCGATGAAACGCAACCGTGACTACCTGGAGAAACCCCTTCCTGACTGGATCTCTGGCACGACCGAGGAACGGTTCACCCGCATCTACGAACGCTGTTTTTGGGGTGAACCGGACTCCGTTTCCGGACCCGGTTCAATCCCTGAACAGACCCGTGTCTTGATCCGGGAACTGCCGTCCCTTCTCTCCCGCCTCGGCGTGCGGACGCTGCTCGATATCCCTTGCGGGGACTTCAACTGGATGCGGGAGCTGGAACTCAACCTGGACTGGTACCTTGGCGGCGACATTGTGGCCGCGCTGGTCGCATCCAACCAGCAACGCTACGGACGGCCCGGACGTGAGTTCCGCCACCTGGACCTTACCCGGGATGCACTGCCGCGGGCCGACCTCATCCTTTGCCGGGACTGCATGGTCCACCTGTCCTTCGCCGACATCGCCCGTTCCCTGGAGCGGATTCGGGCCAGCGGTTCCATCTGGCTTTTGACAACCACCTTTCCGTACCGTGAGATCAATGTTGACATCGCCACCGGCGACTGGCGCCCCCTGAATCTGGAGGCGCCTCCGCTGTGTTTTCCACCACCCGAGCTGGTCCTGAGTGAGGGTTGCCCGGAAGCCGGTTATGAGGACAAGTCGTTGGGGCTGTGGTGGGTGAAAAGCTTGGACCCTAAAGACTCCTGAACCCATCCATGTCCGACAGCTCCGAAGCGACAGTCCCGGCACCGGAAATCAGTTTCCAGTCCTCCGAGGCTGTCAGGCTGGGGGCCCTGTTTGCCGTTCTGTATTTCACCCAGGGAGTCGGCGAGCCGGGCGCTGGACTGGTCGCCCAGCCGGTGCGCTCTCTGCTGAAGTCCTGGGGGGAGAACGCCGCCTACATCGCCGCCTTCTCCGCCGCGGTCTCGATCCCCTGGACGCTGAAGCCCCTGTATGGACTGCTTTCCGACTTCGTTCCGTTCGCGGGCTTCCGGCGCAAGAGCTACCTGATCCTGACAGCGGTCCTGATGCTGGTGGGGTTCGCCGCCTTGTACCGTTTTCATCCCGGATCGGGCAGCTATGGATGGTTCCTGTTCCTGCTGGTGGCGCCCACGGTGGGCATCGCCTTTGGCGACGTGCTGGTGGACGCGCTGATGGTGGAAAAAGGCCAGCCCCGACGGTTGACCGGCGTCCTGCAGTCGGTCCAATGGGCGGCCAGCTATGCTGCCACCCTCCTGACGGGTGTGCTGGGCGGTTTCCTCAGCCAGCACGATCTCGAATATGAGGCGTTCCTGATCTGCGCCGCTTTGGCCTTGGTGACCTTGGTCATGGCCTGGCGCTTCGTGGACGAGACCCCCAGCCACCATGCCGGCACTTTCCCGGCCACCTGGGCGGCGATCCGCCAGGCGGCCGCCTCCTCCCAGATGGCGGGAGTCGCCGCTTTCCTGTTCCTCTGGAGTCTCGACCCGGTTTCGACCACGGTGGTCTATGTTCACATCACCGAAACCCTCCACTGGAGCGAGCAGTTCTTCGGATACACGCTTTCTTTGCTGGCGGTGGGGTGCATTGTGGGCAGCCTGACCTACGGCATTTACTGCCGGCGTGTCCCGATGCCGGTCTTGACTCATGCCGCCATTGGTCTGGGCGCCCTCAGCCAGGCGGCTTACTGGGCCATGCATTCCCGGGAGGCCGCGGTGGCGGTCCACCTGCTCATCGGTTTCACCTGGATCACCGCTTCCCTGATCCAGCTCGATCTGGCGGCGCGGGTTTGCCCGCCCCAGGCGGCGGCGACGGTCTTCGCTGTCCTGATGGCGCTGACCAATCTGGCCAGCTCGTTGGGAGAGTGGTTGGGAGGAATCGGCTACCAGGCGGCATTGCAGGCCTGGGGACCTGAGGCTGCGTTCTCGCTGATGGTCGCCTTGGGCACCGTGATCAAGGCCGGGTGTTGGCTGCTGTTTCTGCTTCCGTTTCCCTGGGCGGAAGGTCGCGGCCTCCACCGGAAATATGGTAAGACTGGCGCATGAATCCATCCCGCCTTTCCCGACGCCGTTTCCTGTCCGTGGCGGCTGGTGCCGCAGTGGTGCTTTCCACCCGCTGCTCCCGATCCGCCGAAGGCCTTCCATCCACCGTTTCCGCTGTGGACAACGTTCCTTTGGGTCGCACCGGTGCCAGCATCTGCCGGATCGGTCTGGGAACCGGCAGTGACGGTGGCTCCGTCCAGCGGGCGCTGGGCCGCGACGGCTTCGATCGCCTGGTACGGTACGCCTACGACCGGGGCATCACCTATATCGATACCGCCGACGCCTACCAGACCCACGACCTCATCCGCACCGCGATCCAGGGTCTGCCCCGGGAACGTCTGTGGATCCAGACCAAGATCCCCTGGCAGGATCCCGCTTTCGTCGCGGACCCCCTGCCGGTGATCGACCGCTACCGCCGCGAACTGGACACCGACTACCTGGACAGTGTGCTCATCCACTGCACCACGACCTCCGACTGGAGCGAACAGCTCAAACCCATGATGGACGGCATTGAGGAGGCTGTTCGGCGGGGTTGGGTCCGGGTGAAGGGAGTGTCCTGCCACGGCCTGCCCGCCCTGCAGACCGCCAGCCATACCGAATGGGTCGACGTCCACCTGGTCCGGCTCAACCCTTTGGGGCGCCACTGCGACGGCGATCGGGGGGACTGGGGGGAACCCTCCAGACTGGATGTGGTGGTGGAGGAGGTCGCCGCCATGCGCAGCCGCGGGCGGGGCATCATCGGGATGAAGATCATCGGCAACGGTGAATTCACTGACCCGGAAGCCCGGCGAGACTCGATCCGCTATGCGGTGCAGTGCGGGCTGGTGGACTCGATGGTGATCGGTTTCAAGTCCCAGGCCGAGATCGACGAGGCGCTGGCCAACGTCCACGAGGCGTTGCAGTCCTGATGCCGGTTCCGGCCGGCGGTTTCTCACCTCCCCTTGAGTTCCTGGACAGGGAGATATCGCTTTGTTCAAAGGACATCCCAGCGGGTTGAAAGTACTGTTTTTCACCGAGATGTGGGAACGCTTCGGCTACTACCTGCTGATCGGGATCCTGTCCCTGTACATGCTGGATTCCGTCACTGGAGGCCTGGCCTTTGCCCGGGAACGGGCGGCCGAAGTGTACGGGACCTTCATCGCTCTGGTTTACCTGACGCCGTTTTTCGGCGGTATTCTGGCTGACCGGCTGCTGGGCTATCGGAAGTCGGTGGTGATCGGCGGCCTGCTGATGGCTGCCGGCTACATGACCATCGCCCTGTCCGGCGAGGGACCCTTCTATGCCGGCCTGGGACTGGTCATCCTGGGCAACGGCTTTTTCAAACCCAACATTTCCACCATCGTAGGGAGGCTGTATCCCGCGGGGAGCCCGTTGAAGGACGCCGGCTACAACATTTTCTACATGGGCATCAATATCGGCGCATTCTCCTGCAACTTCGTGGCGGCCCTGTTGCGGAACCGCTTCGGCTGGGAATGGGCCTTTCTTGCCGCCGGGGTCGGGATGCTCTTGGGGGTGCTGGTTTTTGTCACCCAGCAGCGTCACCTTGCCGGCGCTCCGGACCGCGGCGACGGCTCCGCGGTAGAGCCCGGGATCCTCGGCCGGCTCATGTACCAGGTGGTGCTCCCTGCGCTGGCGGCGGGCGCCTTCGGTTACGCCTTTCTGGGAACCTGGTTCGGCGGCGCCACTACCGCCGCCTTCGTCGCGGCCTCGGTCCCCGTGGTTCTGTTCTACGTGATGCTGTGGTTGAGGGCGCCCAGCCACGAGAAGGGACCCATCGGGGCGTTGCTGGCGATCTTCAGCGTGGTGGTGGTGTTCTGGATGATCTTCCACCAGAACGGCTCCACCCTTACCTACTGGGCCGACGAAAATACACGGCGGGAGGCCGGGACTCTCGCACCGGTGCTGGAGGCGCTGTACCTGGACCAGGATGCCACCATCGGCGGAACCATCCAGGACCCCGATGCCCAGGGGTCCTACTGGCGCAACGTCCCGCCGGAAGGGCGTCCCCAGCCTGGCGAGAAGGTGACTCTGGTCTCCACGGAACTGTTCCAGTCCATCAACCCCGGTTTCATCATCCTGTTTACGCCCCTGATTGTGTCGTTCTTCGCCTGGCTGCGGGCGCGGGGACGGGAGCCGTCTACTCCCGCCAAGCTGGCATGGGGGCTTTTCATCACGGCTGTTTCCACCCTCTTCATGCTGGGGGCGGTGGCGGTCTCCAACGGGGGACTGGAAAAGGTTTCACCCTGGTGGCTGGTGGGAACCTACGGAGTGATTACGATTGGAGAACTCTGTCTGAGCCCCATGGGTCTGGCCCTGGTTTCCAAGCTGGCTCCCACCCGGGTGACCGCGCTGATGATGGGCGGCTGGTTCCTGGCCACGGCCATCGGCAACAAGCTGGCAGGGGTGCTGGCGGGCTTCTGGGAGACAGTACCGTTGATGGGGATATTTGGCATCAACCTGGTAGCGGCGTTGTTGGCGGGACTGGCGATCGCCGCCATGACGCCCCGGATCCGGAGCATTCTCGACCGGAATTGAGCAAGTCCGGGTCCGTTCCGGCTGGTCTCCGGCCGCCGTTCGTGGAATCATCCTGCCCGACCAGGGAGGAGCTCATGCGGCGGAACGATCGTAGTCGGCTGTGGCTGCTGGCGGCGGGCGGGATGTTTTGGGTTTTGGCGGCGCCGCCGCCTGTGAATGGGCAAGTCGGCAGCCCGGGCCGGATCCCTGCCGAACCTCTTGACCCTGCCGAAGCACCCGGCCCCCGGCCCTATGAGATGGTGCTGGCGGGGCGGGCGCCGGAACCCGATCCGTTGGTCAGTTTCGATGTTTTGGACGGCTGGATGGTCGAGCCGCTGGCAGGAGCCCAGGGACGGTGGTCGGTCTCGGTGGCGCAGCGGGTCTGGGAGTCCCCCACGGGCCGCCTCCGCTACCGGGGTACCTCCAACGAAAGCAGTTTGCTGCTGCGTCCCCCCCGGCCGCTGCCGGTCCCGGCAGAGGCCGACACGGTGACGGTCTGGGTCTACGGCAACAACTGGGGATGGGCCCCCGACGCCACAACTCCGCCGGTGGATCTGGCCCTCCACTTGACTGACCGGGCAGGGAAGAACCATCGACTGCTTCTGGATCGCGTCCGCTGGAAAGAGTGGTGGCTGATCCACCGCCGGCTGCCTCCCGAGCTCCTGGCTCAGGGCCCACTGGAGCTGGATGCTGTGGCGGTTGAAGGCTGTGCCAATCCGGATGAGCGGGAGCTGTACTTCGAGAACCTGGTTTTCCTCCGGGAAGAACTGAAACTGCTGGTGTTCCAGCCTCGACCTCGGCGCGGCATCGATCCCTTCCCCGGCCAGTCGCCGGGCGCCAACGTCGGCCCCGGCCGCCTGCCCTTTCCCACGCGGGAGGACACCATCCTGCCCACCAACCGAAGCACCGCTTTCCGCAACGAGATCGCTCAGGGCAGCGAAGGGTTCGTGTTCATCTACCGCGGTGACGACGGTGTGCTCGAGTATTCTCTGACCCCCGGCTCGCAGTACTGGGGGCCGGTAGCCGTCCGTTGGAACGGGGCCTGGATTGGAACCGCCTTGACCGGCGCGGGTCCACGATTCGAGCCGGGGGCCCAGAGCGTGAGTCTCGTGCAGGTGGCGCTGCAGGACGGCGTCGTCCGGGGCCGGTGGGCGGTTCGTCGGGACTCCGGCGTCGAGATGGTGGAATCCGACCTGCGCATCCGCCAGAAAAGTCTGGTGGTGGATTTCCGGGTCCTCGGGGGTGCCGCGGTGGAACTGTCGTACGGCCGCTGGCAGGGGGTCAGGGACGGATCGCTGATTGCGATTCCATACCTGAACTATTCGAGTCATGTCCTGAATGTCCTCGCCGCCAGCCGGCCGTATCCCTGGTTTGCCTCCATCTGGATGGACTGGTATCGCTCCAACGGATCCCAACCCTATGCCGTCGATCAGATCAAGGACGGCGACGTCCATCTCAACGGCGGTATCCGTTACCTCCCTCTGACCGATGGCCGCCGCAACGACCTCTTCGAACGTTTTCTGGTGACGGTGTCGCCGGTCTTCGAGGAGACCCTGCCCACCATACCCAACCCGCCGGCCTGGCGCGGCAGGGAGGCGGGCCGGCGGCTGTGGCAGGAGACGTGGGGGCCTGAGGAGTATGCGGCGGAGATCCAACGCTCCCGGCGGCTGAAAGCGCTGGGGATCGACCTGTTGACCCAGTGCAACCACGAAATCACCTGGCGGGATGGCGGGGAGAGCTTCACTTTTCGTACCGTCGCCGCGCCGGGGAAAGGCGGGGACCGGGCGCTCAGGGATTACGTCGCCGACCAGAAGGAGCTGGGGTGGCGGGTAGGGCTTTACACCAACTACACGGATTTCGCTCCCGTCAACGCCCACTGGGACCCGGACATGGTGATGCGCGACTCTTCCGGCAACCTGATCCGGGCGTGGCCCCGCTGCTACTCGCCCAAAGCGCTGTTTGCCGTGGAAGCGGACCGCGTCCTGGCGCCACAGGTGCGGGCCAAGTATGACTCCAACGCCGCCTACACCGACGTCCACACCTCCGTGGGCCCCTGGGAGCGTACCGACTACGATGCCCGGGTACCCGGCGCGGGAACCTTTGCGGCCACCTTTTATGCCTACGGTGAGCTGTTGCTCCACGACCAGGAGGTCTACGACGGCTTCTGCTGGTCGGAGGGGCACCACCAGTGGCTGTACGCCGGTCTGACCACGGGCAATTACGCCCTTACCTACACCGATCTCGACTACCGGGACTACCCTTATCTGCCCCACTTCGACCTGCTGTCCATGCACCCCCTGACCGTCGACATCGGCATGCCCTGGACCGCCTTCTTTTTCCGCAACGAGAAGGGATGGGACAAACCCGAGCGGATCGATCACAGCGTCGACCGGTTTCTGGCCGCCACCATCGCCTACGGGCATCTGGGGTGGCTGGTGGAGGAGACCCACGGGATCCGGCGTACCGCCCGCTCCTATTACCTCATGCAGCAGCTTCAGAGCCGCTATGCCATGGAGCCGGTGGAGGAGATCCTTTACCAGTCGGGTGCTGGGATGGTCGATACCTCCACCGCCCTGGCCAACGGAGACTGGAAACGATCCCGCCTCCAGGTCCGGTACCGTAACGGTCTGACCGTCTGGATCAACGGGGATGCGGGCGGCAACTGGGTTGTGGAATCCCCGGCCGGACGGTTTGTACTGCCGCCTTTCGGCTGGCTGGCCCTCCAGGGCGCGGATTTTTTCGAAGCCTCATCGCTGGTAGACGGCGCCCGCGTCGACCGGATGGCTGCGCCCGATTGCCTCTTTCTTGACGGGCGCGGCCAGATGCACACGTTTTCCGGGCTGACCGCCGCAGGCAGTGTCGCGGTGAAGCGGATCCCGCCGCCGGCGGGCGACGGCGTGGAGATCATCGCCGTCGAAGGGGTCGAATCCCTGGAACTGGGAATTCCGGCCGGCGAGTTCGCCTGGGATGACGTCCGCAGCCGGTTGCAGCGTCTGGCAAGTTGCGAGTCTCTCCAGGTCTCGGCCTGGGACCAGGACGGCAACCCCGTCGGTGCCGGCGGCGCCGCGGAGCGTGTGCAGTCGGTACCGGGCGCTGGCTGGCGGCTGCAGACATCTCCCGGCGTCGTGCGTTACCGCGTCGCCTGTGCTCCCAGTCGTCCCTGGTCGTTGGATGGACGGCAGCCGCAATGACGGGGCTCGACTATGCGGTCTTCCTGACTTACCTGCTGGGTGTGGCCGGCCTGGCGGTATGGCTGTCGCGGGCGCCGCGCGACCACAGCCGAACCGCCGAAGATTACTTCCTGGCCGGGCGTTCCCTGCCCTGGTGGATCATCGGATTCTCGCTGATCGCCTCCAACATCTCCACCGAGCAGGTGATCGGCATGAATGGCACCGCCTTTGTCAGCGGAATCGCCGTCATCGCCTATTCCTGGATCGGCGCCTCCATCCCCCAGGTGATTGTGGCGCGGTTTTTCCTGCCGGCGTTCCTGCGCATGAAGGTGTACAGCATGCCCCAGTATCTGGAGCTGCGTTACGACCGGCGGGTAAGCACCGGCATGGGGGTGTTCTGGCTGCTGGTCTATGTGTTTGTCAATCTCACCAGTGTCCTGTATTTGGGGGCTTTGAGCCTGCACACGGTGGTCGGCTTGCCGGTGATGGGAGGGATCGTCCTGCTTGCAGGCGTGTCTGCCCTGTACACGGTCTGGGGCGGTCTGTCCCCGGCTGCCTGGACCGACTTCCTGCAGGTGGCAGTGCTGGTGGCAGGGGGCCTCGTCATCACCCTGGCCGGTCTGGATGCCGTGGGCAACGGCTCGGGATGGTGGGACGGTTTCCAGGCCCTGATGGCGGCGGCGCCTGACCGTTTCCACACGGTCTTGCCGGCGGACCACCCCGACCTTCCGTGGACGGGCGTGTTTCTGGGTGGGCTCTGGATCGCCGCTATCAGTTACTGGGGTTGCAACCAGTACATCATCCAGCGGGCGCTGGCCGCCCGCAGTCTGGCCCAGGCACAGTACGGGCTGGTGTTCGCGGCTTTCCTGTCCCTGCTGGTCTCTGTCGTGATCGTGTTTCCCGGCATCATTGCTTCGGTCCTGTACCCGGTGGCGGTGGCGAGGCCCGACCAGGCATACCCCACACTGGTCCGCGAACTGGCCGGACCCGGCTACACCGGCCTGATCATCGCCGCCCTGTTCGCCGCCATCGTTTCCAGCCTGAACTCCATGACCAACAGCGCGTCGACCATCTTCACCATGGACATCTACCGCCGCCTGGTGAACCCGTCCGCCGGCGACGTCCAACTGGTCAGGGTAGGACGGTGGGCGGCGGCGCTGGCGCTGGTGACGGCGGTGGTGACCGCACCACGGCTTTCCAGCTTTGGGCAGGTATTCCAGTTCATCCAGGAGTACACGGGCTTCATCACCCCTGGAGTGCTCGCAGTCTTTGGCTTCGGACTGTTTTGGCGGCGCACCAGTGCGGCGGCGGCCCTGGCCGCTGTCCTGCTGACAATCCCGGTGTCGGCGGGTCTGAAGATGCTCCTGCCGGAGCTGGGCTTTCTGAACCGCATGGGGATGGTGTTTCTGGTGCTTTGTGCGGCGATCGTCGGGATCAGTGTTCTGCGTCCGGCGGCGGCTGGGGCGGATCTGCGACTGGACTGGACCCGTGACCGGACGCCGTTCTGGTTCAATGTTCTCGCACTGGGGGTCGTGGGCACCGTGGCGGCGTTGTTTCTGCTGTTTCGGTGAGATGCGTGGTACGCATCAGGCTTGCTGGGGAATACCCGCCAGGGCTCCAGGAATCTGTCGGGGTGGACAGCTGCGAGCCCTTGCAGGGTCTGCCGGGGCGCAAGGTCAATCAGCCGAGTCCGCCGAGCGGGCGTGCCGCCCTGTCGCCATTTCCCCTTGACAAGCGACCCTGCCTTCAGTTAGGGTATGCCGAGTCGTTTTAGCGGACTGCAACAGAATGAACTTGGTTCCGGCCCTCAACAACCTGCTTGCCCTCCTGGTAGTGGTAGAGATTACCGCCCAGAGCGGCCCGCGGGTGTGGGGGGCGCATCCGCAATCGGGACACTGAGCAGGCCGCGACAGAAGGAGATTCCAGAAGCCCCCGGGAACGGGGGCTTTTTTTTTGGGCCGACAGCATAGGAGACCAATCGACACCATGAGATCCGACCGCATCAAGAAGGGCTTCGAACGCTCCCCCCATCGTTCGCTGCTGAAAGCGACCGGCGTTACCGACGCCGACATGGACAAGCCATTTATTGCCATCTGCAACAGCTACATCGACATCATTCCCGGCCATGTCCATCTGCAGCGTTTCGGCCGTGCCATCAAGGAGGCGGTAAGAGCCGCCGGCGGCGTCCCCTTTGAGTTCAACACCATCGGTGTGGACGATGGCATCGCCATGGGACACATCGGGATGAACTACTCCCTGCCCAGCCGCGAATTGATTGCGGACTCTGTGGAAACCGTCATCAACGCCCACGCCTTTGACGGCATGATCTGCATCCCCAACTGCGATAAGATCGTGCCGGGGATGTTGATGGGCGCGCTGCGGGTCGACATCCCCACCATCTTCGTCAGCGGCGGGCCCATGGCGGCGGGGCGCACCCCCGACGGACGGGTCGTGGACCTGATCAGCGTCTTCGAAGGAGTCGGCGCCTATCAGGCCGGACGCATCGATGCCGCCGAGCTCAAGCTGCTGGAAGACCATGGCTGTCCCTCCTGCGGATCCTGTTCCGGCATGTTCACCGCCAACAGCATGAACTGCCTGTTGGAGGCCATCGGTCTGGCTCTCCCTTACAACGGCAGCATTCTGGCCGAGACCCCGGACCGGTACGCCCTCGCCGAACGCGCCGCTCGGGCCCTGATGAAACTGGTGGCCCGTGATTTGACCGCCCGCAAGATTGTCACCGCCGAGGCGGTGGATGATGCCTTCGCCCTCGACATGGCCATGGGAGGCAGCACCAACACGGTCCTGCACACTCTGGCCGCCGCGCAGGAAGCCGGCATTCCCTACCCGCTGGAGCGCATCAACCAGGTGGCCGAACGCGTCCCGCACATCTGCAAGGTGAGTCCGGCCAGTCACTGGCACATGGAGGATGTCCACCGTGCCGGCGGTGTCCCTGCCATCCTGAAGGAGATCAGCCGCCGTCCCGGGACTCTGCACCTGGATCGCCTGACAGTGACCGGCAAGACTCTGGGCGAAAACATCGCCGATGCCCGGATCCTGGACACCGAGGTGATCCGCACCTGCGAGAACGCCTACACCCAGACCGGCGGGCTGGCGATCCTGTTCGGCAGCCTGGCGCCGGAAGGGGCCGTAATCAAGACCGCCGGGGTGGCCGGCGCCCGTCGTCATGTCGGCCCGGCCCGGGTCTATGAGAGCGAAGAAGCCGCGACCCAGGGAATCCTGGGGGGAGAGGTCAAGCCGGGCGAGGTCGTGATCATCCGATACGAAGGTCCCCGCGGTGGTCCCGGGATGCAGGAAATGCTGGGACCCACCGCACAGTTGCAGGGTATGGGGCTGGGCGAGTCGGTCGCCCTGGTGACGGATGGCCGGTTCTCCGGTGGTACGCGGGGAATGTCGGTGGGACACGTCAGCCCCGAGGCGGCGGCCGGCGGGCCGATTGCGGCCGTCCGCAACGGCGACACCATCAGCATCGATCTGGACCGCCGAACCATCGATCTGCTGGTGGAACCCGCCGAGGTACGGCGCCGCCTGGATGCCCTGCCACCCTTCCAGACCGCGATCGGGAGCAAGTGGTTGCGCCGCTATTCCCGAATGGTCAGCAGCGCCAGTACCGGCGCGGTGATGGAAGGTTGAACCGGCCCTGAGCCGGAATACATGCCAACGACGATGGAGTGGAAGACATGAAACTGACAGGAGCTGAAATCCTTTGGGAAAGCCTGATCCGGGAAGGAGTCGACCTGGTGTTCGGCTATCCCGGTGGGGCCATCCTTCCCGCTTACGACGCCATGACCAAGTACCCCCAGGTCAAACATGTTCTGGTGCGCCATGAACAGGGGGCGTCCCACATGGCTGACGGCTATGCCCGGGCTACCGGCAAGGTGGGGGTTGCGGTCGCTACCAGCGGTCCTGGAGCCACCAACCTGGTGACCGGTATCGCCACCGCCATGCTGGACTCGTCGCCCACCGTGTTCATCACGGGGCAGGTTCCAACCTCAGTGGTGGGGTCGGACGCTTTCCAGGAGATCGATATCACCGGAATCACGCTGCCCATCACCAAACACAACTACCTGGTGACCGACGTGGAAGACCTGGCATATACCATCAAGGAGGCCTTCCACATCGCCCGCAGCGGCCGGCCCGGTCCGGTGCTGGTGGACATTCCCAAGGACGTGCAGATCAAGTCCACCCACTTCGAGTACCCGGAAGAACCCATCCGGCTGCCCAACGAACGTCCGGTGGGTGAGGCTTCTCCCGAAGAGATCCGCCGGGTGCTGGATCTGATCCGGGAATCCCGCCGGCCGCTGATCCTGGCCGGCCACGGGATCACCCTTTCAGGGGCCGAGCGGGAACTGGTGGCTTTCGCCGAACGCTTCCGCATCCCGGTGGCGCTGACGCTCCTGGGGAAGGGAACCATGCCGGAGAGTCACCCGCTGTGCCTGGGCATGATGGGCATGCACGGGGAAGCCCACGTCAACATCGCCATCCAGGAGGCCGACCTGCTGCTCGCCCTGGGCATGCGGTTCGACGACCGCGTCACCGGCGACCTCAAGACCTATTCCCCCAAGTCCCGCAAGATCCACGTCGACATCGACGCTTCCGAGATCAACAAGAACGTCCGTGTCGACATTGGGATTGTCGGGGACCTGAAGCCGGTCCTGCAGCAGCTCATCCCGCTGGCGGAACCCGCCGACAGCACAGACTGGCTGCGATCCATCCGGACCTGGCAGGAGGACCGGCACCAGCGGGACATCTACAACATGCCCGACGACGGAAAGCTGTACACGGCCCACGCCATCCGGGACATATGGAAGTACACCGGCGGCAATGCCATCACCGTGACCGACGTCGGCCAGCATCAGATGTGGGAGGCTCAGTACTATCCCCACGACCGGCCGCGGACCCTGATCACCAGCGGCGGTCTTGGCACCATGGGATTCGGCTTCCCGGCTGCGGTGGGCGCCAAGATGGGCCTGCCCCATGAGGAAGTCTGGGCCATCGTCGGCGACGGCGGTTTCCAGATGACTATGGCGGAGCTGGCGACGGCCGTCGAGCAGAAGGTTCACGTCAACATCGCCATCATGAACAACGCTTACCTCGGGATGGTCCGACAGTGGCAGGAGTTCTTCTACGAAGAACGCTACCACGCCACCCCCATGGGCAGCCCCGACTTCTGCAAGCTGGCGGAAGCCTACGGGATCCCCAACATGCGGGTGAGCCGGCGCGATGAGATCGAAGAATCGGTGCGGTTTGCCCGCGCCCAGAAGGATATTCCGGTGCTGATCGAGTACGTGGTGGAGAAGCACGACATCGTCTACCCCATGGTTCCCGCGGGCGCTTCCCTGCACAACATGATCCGCCGTCCGATGGCCGAAACGGCCAAGGTGGGAACGCGGAAGGAGTAAGCCGTCATGAGATACGCCATGAGTGCGCTGGTGGAAAACAAGCCGGGCGTGCTGGCCCGAGTGGTGGGACTGTTCCGGCGCCGGAACTTCAATATCGACAGTCTCACGGTGGGGCGCACCGAGAGCCCCGACTTGTCCCGGATGACCATTCTGATCGAGGGAACGGAAAACGAAGCCCGCAAGGTGGAGAAGTGTCTGTACAAGCTGCCCAACGTGGTCCAGGTGGAGCACCTGCACGACAAGCCGTCGGTGCGCCGAGACCTGGCCCTGATCAAGGTGAGGGTCGACAGCCAGACCCGCCCCGAAGTCATGCAGCTTTGCAGCATCTTCCGCGCCCGGGTGGTGGACGTGGCCAGGAACACCCTGATTGTCGAAATCACAGGCGAAGAGGACAAGATCGAAAGTTTTGTCGATCTGCTGCGGGGAGTGGGAATCGTCGAGATGGTCCGCACCGGGATCGTGGCCATGGGCCGCGGCGAACATACGGTGACGCCCATCAACGGCTACCGGCGCTCGGCCAAGCTCCGCCGCAGCGTGATCTGATCCAGGAGCCACAGATTGCACAGATTTCGCAGATTCTTCACAACATAAAGAAAATAAATGATTTGATCTGTGTAATCCGTGAATCTGTGGCTAACTCTCTTCCTCTGGGAGCCCCTCCCGGAGGAGGGCCCGGATCCGGTCGCGGCAGGTCTTGGTCAGGCAATCCTCGCAGTAGGGAAAGTTGTTGGAGAAGACGTGGATTCGGCGGGGACCCGCGATCAGCACACCGGAGACGGACTTCAGCGGCTGCATGAGGCAGCTTTCGGTGAGGCTCATCCCGATCTTCGACGGGTCCAGAACCGCGAACAGCCGCCGCTGGCCTGTGAGGTGCCAGCCGCAGTAGCCCGGGCTGTACCGCATGCAGCCCCAGCCGTCCGAGTGCACCGTATTCTGATAGAGCTGCTGCAAATAAGCCGCCGCGGCGTCGGCCATGGAGGAGGCCACACAGTCCAGGTTGTAGGCGAAGGGGTAATCCCCCAGGCGGAACGCATGCTGGATGGTTTCGCTGATCGCGGGCCCCAGCGTGGCGGCAAACAGAGCCAGTCGCGACGCCCGGGGATAGATCCTGGACACAACGTCATCAGGCGCGTTCAACCCCTCGCCTTCCAGCACCCAGGCAAAGCGGTGAGGGGTGATCTCCCGGTACATGCCCATGGGACGTGCCAGCCGCAACGCCTCTGTCCGGGCGGCGGCCAGAGCTCCCTCCGCCTCCGGGGTGAGCCGCGCATCCTCGGGAACCCCCTGTTCACGCAAAACGGCGGCGCGATCCGGCAGGAGGATTTCCGCCGGGATCCGCACGGTGTGCGGGCCGGCATCGGGCCGACCGCCGCTCAGCTCACCACACATTCCTCACAGTTCTCCAGCACTGGCAACGGCGCCTCTGATTCCAGCAGTTCCAGCGCTGCCAGAATGATACGACGCTGCAGCTCCGGGCGGTGAGGCTCGCCCAGGGGATATCCCAGGGGCCGGTCCACAAACAGCGCCCGCGGAGGCTGAACCTTCTCCGTCACCTCCCGCAACAGCGTGATGGACACCGTGGAGATGCCCTGCTTCTCGATCACACCCTGGATCAGTCCCACGGACTGATTGCACATGGGTCAGACCGGGGTCAAGAGGACCACGTCGACACCGTCCTCCGCCAGCATCCGTGCACAGTCGGGAGCCGTCATCTGGACGAGACGGCCGGGTGCCGTAATCGAACCCATGAAGCTGAAGTGGCGGTGATTGACTGAGCCGATCACCCCCTCCTGGACCAGCTCACGCAAGCGGTCGAGGGGTAAAGCCAAGTTCTTGTCCGCCAAAACCCCTGAGGGATCGAATGAACCGCTGCGGTGCCCCAGCAGCAACGACTGCAGGTCCACTTCGTTGGGGATAATGCGAAAAGAGAAGTCGCCCCCTTTATACGCCTCATCAAACGGGGTCTGTCCGGGGACATACAGGGCGGCGGTGGTGGCTACAGCCACCTTGCACTCCCGGAGGGGCTTGGCCAATGGGGTTCCCGGCTGCCAGTCGGCACGCCGGTAGCGGTAGGCCATCATGAACAGTCGGTCTTTGAGCCTGAGCTGTGAGATATTGGCCATGTTGGGTGTTCCTGCGACCTGGCGGACATTTTCTCATCTTTGGCATCGCGATGCGTTTAGGCAGCGTGTTAATCCTGATCACTTTTCTGGTTGCCGGCTTTGCTTTTCCAGCTAACACAGGCGGCGGCGAACTTCTCCTCCATTTTACTGGCGACGTCCAGGGGAACTTCGAGCCCTGCGGCTGCGCCGGTGGCCCCACCGGCGGACTGGCCCGCCGCCTGGGTTACGTCAAGAGTGTCACCGGCGCGCCGTCGCTGCCCCATCTCCAGATTGACACCGGCAACTATTTTGCCGACCCCGGACCCGAATCCGAGGCCGTCAATGCCCTCATGCTGGACAGCCTCCGCCGACTGCCCATGGCGGTCCTCAACCTGGGTATCAACGATCTCCACTGGTGGCCCGAGCTGAGTCGCCAGCCGCTACCGACGAAAGTCATCTCCACCAATCTCGTGCCCCGCCGTCCGGGGGTACCGGCTCCCCAGCGCTTCGCCGTCGTCGAGACCGCCGTGGCCGGGCTGCCCAGGCCGGTCCGGATCGGCTTCCTGGGACTGGCCGATCCCTATCGGGTCAAGCCGAACTCAGGTTTCCGGGGGGTCGATCCCTTCCAGGCGGTGGCGGAAGTAAAGGACAAGATTCTGAAAGAGGCGGATTTCCTGGTGGTGCTTTGGGATACCATCCGCCCCCAGGGCAGCCTGCCGCCGGATTGGATCGTCGCCCGGCTGGCAAAGGAGCACCCGGAGGTACGTCTCATCATTACGACCGAGCCACGGTTCGTCATTTATGAGCCGCTGCAGTTGGGCCAGTCCACAGTGGTGTCTTCAGTGGAACGGGGGCGCTTCCTGGGGGAGGCCCGGCTCACGTTCGATCCGAAGGGAAGGCTGGACAAGATCGCGGTCCAGTTCGTGGAGATGAAGGAGGGTATTCCGGAGGATCCGGCGTTGCTGGAACTGCAGCACCGGCTCGCTGCCCGGCTGCGGTGAGAGGAGAGAGCTGGAGAGAGCCACAGATTCACTGATTTCACAGATTCATTCTGAATTAAGTAATCAAAGAAGACTTGATTAATCTGTGTAATGTGAGTCTGTGGCGTTGCATAGCTTTGCATAAGTTTTCATCAATCTGTGAATCTGTGGCTTTTGACAATCGCCTCCAGCATCCGGCGCTGGGTCTTCAGATGCCCGTGTTGGGCCTCCACATTGATGTACGGAATCCCCAGCCGGCCCGCCAGGACCGACAGCGAGCCGTCGTCAGTGACCCGGGTGTTGTCCTGCAGCACGACGTTGAAGCCCCGGGCAGACAGCCGGTCGAACCACACCGGATCGGTAACGAAGAAGAAGTCGTCGGGGTCGCGCCGGGGATCGAGGTGCACACGGGCGGCGTCGGCAGCCAGCGCGCCTCCCGGCAGGTAGTCACGGGCGGAGTACTCGCCGTCCGTGTTGTTGTGGAGCGTGATGATCATCCCCAGACGGCTCACCCCATAATCCTGGAGCAGGTATTCCGCGAACCGGCGGACCATCCGGAAGGACCGTTCATCCTCCGGTCCGTAACGACGCAGGGTGGCGGTGGTACCGGCGTCGGTGAAAATGCGGTTGGGATCGAAGGCATACGTCCGGCCGTCCAGCTCAAAGGCGATCAACCGTTCGCCGCGCTGCCGCAGCATCAGCAACCGCCCGCCGCGCCGGCGGATCAGCTCCAGGCCGGCGCGCACCGAGGTCGATTCGTTTTCATGCAGGTTCAGCAGGAACAGGTGGGACCTGTCCCCGGCGGTATATTGCACGGTGGTGACCCAGGATTCACCCAGCGGCTGCCGGATCCCCACCTCCATCACCGGCCCCGGCGCACACCCCCCCGCCGCCGCCACCAACAGGGCGGCCAGAGAAGTCAGAGCCACAAATTGCACAGAAGTAATCTCCTTCACAAGAATCTGTGTCATCTGTGAATCTGTGGCCAATCGTCTATTTCGTCTTGACAGGATCCGGCGGGCGCTGGGGAAGCCGCTTCGGTTCCGCTTCGATCTTCTTCATCACTTCCGCAATCGCCCGTTCAAGCTGGGGATCCCGACCGGCGATCACCGATGCCGGATCGTTCTCCACTTCGATGTCCGGCGGCACGCCCTCGCCTTCGATGATCCAGTTTCCGTTCTCATCGTTGGTGGCCTGTAACGGGACGTAAACCGTGCCGCCATCGATCAGCGGCCCCCGCGAGGAAATGCCCACCACGCCGCCCCAGGTCCGCTTGCCGATCAGCGGCCCAAGCCCCGCCTTGCGGAAGTAGTGCGGGAAAATGTCGCCGTCCGAAGCCGACGTCTCATTGATCAGACACACCATGTGGCCGTGGAAGGCCGTGTACGGATAGGTCCGGGGATGATCGCTGGAGTACCCGAAACGGGTGCCCAGAACCTTGGTGTCCAACCGTTCCAGGATCCACTGCGACACGTTGCCGCCGCCGTTGGACCGGACGTCCACGATCAGGCCTTCCTTCCGGATCTGCGGGTAATACCACTTGATGAACTCGTAGATTCCCGGTCCGCCCATATCCGGAATGTGCAGGTAGCCGACGCGGCCGTTGGTGGCCTGCTCCACCTTGCGCATGTTCGCGGTGACCCAGTCCAGGTAGAGCAGGGAAGACTCGTCGTCGATGGGCCGGAACTGCACCTTGCGCGCGCCTTCCATCGACGGTGTCGAGTTCACGGTCAGGGTTACCGGGTTGGTTTTGTGGCGCAGCAGACGGTAAGGGTTGTCGCTGGTGGCGAGCTCATCCCCGTCAATGGCCAGGACGTAATCGCCCACCCGCACGTCGACCCCCACTTCGGCGAGAGGCGCCCGGTACTGGGGTTCCTGGTTGTGCCCGGTGAAGATGCGGGCGATGCGGTAGCGGCCGGCCGCCGGATCCAGCTCGAAGCGGGCTCCCGGCAGACCCACTTTGGGCCGTTCGGGAATCTCGAAGTCCCCTCCTTCAATGTAAGCGTGTCCCACATTCAGCTCCGCCACCATTTCACCCAGCAGGTAGTTGAGATCCGAACGGTGGGCGACATGAGGCAGGAGGGTCCGGTAGCGTTCGCCGATGGCCTTCCAGTCGTAGCCGTGCAGGTTGCGGACATAGAAGAAGTCCCGATACCGGCGCCACACCTCGTCGAAGATCTCGGCCCATTCTTCGGCGGGGACGCGATCCACCACCAGGTCCTTGGTGGAAAGGGTCTTCTTCTCCTTGGTCCGCGGCTTCACGTCGTACAGGTTGAAGCTTCGTCCCTCGCGGACCAGAACTTTGGACCCGTCATGACTCACCGCCACTCCGGAGACTCCCTCAACCAGAGTGGAGGCCTCACGCTTCTTGAGCTCGAAAATCTGCAGCGAGGGCCGACCGGCGTCGCGGCCGTAGAACGGAGCCGGCACGGTGACATACAGCAGGTAGCCTTTGACCGCCTCCAGACCATTGATGTTGTCAGCCTCCACCGGGATCCGGATGACGCGGCCAGCCAGCCCGTCCAGGTCGATCTTCACCTCGACCGGCCCCTTGTCACCGGTCCGGGCGGGTTTCTCACCCGATTCACCTTGGGCCTCACCTTCCTTGTTCTCCTCGGCCGGTTTGCCCGCTTCCGGCTTTTCTTCCTCCTTGGCCGGGGCGACCTCGTCGCTCTCGGGCGGGAACAGATCGGGAACATCCTTCCGCAAAGCCAATGCAAAGATGCCGGTCATCCGGTTGCCGGCGTAGTTCCACTCCACGGTGGAAATCTGCGGAGCGAACTGCCGTTCCGATAGGAAATACAGATACTTGCCCTCGGGGTCCCAGGCCGGGCTGTACTCGCTGAAATAGGGCGAGCTGATGCGATGCAGCACCCCGGTCTGGCGCGACCACAGGCACAGGGTCCGCTGGTCGTTGAGGTTGGCCAGCGAGAACGCCAGCCAGTTTCCATCGGGGGACCAGGTGTAGTCGAAAATCGATCCGAATTCGTCGTCCGCGATCTGGGCCAGGCTGCGGTCGGCGATTTGCAGGGCGTACAGCTTCCCGTCCTTGTCCGCAAAGGCCAGCCTCTTCGAGTCAGGCGACCAGACGGGAGCGGAGAGCATGGCGGCGAAAGTGGTGGTGAGCTGCTCGGGAGCCCCGCCGCCGTCCTGGTCCACGAGCCAGATCTGCTCCTCACCGGTGCGGTCGGAGACGAACGCGATCTTGCGTCCGTCCGGCGACCAGCGGGCGTGCTTGTCGTGGTAGCGGGAGCTGCGGGTCAGGTTGCGGGTGGGGCCCTTTTCCACGGGTACCGTAAAGACGTCGCCGCGGGCGACGAACAGTGCCCGCTCGCCCTTGGGAGAAAGCTCGAAACCCTCGATGTTCTTTTCCACCGGGTAACGCGATGGACGCATGGCCAGGCCGTCGTTGGGGACGAAAACCGAGATCCGCCGGCTGTCCTTGCGATCGATGTCATAGACCTCCAGCTCGCCGTTCAGCTCGTAGACGATGCGGCTGCGATTGTCGGAAGCAGGCCACCGGACGTCCCAGACGGTGCTGCGCGTCAGCTGCTCCACCCGGTCCGAGGCGGGGTCGTAGGAGTAGAGGTTGAGGGTGCCGTCGCGGTCGGACACGAAGTAAATCCGGTCACCGACCCACATGGGGTCACGCTCGGTGCGGACCGAAGGCGCGATCTTTCGGGTCTGGTGGGTCGCCAGCTCGTAAATGTACAGGTCCTGGGCCCAGCCGCCCTGGTAGCGTTTCCAGGTACGGAAGTCGCGGAACAGGGGCGAATAAACCATCCGGTTTCCGTCGGGGGAGAAGTCCCCGGCGCCGGAGGTGGGCATGGGCAGGCGTACCGGCAGGCCGCCCTCCAGGGAGACGGTGTAAAGGGAGGATTCGGTACGGCCTCCGTCATTGTCGCGCAGCGAACGGAACAAGACCTGTTTGCCGTCGGGGGTCCAGCCGTAGACCTGATGGTCATAGCCCCAGCGGGGGGCCAGGGGCCCTTGGGCCGGGTACCACGTAAGCTGCCGGGGTATGCCTCCCTGACTCGGAATGACATAGACCTGTTCGTCGCCGTCATACTGGCCCGTGAAGGCGATCCACCGGCCGTCGGGAGAGAATCGGGGGAACAGCTCCAGACCCGGGTGTGCGGTCAGGCGGACCGCGGTACCACCGCCGGCGGGCGCTTTCCACAGGTCGCCGCCGTAGCAGAAGACCACCTCTTCGCCGTGGATGTCCGGGAAACGCAGCAGCCGGGTCTGTGCCCAGACCGTTGCAAGACACATGTACACGCAGATGAGAAGCGCGAATTTCCAGCGTTTGGCCTGCCCGTTGGTTTGAGACATGAAGCCCTTCCTCCGGTTGGTGTTCGAATCCCCTCAAGGGACCGGTTGTAGACCGGGGCATTCTCCCACAGGCGTTTCTGCGGCGCGAGCCCGTGAGAATTCGAGCTGCTGATTCGCGAATTATGCCGGGACTTCCTCTGTCGAGACAATAACAAATACCATCTATGTAGTCTTGGAATCCCCAGCCTCGTGCTACAATCCGGATTCATGAATCGGCGGAAGTTTGTTGAGACGACGACCTGGCCGGTACTGTCGGCGGCCGCCGGACGCGCCCTCTGGGCCCAGTCCGGGGGCTTCAGGGAGTTGCGCCGCCACGTCGGTATCTTCGAAGGCCGAGGGGGCACCATCGGGTGGCTGATCACTGCTGATGCGGTGGTGTTGGTGGACAGCCAGTTCCCGGACACCGCCCGCCAGTGTGCGGATGGCGTCCAGGAGCGGTCAAGACGCCACTGGGATGCCGTCTTCAACACCCATCACCACGGGGATCACGTGGGGGGCAACGGCGTGTTCGCCCGGCTGACCGATCGGATCATCGCCCACCAGCGGGTGCCGATGCTGATGCAGCGTGCGGCCGCGGCCCGTCCCAATGATCCACCTTCCACCCCGCCCACCGAGACGTTCGAAACCGAGTTCAGGCTGGAGGTGGGCGGCGAAACCATCCGCGCCCGGTATTTCGGCCCGGCCCACACCAGCGGCGACTCGGTGATCCATTTCGAGCAGGCCAACGTGGTCCACATGGGCGACCTGGTCTTCAACCGCGCACTGCCGTTCATTGATCGGGACGCCGGGGCGTCGATTGCCGGCTGGGCGAAAATCGTGGAACGGGTGGCGAATGAATACCCGGCTGATGCCATCTACATCTTTGGTCACGGCAACAGCCGTTTCGGCGTGGTGGGAAGCCGCGCCGATCTTCTCGTGGAACGGGACTTCCTGACTGCCCTGCTGGAAACCGTGGAGAAGGACCGTCAGGCAGGCAGGAGCAAGGAAGAGTGCATCAACCGGGAGCGGGTGCCCGGTTTCCCGGACCACGAGCCGCTGGGCTCCTGGTTGACCACCGCCCGCGTGCTGGAAACCGCCTGGCTGGAAGTCACCGAAGGTGTGGTGGAAGTGAATTAGGCCACAGACCCACCAACTCTCCCGGTTGGGATCCGAAAGAATCCCTCCGGTCACTGAATCTGTGGCCCCGTCGCTTCAATGCTGGTGTGAGCCCGACCCTTCCTTGGGAGCCGGCTGCAGGGCAAGGCTCCAGAGCTGGTCGCCCCAGGCCATCTTCAACGTCGCCCCCTTGCCTGCAGGCTCCAGGGTGACGGTGAACTGGTCGACAGCATGTGCGGCCGTTTCCTTCTTCATCTCCGCCCGCACTACCTCCTGCTTCGCGATCTGGTTGGAATAGTCGAAGCTGGGGTAGGGATCATTGGCAATCTCGGCGGGAGCGGCAGCCCACAGGTTTTTCAGGGGCTGGCCCAAGTCCTTGTTGAGGACCAGCGAGTAGGGGCCCCCCTCGGGGCAGTAGACATAGACCGAGTACTTGCCCGGCGCCACCATCTGGTTGCCGACGATCAACGGCACCTGGGTGCTCAAAAGGGTGACTTTTTCGGAGCCTGCCCGCCACATGCGGTCCGCGGGCAGCGATTTCATCAGCTCATCGAAACTGCGTCCCTTGAGCGACGGCCGGCCGTATTCCACAGAGACCTTGCCGCCATCGAGCGTTACCGACACGGTGTCCCGCGGTGCAGGCTGCGCCATCAGGGCGCCGGCCAAGAACACCGCCGAGACCAAGACACAGAGAACAGATTTCATGATGGAGATCCTCCTGGCTTTGAGTCTGAGAACAGGCGTGAATCAGCGTACCATATCGCAGGTAACGAGGCGGGTAACGGGGTTGCGAGGTTACGAGGTTCCGGGGCATGGCCCTGGGGGCGCCGGAACGGCTTCATCTCTCCGCTTGACACCTCACCGCGCTTCATGTTCTTCGTGAGCGGTGAAATCCACCATCCATCCATTCCCGACACTCCTTCTGTTGGCCGCCCTGTTTCCCGCCTGCGCTGCGGCGGAGCCCGACGACGAGCTCTACCGTGGCTTTCACTCACCCCCTGCCTCCGCCCGGCCCTTTGTGCGCTGGTGGTGGAACGGCAACCGGGTCACCGCCGGCGAAGCCGTGCGCGAACTGGATGTCCTGCGAGAGGCCGGTATCGGCGGTGTGGAGATCAACGCCATCGCCATGCCCCGCGTCGCCGGCGAGAACCTGGATGCCATCGCCCCTGCACTGGAGTGGCTCAGCCCGGAGTGGAACCGGGTGGTGAAGGCCGCCGCCGTGGGGGCTCGGGAACGGGGCATGATCGCCGATCTCATCATCGGCTCAGGCTGGCCCTTCGGCGGACGTTTCCTCCAGCCCGGCGAGCTTCTGCAACTGGTCACGGTGCAGAAAGAACGCCTGCGTGGGCCCGGACGCTATTCTCGATCCCTGGCCGAATTGACCCGGGGCACTTTCCGCACCTGGGACCCGGTGCACCGCGAGGAGGTGGACCCCTCACTGCCGGCGCGGCTGATGTTCCTGCGCCTGGTCTCGGCTGCAGCGAGCGTCCCCGAACCGGGTCAAGATCTGCTGCCTGGAGCGGTCCGTGGAAACCGGGTCGAGTTCGACATTCCCGGAGGAGAGTACGAACTTTATGCCGGTTCCTGGCGCGAAGGTTTCCGCCAGGTGGAGCTGGGGGCCCCGGGTGCGGACGGCCCGGTGGTGGACCACTTCAACCACGACGCCGTCCGGCGCTACCTGGACCGGGTCTCCGGGAGACTGGTTCCCGAGCTGGGCGGCCCTCTGGGGGACCACTTCCGGGCGGTCTTCTGCGACAGCCTCGAGCTGGGTGAAGCCAACTGGACCGGAGATTTTGCCGACCAGTTCCGCATCCGGCGCGGTTACGACCCCATGCCGTGGCTGCACTACATGGTGGACCCGGAGCCGCCGCCCGAGAACCATCCGGCGGGGGGTACCATCCGGCGGCTGCGCTACGATTTCAACCGCACCATCGCCGACCTGTTCGAGGAGCGTTTTCTGGGAACGCTGGTGGAATGGGCTCACGCCAACGGCGTGAAGGCGCGCGTCCAGGCCTACGGACGCGAGGCCCACTCGCTGGACGCCTCCCTGCGGGTGGATCTCCCCGAGGGTGAGACCTGGATCTGGGGCAGCGAGCGCATTCCCTATCCCACGGCCAGCAACCGCTTCGTGGCGTCGGCCGCTCATCTGGCCGGACGCCGGGTGGTCAGTGCCGAGTCCATGACCAATACCACCACCACCTTCCGCACCCTTCCCTGGGAGCTGAAACAGACCGGCGATCTGAACTTCATTTCCGGAATCACCCATTTCGTTCTGCACGGTTTCAACTTCTCGCCGCCGGAGGCGGGGTTCCCGGGCTGGGTGCAGTTCGGCACCTACTTCAGCGAGCACAGCACGTGGTGGCCCTACATGCGCCAGTGGTCGGATTACGCCGCCCGCCTCTGTTGGGTCCTCCAGAACTCGGACGCCCAGGCGCGGGTCGGCATCCTGACTCCCGATGTCGACGTGTGGTCCGACTGGGGCCGTCCCTATTACCCCTTCCCGGAGCGGGAGGCGCCGCTGTATGCGTGGCGGTTGTGGGAGAGCCTGCACCGGGCGGGCTGGAACGTGGACTACCTGAGCGACCGGATCCTCGATGGCGCCCGGGTGAAGGGAGGAGGACTGCAATACGGGGACCGTCGCTACGAAGCCATTCTGGTGCCCGGACTGAAACGGATGGAGCCGGCCACCGCCCGTCGTCTGGTGGAATTCGCCCGGTCCGGTGGCCGGATCGTGTTCGTGGAGCGGATGCCGTCGCAGGGCCCGTCCTACACGGATCTGGGCGAAGGGGACGGGGTGGTCCAGGCGGCGATGGCGGTATTGCGGGAGGAGCTTCGAGACCATGTGCTGCAGGTGGAGGCTCCGCCGGAGGCATCGGCCCTGCAATGGGCGGTGCGGCTGATGGCGGCTGCCGGAATCGAGCCGGATGTGCGGCTCGACCCGCCTTCAGAGGCGGTGTCGCAGATCCATCATCGGGCCGGCGACCGGGACATTTTTCTGATGGTGCATTCCGGCCTGGAAGGGGCCGTGGAGCTGACGGCTGAGTTTCCCGGTCTCGGGAAAAGAACGGCCTGGCGCTGGGATCCAGAGACGGGTGAACGGAGCGTGTGGAGGGCACAGGGCGAGGGGCGTTACCGGTTGCGGTTCGAGCCGTTGGAGTCCCTGCTGCTGGTCTTCGAGCCGTCGTCGCCGCCGGAGGATGCGCCGCTGTGGGAGCCTCCGCCCGAGTCGGAGGGCGTCGTGCTGGATCCGACCTGGGTATTGCGCTTCCGTCACGGGGTGACGGGTGAAGAATGGGAACAGGTGTCGCCGGTTCTGTTCGACCTCGGGGCGTCACCGGAGGTGCGCTTGCAGACCTTTGCGGGGGCGGTGGACTATAGCGCAGAGGTCGAGGTGGACAGGACTGACTGGAGCTGGCTGGATCTGGGCGTGGTTCATGGTGTCTCGGAGGCGCGGCTGAACGGGCATCCGCTGGGAGTGCGCTGGTATGGGCGTCACCGGTATCTCGTAAAGAGGTGGCTGAAGCCGGGGTTGAACCGGCTGGAGATCCGGGTGGCGACACACCTGGGGAACTATGCCCGCTCACTGAAAGACAATCCCGCCGCCCAACGTTGGGCCCACTGGTTCCCGGTGGAGCCCATGGGCCTTCTGGGTCCGGTGAGGTTGAGGTAGCGGGGTAACGGGGTAGCGGGGTAACGGGGGTTTCTGCGAAGGCCGCGGCAGCGGCCTGAGCCTTGTAGTGCGGAAGCTTGCTTCCGCTTTGTCCCGTTCTTGAGGCACCCATCGCACCCGTCTGCCGACCGGTCGTTCCAGCAGAACCGCCCGTAGCAAGGCCGTCCGCCCCGTGCAACCGTTCGCGCTGGCGGGATCCCCCTGTCTGATCCCGGTGTGTCTTGCGGTCCTTTCCGCGGAGAGGGGCACGGACGATCGGCGCCGACTGCACAGCCCGGGCGAGACGCCCGGGGTACGCCGGGCCCCAGACCGGTTGCTGCCGCTTCCCGCGAAGGCCGCGGCCCGAGCCCTGGCCCCAAAACGTCGGATGTGCCTTGTAAAAATCGTCTGTGGGGCGGAGAAGCTGGTGTTGACTTGGTGGCGACTGGCTCCCATCGATGGCATTGAAAACAGAATTGGAGGTGGGTATGGTGCCTACCATAGATTTAGAAGTCACATCGATGTTCCGCCGAATGCTTCACCCATGTTCTACAGCACTGGAGGACTGCTCTATCGCACCTACCCGGTAAACGATCCTGGAGATGACGACCTCTACGTTGCGATTTCGGCAACCTTTGTGGAATGGACATTCAGGATGCGGATTTGGACACATACGAGCAGATTCGGAACGATCCCCGAACCTACTTCGAGTACTCTCCCGTTCCGTCCAACCCGAGTGAGGAGTTTAGACTCGAGCGGTCCAGCTTCATTCTTCAGCACGCCTATTGCCGGTTGAGGATGTGACGTTAGCAGGGGGTGCCGAAGAGCTGCCCGTCAGAGCGGAACGGCTCGTCCCTCCACATGGGCTTTGAATCGCTGGCGACGGGCGTTTCCCGCCCGGACCGCCCAGCGACCACCAGGCGTCCAACTCCCACCGGCATGAGCCGATGGACGCGGCTTTTCCGCAGGTCGGGGTAGAATGAAGGAATTGCCCACCAATCCCAAGCGGAAGGAGACTCATCAGGCCGTTGTTTGTGATCGAACGGAAAATCCCTGGCTCCGGACAGTTGACCGCCGAACAGCGCAAGGCCATTGCTGCCAGGTCCTGTGGTGCGGCAGACGGTCTGCCGGGCTATCAGTGGCATCACAGCTATGTGGTGGACGACACCTGGCAACGCATCCATGAGGCGCCGAGCGCGGAAGTGGTCAGGGAACACGCCCGACGGGGCGGATTTCCGGCCAACCGCGTGTCGGAAGTCAAGTTCGTCGTGGGCCCGGAGGGTTAGGGGGGCCGCAGGGCACGGGAGATGCGATCCAGCGCGATACAGATGGTGATCCCAACAATCCTGTCCTGGGCACCTGAGTCGCGACGTCACTCCCGGGGGGAAAACCCGCGCGCTTAGCCAGCAGCTCGACCGTTGCACTTCCCAGCCTGCGGCTCCCGGAGGTTGCCAGCGGGCGGAAACGTGGCTAGATTGAACCTTTCCTCAGGATCGATTTCCTGCGGGAAGGAGGCTGTCATGACGGGTCGACTTGGCCATCAGGCGTCTGACGCTTCGGTGTTCGCCCCATCTGTCCGCCCAACCGATGCTGTCCGCAATGCCCGCCACCTGCGATCCTGTCCCCACCGACTGGTTTGCACACTAGCGCCTATGGTTGCATTGACGGCGATTCTCGCGCCGGGCGGTTGCCGGACCGCGCCTGAAGAGCCGGTGGGTGGGCTGCGCCCGCTCTCCACAGTCTGGTACGTTCAGGACGCGCGACAGGTCGCCGCCGGCGGCGACCAGCTCAGCCAGGCGTTCGAGATCACCGGCTGGTACCCCACGACGGTACCCAGGACAGTTCTGGCGGCACTGGTCGAAGCCGGAGAATATCCTGACCCCTACTTCGCCCGGAACCTGGAGTCGATTCCCCGGGACCGGTTCAGAGCCCCGTGGTGGTATCGGACAACCTTCCGCTTGACCCCCCAGGAAGTCGAATCACATCCACGGCTTCAACTCGCCGGCGTGAACTATCAGGCCGAAGTCTGGCTCAACGGTTCGAAGATTGCGGGAACTGACCGGCTTGCCGGTGCCTTCCGCCGCTTTGACCTCGACATCCGCCAGGCGGTTCGCGCAGGGGAAAATCACTTGGCAATCCTGGTCCATCCGCCGCAGCCGGGAGACTTCACCATCGGTTTCGTCGACTGGAATCCGCCACCGCCCGACGAAAACATGGGCCTGTGGCGGGGTGTCTTCCTGCGTCTGTCGGGAGGAGTATCCCTGGAGGACCCCTTCGTGCGCACCAAAGTCAACCTGCAAACCCTGGAGGAGGCGTGGATCGAACCCGCGGTCGAACTGGTCAACCGGGACGCTGACCCAGTCGAGGCGGAGATCGAAGTGGCCTTCGGGGGCAGGTCGTGGACCGGACGGGTGAGTGTGCTGCCCGGCCAGCCGGTCTTGTGGCGGCTCACCTCGCACGAGTTCCCGGCTTTGCACGTCGAAAAGCCAGCCCTGTGGTGGCCCCAAACCCTGGGCGAGCCCAATCTCCATGAACTGGAGTTCACGGTCCGTCTGGACGGGGTTGTCTCCGATCGGCGTCGGGTCCGCTTCGGCATCCGGGAAGTCGCCGATTACCTCACCCCGCAGGGACACCGTGGCTACAAGGTCAACGGCCGCGAAGTGCTGATCCGAGGCGGGGGCTGGGTTGACGATCTGCTGCTGGCGGACACGTCCCAGCGGGTCCGGGCCCAGCTGGAGTATGTGCGCCTGATGAACCTTAACACGGTGCGGCTGGAGGGCTTCTGGGGGAACGATGAAACCCTGTACGACACCGCCGACGAGCTGGGCATCCTGCTCATGGCGGGCTGGAGCTGCCAGTGGGAATGGGAAAACTACCTCGGTCAGCCGGTGGACGACTTCGGAGGTATCGATACCCCGGAAGAAATGGAACTGGTGGTCCGTTCCCTCGAAGACCAGGTGCGGTGGCTGCGACACCATCCCAGCATCTTTGTCTGGGTCACCGGCAGCGACAAGCTGCCCCGGCCTGGGTTGGAGGAAAACTATCTCCAGATGTTGCGCCGGGTGGACGGGACCCGTCCCGTGCTGGCCGCCTGTTCCTGGCGCACCAGCGAGGTCAGCGGTCCGACGGCGGTGAAAATGAACGGTCCCTACGACTACGTTCCGCCGGTGTACTGGTACGAGGATCGCACGCATGGCGGAGCCTTCGGCTTCAATACCGAAACCGGCCCCGGTCCGCAGCCGCCGCCCATCGACAGTCTACGGCGGATGCTCCCGCAGGAGCATCTGTGGCCCATTGACGACATGTGGCAATACCATTGCGGCCGGAACGAATTCAACACGCTGGATCGCTACTTTGAGGCGTTACGGCACCGCTACGGCGAGCCCCAGGGGGTGGAGGAGTTCACCCGTTGGGCCCAGGTGGCGAACTATGAGGCCATGCGGGCGATGTTTGAAGCTTTCGCCGCCCGCCGACCAGAGGCGACAGGTGTCATCCAGTGGATGCTGAACTCCGCCTGGCCGGAGATGTACTGGCAGCTTTACGACTGGTACCTGATGCCCAATGGCGCCTTTTTCGGCGCGCAGCAGGCCTGCCAACCCATGACGGCGCTGTACGACTATAGCCGGCACGAAATTGTGGCGTATAACGACACCCTGGAAGATCGTGCCGGCTGGAAGGTTGAGATGGTGCTGCTGGGTACGGATTCTCAGGTCCGCCATCAGGAGTCGCGTCCGGTGGACCTGCCTGCGGGGCGGCCGCGGGTGGTGATGACGGTTCCGGCAAGCCGCGAGTCGGGCGGGCATTTCCTGCTGTTGCGCCTGTTGGACGGCGCAGGAGCGGAGCAGGCCCGCAATTTCTACTGGCTGGCGTCAACGGAGGATGCCATGGATTACGCGGCCAGCCAGTGGTTTGTCACGCCGATCCGGCGCTTTGCCGACCTGCGCTGGCTGCGGGAGCTGGACACCGCCGCCGTGGCGGTGGAGGCGGCACCCCTGGTGCGGGAATCGGGCATGTCCCGCACCGTTGTCCGGCTGAAGAACACCACCGAGCATCTGGCATTCTTCGTGGAGCTGAAACTGGTCTCCTCGGTTGGCGACGCTCCAGTGCTGCCGGTCTACTGGAGGGAGAACTACATGAGTCTGCTGCCGGGTGAAATCCGTCAGGTTGGGGTACGGTTTCCCGAAACAGCCCTCGGCGGCGGCCGGCCGGTAGTACTGGTGAGCGGCCCCAACATCCCGGCGATGCGGGTGGAGGTGCCGTAGGCGATGAAGAGGGGGTAGCGGGGTTGCGGGGTAACGGGGTTGCGGGGTTCCGGGGTAACGGGGTAACGCGGTTACGGGGTAGCAGGGGGTTTTGCGGAGCCCGCATAGCGGGCTGAGCCTTGGAGTGCGGAAGCTTGCTTCCGCCTTGTCCCGTCCACACTGCGGTCGCGTTCCCACGGGAGGGGGTAACGGGGTAGCGGGGTAGCCGAGTAGCCTGGGGGTTGAGCCTTGGAGTGCGGAAGCTTGCTTCCGCCTTCCCGTTCCCGAACCTCCGGCCGCAGCTTTCTGCCACGTCACCGTCGAGCGTCGCAGCGTGCTGTCGGTGGGACCTGAGCCGGCCCACTGAGGCCTTCCGCATGAGGGGATAGAATGGGTTGAGATTCCCACCATTCCCCGAGCGGAAGGAGGCACATCATGCCGTTGTTTGTGATTGAACGGAAGATCCCTGGGTCCGGACAGTTGACCGCCGAGCAGCGCAAGGCCATTGCTGCCAAGTCCTGTGATGTGGCAGACGGTCTGCCGGGCTACAAGTGGCATCACAGCTACGTGGTTGACGACACCTGGTACTGCATCCATGAGGCGCCGAGCGCGGAAGTGGTCAAGGAACACGCCCGACGGGGGGGATTTCCGGCCGACCGCGTCTCGGAAGTCAAGTTCGTCGTGGGCCCGGAGGGTTAGGCAGCCGGTGACGACGCCGTGGGTTCCGGGGTTGCGAGCGCGATGGTGATCGCGGGAACACTGTCCCGTTTACTTTGGCGCACAAAAATCCGGCGCCGCCGGCTGGCGCCGGGGACCCTTTCCTCCCGGCACCGCCGGTTCGTTGTCGTCCACTACGTGCAATGCAGTAAGGATTTCGGCGATGTCCTTGGCCCACCGGCACTCGGCATCCGCCTCCTTGCAGGTGGAAACGCGCGAAGTCTCGAAGCTCCAGCCCCAGACTGACTGGAACTCCTCGACAACCCGTCCCCTGGGGCTCCACTCGGTAGTGATGGCGAAAACGTCCCAGCAGGTGTCGTCGACTACATAGGCGCCGTAGTTCATGAGAGCGCGGGCCAGGATCCGGGCGGGTTCGGTATGAAGGCGGTCGAGGTCGAAGTCCGGCTTGAGAGCGAGCAGGGCGCCCATCTCGACCTCTGGCACCTGACCGCCGTAGGAGCAGGGGTGGTTCGGCTGGGCGGCGTAGCCATCGGCTCTCACGGCCGGCCACCGGTAGCCGGGTGTCGGATCGCCGCTCCTGTACTGTAAGTACTTGTGGGCGAAAAGGTTGACTTTGAGGGCGTGTCGGATCACTCCTCCGGGGACCAGCTCGCCCAGCCGAAGCGTTCCGCCCAGGCTGGACATTCCACTGCCCCCGTGGCCGCCGCGGATGCCGTCTCCCTGGCGCAGATGGTCGTCCGGGAATGTGTACTGGCTGGTGACCGTGCCGCCGAAGCCGCACACATGCAGCGGCTGGGTCTGTCGCAGGGTGACGCCGTCGGGCATGAGGATGGCCCCACTCATGTTGGGGGTGAGCCCCAGGTAACCGGGATCGGTGCGAAAGTCGTCCGGGACCGGCACCGGATCGGGATAGACCTTCTCGGCGGTCACGGTGCCGCAACGGGTCCGGTTGCGGTCCCAGCCAGCAGTGTTCCGCCAGACAGCTTTGAGGGGCGCCTCGGGGGTCAAGATCAAGATGTCCTCGTCGGCGGTCAGTCCCATGGCGGTGGGGGCGCTGATTCCGGCCGGCACCAGCCGTGCTTCAGTGCCGAGCGGCAAGTTCCAGATGGAATTCTGCCGGAAGGGCCACAGTTCGGCCCGCCGGCAGGTGGGGAAGGCGGTGTCAGGAACTGCGGGCACGGCCGAAAGCAGGCTCTGGTTCTGGGTTCCGAAAAGTTCCTGGGCCGCCACTGGGGCAGACGCAGACACCACGATCGAACCACCCAGCAGTTCCATCTCGCCTGCCAGCTCCGTCAGGGTCCGGGAGAGACGGTGACCCGGCTCCAGCTCCAGTAGTCCGGTTGCCACTTCGGTGCCGCTGTGGGACAGGACCGCCAGACGGACTTGGGCTGTGGCGGGTCCCGGGTTGAACAGAGCCAGGCCGGTGAAGAATCGGTCCGGCAGGCTGGCGACGTGCGCGAAGCGTGCCCGGGAGTGGAGTTGGTCAGACAGAGTGAGGGCGGCGGCGTATTGCAGGGTGTTGCGTCCGAAGATCACCGAACCGGCGAGCCCGGTTCCCTGGGTGAGGCGCAAGCGCAGCGTACCCAGCAACCCCTGGGGAGGAAAAGTGAACAGCTCCGCGGCTTCGACCTGGCGGTATTCGTGGGCGGCGAGTGTCAATTCGACCGCAGGGGCGGCGTGCTGGCCGTCGTCGTCGAGGGTTTCGGCGATGAGTACGATCGGCCGGTCGGAGTCATTGACCAGGCTGAGCAGAGAAAACAGGGTGCCCGGGAGGTGGACGAACTGAGGCGAGTAGAGTTCGGTGGCTGTTGTCGGTTCGGCGGCGGCGAGCATGATGCGAGTGCCGGTGGTGCGCGTGTCGAGAAAGCCGGTGATTCCACTGCCGCTAAGAACTTCAACCCGACAGTAGCCGGCTGCGCCCACCGGACCCTGGTTCTGGCCGCTCCGGTCACGAGGCCCAACACCTGCCACCCGATTCCCGGCTCGGGTTTCCCCCCACTCCAGCGTCAGCCCGCCTCCAGCCGCCAGAGTGAGTTCCTGGGACTGGGTGGGTTGGCTGGTTTGCACCAGGCTTACCCGGACACGGGTGCTCTGGGTGCCGGGATTGAGGAGATGGATTCGCGAGGAGAGTGTCTGCTGGTGGAAGGTTTGAGCTCCGGCGAGGACCGGCAGAAGCAGCAGTCGTTGAAGAGGTCGACGGGCGGCGGTGACGCCGTCGAGGCGGCTGAGGGCCCAGTCACCGAGCTGGGCGAAGACGACCAGATCATCGCGGTCGGATCGGACGCGGATCCAGGCGGGGTGCGGGGAGGGCTCAGGCCAGAGGTCGGCGGTGAGTTGGGCGTACTGGTTGCCTGGAGCCAGTTGGAGGGTCCGACTGGCGGTTGGCATTCCGGTGTCGAACGAGACGCGTTCGACGGTGAGGGTGGCGGTCCCGCTTGACGGATTGGCGAGGGCGATGCCGTAGAACTCGCCGGGTTCCAGGTCCTCGGGCGGGAGGATGTACTGGTAGTCGAGCGGCGGTTGGGTTAAGACGGGCGCCGGTGAGGCGTCCAGCAGCGCGGCAGCGGACCCCACCGTGGCGTATACCAGCCCGGCAACGGCCAGGATCCGCCGGAGCACCCCCGCAAAATGCTGCAGGAAACCCAGGCTGGACGAAGGAGGCAGGATCTCCGCAGCCAGATGCCTCCCCAGAATGCTCCGGCGCGGGAAGCCGAGGCGGGATCGGCGTGGAACGAGGCCGAGGTGGTGCGAGTCGTGTTGCAGGCCTCCACCTGGTTTTCGCATCCGTTCCTTCTTAAGCGATTCATCCACCGTCTGCAAGCCCCGGCGGCATGAGTGGAGGGTGTGCCCGCGATGGTCTTCCGCGAGATCCGTGTGATCCGAGCGATTCGCGTCATCCGCGAGATCCGAGTCCAGGGCGCTCCGGGAGAGCGTGCCCGGTTGTCAATCGCAGACTGTTATGCTTGGAGGCAACCCAACGGCCAACCGGCCCGCCTCGGAGGCTGGGAAACCAGCAACGGGGAAACCAGCAAGGAGTTTGGAATGAGCCGCAATCGTTTGACTGTGATTGGACGTCGATTGAGTCGGCGGGAATTCATCGCCGCCCTGGCAACTGCAGCGGCTTTCGCCCCGGATGTCCTGGCCATGCAGAAACCCGGACCCAACGGGATTCCGCTGCGCCGACTGGGCAGGACCGGCGTGGATGTGCCCATCGTTGCCTATGGCGGCTGGCATTCGGCCGCCGGCAAAAGCGAGGCGGAAGCGGTTCGCCTGCTGGAGGAAGCCATCGATCTGGGGCTCACTTTCTGGGAAAACGCCTGGGAGTACCACGACGGACTGTCCGAGGTCGTCCAGGGAAAGGCCCTCAAGAGCAGCGGCCGTCGGGATGAGATTTTCCTGATGACCAAAGTCTGCGCCCGCGATTTCGCCGGTTTCCAAAAGCATCTGGAAGACTCGCTGCGCCGCCTGCAGACCGACCGGACCGACCTCCTGCAGTTTCACTCGATCCAGTACTCTGACGACCCCGATGTGGTCTTCGATCCTGAGCGCGGCGGTCTGAAAGCCGCGCTCCAGGCCAGAGATGCCGGCAAACTGCGCTTCATCGGCTTTTCCGGGCACATGTTCCCCGCTGTGCACCGCCGTATGCTGGAGGGCGATTTCGCTTGGGACACCATCCAGATCCCCCTGAATCCGCTGGACGCCCACTACCGCAGCTTCCAGCATGAGATTCTGCCGGAGGCTCGCCGGCGGGGAATCGGTGTATTGGGCATGAAGAGCCTTGGCGGCGGCTCCAATCCTGCCGGGCTCCCGGGGCTGCTCGGCGTCAGCCCGGAGCTGCTGCGCCGCTATGCCCTGTCCCTGCCCGTGTCCTCCGTCGTGTGCGGCATGCAGACCCGGGAGCAGGTTCTGGGAATGGCCAGGCTCGCCCGGGAGTTCCAGCCGCTGACTGAAGAAGAGGTCCGCGAACTGCTGGAAAAGAGCGCCCTGCAGGCAGCCGGCGGCAGCCGGGAGCAGTACAAGAACCCTGCCTCCGGCTACGGCTGTTCCTATCAGGACCAGGTATACGGGCGGGAAGGCCGTTTGGCGGCTGCAGTCGGGGAGGGGAAGTTGGAAGCTGGGCGCCGGGAGGTCGATGAGCCGGCGGTGGCGGCAGTACTGCCGCTGGGATGAGCCGCCGCTCGATCCGTCCGGCTGGTGATCCGCCGAGCCCAAGCCCATCGGCTCCGCCGATCATCCCCTTCGATTCCGGCTGCCGGAGTCAGGCCGTGCCGCGGCTTGAGTCGCTGCGCCTGGCGTTCTCCCCTCCTGTTTCCCGAATCCCGATTCCTGACTCCTTCCTCAAAACGACGGCGTCAGGAAGACCGCATTCCAGAAGAGGCGGTCGAGGCCCCGCCAGTACGCCCGGAAGGTAGGGTCATCAGCGAACAGGACAACATGCCCTTGTCCTGCCGGCACGTCGGCGACATACAGTTTCCCCGCCAACAGCTCCCTGCTGTCTTCCCAAAGGAAGCCGCCCACGTGGTGATCTTCCGGGAAGATTCCCGCGTTGGTACCCCGCCGGCTGGTGTTAAACAGTCGATCGCCCCGCACCTGCACCAGGGCCCGGCCGGAATACGCGAAGCCCAGGAAGTAGTCGGGGTTGAGTTCAATCCGGTGAATGCTCCCCGGCAGCCGATCCAGCGGCGCCCCTTCCTGTCCATCTTTGCTCCCGGGCTTCTCCTTGACGGCCTTCACATCCACCAGACCGAGGTCTTCCGAGCAGAGGAACTCCGCGCCTCCTTTGATGGCGACCACGCACCCCCTTCCCTTGACCCACTGCTGCAGGCGATCGAGGCCGTCCTTGCCCAGGAGTTTGCGGTAGCCCTCAGGCGAACCGTCGGGAAACACCAGGACGTTGTACCGCTCCAGTTCCAGTTGGTCGAAGTAATCCGCCCGGACGGCGGTGAAGGGGTAGCTGAAGCGTTGCTCCAGGAAGCTGTGCACCGCTCCGAAGGCGACGGCCTGAGTGGGCTCGTCCGTCAGGACGGCGATCCGCGGCCGTTTCAGGTCGAGGATCCAGCGGGAACCAAGGGATGGTCCCTGATCGCTCCATGCCCCGTGAGCCGGGAAGACCTCGACGCCCAGTTCCTCGGCCCAGCTCCGCATCCGCTCGTGCAGGGTATCCGGGTTGCGGCCGGTCCGAACCACGAAGGTGGCCTTGGGAAAGTCCCGGCCACTGTGGTGGAAAGGTCGCGTGGCCAGGGCCACCCGGAAGTCCTGGGCCAGGAGTCGGGAAGCCAGTTTGGCCGCCGCATCGCTGCGGTAGGGAAACAGGTAGGCGTGGCGGGCCTGTTCGCCACGGACCCCTCCCGGCAGGCGGGGTGTTTGTGTGATCCGCTGCAGCTCCTGCAGGGGTGGAACGGCTGAGTATTCCCAGGTTTCCACATCGAACAGAAGCGGCAGCGACCAGCTCGTGACGTCATAAAAGCCGTAAGACTCCCGCTCCATATCCTTGCCCAGCTTCTGGTTACGGCTCCGGACGGCCTTCACTTCCTCCAGGAAGGCCGGTTCCAGAGCCGGATTCACCTCGAACAGGGCTTTGAGCAGCCGCTTCTGGGGTTGCCCCAGGGGGACGATCCAGGAGTGCCGCGGGAGGCTGAGGTCCCTGGTTTCGCCGGAGTCCAGGCGCCGTGAGCCGGGCAGTGCCAGGGGTCCCGGATTTTGGTAAACCTCGGTCCCGTGGCGCAGGAGGATGTCTACCAGCTCCGCCATCCGGCCGGGATCCTCTCCTGGGAGCAGGGCGTAACCCTTCACGGGATCCTGATCCGCCTCCTCCAGAGCAGAGCGGAAGAAGTGATGAAAATAACGCAGCACGTCCTGGGGGTGGTCCGCCAGGAATTCCAGGGCTGCCATGTCGGCGATGAAGTGCTGGTGGATGCCCTCCTGCAAAGTGGCGATCGAGCCGTCAGGACGCTCCCAGCGGAGGTGTTTCCAGCCGCCTCCGCTGGTTTCGTAAGTGATGCCGACGGCGCCGTTGAGCGAGGGGTAGGAATCCCAGTAGCCGGGATAGAACAGGTCGAAGATTTCTTCCTTGGCGTAGGTCCAGCCCTGCCGGTCGAAATAGTCGGCGGTGCGGCGCCCGATCCGCTCGGCCACTTCCCTCAGTTGAGGAGGGAAGTTGGGGTTGACCGGGCTGGCGTGGGGGGCGAAGTAGTACTCGTCAGGCTCGCCGTGGTTGTCGATCCAGACCTGCGGACGGCACTGTTGCAGCATGGCGGCGATGGCCCGGTTCTCGGGCTGGGTCAGGGCGAAGGCGTCGCGGTTGGAGTCGACCAGGTAATGGTTGCCGTCGGAGCTGAGCAACCAGGGGACGTGGTGTTCGGCGGCGTTGGGGTCGGCAGTGCCTTCAGGTCCGATGGTGGAGGCTTTCATCCAGGTCACAAACCGCTGGTGGCTGTCGGGATTGGCCGCAGGGTTGATGATGACGACGGTGTTCTGGAGGATTTTCTCGGTGACGAGATCGGTTCCCGCGGCCAGTTGCCAGGCCAGCAGCATGCCGGTTTCGAAAGCGGCGGTCTCACCTCCGTCGTTGGCGAAATTCATCCAGGCGACTGGGGGAGTGCCGCGGATGATCTCCTCGGTCTGGGGGACGGTGGTGATCCGGGGGTCAGCCAGGCGGGCCAGGGCGGAACGGATCTCCTCGAGACGTGACAGGTTTTCGGGCTCGCTGACCAAGAGGAGGCACATGTCCCGACCTTCGACGGAGCGGGCGAAGTGCTGGAGCTTGACCCGGGGGCTCAGTTCGGCGAGCCGTTGGAGGTAGGCGAGCATGGGCTGGTGGTCGGTGAGCTCGGTCCCGATTTCATAGCCGAGGAACTGGCGGGGGCTGGGGATGTTGTCGCGGTAGGTGCCATCGGGCCACCAGGTCTTGCTTTCCGCCCCGACGGTGAATGTCTGGGAGCTTGCCCAGGCAAGTGCCAGTAACAGAGGGGATAGAAACCCTGTCCGCCGTACCATGTCGCCTCCGTCTTTCGTTGGCGCCCGCTTCAGTGGTTCTCTGTTCAGCGTTCAGCCGGAAGATGGTGTCCTCGCCGGCTGGGGATTGCAAGAGGGTCTTTGGGTGGGATTCTGATCGAAGTCGAGAATCTCGCGGGGATCCCGCGGATCCGGAGGACTCTCCACCCGGAGATCACTCAAAGCAGCCTCTTTGGCCATGGACGACGGGCGGCTCTACGCAACGCGTCAGAAGCGCAGCCGGGCTTCCACAATCCGGGGCAGGACGCCGGGCTGCACCCTGTCCGTTGCACAGCCTTCAGTGCCGTGCAGCCGGAGTGTGGCCAAGACGGCCCGAGATAGCGCCGTCTCGGCTGTGCCCAAAGTGTGGCCTTGGGCGGAATGGAGGCCGTCGCGGACTACCCGCAAGGCGGGGAGGACCGTTTCATCCGCCTGCCGCAGGCAGGGACCCCCGCGACGGCCCCCGAATCGGCCCCCCAGCCCCATCAATGACCGCCCCAACTGTTTGCAAACGGTTTTCGCATTGTTGATCCGGTCGTAACTCGGTAGCTCTAGAGTTGGAGCCGGTTGATCAACCCGAAAAGCAGCTGCGGTTTCCCAGTCCCGAAACAAACGGACCAGAAAAGAGAACAGGAGTGTTCGCAAATGAATCACAGCAAGTTCATCACAGCTAGTACCGCCCTCTGCCTGTTGCTGACAGGCAGCTCATCGAGTGTGCTTTTAGCACGCAATCCCCACGGCCACAGCCGGGCCAAGGCCAAGAACGTGATCTTTTTTGTGGGCGACGGCATGGGAGTTTCCACCGTTACCGCCACCCGCATTTTCTCGGTTGGGATCGATGGAGAGCTGGTCATTGACCAGTTTCCCTACACTGCTCTTTCCCGAACCTACACCTCTGATCACATCACACCCGACAGTGCCGGCACGATGAGCGCCATGATGACCGGAGTGAATACGAACAGCGGAGTGATCGGATTCGGCCCCGAGACGGAGCGAAACGATTTCAACGGCGACGGCGATGGCACCCCTGTCTGGACACTTCTCGAGGAAGCAAAGTCTCGAGGGATGAGAGTGGGGGTTGTCAGCACCGCGCGGGTCACTCACGCCACTCCGGCGGCGACCTTCGCTCACGTCAACGATCGCAACAAGGAGAACGATATCGCTCTGCAGGCTCTGCCCTCGGATCCTTCCTACAACCCCCGCCTCGGGAACGGTCTGGATCTTCTGATGGGCGGTGGCCGTCGCCATTTCGTGCCCAAGTCCGTCACCGATGAGGAAGGAGGAAGCGGGAGCCGTTCCGACGGCAGAGATCTGCGGGCCGAGTTCCAGGCGGAGGGCTATACCTATGTCTGGGAAACCGCCGGCTTCAACTCGCTGCAGGTGTCCGATCTCCCGGTTCTCGGCCTGTTTGAGACGAGCCACATGGAGTACGAATTCGACCGGCCGACGGACCTGGGTGGCGAACCCAGCCTGACCGAAATGACGGTCAAGGCGGTGGAACTGCTGGAGGCTGCTACCCGACGCGGGAAAGAGGGTTATTTCCTGATGGTGGAGTCGGGGCGGATCGATCATGCTCACCACGCCGGAAACGCTTACCGTGCGCTGACCGAGACCGAGGAATTTGACGAGGCTATCGGTGCCGCCGCCCAGCTCGTGGATCTGCGCGAAACCCTGATCATCGTTACCGCCGATCACAGCCACGTCTTCACCTTGGCTGGATACCCGCTGATTCAGTCCGACCTGTTGCCATACACGCCTCTCTCGGCCCCACCGTCCTTCTGGACTCGGCCTTTCAACGGGATTTTCGACGTCGTGTATGATCTGAACCAGGGGCACGTCGTGAAGTCCGTCGACACTGACGGTGTCCCCTATACCGCTCTCGGTTACGCCAACGGACCTGGCTTTCGAGGTTCGTCCCGAGTCGACCCCGAACTGGATCCCTTCCCGGGAAACGACGGGGCACCCGTGAGCGGCCCGAACCACCCGGAGTACTTGCAGGAAGCTACGGTACCGCTCAGTTCCGAGACGCACTCAGCGGAGGAAGTAGCCATCTATGCGATCGGTCCCGGAGCAGAGCACTTCCGCGGCACGGTCAAGAACACGGTAATCAGGGACGTGATGGCCAAGGCTCTGAACATTGAATGAGCGTCCCTCCCCATGGGAACCCTATCCGGAGTTACAGCGGTGAGATTCCATACTTGCGTCCTGCTCCTCCTGCTTCCCAGTTTTGCCGGCTGCCGGACTGGAGAGTCCGGTTCCGGCCCTTCTGTGACTCCGGAAGGGTCTTTGGAGATGCCCGCTCTGGTTTTTCCGCCACGAACCAACCGTCAGCTCCCGCCACCGTCGGAACCCGCGGAGTTGCCCGAACAGTCCGCACAGGTTCCGGCTTTGAGGATCAAGTACCAGATCCGGCAGGGGGAACGGAACCTCGGCGAAATGGTGGTGACTCGGTCACAAACCCGGATTGTGATCAGGATGGGCGACGATGAGTGGCATTTCAACCAGAACGCCGTCGATCCGAGGCGTGCCGAAGGACAGCGGGTCTTGCACCAGCAGAGGTTGATACTTGACTACTCCGAAAGCGACCTCGTCGATGCTGGTTTCGGGCGGGACTGGGGCCGCCTGATGGGTATTGGAGTAGACCCGGAAATGCTGCGTGCAATGCAGTCGACTGGACAGACGGACTCGAAGGGAATTGCGTGCGAGTCCTTCGTCGCTGCCGACCCCTCCTTCGCCGTACAGGAGATTTGCTGGAACCATGAGGGCTGGTTTCCGGCCCGCCTCCGGATCGGCTCCGGGAAGACTTCACAGCTGCGGATCGCCACTGAAGTCTCTTGTGACCCCGATCCTCGACTTACGGCGTCCGCAAAGTCCGCCTGGCCGGATTATGCGGAAATGGATCTTACCGACTGGCGGGAAGAGGATCATGCCCACTAAGCTCGAGCGATGCACCAAGGCGCATTGCTCCCGAGGGCGGGTCGGATCAGCGCGAAGCCCGCGCAGCAGCCCGATGGTCACACCCCACCCCCTGAGGCCCGCGGCAGCGGGCTGAGTTTTGGAGTGTGCGTGCGGACGGCGGGCGCGTCCCCGCGGAAGGGGGTAACGGGGTTGCGAGGTTGCGGGGTCGCAGGGTTGTGAGGTGACGCGGTGACGGGGTTTTCTGCGAAGGCCGCGCAGCGGCCTGAGCCTTAGAGTGCGGAGGCTTGCTTCCTCTTTGTCCCGTGCGGACGGCGGGCGGCTCGGACATCCAGGATTTGGACTGGTCTCGGTGACGGCGGGCCAAGCATGGTCGAGGGACCAGTCAGTGTATCCTGCCCCGCTACCCGAGGAGTCCTCGCGCTCCAAGGTGTGCGGCCCCAAGTCTGGAGCAACCAGGCGATGGTTTGCCAGCAGGCCCTGTGGGTCATCCCCCGTCACGAAGCTGGAGGCTGTTGATGTCAGCAATCCGGCGGAGGAGGACGTCGCTGGAGGCAAGACTGGGACCTTCTTGGCCCTACCGTTCCCAGCTCGGCCTGCCCCAGTGCTCGCGGGCGATGACCGCGATTTCTTCGCCACCGGCTCCGCGCACAACCTTCCTGCGCGCTTTTCCGTCCCAGCGAACCTTAAAAGGTCCGTGTTTCTGGTATGCGTCCAGCAACTGGGTCAGCGCCGAGCGAATCTCGCCGATCTTGCGGGCCACCTCGCGGTCGTTGGATCGTTCATACTCGCCCAGGAAGTGCGTCCCGCGCCAGATTTCCAGCCGGTTGATCTTGCCACTCGGCAGGGTGCGAACCTCGCAGCCGTGTCCCAGAAGGATGATGTTGCCGGCCACAGACAAGTCGGGACCAGACTCGACTTTACTCGATTCGGACCGATTCAGGCCGGCAAGGGAGCCCCTCCCGGAGACGGGCCGTTCCGGTCCAGACATGTGAGTATTGTCAGGATCCAATCCGGCTGGGTGTTCAGGGGCCGGTGAGTGCCCGAGATCTGAGCGTGATGTCCCGACGACCCTGCTCCGCCCGGACGGAGCGACTGGGTTCGGGTGGGCTGCCATCGTCCTGGGTTGTACACCTGTCTCCCTGCCCAGGTAAACTCTCTTCGCCGCTGCGGTAGCCGCTTCGAAGCCAGCCAGTCGCCCAAACGTAGACGGATGACCGATCGCAATTACCTTTACCGGCCGATTCAGCGCCTTCACGCCGATGCTGGCGGCGACACAAAAGCGAACGGACCTGCCTCTGTATTCCGCCATGACCGGCTCCAAAAGCTGCACCGCCGGGCCGACTCCGTGTGCCGACTGGAACAGATCCAGGGCCTTCATGCCTTCCAGCAGGATCACCTGCGGCGACACCCTGCAGAGGATTTCCTGCACGAACGGACGGGATTCGGCCTCCGCTTCTTCCAGCGACTTCCGGTGTATCACCTGAAACTCATCCACAGAAGGGGAACGTCTGAAGACCATGTTCGTCTTGGGAATCCCGCGCACCCCACCCGAATCAAGCTCCGTCACTTGCTGCAGAAACCGGTTCATCACCCGGGCGATCGGATAGTTGCAGTCCGCATATTCATGCTCGCCGTTCTCAAACCAGAAATTGTTCTCCAGAATCCGGCGCACCCACAGGGAAGGGTAGAACTCCCGGACTTCCCGGCTGAAGGCTGCAGGACTGCCACCCGGATTGATCCCCAGGATCAGCAAGGGAGCCGGCTTAATCAGACTGTAGAAAATCTTGTAGCTTTCGATGCCAAGGCCGGTATGTTCCCGATAGCGGCGGTCAAGGTCCTGCATCCAGCGAACTGTTTCCATGGTGGTGCATGGTGGTGCCTCCTCTGATTCGACAAGTTGCGGGCAGCTGTCATGGATGATAGATTCACCGGTCTTCCGCGATCAGCACCCACGGCTGGCAGTTGCCGAGACTCATCAACCGGGCTTTCTTGTAATGCTATGAAGCGTCGGTGGCGCATGGGTCGTTGGAGATAGGGTCCACCGGTCCGTTTCCTTCAAGCGAGGCTGAGCTGGCTACTGAAGCGGTATTTACTGAACTCAGTTGACGGCGAAGCCCAGCCTGTTCCTCCGGGCTCATCATGGAGTAGAGCCTCAGCAGGGTCGGTCCAGCCTGTTGCACTCCCTCAGCCCCATCCTGTTCTGCCCCTGGCTCTGCAGTCTGCTTGGCTTCCAAGTCGGGGACAGGAGCACGGCGGAGATGATTTTCCTTCTCCGTCAGAAAGCCTTCAGTCACCATCTGATCGAGAATCCCGTTGATGCGGTCGGATACGTCGCTGCCCGTCCGCTGGAAACCAAGCAGGCGGGCCACGTCGACAACAGCCTCCTCCCGACTGATCCCGAAAGAGTGCGTCACCACCAGCAGAGCGGCCTGATGTATCTCTTCAGGAGCCACCCACGCAATGTTCTTTGATCCAGGAGGAAGTTCACTGCGATCGCGCAGCTTGACCAAGCCGTCCTTGGAGAAATAAAAGTCACCTTTCTGCCTGATCCGTTCATTGAGTAGCGCCCACAGCGCTGCCTCCAGGACCTTCCGCTGAATGCGGCTGCCGGTTCGGCTGAGGCCCGCCCCGGCGGTGACCCGGCGAGCGAGCTCATCAACATGAATGGGACTCTCGACCTCGACCACCCGTTCGACCCAGTCGGCCATCTTTTCCACGGGAACTTCGTGAAGCTGAAGCCCGCCGAGATCCAGCTCGAACTGCGCGATCTCGTAAGGTTGGACAGCTCTCTCCGCCTGAGCTGGCACACCGGTTTCCCGCGTAACGGAAGGCTCCTGAGCTGGCGGCGGAAGCGGTGGCGTGGTGCTTGCCTTCCTCTCATTCCGTGCGGACTTGATAGCCTGCTCCAGACGTCTTAATTCTTGCTCCGGGTTCCGGAACCAGTCCGTGCTCCAGATACGATGGAGAGTCCAGCCCAGGTTCTCGAGCACGGCTTGCCGCAACCGATCGCGATCTCTCACTGACTTGGCGCTATGGTAGGTGGCCCCGTCACACTCAATGCCAAGGAGGTACCGGCCCGGTTGCTCCGGATCCACGACTGCGAGATCGATGAAGAAGCCTCCAGTGCCGACTTGCGGGACCACCTGGTAACCCAGCTTCTCAATTTCCCGGGCTACGTGAATCTCAAACTCCGAGTCCGGTTCTCTGGAGCCAGGCACGGCCAGGTCATCAATCCCGGTTTCGGCATACTTCAGATACCGTTTGAGAGCGACGACCCCACGTGCGCTGGTGCGACTCAGATCGATGTCGTCGGCGCGGAAGTTGGCAAAGACGACGCAACGGCGTCGAGCCCGCGTGATCAGGACGTTAAGCCTGCGTTCCCCTCCGTCCCAGTTGAGGGGGCCAAAGCTCATGGCCATGTAGCCGTCGGCTTGTTTGCCGTAACCGACACTGATGAAGATCACATCCCGTTCGTCTCCCTGAACGTTCTCAAGGTTCTTGACGAAGAACGGCTCTTCGCGATGCTCGGCAAAAAAACGCTCCAGAGACGGATCCCTGCGACGGAGAATCTCAAGCTGATCATCGATCGCCTGCGCCTGCGCCTGGCTGAATGCCGCTACTCCTAAAGTAAGTTCGGGGTAATCGCGGGCATGCCGCATGACCGCCTGGGCCACCGCCAACGCTTCGCCGAGGTTGTAGCGCTTCGATAGGCCCGGTTCGTAGGCAGTGTGGGGAAGGTAGCGGAACACGAGGCCAACCTCTTCGCGCCGCGAATCGGGACTCGGGAAGAGGACCAGTTTGCCGTCGTAAAACTGATGATTCGAGACCCTGATCAACGATTCGTGGCGGCTCCGATAGTGCCACCGCAACATCCTCTGAAGAACACCCTGGGAGCAGAAGAGGCCCAGGATGCTCTCGAGATCAGCAGTCGGGCTGGATTCCACCTCTTCACTCTCGGTCACGCGCTCAAAGAAGCGAGTAGGCGGGAGCTGTTTGTTGTCCCCAACCACAACGGCTTGGCGCGCCCGCAGCAGTGCCCCAAAAGCGTCCACCGGCTCGACCTGGCTCGCCTCATCGAAGATGACCAGATCGAATTTCAGGGATCCCGGCGGAATGAATTTGGCGATGGAGAGGGGGCTCATCATGAACACGGGTTTGATTGTCTGGATGACCTCACCTGCCTGGAGCAGAAGCTGGCGGATGGGCAGATGCCTTCGCTTCTTCTCAAATTCCCGCAGAAGAATGCCGAGTTGTCCGCCAGCCACATGGCGGGGAAGTTGGGACCAGTGTCTGGCGGCAAGTGTCGAGCGGTTATGGTTCAGGATCTGCAGGTCAAGCTGTTGGAAGCGTTCGATGGTTCGGCCGTGGGTCTCACCGTCGAAGTGGGACAGTGCCGGTCTCTCTCGCATCGCCTTATCGAGGACGGCGACGTACCAGCCGCGATCAAAAAGGGTGACCAAATGGGTCCCTGCACCATCCCAGCTGGAGCTGATCTGCAGCACCGCCTCAAGACCGGCAACTCGTAGCCGGGCAGCGTACTGGTTGTAGCGAATGATGTCCCAGATCGATTCGAATTGCTTATTCCAACGGTCCAGAACCTCCGCCTGCAGTTCCCAGGACTGGTCTTCAAATTCCCCATCGGAAAACCGCTCCCCCTCGTCGAAGTGTAGCTTTGCAATCAAGTCCCGCACAGTGCTCCGGTACTCTCGCGAGGAGACGGCCACTTTCTCCAAAACGGCTCTGATCTTTTCCCCGCCAGGTACTTGAGTAGGCGTCGCCAGGATCTCAAGGATCTCTGAGGGGATCTTACCGTCCTGGACATCCTCATGAAGCTGGCGCATCCACTCTGCGGTGTCGATCAACTCCTTCCAGTCCGTCTTGGTGCCCAGCGTCTGGCCGAAGAGTCTTTCCAGCAGCGGTCGGCCTTCCTCAAATGTTCTCTGATTTCTCTCTACCTCCGGGATGAGGTCAACCAATTCTCGCCGGACCTTCCCGTCCCTGGGCAGTGGATCTCGGCAAAGCCCGGCGAGTTGGCGGCTGGCAGCCCTGAACGAAGGGATGAGCGATCGCCACCACTTGTCCGCGTAAAGCTGCATCGGTTGCCGCAGATGGATCACATCGCTCTGCCATGCCTCCGGTATCAGCACGGAGTCATACCGATGGCGAATTTCGTGGCTCTTCTGGCCCGCAGTGAGTACGGAACGGATACTTTCGGCCTCAGCGAGCCATGCCGGGTCTTTCCAGCGGAGAAGCTTTCTGGAAGGGGCCTGCAAGACCCGTCTTGCCGCATCAATCAATCTCTGAAGTTCGGCGAAATTGCCCGGCCTTGGCAGGGTGAGCAGGTCGGCAAGCCCATTGGCGTGGGACGTCAGCTCCGTCAGGAGGGCTTGCGCTTCGCCCGGTGCCTTGCGCAGAGGTTCCTCTTCGGTCGGGAGGAGAGTCTCCAGCTTGCATCCCCAAAAGACGTGCCGTGTGGGGATCCCCATCCGTTGCACCAACGTTTGAATGTCCGCCACCAGTTCGCGGTTCTCGTGGTATCGAGACTGGTTCCAGTCTCTGAAAGCCGAGGGATCCATCTTGGGCGCCTCGGCGCCTCTAAGGGTGGTCTCGATTCTCAAGAGCTTGCCGAAGCATTGGTAGGGTGTCACCCCCTTGTCACCGACAACCGTATTCACGGCCGCTGCATAATCGTTCAACCGGGCCCGACTGGCTTCAAGGCTCTCAAGATTCGTGGCAAAGTCGTCGCGGATGACCGGCCTCCCCAAGTCCAGGGTCGCTCGCAACTCACGGAGGACCGCCGCCCTGCTGGCCATATGACTGTGCAGTTCCAGGCAGGCGGGCCCAAGCCCCACGTTGTCCAGCCGTCGCTTCACTACCTCGAGAGCGGCCATCTTCTCCGCGACAAAAAGAACTGTTCGGCCATCAGCCAGCGACTTGGCGATCAGGTTCGTGATCGTCTGGGACTTTCCGGTACCGGGGGGACCCTGGATGACAAGATTTCTGCCCGTGGCGACGTCGTTAATGGCGAGCGTCTGAGAACTGTCCGCATCCACCACCAAGTCGAGCTCAGCCGTCTCCGCCGTCTGTTCGGCAAGAGGCCCCTCACCGACGTTCGGGGCGGCATCCGTGAAACCCGTTTCCAATAGAGCCACGATCAGGGGATGTCGTTCAGGACTCTGTTCCTCAGGCCAGGCCTGGGGATCCAGGTCTTTGAACATGAGGAACTTGGAAAAGAAGAAGAAGCTTACAGCCAGAAAGGAGAAGTCCACGGACCAACGGGGTTCACTCTTGACGGCGCGAGCGATGTCTTTCAGATAATCGTCGATCGCCAGCGCATCGACGTCCGGCAGATCTGGGATCTCGATGCGCCGCTCCTGTTTAAGCTTTGCCTGAAGTGAGAGGTTTCCCCCGATTTCCTCCCCGGAGTACTCGATCCGGAAGCGGGACCGAATGCTGGACCTGATCAGGTTGACCGGCACCAGAATCAGTGGCGCCCGTCGTGGTGACTGGCTGGCTTCCGACTCGTACCATTCAAGCGCTCCGATTGCCAGGAACAGGATATTCACGCCCTGTTCTTCGATGGACGACCGTGCGGCTGCTTCGGTGTTTCTCAGTCTCGTCTGCAGAATGCGAGCAGAGTAAGGGGTCTGAAGCTTGCGGTCAGTGTGTCGTTCTGCAGGCTCTTGCCCATCCTCGGCTTCTTCTTCCGGCTGGTCGATGGCGTCAAAAGATTCGGTGCCGGAGGGCTGGGCTTCCGCCGTCTGTTCGGACGGAGCCGGGACAAAGTACATTGCCCGTTCGTTCTCCACGAGGTGGCGATATATCTCTCGTGGGATCTCGTCGACAACCTCAATACCCTTCGAACGCAGCGGGCAGTAATTGATAAGGCTATTGCGAAGGCTCAGATCCAAAAGGTCTCGCCGGGCGCTGGCGAGCTTCTCGGTGAATGAGTGCATTCCGGTTTCCCCGTGTGAATGATGGCGGAGCGCTTGGCCGGGCCCGTACACCCGACGGAAGCATGTTCCCTTCGATGTCCCAGCTAACCAAACAATAGCCAACCGGCGACACCTTGTATGGGATTCTCAATCAACTGGTCGGAAGGATGCAAGTACGAATCGAATGTGGGTCTAGCGAACCTGTCGATCTCCCCACTCCGTTGGCAGAGTCCCGACGGTCTGCCCATGTGAGGCCGGAACTGGATCTTGCTTTCCGAGCGCCGGCTGGAGACCCTGTCCGGTAGAAGTCCCATGTGTGGAATCAGCGGAATCTTTGACTCCCGACTTACCCCCAGCAAGCTGACGGAGATCCTGACCTCCATGAATCGGGCCCAGGCCCACCGCGGACCCGATGCCGCCGCCGTTGAGTTGACGGAGCGCCCTCGCGGCGGGCTGGCGGTGCAACGCCTGGCCCTGATCGATCCGTCCCACGGCAGACAGCCCTTCGTGAATGAGACCGGAACCGTCCGCGCCGTGATCAACGGCGAAATCTACAACCATGACGACCTGCGCCGCCGGCTCCAGGATCACGGACACCGGTTCCGGTCCGCCTGCGACGGCGAAGTCGTCGTCCACCTCTATGAAGAGGAAGGAGTCGAATTCCTCTCGCGCCTGGACGGCATGTTTGCGCTGGCCGTCGTGGACGAAGCTGCCCAGCGGCTCCTGCTGGCACGCGATCCTGCCGGGATGAAACACCTGTACCTCGCCTGTGCCCCGGGACGATTCGCCTTTGCCTCGGAGGCGAAGGCCCTGCTTGCTTCCGGTCTGTTTCCAGTCAGGCCCGATGCTGATGCCTTGCTGTTCTATCTGCGCCAAGGGTTTATCCCGGCCCCCTGGAGCGCGTTTTCGGGACTGGAACGGCTGGAGTCCGGAACCTGGCTTCTGCGCGAAGGGGAGCGCGAAACGCGGCAGCGTTTCTGGCGGTACGCCCCCCGGGAAGTGCATACCTGCACTGAGGCAGCAGCGGCGGAACATCTGGAACATCTGCTTCGCCAGGCGGTGGTGTCTCATCGGCAGGCCGACCGCCCGGTGGGCGCATTTCTGAGCGGAGGCTGGGACTCTTCACTGGTCGCCCGCTTCGCGGCCGAGGCGGCAGGTGAACCCCTGCGCACCTTTTCCATCGTCTTCCCCGATTTTCCCGGCATGGATGAAACGCGCTTCAGCCGGCAGGTGGCCGGCTTTCTGGGTTCGAACCATACGGAAGTCGAGTTTCGGGCTGACCAGGCAGTGGAAGACCTCACTCCACTTTGCCGCTGCCTCGATGAGCCGTGCTCGGCGGCGCCGGCCGAGGTGCTCTTTCAGTTGGCCCGAGGGGCCGCCACCTCCGTCCGGGCGGTGCAGAGCGGTGAGGGTGCGGACGAACTGCTCGGCGGCTACGAACGGCTCCGCACCAACTGGGTTTATACCCTCCGCCGCCTGATCCCCGCCGGCCTGGCCGGCAGGGCGGGCCCATCCATCCCGCCCGGCAGGCTGCGCCAGCTCAGCACACTCCTGGCCGCATCCAACGACCTCGAGGCCGACGCCACCTGGATGCCCAGCTTCTTCCGGGAGGAAGCCGCAGCCCTGTTGCACCCGGCGTTGCGGGAGCGGTTCAGCATACCCCACCCTCCGGGAATCTCCCCGGCACTGGCGAATCTGGCGCGGGACCTCCTGGATCGTCGACTGTGCTGGGAGTTCACCAGCCGTCTGGCCGAAGGACTGCTGTTCATCGGTGACCGGACCACCATGGCACACTCCCTGGAAGCAAGAATGCCGTTCTTGTCCCGCCCGGTGATGGAATTCTGCCTGGCTGCACCTTCCGGTTGGAAGATCCGGAACGGCCGGCACAAGGTCCTGCTGGCGTACCTCGCCCGCAAATTCCTGCCCCCGGAGATCGCCGCGCGAACCAAGAAAGGCCTCGGCTGTCCGCCGGCGGTCTGGACCCGTCCCCAGGTGGTCCAAGCCTTCCGCCGGCGCCTGCTGGACGCGCCCGGCCCGTTTGACCGTACAACCCTGGAGAGGAATCCCGTCCTGCGACGGGCCGGTCGGCTGCGCGGGTCGCTGTTCCGGCGCCTGATTTTCCTGCAGGGCTGGTGGGATGCATTCGGGATGAAGCTGTGACGAATCCGTGGACGCAGGTGCGCTTTCGACCCCTTCCCGATTGCAGGCCCGGCAGCCGGCGCTCACCGTGTCCGGGCCGGAAGGCGGGCGCCCTGTGTTAGCGTGAAGGTACACACCGGTCACCGGCGTGGGACAGGAAAGCCAAAGGCTTGCCGGTGGCCTGCTCCAATTGCTGGTACCCAAGGGCAGGCAGGCGGCTTCCTGCCGGGTCATGGGAGCAACCGGATCACAGGAGGAGAACGGAGATGGAGATCAGACAAGCAGGCTCGCAACCATCAGCCAAAGGACCCGCGGACTGGTTTACCGGGGTTGTGCGGATCGACCCGCTGTTCCAGGCGCCGGCGCCGGCGCGGGTGCAGGCAGTCAGCGTCACATTCGAGCCGGGCGCACGCACCGCATGGCATACGCATCCTCTGGGCCAGACCCTGGTTATTGCCGCCGGTTGCGGTTGGGTGCAGCGCTGGGGCGGCGCGGTGGAAGAGGTTCGGCCCGGGGATGTGGTGTGGTTCCCACCCGGCGAGAAACACTGGCACGGAGCCACCCCGACGACCGCCATGACCCACATCGCCATCCACGAGAGCCTCGACGGGAAAGCTGTCGACTGGCTCGAGCACGTCCCGGACGATCAGTACCGGCGGTGAGCAGGTCCCGCGGCGACGTCCCGGCCGTGCAACCCGCCAGGTGGCATCGGTGTCTGCAGGGATTGAGCCGGTCCCGGTGAAACCTCGTGAGTGCCGGGTCAGGGGGCTGATTCCAGTACCAGGACCCAGTCTCCGGCGCCGGAGCCGTTATCGCCGGGCGTGACCAGCCTCCGGACTGTTCCGGCGTCCAGGGGCGGCTCCAGCGGCACATCCGGCCCGTCCACCGCCGGGTTGGACCAGCGGCCTTTCACCCGGCCCGAAAAACGCGTAAGGTCCAGCACCAACTCTCGGGGCGAGGGAGTCGAGGGGACATAAATCACCGCGAGTCTCCAGTCCGGAGTATGGGCGGCGGTCGCCCTCGCAGTGTCGTCGCCGGACCCGTCCGACACCAGCCCATCCTGGAGATCAGGCACCAGTTCATGCCAGGGCAACGCTCGGAAGAACCGGCCGAGCCGTGCCATGTCCCGGGAGCCCGGCAGATCCAGCGCCTCCCGCCAGCTCGGCGTCGATCGCCAGTGTTCGAAGCCGGGCCCGTCGAAATACCAGATCGGGTTGTTGCCGAAGAATTGCCCACAGGCCCCGTTCAGCATCGCCCACCACGCCTGACGCCGGATGCGGTCCGGCTGGGCGCCGTGCTCTCCCTCATAGGTGGACTCGATGAGGACGAAGGGGCGCACCGGAACGTTCCCGTATGCCGCGCGGAACTCCTTCCACAGATCGGGCCGGTAGCTGTACACGGTGTCGACGGCCAACCAGGTCTGGTCGCCGAAAGTGGCCACCGCGCTCGTCTGCCCGCCGTGGGCGGTGATGAGCTGTCGCGCCCCGCCCTCGCGAAGCCCCTCAGCCAGCTCATAACCCGTCCAGCGCAGAGCTTCGGGCACGGCGTAGTCGCCACCCACCATCCACACCACGTTCGCCTGGTCCCTGAACAGTTTCCCAACATAGCTGCCGTATACCCGGAGTGCCTTCGGCCCGGCGGCCTGCACCTCCCGGAAGAACCCTTCATCCCCGCCGTCCCAGCCCAGATACGCGGGACAGATCCACGCGCTGATGCCCCTCGCCTCCGCGGCCTGGATCACCCGCCGGGCAGCCTTGAAGTACGCGGGGCTGGGCCGGGTAAAGTCTCCATCCTGCAGGAAGGGCCGTTCGCCGTCGATTTTCGCGGGAGCCCGGGCCGCAAACTTGTGTTCGATCAGGTTTACGATGATCGCTGTGAAACCCCGGGCCCTCCGGTCATCCAGGTATTCGGCGGCTTCCTCCTCCCGCAACTGGGCGACAAGTGACCACGGCGTGTCTCCGACCACCAGGAACGGCCTACCGTCGGCCGTTTCCAGGTACCGTCGGTTCTGGCTCACCCGCAGGGGAAAATCGCCGGCTTGAACCGGTATCGCCAGGGCGAGGGCGAGTGCCGGTACCCATGCCCCCACCACGAGGCGTGATGCGACGGCCCAGCCGCGAGGGGAACCGCGGTCACTTGCCCGCGTGGCCTTACTGTTGGTTGGTGGTGGCGGTTTGCCGGGAGAATGCGGCGGTCGTCTCATCCCACCCTTCCAGGACCCTTATGCCATCGTTGGCTTCGCAGGGGTGAGCCGCCGGAAGGATTCCAGCGTCCAGACAGCCTCGGATTCCGAATAGTTGCGGCGCAGGATGTACAGGTTGCCGTCGTCGGCCAGCACCTTGAAAAACGTGTCTTCCGGGCCATACCACTGGTCCAGAATCTCACCGACCCGCAGCGTCCGGTCGCCCAGACAAAAGCGGACGGGGCGCTCGTCGGCCTTGCCGCCCGCGTAGCACTCCACACGGATCTGCACGCCGACATTTTCGCCCAAGCCCTTGACGGCGGCCAGCGGCGACACCAGGATGCTGGGAGGCTCCCGTTCTCATGGCGCGGAAGTCCTGTGCGGTGGCATTTGTACCTGTGAAACTGCGCCCCCGTGGAGTAAGGTATCCCCCGAAAGGAGCGAGTCCCATGAAGAAGCAGCCCCGATGTATCGACCGGCGTGAATTCGCCAGAACGGCGGCCATGGCCGCCACGGCCTCGGGCGCCTTCACGCGGGCCGGGGCCCGGCCGGCCGCTGACCTGAAGCTGGGCCTCTACAGCATCACCTACCTGGGCGTGTGGTATGGCGGGGAGGCCCTCACCCTGGAACAGGTGGTCGAGCGGGCGCGCAAGTACGGCTACCAGGGCGTCGAAGTCGACGGCAAACGGCCCCATGGCAACCCGCTGGACATGCCCCGCAACCGTTGCCGCGAGCTGCGCCGATATGCGGAGGACCGGGGAATCGAAATCTACGCCGTCGCCGCCAACAACGATTTCAGCAGCCCCATTCCGGAGTTCCGGGAATCCCAGCTCCTGTATGTCCGCGAATTGATCCGGATGGCCGCCGACCTGCAGGCAGGTGTGGTCCGCGTGTTCCTGGCCTGGCCTGGAGTCACCCTGTTGCCTGAAGGAGGAGCCCGCTACGACCTGGCCAAGAGCGTCTGGGAGTTTACCCACAAGGAGTTCACGGCCGAGCAGACCTGGGAATGGTGCCGTCAGGGGCTGCAGGAGGCGGCCAAATGGGCGGGAGACCATGGCATCATCCTGGCTCTGCAGAACCATGCACCGGTGATCCGGGATTACCGCGACATGCTGCGGATGATCCGGGAAGTGGACTCCCCGCATCTGAAAGCCTGTTTCGACACCCGCCTGGAGTATGGCAAACGCGGGCAGTACCTGCTGGACGCCACCCGCGAAGTGGGCGCCCTGCAGGTGCTGACCCATTTCGGCGACGAGTATACCCGTGTGGATGGCCGGATCGTTCCCCAGGAAGACGAGTTCGCCGCCGACCAGGTGGCAGGCCTGCTGGAGATCGGCTACCGGGGGTATCTGGGCTACGAGCTCTGTCACCCGCTCCCGCGCACCGAGGGCCGCCTGCCGGGAATCGACTTTGTCGACCGGAACGTCGAGCTGGCCGCCGAATACATGCGGGAGACGATTGCCAGGGTGAAGCGGGCGCAGGTGTCATGATCTCCGGTTGCCGACCGGCGCGTAGGGCAGGCGTTACCGGCCCCCGGGAAGAGGGAGGCCGGCGGCGGCGAAAGCGGCAACTGAGTCCTGGTTGCCCGAGGAGAGGGATTGAAGCTGGGGCGACCGTGCCGGTGAAACCTTTCGGGGACTGAAGACCCGGAACGACGATCAGCCGCCCGCCGTCAGGGACGATCCTGCCCGCTGCCGGGAGAAGCCCGAACATGAAGGAATGGGTGCGGTGCCTTCGACGTATTTGCCCTCGATGAGGATTCATGAGGCCAAGGTAGACAGATGGTTGGCACTGTTACTGGCCGGCGTCGTGGTGGCGGAAGTGGCGACGGGGCTGGCACTGATCCTCGGGACCGGTCTGGAACCGAGATCCCCCGGCGAGGAGTGGTTGGCGGGTGTCGGCATGATCGGCTCAGGCGTGCTTATCGGCCTGGCCCTGTGGGGCTGCTACCGGATTCGCTATGAGGTGTCCCCTGCCGAGCTGCGGGTGAATTTCGGCCCCTTCAAGACGTCGATTCCCCTGCACTCCATCGTGGAAGTCTTACCCACCCACAATCCGCTGAGCGCACCGGCCCCGTCGTTGGACCGGCTCCGCATCAATTATCGGAAACCGAACGGAAAGTTGCGGTTCGCGCTGATTTCCCCGCTGGACCGGGAGGCCTTCGTGCGGGATCTCCAGGCGGCCGCACCCCACCTGCAAAGTTCCCCGGAGGGGCCTATGCATCTGAAGGCCCCGGGAGTCTGAGCCTCCGCGAACTTTGCGGAAAGCGAGCCATCATCTCCGCCGGTCATCCGCGAGATCCGCGCGATCCGTGCGATCCGTGCGATCCGCGAGATCCGTGCGATCCGCGAGATCCGTGCGATCCGTGCGATCCGTGTGATCCGTGCGATCCGTGTGATCGGTGTGATCCGTGTGATCCGTGTGACCGGTCACGCAACCGCGGAACTTGGGCGGAGTGACGCTCCCCGCCCAAGTCTCCGCATTCTCTGACGCCCGCCCGCGGACAGGACGGCCGTGTCACTGGAGATCGAAGCGGTCCAGGTTCATCACCTTGGTCCAGGCCGCGACGAAGTCCCGCACGAACTTCTCATGGGCGTCGTCCTGGGCATAAACCTCGGACACGGCCCGGAGCTGGGAGTTGGCGCCGAAGACCAGATCCGCCCGGGTCGCCGTCCACTTCACCTGACCGGTCTTGCGGTCGCGTCCCTCGAAGAGGCGGCCCTCGCCGGAGACGTCCTGCCATTCGATGCCCATGTCGGTGAGGTTGACGAAGAAGTCCGTCGTCAGGGCTCCCGGACGCTCCGTGAGGACACCGTGGCGGCTGCCGCCGAAGGTGGCTCCCAGCGCCCGCAACCCACCCACCAGGACGGTCATTTCCGGAGCGGTGAGGGTAAGGAGCTGGGCCTTGTCCACCAGCGCCTCTTCCGCCGGGATGACGCTTCCCGCTTTCTGGTAGTTCCGGAAACCGTCCACTTCAGGTTCCATCACGGCATAGAAAGCCTCCTCGGTCTGCTCCTGCGAGGCATCGGTGCGGCCGGGGGTGAAGGGGACCTCGATGGAGAAACCCGCTGTCCGGGCCGCCTGTTCCACCGCCGCAATACCGCCGAGAACGATCAGATCGGCCAGCGAAACCTGCTTGCCGTTGGAGGCCCGGCTGTTGAACGACCGCTGGATGCCTTCCAGCACCCCCAGAACACGCTGCAACTGCGCAGGTTCGTTCACCTCCCAGCCCTTCTGGGGCTGCAGGCGGATTCGGGCGCCGTTGGCACCCCCACGCTTGTCGGATTCGCGGTAGGTGGCGGCCGCCGACCAGGCCGTGTATACCAGCTCGCGCACGGACAGCCCGGAGGCCAGGATCTGCCGCTTCAGGGCCGCGACCTCCGCCGAATCGACGAGGGCATGCTGTACCGGCGGCAGGGGATCCTGCCAGACGAAGTCCTCCTTGGGAACTTCCGGTCCGAGGTAACGGCTCTTGGGTCCCATGTCCCGGTGAGTCAGTTTGAACCAGGCTTTGGCGAACGCGTCGGCGAACTGATCGGGATGGTCGTGGAACCGGCGGGCGATGGGCTCGTAAATCGGGTCGACACGCAGCGACAGATCGGTGGTAAGCATGATGGGTGGATGCTTCCTGGAGGGGTCGTGGGCGTCCACCACCAGATGCTCTTCCCGCACGTTCTTGGGTTGCCACTGCCAGCAGCCGGCGGGGCTTTTCACCAGTTCCCATTCGTAGGCGAACAGGATCTCCAGGAAGGTGTTGTCCCACTGGGTGGGTGTCGGCGTCCAGGCTCCTTCCAGCCCGGCGGTGATGGTGTACTGGGCGTTGCCGGTGCCGAGGCTGTTCTTCCAGCCCAGGCCCATCTGCTCCAGGGGCGCGGCTTCCGGCTCGGGACCCACGTGGGTGGTAGGACCGGCTCCATGGGCCTTGCCGAAAGTGTGGCCGCCGGCGATGAGGGCGACCGTCTCCTCGTCGTTCATGCCCATGCGGGTGAAGCTCTCGCGGATGTCCCGGGCCGCCGCCACGGGGTCGGGATTGCCGTTGGGTCCCTCCGGATTCACATAGATGAGCCCCATCTGTACGGCGGCGTAAGGCTTGGCGAGATCGCGCTCGCCCCGGTGCCGCATGTCGCCGAGCCATTCCGTCTCCGGTCCCCAGTCGATGTCTTCCGGCGGTTCCCAGACATCGACCCGGCCGCCGCCGAAGCCGAAGGTCTTGAAGCCCATGGACTCCAGGGCGACGTTGCCGGCCAGGATGATCAGGTCCGCCCAGGAGATCCGGTTGCCGTACTTCTTCTTGACCGGCCACAGCAGCCGGCGGGCCTTGTCCAGGCTGGCGTTGTCAGGCCAACTGTTCAGCGGCGCGAAGCGCTGGGCCCCGGTGGACCCGCCGCCCCGGCCGTCAAAGATGCGGTAGCTGCCGGCTGAATGCCAGGCCATGCGGATCATCAGGCCGCCGTAGTGACCCCAGTCGGCGGGCCACCACGGCTGACTCTGGGTCATGAGCTCCCTCAGGTCACGTTTAAGGGCCTGGTAGTCCAGTTGGTTGAAGGCCTGCTTGTAATTGAAGCCTGCGCCCAGGGGATTCACCTTCTCCGAGTGCTGATGCAGGATGGCCAGGTTCAACTGTTTGGGCCACCACTGGCGGATTCCCGGCGTTCCCAGGATCGTGTGTCTGAGTGCTCCGTGCTGTACGGGACACCTGCTCTGTGAGCCTTGAGCCATGGTCCATATCCTCCTTGGTTTCGGTGGTCCCTTTTTCTCATGTTTGACGGATCGCGGACAACTGGCGCCGGGGCCCGCGGTACCCCGAGCGTCCCGCCCGGGTTGGGCGGTTGGCACCGATCGTCCTGGGGCCCGTGGTACCCCGGGCGTCTCGCCCGGGTCGGACGGCAAGCGCCGATCGT
>CAZGEH010000018.1:0-58272 GCA_964524795.1 uncultured Acidobacteriota bacterium
GGGCGTCCACCCAGTCCGACATGACCGCCTCCAGTTGCCCCACCCCGTTGTAGGCAGCTCCAGCCGCCCCAACTGTGCCAGCCGTTCAGGTCCCCCGAAACGGGCCACCACGGCCTCGGCCGGCGTCTGCGCCCCGAGCCCGGCCGGCCCCGCCAGGGCCGCCCATGTCAGCCACCTGCACACCCGGCGTGTCTTCACGCTGCCACCTCCCGGAAGGTCAACATTCGGTGGAGAGACTCCTGAACCGGATTGTGATCCCGACACCTCTACGTGTCAATAAAATTGTTTGAGCTTCCGCAGCCGGGAACGGATCTCTCCAGCTTGGCAGCACACTGTCGGTGGTTTCCGGCAGTCCGACCGGGAAGGTCAGGCGAAGTCGTCAAGGGCGGATCGGGTCGAAGCGGTCGAATCTCACCGGGTGACCGCGCAGGCCCTGACCTCTCGCCTTCCTCGCCTGCCGGTTGCGGGGGATCGGGTCGCGGAGTTGCGGGGTAGCGGGGTAACGGGGTAACGGGGTTGCGGGGTAGCAGGGTAACGGGGTTGCGGGGTAGCGGGGTAACGGGGTTGCGGGGTAGCGGGGTAACGGGGTTGCGAGGTAGCGAGGCAATGCGGTTACGGGGCAAGTGGGCGGTTGCCTGGAACCCCGTTACCTCGCTACCCCGTTACCCCGTTACCCCGTTACCCCGCTCCCCGCTACCGCCCCCTCGGCTTCGGCATCGCCTTCAGAATCGACTGGATGCGCTGGAAGTTCCCCGAGGGAGGCTTGGGGCTGACCTTGAGCATCTGGACCTCCCGCCGCACGTGCTCGGAACGGTCGGCAGGTGCGGGATGGCTGCTGAAAAATCTCTCCAGTCCGCCGGGATCGCGGCCCTGCATCTCGCGCAAATGTTCGAAAAACTCGGCCATGGCCATGGGATCGTAGCCGGCCTTGGCCAGGATCTGGGCGCCCAGAAGGTCCGCCTGCCGTTCGGCGTCGCGGCTGAACTTCAGAAAGGTGGCATTGAGACCGAAACCACCCACAGCCCCGATGATCTGCTCGGTGGATCCGCCGCCGCCCCCTAACAGGGCGCCCAGCAGACCCAGTCCCGCCTGGGCCAGGTACGCCTTGGACGCCTGGTTGGTGCCATGTCGCAACGCCACGTGCGAAATCTCATGAGCCATGACGCCCGCCAGTTCGGCTTCGCTGCCAGCCGCCTCGATCAGGCCCCGGTTGATGTACATGAAGCCGCCGGGAAGCGCGAAGGCGTTGACCTCCATCACGTCCACCACCTTGAACTGGTAGGGGAAATCAGGGCCGGGGGTCTGTGCCGCCAGCCGGTCGCCCACCCGGGTGATGTAGTTCTGGATCTCGCGGTTGCCGATGACCGGCATCTGGCGTTCGACTTCCCGGGCAGACTGCCTGCCGATCTCCACATCCTGTTCCGGCGAAAAGAGATTGAAGCCAGGCTTGAACTGGGTCTGCGCCATGGCCGCCGATGACAGCACGGCCAACAGCAGGAACCGTCCGATGATTCTCATCTGGGTCTCCTTTGCCCTGTAAGATGTGTCTGGCGGGCCGCCGGTTCCTGACGGCCCGAAGCAAGCTCAGCGGCTGGAGTCCGGCCGCCGCGCCGACGCGACATAGGTGGCGATCCTCTCCACTGTATCCACCCAGATCCCGCTCTCCGGCCTGGCAACGTACCGGCACAAGGCATCCAGCGTGTCGGTCCGAACCGTCTGCCGCCCACCGGGGCCGATGTCGTGTCCGCAGAGGATCAGCCAGGATCCTTCTTGGATGGCCTGGTCCACCAGTCCGCGAGCCTGCTCAAAATCCAGTCCGTCAAGCTCCCTTCCCAGCAGATTGGCTGGATCGCAGAACACCGGGTCGTTGGCACCTTCATCCAGCCATCCCCGCCCGGCCAGATAGCGCTCCGCCACCACCGGAATGTAGCTTCTGGCTTCACGGCCACGCCCGACAAACTTCTGGCCACAGGGGTAGGCAAAGGTCTTGGGATATCTTCCCACCAGCGATTCGATCTCGCGGGCACCCTCATCGATCTCGGCGGCGATGGTCTCCAGCGTGTAATCTTCCAGGGCGGTGGAGCGGGCCCAGCGGAAGTTCCCCGTGCAGGGGTGTCGCCGGGTGTGGTTCCCGATTTCGTGGCCCTGCGCCAGGGCCTCTCTCCATTCCTCAACCCGGCCTCGGACCGGTTCCGGATTGACGTAGAAGGTAGCTTTCACACCGTATCGGTCCAGGATCGGAAGACCGTGATCCAACTGGCTGGGACGGCCGTCGTCGAAGGTCAGGCTGAGGGCAGCCCGGCGGCCCTCCGGCCAGACAAAACCCGATTCCGGCTGGATTCCACTCTCCCTGTATTCCAGCCCCCCTCCCGCCATCAATGTCAACCACACAAGCCATCCTCCTGTCCAGATCATCCTGGCCTCCTGTCGCCGCTCCCGCGTCTTCGCGGTACCGCAAACCGATTATTCCCGATCCCCGGCGCCGGACCAAGCACCGTGACGGAAACCGAACTGCGGCAGAATTCATACTTGTACACATGGACCCGCTCCCGGATTTCCTGTCGCAATACGGTACCCTGATGGTCTGTCTGGCGGTGTTTGCCGAGCAGATCGGTCTGCCGATCCCGTCCACAGTCGTGCTGCTGGCGGCTGGGGCGGCAGTGGGGACCGGCCAACTGCAGGCCGGTGGCGTCTTCCTGCTGGCGGTGATCGGCGCGGTAGCCGCCGACCTCATCTGGTATGGGATCGGCCGTGCCAAGGGGCTGCCGGTACTGGGTCTGCTGTGCCGGGTCTCGCTGGAGCCTGACACCTGCATCCGGCGCACCGAAGAGCGGTTTGCGCGCAACCGCCGCACCACCATCCTGCTGGCCAAGTTCCTGCCCGGTCTCAGCACGGCAACGCCTCCGCTGGCCGGCATGTTCCGCATGAGGCTTCCCGCTTTCCTTTTTTACGACGTCCTGGGCTCCGCCCTGTGGGTGGGGACCTTCGGGATGTTGGGCTACCTGTTCAGTTCCCAGTTGGAGGTGGTACTCAGGTGGACTCACCATCTTGGCATCGGGCTGGGGCTCCTGGCGGTCCTGGTGGTGGCTGGTTTTGCCGGATGGCGTTACCTCCAGCGGGCGCGGCTCCTGCGGGAACTGCGGGTCAGCACCGTCAGTGCGGAGGACCTGCACCAGCGGATCCAGGCGGGCGAGCGTCCGGTAGTCATCGATGTGCGGCACCAGCTCGAACGTACCAGCCACCCCGTGCGGATTCCCGGGGCGCTCGCCCTGGAGGCGGAAGCCCTGGAACAGGGACAGGTACCGGTCCCATCGGGCGAGGAGATCATCCTCTATTGCACCTGACCTAACGAAGCCTCCAGCGCCCGGGTGGCGCTGAAGCTGAAAAAAAGAGGCATCCGGCGGGTACGCCCGCTGGCGGGCGGCCTGCATGGCTGGATCGACCGCGGGTACCCCCTGGAGCCGCTGCCCTGATGAGTCCAGATTACTCCCGTCCCTTCAGGCCATTTCGTTCCGATCGCCAACTCCGGGCTCACCGCCCAGCCAGCTTTTCACCACCTCCGCGTCCACCCGTGAGCCCCGGATGAGCCGGGTCAGCCGCAGGTGCCAGTCAACGTCCCGCCACATACCGACGAACTGGGGGCCACAAAAGTTGCTGGTCGCCATCGCCACCCAGCGGCCGCTGGAGGCGGCCTGACGCACCCCCACCTCGCACAACTCCTTGATCCAGTCCCAGCTCAGCAGCGGCCAGTCCTTGTAGTCCACGATGCTCCAGCACTCGGTGGTGATCAAGGGCTTGCCCGACGCCCTCGACCACCGGGCCGCCATCTCGATTCCCTCCCTGAGTTTCCCCTGCCAGTAATCGGATTTCTCCCGATACAGCCGCTCCCCGTGGCGGACCAGATTCTCATAGCCGGTACTTTCGAAACGCTCGTAACGGTAGCCCACCTGCTGATAGAAGTCCGTAAAGTGGGTCATCCAGAGGTGCAGTTCCAGGAAGTCGAGAAACGAGACGTCTTCCTGTTCCCAGTTCTCGTATTCCGAAGTGAACGAAAAGGTGTACCTGAGGTCCGGATACGCCTTCCGCACCACTTCCAGGGATCTGGTCATCCATTCCTTGCCCTGGGCAGAACGGCGTGATGTGTACTGGCCCTGGGGGAACCAGGGGACCCAGACGTCCAGGGGATATTCGTTGCACAGGTCGACGTAGAGCAGGGCGTCCAGCAGGTTGTCAGCGGCGAGGCCGTCCAGGGTCGCCTTCCAGATCCGGCCGAATTCCTCCGGCGAGGTGATCCGTTCCCAGGAACGTTCGGTGTCCCGCCGAAACCAGGTGGACAGGCCCACCCGGATACCGCGGGCCCGGCACTTGCCGATGAAGGTGTTCAGCGCCGGCTGGACCTGTACGCGGTTCAGCGCCGGACTTCCCCAGTCCTGCTGGTTCCAGCAGGGTTCCAGGGTCCATTCCCTCTCAGGGCCGTAGGCGGCAAGGTGCGGGTAGGCATCGATGCGCACGGCGTTGTATCCGCGCTGGACCAGTTCGTCCAGGATCTGGTCCCAGTCTTCGTAGCCGGCCCCAGGCCAACGACGCTCCAGCCAGGAAAAGTCCCACATGGTGATCGCCAGGGGAGAGAAAGGTGTCTCCACGGCGGACTTCACTGCCCAGGACGAACCCAGCAGCGCGGCTCCAGTCATCAGAAACTCTTTTCGGTTCATACCTTTAAACCCTTGGATCTTTAAACCCTTGAAACTTGAACCCGTCAACCCCCTCCCCGATCATGGGCGATCATTTCGCCTTCCTCCACCACAGCAGGAGGTCCGACGGCGTCCGGTGGGGCTCGGGAGCCGGATAGACCGGCTTGGTGACCGACTTCACCGCCTGGACGGCCATAAAGGCGTTGGGATGGAAACGTTCCACGATCTGCCGTAGCTCCTCCAGGTTCTTGCGCCGGATCACCGAGATCAGCACCCGGACACGACCCGTTGAACCCACCGCGCTGACGCTGGTGATACCGTACTTGTGCTCCTTCAGGTGCTCCACCAGCGAGCGGGCATCGTGGTTGGTGATGACCATGACGCTCAGCAGTCCCAGCGCCAGCTTTTCCTCCAGTTTCAGACCCAGGTAGTTGCCGGTGGCGAAACCGGCGGCATATGCCAGGTAATTCGAGACATGGGTGAGATTCTGGAGGATGTAGGTGATGGCAGTCAACCAGATCAGGACCTCGAAAAAGCCGGTGAATGCCGCCCTCCCCTTCTCCCCCCGGGACACGAACACCATCCGGAGTGTTCCCAGGGAAACGTCCGCGACCCGCGCAAGGAAGATCAGCAGGGGGAAAACCAGGGTTTGGAACCAGTAGGACTGTGCCAGATCCGCCCATTCCATGGCCACCCCACTCTACGACATCTTCAGGACCAGGGCACCTGCCCAGCGGGCCTGCCAGCTGAACCCCCATCCGGCTCTCAGAAGTTCTGCCGGCGTCGCACACGCTATACTCGCCCAGGAGTGCACGAGATCAGCCTCGCCACCAATATTCTGGAGACTGCGGAACGTTTCGTGGCCGGCGGGGTGATCGAGTCGGTTCGGGTCGCGGTGGGTGAGCTTTCCGCCGTTGAACCGGACCTGCTGATCTTCGCCTGGGAAGCCGTGGTGTGCGGCACCCGTCACCAGCACAGCCAATTGCTGGTGGACTGGATCCCGGCCCGGCAGACCTGCCCCCGATGTGGGACGGAGGCCGAGCGCGGCGCCGGCCAGTGGCACTTCAATTGCGCCCGTTGCGGATCGCCCCTGGCCATCGAGGGCGGCACCGAAATGGATATCATGGAGGTGACCTTTCGGGAAGCGCCGGCAGCGGAGCACTGAGATCCGGCGCTGAGGAGGGCCGGATGATGGAAAACCGCCGGACGCTGACTGTCAGGGAGCAGATTCTGGCCGCCAACGCGGAGGCCGCCGCCGGATTGCGCTGCCGTTTCCTGGAGTCCCGAACTCTGGTCGTCAACCTCATTTCCTCCCCAGGCTCGGGCAAGACCTCCCTCCTTGAAGCTTCCCTGCCCCAACTGGCCGACTGGTCGGTGGCTGTGCTCGAGGGGGACATTGCCACGGACCGCGACGCCGCCAGGATCCGCCGCCTGGGTGTTCCCGCCCACCAGATCCTGACAGGCGGATCGTGTCACCTTGATGCCCGCCAAGTGGCCCGGGAGCTGGACCAGGCCGCCTTCCGCCCGCTGGACCTTCTCTTCATCGAGAACGTGGGAAATCTGATCTGTCCGAGTTCGTACGATCTCGGCGAGGACTTCAAAGTCGCCGTATTGTCGGTGACTGAAGGTGACGACAAGCCCTTCAAGTACCCCGGGATCTTCTCGCGGGCGGCAGTGACCGTGATCTCGAAGCTGGATCTGCTGCCCCACGTGAACTTCGACCTGGACGCGGTCCGGCGTCAGATCCTGACGCTCAACCCCTCGGCGGTGGTGCTGGAGACGTCCGCCCGGACGGGAGCGGGCATCCCCGAATGGTGCCGGCTGCTGGTGGACCGCTTGGCTCAGAAACGGGCGACTGGCGGCGCGGGCGAAACCCCATGACCGGGCGGGCCAGGGTGAGGGTAGTGGTGCGCGGCGCGGTGCAGGGAGTGGGATTTCGCCCCTTTGTCTTCCGGCTGGCCACCAGCCTGGGGCTGGACGGCTCGGTCTGCAACACCGGCGACGGCCTGCTGGTGGAGGCTGAGGGTCCGGAACACCGCCTGCAGGAGTTCCTGCAGCGCCTGCCTCTCGAGAAGCCTCCCCATTCCGTGGTTCTGAGCCTGGAATCGCGCTTTCTGGATCCGGTCGGGCTCACCGGCTTTTCCATCGAGGCCAGCCGGGGGGGTTCAGCAACCGCCCTGATCCTCCCGGATCTGGCCACCTGCGACGCCTGCCGGCGGGAGCTGTTCGATCCTGCCGACCGGCGTTTTCGCTACCCTTTCATCAACTGCACTCACTGCGGACCCCGGTTCTCCATCATCCGAAAGCTCCCCTACGATCGGCCCAACACCACCATGAGCGGCTTTCGCATGTGTCCGGACTGCCGGTCGGAGTATGAGGACCCCGCCCACCGCCGCTTCCATGCGCAACCCAACGCCTGCCCGGTTTGCGGGCCCCGCCTCGCCTTGGCCGACCCTTCGGGACGGGTGGGGGCTGAGGATGACGCGGCACTCCGCCAGGCGGTCCAGCTTCTCCGGGACGGCCTGATCATCGCCGTCAAGGGGATCGGGGGGTTCCAGTTGATGGTGGATGCGGCGTCCGACCGGGCTGTGCTCCGGCTGCGGGAACGGAAGCGGCGTGAAGAGAAGCCCTTTGCCGTCCTCTACCCTTCGCCCGAGGCGGTCGACAAGGACTGCCGCGTGGGCGCTGTGGAGGCCAGGCTGCTGGCGGCTCCCGAAGCGCCGATCGTGCTCCTGCCACGCCGGGCCGACCAAGGGAAGGTAAGTGCTCATGTCGCCCCGCGCAATCCGTTGCTGGGGGTGATGTTGCCTTACACCCCGCTGCATCACCTGCTTTGCGCCGATTTTGGCGAGCCGCTGGTCGCCACCAGCGGCAATCTTTCAGACGAACCGATCTGCACCGGTAACGAGGAAGCGTTTCGCCGCCTGGGCGGCATCGCCGACGCCTTCCTGGTCCACAACCGTCCCATCGCCCGGCACGTGGACGATTCGGTGGTGCGGGTCCTTGCGGGACGCGAACTGGTGGTCCGCCGGGCCCGGGGCTACGCACCGCTCCCCCTCAGCCTGAAGCTGGAACCCGGTCCAGCCCTCGCGACAGGAGGACACCTCAAAAATACCGTTGCGGTCAGCGTGGGCCGGGACCTGTTCGTCAGCCAACATATCGGCGATCTGGACACCGCCCCGGCGGTCGACGCCCATATCCAGGCGACCAACGACTTGCTGCGGCTGTGGGAGGTCCAGCCGGCGAAGGTGGCCTGCGACCTTCATCCGGACTACGGCAGCACCCGGCGCGCCTACCAGCTCGATCCGCGACCGCTGAGGATCCAGCATCACCTTGCCCACGTCCTCGCCTGCATGGCTGAGAACGAACTGGAACCTCCCTGCCTCGGCATCGCCTGGGATGGGACCGGCTACGGTCTCGACCATACGGTCTGGGGCGGCGAGTTCATTCGCGTCGAAACGGCGGGGTGGCGGCGGGAGGCCTGGTTCAGGACTTTCCCCCTGCCAGGCGGGGAACAGGCGATCCGCGAACCGAGGCGGACCGCGCTGGGACTCCTCCACGAACTGGACGGACCGGGGGTCGAATCCACCTGCCCCGAACTGAAGCATGCTTTCACTCCCCAGGAATGGACCGTCCTGCTGCGGATGCTGGCAACCGGCACCCACTGCCCCCGGACTTCCAGCGTCGGGCGGCTGTTTGACGCCGTCTCCTCGCTGGTGGGGTTGCGGCACGCCGCGCGCTTCGAGGGCCAGGCAGCGATGGAGGTGGAGTTTGCGCTGCCGGATGCGCCGGACGACGACGCCTATCCCTTTTCCCTGCGGCCGCTTGGAGAGAATCTGGTGGTCGACTGGGAGCCTTGTGTCCGGCGGCTGCTGGCGGATCGGACGGCCGGACGACCGGTGGCGGAGATTGTGGCACAATTCCATCAGGGGCTGGTGGAAGCGGCCGTGACGGTAGCCCTTCGCCTGAACGAAGGGAAGGTCGTGCTGTCCGGCGGCTGCTTTCAGAACCGCTTCCTCACTGAGCGTCTGATTCGGCGTCTTCGTCAGGAAGGCTTCCAGGTTTACTGGCACCAGCGGATTCCTCCCAACGACGGAGGCATTGCGGTGGGGCAGTTGGCGGCAGTGGCGTTCGGATTCGGGAGTGTCGAGGATGTGTCTGGCGATACCCGGCAAGCTGGTCAGCGTCGAGGGTGAAGACCAGCTTTCCAGGACCGGCAAGGTCAGTTTCGGCGGCACCCTGCGGGAGGTGAGTCTGGCCTGTGTCCCCGAAGCCCGGGTCGGGGACTTCGTCATGGTGCACGTGGGAATGGCCATCAGCGTCGTGGATGAACAGGAAGCAGAGGAGGTGCTGAGCCTCCTCAGCCAACTGGAACCTGAGGAGAACGGACCCCGGTGAAATTCATCGACGAGTTCCGGGAACCCGAGACGGCGCGCCGGTGGGCGGAAGCGATCCGGTCACGGGTCACGCGTCCCTGGACCTTGATGGAGGTTTGCGGCGGCCAGACCCACTCCATCGTCCGTTTCGGGGTGGACAGGTTGTTGCCGGAAACCGTCCGGCTGCTGCATGGGCCTGGGTGCCCGGTCTGCGTCACTCCCGTCGAACTCATCGAGAAGGCGATTCTGCTGGCTTCCGACCCCCGGGTCACCTTCTGTTCTTTCGGCGACATGCTGCGGGTTCCAGGCCGATCCGCCGATCTGTTGTCGGTCAAGGCTCGGGGCGGCGACGTCCGGATCGTCTACTCTCCCCTGGACGCTGTCCGGCTGGCGCAGGAACTGCCGGACCGGCAGGTGGTCTTTTTCGCCGTCGGCTTCGAGACCACGGCTCCCGCCAACGCGCTGGCCGTCCTGCAGGTTTCGCAGCGCGGCCTCTCCAACTTCAGTCTGCTGGTCTCCCACGTGTTGGTCCCGCCCGCCCTGGAGGCGATCCTGCAGGCTCCCGGCTGCCAGGTCCAGGGCTTCCTTCTGGCCGGACACGTCTGCACGGTGATGGGTTTCCGGGAGTATGAGCCGCTGGCCGGACGCTACCGGATCCCCATGGTGGTTACCGGCTTCGAGCCCGTTGATCTGCTGCAGGGGATCTATCTCTGCCTCGACCGGCTCGAGGGAGGCAGATGGGAGGTGGTCAACCAGTACGCCCGATCCGTGAGACCTGAAGGCAATGCCGAGGCCCGGGCCATGATCGAACGGGTCTTCCAGGTAGTGGACCGGAAATGGCGCGGGATTGGCCTGATCCCGCGCAGCGGGTTAGCCTTGGGGCCCGAGTTCGCCGACTTCGATGCCGAGCGGCGGTTTGGCCTCGGGGAGCTGGAGCTGGACGAGTCAACCGGATGTCTTTCCGGCCTGGTGCTGCAGGGACGGGTCCGGCCGGCAGACTGTCCGGCGTTCGGCCGAACGTGCACTCCCGAACACCCTCTGGGCGCAACCATGGTTTCTTCCGAAGGGGCCTGCGCGGCCTACTACCGCTACCGCAAGGGAGAACCGGAACTTGAAGTCGTTTGACCTGGTCTGTCCCGCCCCCAACCCTTCCACCGACCGCATCCTGATGGCCCATGGTGGCGGCGGGAGCCTGATGCACCGGCTGATCCGGGAGACCTTTGGTCCGGCACTGGGTAGCGGAGACTGGCACGAGAACCATGACTCGGCTGAAATCCGGCTGGGTGGAGTGCGCGTCGCCTTCACCACCGACTCTTTTGTAGTCCAACCGCTGTTCTTCCCCGGCGGGGACATCGGGACGCTGGCGGTTTGCGGCACCGTGAACGACCTGGCCATGGCGGGTGCCCGTCCGGTCTGCCTGTCGGCAGGCTTCATCCTGGAGGAAGGCCTTGAACAGGCGCAGTTGCGGAGGGTGGTGGGCTCCATGGGTTCGGCGGCTGCGGCCGCGGGGGTGCGTTTCATCACGGGAGATACGAAGGTAGTGGACCGCGCCCGCGGCGACGGAATGTACGTGAACACCTCCGGGATCGGCGTCATCGAACACAACCTTCGTATCCATCCGTTGTCTGTCCGTCAGGGGGACGTGTGCATCTTGAGCGGCGACGTGGGTCGCCATGGCATCGCGGTCCTGAATGCCCGCGAGTCGCTGGCGCTGGAACACTCCATCGAGAGCGACGTCGCCCCGCTGCATCAGCCAGTGCTGGCGCTGATTGAAGCAGGCCTGGACATCCACTGCCTGCGCGACCTCACCCGGGGCGGGTTGGCGACCGCACTGATCGAGATCGCCGAAGCCTCGGGAGTCTCGATCGCCGTCCGGGAAGCCTCTGTACCGGTGCGGGAGGACGTGCAGGGTGCCTGCGAGATGTTGGGCCTGGATCCGCTTTACGTTGCCAATGAGGGCCGCTTCGTCGCCTTCCTGCCCGAGGGCCAGGCGGAACAGGCGCTGGCAGTGCTGTTGCGCCACCCGGTGACGTCAGGCGCGTGTCGGATCGGACGGGTGGCGGCGGCCCAGGGCTCGCGGGTGTTGTTGGAGAGTCGGATCGGGGTCAGCCGTGTCCTGGACATGCTGAGCGGAGAGCAGTTGCCTCGAATCTGCTGAGCACACGAGGCTGGCCTGCGCCGCGGGAACGCGGTGGCCGTGCTGGAACGTTCGCAGGCTGCCGAAGTCACTTCTGGCAGGTGGGGCAATAGTGGGTTCCCCGCTGAACCAGGAACTCCTTGACCACGGGGGTGCCGCATCGCCGGCAGGGCTCGCCGGCTCGGCCGTAAACCTGCAGCACCTCCTGAAAGCCTCCTTCCCTGCCGTCGCTGTCGACGTAATCCCGCAGGGTTGTACCGCCGAAGTGAACCGCCTTCTGGAGGACCGTCCGCACGGCGTGAAACAGCCTGACCTTCTCGGAGCGACGCAGGCCATGCACCCGCCGGCGGGGATGGATGCCTGCTTCGAACAGGGCCTCATCCGCATAGATGTTGCCTATCCCTGCCACCACTTTCTGGTTGAGCAGCAAGGCCTTGATGGGAGTCTTCCGCTGTCCCAGCCGTTGCAAAAAGGCCTCCAGGCGGTATTCCCCTGCCAGGGGCTCCAGTCCCAGACGGGGTTCGAAGAACTCCTTCAAGGCGTCCTCCGAGGGCGCCAGCAACAGGACCTTGCCGAACTTGCGGGGGTCGCGAAGACACAGGACCCGGCTGTCGTCCAGGAATAGCTGCAGGTGGGTATGCCGGTCCGGCGTGTGTTGGCGGGCCTGCTGGAGCTGAGTCACCGGGTGTCGCAGGAATCCCGGGGAATCCTGAACCCGTGGGTCGCGCAGGGTGAGTTGTCCACTCATGCCCAGGTGGATCACCAGGCAGTCGTGGTCAAGCTCGAACAACAGGTATTTGCCGCGCCGCCCGATGTCCTGGAAACGGGAGCCGGTGATCCTTGCAGCCAGATGTTCCCGCGGAACCTTCAGGATCTTGGGGTCGCCGAAGGTCACCCCCTCGACCCGTCTGCCGGGCAGGTGTCGCAACAGGCTGCGGCGAATGGTCTCCACCTCGGGCAGTTCGGGCATGTTCAAGCTTTCGGGAGCTGGCTCGGGGGCTAGGACTCGAACCTAGATCGGCGGCTCCAAAGGCCGCTGTCTTACCACTTAGACGACCCCCGAGCAGGGCGGATGTTTATGTTACACGATCGGCACGGCGGCAGTATGGCCTACACGAAACCGGTCGTCCGGACGCGGCCGGGATCGACGCCCAGCAGGCCCAGAAACCGGTAAAGCGCGCCACGCAGATCACTGTACATGAGGGCGCAGTCGGCGACATGGTTCCCGGCGATTGCCGCCAGTACCGCGGGGGGGATGTCGTAGCGGCACGCCAGGTAATCCAGGAGACGCCCGTAAGTGGCGGCATAATCCACGTCCCCGTAGCTGGTGACCGGCTGTTCCACCAGCGTGGAGCGCAGAACCTGGCCGAAACAGCCGCCTTTCGTCAGGATTTCCAGGAAGGGCACGAACTCGCAGGCAAAAGTGAGCAGCTCCCGGTCGTCGGGAAGCTGGTCCAGGCAGGCGGCGCACAGGGCGGCCGCCTCACGGTCGTAGGCTCGGTACCCACTCTGGATGTCGGCCGGCACGCCTGCCCAGAAACGCCGGTCCATCACCCTTCCCATGGTGGCCAGCCGGAAAGCGGCCATCTCCAGCAGGATGCCGTTGGTGAGCAGCTCCCACTGCTCGCGCAGCCAGCCCATCGGCTTGGCCAGAGAGATTCTCGCTCCCATGACTCCGGCAGGTCCGCCGGCTGTTTCCCGGACCTCGATCAGCCGGGAAGCCAGCCGGGGGATGTCTTCCGGGTTGTGGTCGGTGTCGCCGTCACGGGTGATCAGGATTTCAGCCTTGGAGCAGGCGAGCAACGTCTCGAGCCCGGCGGCGATGGCTCCAGCCTTGGCCCGGTTCCGCGGGAGGCGATGCACCCGCAGATTCGGCATTTCGCTGAGAATCCGGTCCGCCGGCGTATCCCGATCCACCACCACCAGCAGGTTTTCAGGCCGGCAGAAAACCTCGGAATCCGCCAGCACCCTGTCCAGCAGGGCGCGAATGGTCGTTTCCGGGACCTCGGGCTTGAAGTAGACGGGCAATACCACCCCCACCAGTTCGCGGGTCTGGTCCAGGGTGAGGATGGGGGAAAGAGGGGACCGCGCCGGCCCAGGTCCAAGGCCGACCGCCTCAGCCATTGGCAGCCTCCAGCTCCCGCACCGGTCTCGCTATGCCCAGCGCCTGGCGGACCTTCTGCTCGATTTCGGCGGCGATTTCGGCATGGTCGCGCAGGAACAGCTTGGCGTTCTCTCGCCCCTGACCCAGGCGTTCCTTCCCGTAAGAGAACCAGGAACCGGACTTCTCCACGATCCGATGATCCACCGCCAGATCGAGCAGCTCACCTTCCCGGGAAATGCCCTCGCCGTAAACGATGTCGAACTCGGCCTCCTTGAACGGGGGCGCCAGTTTGTTTTTCACGACTTTGGCCTTGGTCCGGCTGCCCACATTCTCTTCTCCGTCACGGATGTTTCCCACCCGGCGGACCTCCAGACGGACGGAGGCATAGAACTTGAGGGCCCGGCCGCCGGTCGTGGTTTCGGGGTTGCCGAACATGACCCCGATCTTCTCCCGGATCTGGTTGATGAAGATGAGGCAGGTCCTGGACTTTGAAACGATGCCGGTAAGCTTGCGCAGGGCCTGGGACATCAGCCGCGCCTGCAGCCCCACGTGGGAATCCCCCATCTCTCCTTCCAGTTCCGCCCTGGGCACCAGTGCGGCGACCGAGTCCACCACCAGGATGTCGACGGCTCCGCTGCGGACCAGCACCTCGGCGATCTCCAAAGCCTGTTCCCCCGAATCCGGCTGGGAGACCAGCAACTCGTCCACGTTCACACCCAGACGGCGGGCGTAGCCGGCGTCCATGGCATGTTCGGCGTCGATGAAGGCCGCCGTTCCGCCGGCCTTCTGTGCTTCGGCGATGGCGTGCAGGGCGACGGTCGTCTTTCCGCTGGACTCCGGACCGTAAATCTCGATCACCCGACCGCGGGGAAAGCCTCCCACTCCCAGGGCGGCATCCATAGCCAGCGACCCGGACGAGATGACCGGGACGTTGACGTCCCGCTCGCCGCCCAGCTTCATGATCGAACCCTTGCCGAACTGGCGCTCGATCTGTGCTACCGCCATCTCGATCGCGCGTTTGCGCTTCTCCAGGTCACTCATCGATTCCTTCCTTTCCCGAGGTCGCCAGTATAAAGCAGGGGTCCGACCCGCAGAGCCACCGGCCGGCAGGTCCAGGGCCGGGTGAGTTCAACAGGTCGGATCTGTCACACCGGCCTGACACCCTGCCAGACAAGTTCCCTCCCACCAATGGACTCTCCCTTCGCGTCCCGCTCATGGCCGCTGGCGCCTCACCTCAACTCAATTAACGCACGAGCTCGCCCAGTTGACGGCTCAGTGAGGCAGGCGCGCGCGATCCACCCTTGCGGCAGCCCGCTTCCCCCGGGCCAGGTGGTGGGTCCGTTCCACATCGCGGACGCCGCTCACGCGTTTGAGGTAGCCGACAATCTTTTCCAGGTGGGCCTTGTCCAGGACCTCCACCGTCATCTCCACCAGACCCAGGCCACCCTCCAGCACCCGCGCCCGAATATCCACGATGTTGGTGTTGACGTTGGAGACGGCGGCGGTGATATCGGCCAGCATTCCGGTACGGTCGACGGTGTAGACCGCCAGGCGGATGGGGTAGCGGGCTTCCTTGCCGTCATCCGTCCACTTCACATCCACCCGCCGTTCGGGATTGACCAGCAGGTTTTGCAGGTTGGGACAGCCCACGGCATGTACCGAAATGCCACGACCCAGGGTGATGTACCCCACCACCTCCTCCCCCTTGATGGGGTTGCAGCACCGGGCCCGGTAGACCAGCAGGTCGTCGTGGCCCTTGACCTGGATCGGCGAATCGGTACGGCGGAAAACCCGGCGCATCACCGAGGCCAGGGCGGACCCGGGTCCCGATTCCACCTGGCCGGCGGTGGGTTCCAGACGTTCCAGGATCTGGCGGGCGGCGATCTTGCCCAGACCGACCGCCGCAATCAGTTCCTCGGCCCGAGTGACGTTAAAGGCGGAGAACACCTCGGGCAGCCGGTCTTCATACTTGTGGAAGTTCAGCTTGTGTTTCCGGAATTCCTTCTCGAGCAGCTTGCGGCCCAGCTCCTGGGATTCCTCCTTCTGGCGCTGGTTAAGCCACCGGCGGATGGCGCTGCTGGCCCGCTGGGTCCGGACGATGCTCAGCCAGTCACGGCTGGGACGGGCATCGGCGGCGGTCAGAATTTCCACGATCTCGCCGTTGTTGAGGCGGTACTTCAGGGGCACGATGCGCTGGTTGACCTTGGCCCCGACGCACCTGTGGCCCACCTCAGTGTGGACATAGTAGGCAAAATCCAGGGCTGTCGCGCCGCGGGGCAGGGTCAGCACCTCGCCCTTGGGGGTGAAGATGTAGACCTCGTCCGGATACAGGTCAACCTTCAGGTTGCTCAGGAACTGGTGGGGGTCCCGGACTTCCCGCTGCCATTCCAGCAGGTGCCGCAACCAGACAAACCGCTTGTCATCCTTGCCTTCCTCGAGACGCCCTTCCTTGTACTTCCAGTGCGCGGCGATCCCCTCTTCCGCCACCTGGTGCATCTCATGGGTTCGGATCTGGACTTCGAAAGGCTGCCCGCCGTCCCCCACCACCGTCGTATGCAGCGACTGATACATGTTGTTGCGCGGCATGGCGATGAAGTCCTTGATCCGGCCCGGAACCGGGTTCCACAGATTGTTGACGATCCCCAGGACGGTGTAGCAGTCCCGGACCGAGTCCACCAGCACCCGAATCGCCACCAGGTCGTAAACCTGGTTCAGGCTGACCTTCTGTCGCCGCATCTTCTGGAAAATGCTGTAAAGTCGCTTGATCCGGCTTTCCAGCCGGGCGGCGATGCCCTGCTCTTCCAGCACCTGTGATAGGCGGCTCGAAACACGGCGGATGAATTCTTCGCAGTCGGCGCGCTTTTCCTCAACTTCGGCCGCCAACTGACGATAGGCATCCGGCTCCAGGTAGCTGAAGGCCAAGTCCTCCAGCTCTCCGCGGATGCGGGCCATCCCCAGCCGCAGGGCGATGGGCGCGTAGATGTCCATGGTCTCGCGGGCGATCCGCATCCGCTTGTCGGGCTCCAGGTACTGAAGGGTCCGCATGTTGTGCAGGCGGTCCGCCAGCTTGATCAGGATGACCCGGATGTCGTCCACCATGGCCAGCAGGAGCTTTCGGAAGTTCTCCGCCTGTTGTTCCTCCTGGGACGAAAAACGGATCTTGCCGATCTTGGTCACGCCGTCCACCAGGTGGGCGACATCGTCTCCGAAATACTCCCGCAGGGTCCGGATGTCGGTGTGGGCGTCTTCCACCACGTCGTGCAGCAGGCCGACGCTCACACAGGCCACATCCAGGCGCAGTTCCGCCAGAATGTTGGCGACCTCGAGAGGATGGCTGAGATAGGGTTCTCCGGAGCGCCGGACCTGTCCCTTGTGTTCCTTGGCCGAAAAGACGTAAGCCTTCCGAAGCAGCTCCAGATCGGCGTTGGGGTGGTACTGCAGTACCTTGTCTTCCAGATCTTCGTAGCGGATCATCCCGGTTTGGGAGCCGCTTTTGGCTCCCCACTCATTCTACCGGAAAGGGGGGACCCGCCCGCGAAGGGCGGGAACGGGTATCTGCGGACTTGGGATCCGATGGAGGCAAGGGACACCCCTCGCAGTTAAGACTCAACAGGCAGCCATCTTGATAGGCGGATGTCCGGAAGTCAACCCCATGCGGGTCGAAAGGAGGGATCCGCAGTTTACCCAGATGGACGCAGATTATTCTCGGGAAGGAATGGGAAAGCCTTCTCGGGCAGATCACCGGTCAGCCGATCACCTGTCAGGCATCCCCTAAACCTGACCCGTCCGTCTTGTGACCCGAATCGAGGATGTGCTCCCCGGGCGTGATGGACTGCCCGTGCAAAGGGGGCAGCGGCGGGGGCTCCTGCTTCCCCAAGTCGTCACCGATCACTAATGGGACCGTCACACCTTTCTGGAACACCCCTGCCGGAAAGCCCTTCTGGCTGAGGACGCCTGGCAGTCACCCGACACGCCATCTTCAGCTTCACTGCACAGGTCTTCTGCGCTTGGACCAGCCCCGGTGGGACGGCCGCCCACGGCCGTCCATCTTCGTCTCCCCCGAGCACAAATCCGGGCTACGGCAGGCGAGTGATCCGTCCCTCGCCACCTTCCGGGTAGTCGGTGGCCGTTACCGCTCTACCCAGTCCGTCAATGACGTAATCCAGCAGCGACTGGTAATAGGTCACACCCAGGCTTACGAACGGAGCTCCCCGAAATGGATACTGATCTCCCCCCTTGACGAGAAAATCTATGCTGGCCACGCTCAGGGTCCCTTCGTAGATGACGGCCCCGCCCTGCACCAGCGGAGTGCCGTCATCCAGCCAGGCATCGACGATGCGTGTCCCCGGAGTCACAACGTTCCCCGCCGAGTCCAGTTGAATCGGGGCACCGGCAGGATTCCAGGTAAACCGCATGCCCGCCACCTGGGCGAAACGGCCGGTGCCGCTGGAGGAGTCACACGGGGCCGCCCGGGACACCGCATTCTCCAGGATGTCCTTGAGCTGGGATGCAGGGAGTTCCGGAACCACGGCCACGAAGTTGGCGAAAGGCAGCATCCCGAACAAATTGAACGCGGTCAACGGACCGGCCGGAACAATGGAGTTGTTCCTGATACCCCCTCCGTTCTGAATTGCGACTTGGGGGCTGGGAAGCCCGAAAGAGTCGGCAAGTCGACGGGCAGTCCAGAGTATCGCGTCGGCGATCAGGTTTCCTTCGTTCGTCTCCACGGAGCGCACTTGGCTCGTGCGCCCGTCCAGAGCCACTTCGGTGACCGCGATCTCCGTGCTGCGCAATTCCTCGAGTTCGATGGCCACCGGATCCGTGACCAAGAACTTGACATAGGGATCCGGCCTCACCGCGCCGGCCTGACCGGTCCCCGCAACCCGGACAGGTCCGCTCACGGGGTCAATCGCGACCAGGTTTCCATCCCGGTCGAACCCCGCCACCAATCGTCCCACATAGCCATAGTTCCCGGAGGTTGTGACTACCGGAACGGCCCGCCCGTCGGCATCCTCAGCAAACAGGGGGTACGGCCCGAAGACCTGGTTCTCGTCTCCGGGAATCAGCACACCGCCGGGATTCGCCAACAGCTCCGATCCTCCACCTGCAACCATGATGTCGACTCCGCGAAGCCTGGAAGCGAGAGCGAAATCCTCATTGATGTTCTGCAGGTGGCTGATGAAGACGATCACCTCCACGCCGTCGGCCGTCAGTTGGTCGATCTCCGCCTGTACCAACTCCGCCACCGCGGGCCTCGCCACCACGTTTCGCGGGCTGGAAATGAAGGGAAGATCCGGAGTGGTGGCGCCGACAATCCCGATCCGACGCCCGTTCCTCCACACCACGGTACTTGGGGCGATGATACCCGCTTCCACCAGAGCCTGCAGTCTCGGTTCAGCGGAGACGTCCAGATTCGCGCTGAGGAAAACCGGTTTTCGGGCGAAACCTTCAATGAAGTCCGCCAACACGTCGGGGCCGAAATCGAACTCGTGGTTCCCGATGGCCAAGGCATCATACCCGACCAGATCCAAGGCTATGGAATCATAGTAAGGAGGCCCCTTCTCGAGGCTCAAGTTGAACTCAGGCCCAGCCAGGAAGTTGTCTCCCGAAGAAACCGTGATTACGGCGCGTCGCGCTCCGATCTTTCCGAAATACTGGATCAGGTCAACCACCGAATTGAAACGATCCACCCCACCGAACCCATCGACGCCGGCCTGCAGAAGATCCGACTCCCCGTCGTTGTTGTGCACCACTGTAAGCCAGAGGTCAAGATGCGCTCCTTGCGTTGAGTAAGAGGAAATGAATTGAGGGAGGGTACGGAGAAATTCGGCGGAAGGATCCGCCGGGGCAGCCGTTGCCAACCCCAAGATAATCGTCGATGCCAAGCCGCCAAACAACAGCCTGACCCACCACCTGCTTCCCGCTCTGATCCTCATGGAGAGTCTCCTCGTTTACTTGCGTTCGATTTCAAAGATCACGGTGCTGCCGCTGACTTCGTAGGCGACGATCAACAAGGGATTTCCCGTCGGACTGTCCTCTTCGGAGACGAACAGCAGGCTCTCGGGCCCCAAATCGGTTTCGGCCAGGGCGTCGTCTTCCAAAGCTGGACTGAAATCCCGGGTGTTCACGTAGTCCACGAAGAACGGCCGATAGGGATTGCTGATGTCATACACCACGATTCCGCTGTCCCGCTCCAAACCGATGAAGGCATAGGTCCGATCGTCGATTGCGCCCAGTGCCACGCCTTCGGGCTCGGGACCCTTGTTGTCGCTCCGATTGTCGAAACTGTTGTTGGCGTCGTTACTGGAGTTGAAGTTGCGCGGATTGCGGGCGGCGATGATCCGTTCGAAGGCGTCGCCGCTATCCCAGATCAGCTGACCGGTGGAACTCCAGATGGAGAAGGAACGAGCCCCCAATGAGTAGAGCCTTTCATAGCCGGGTCGGCCGTCATCGTCGCCATTGAAGACCGTTACCCCGAGGCGTCCCAAGTTGGTCCGTCGCTTCAGGTCGGCGGCGTTGGGAAACGCCGCGGGATCCAGTTCGAGGGTTTCGACCCGGACATCTTCGGCGACGGGATCCGCTCCCTCGGCGATCAGCTCCGCTTCAGTCTTCGACTGATCCAGCAGACAGTGATATTCCCGGGAATCTCCCTCGTTGGCGGTCACCAGAAACGTCCGGAAGAAATTGGCTCCCAGAGGCGGGTTGAACCTCCCGGCCGTCCGGGGATTGACCACGTAAGAGGCGATTCCGTCGGGCAGGTACATCCCGCGCACCGGCCACTGCGCGATGTTGATGGCGTTGTCGCGGTCACTGGCGTCCAAACCGTTGCCGGGAAGGGCATGGTTCTTGGTCCCGAAAGGAACCAGCGAGATCACCTGGGCTCGTTCGATATCGACTACCGCCAAGGCGTTGTTCTCCTGCAAAGTTACCCACGCGATACGGGAATCGCCGGCGATCGTGAGGTACTCGGGTTCCAGATCCTGAGCCACTGAAGCCCCCGGGCCATAGATCCGGATACCCGGCAGGCGACGCCCGTTAAATGCCTGGAAATCCGCGGTGCGCACATGGGCCTGGGTCAGGGAGTCGATTCCGCCGGAAACGTCAATGATGCTGACCGAACCTTCCGGGTCCACACCGTCCGAACAGTAGCTCGAGGGCTCGCCCTCGTTGGGAGTCAACACCCACCGACCGTCGGGGCTGAATCGGACCATGTCGGGGAGCGCTCCCACCTGGACCGCGCTCCGCAGGTTCCCCGACGCGTCGAAGAACAGCACGTGACCCGGGTCTGTCTTGGGGACCGCAGGGACTGAGACCGCAACGATCCCGTCATATACAGCCACGTGAGTCGGACCCTCGCCATACTCACTGACGTCCAAACGCGACATCAGCCCTGGGACGGAAGGATTGGAAATGTCGATCACGTCGACCTTGCCTTCGGCTCCGTTGGTCACGTACAAGCGCCGGTTCACGGCGTCGAAAGCGGCGATTTCTGATCCGGACTGATCGAAAAACCCGGTTCCGTAACGGCCCACCGCCGAAAGGCCTATCCTGGGCTGGGCCCACAAGGCGGTGGAACACAGAACCAACCCCACGGCTGCCAAGACCACCGAACGAAAACTCGTCTGCTTGAACAAGTAGCTTTCTCCCTTCAGAGTTGATCCCGAGAAGGTCTCTCGCCAGAGACTCGAATCGAAACGGCTGCGAGACCTCGGGGACGGTGAAGGGACTATAGGCCCGCGAAGTCAGAGTCTCGTAACGCGGATGTTCCGAGTCGGCAAACATCCATGGGCCAGCGCTCGGTTCTGCCGTGGGACGGCCGCCCCAGGCCGTCCAGGGGCACCCCGTAAACCCGATCGGGACTGAACGGGCCGGGGGGCCCGTTCTACCCTGCAAGGCGTGACCAAAGTCATCGCGGGTTGAGGGGCGCCGGGGCTGACTGGCTCCGATGGCTTCGCTTCCCGTACTGCAGCCGGAACCGATCGCTCCCCTCCCACAGAAGGCACCTGTCCCCCGACGTAAGCCGAGAATTGTGCGACGCCGGGGTGACCGGTCCCAGACACTGCGATCCGCCTTCCAGCTCGCATTCCTGCTGCTGGAATCTGTGGATCGATGTCCAGTTCCGGATGGGGGTTCGATACTACGGGTCCGCGGCCAGACCTTCTCCGTACCCGTCCCGCCGGCGTCGCAGGCGGCTGCCCATCGCCCCCCTGATGAATCTCAAAGCCTGGGTGCTCTCCGGCGACCTCCCGGCCATTCACCCGGCGGGCGTGTTTCTGATCCTGGCCTTCATGACCGTCTCGGTTCTCTACCGAAGCAGTCAGACTGGCTGTGTCCCATGGGCACCGTGAGCGAGGCCGCGGGCGATACCGGGAAGCGGCTGTTCGGCCGGAAGCTCCTCCTGTCCAAGTGGATCGAGCGCGGTCTCCGAGGCCAGAACTACCTGCTGCTGTCGCAGTTCGTCTACGCCATCGGTTCAATGAGCCTCGTCGAGATCCGGCATTTCCTGGACGGCCCCTAAGGCATCGACACCGATAGGTCCGGCTGAGGCCTACGCCGTCCCACGCCTTCAAGGCGGAGCAGGTTTGGCGCGGGCAAGGCTAATCGCAGGAAAGAGGCAGGAACGGCCGGCGCCGGCTGGCGGGAGAGTGTCCCCGATGTTGCGGGCGCGGTGCGGAAGGCGAGAAACGCACCGGGATGAGGCGGTCCGGCAAGGCCGCCTCATCCGGTAATGAAACGTCAGTTGGCCTTGGGTTCTTCGGAAGCCGACTTGAAGACCTGGCGGCGGGCAGCCTCGGCCTCACGTTGAAGCTGCCGTTTCATCTCCAGGGCATCCAGAGCCAGTTGGTCGGCCTGGCGCTCCCACTGGCGGCGCTCTTCTTCACTCTGGGAGAGCTCCGCCTTCTCACGGTAGAGGAGGTTGAGGTACTCCATGGCATCGGTAAAGCGCTTGTTGATTTCCAGCGCCTGCTTCAGGGTCTCGATCCCCTCGTCTACGATCCGGCTGACCTCCTCGCGCTGTTGGGGAGTCAGGTTGGGGACGTTCTGGCCGTCCTTGCCGGTCTTGGAGTCGGCAAGGTTATAGTCGATCGAGCCGATGCCGTAAAGCGCCTGGGCCTTGTGGGCCTCGATCGCCATCAGCTTGCGGTACCATTCCTTGGCTTCATCGGGCTTCTCCATGTTGCGGTAGAGATCCGCGATGTTGCCCATGGCATTGACGTTCGCGGGGTCCAGTTTCAGGACCTCCTCGAACGCGCGGACAGCCTCCATGCCGCGCCGCAGATTGTCGGGTGTGTTGACCAGCGGGATAAACTCTGCGCGCAGTGTGGTCGCCAGATACAGGTACGCGTCGATCAGCTCCGGATCCTTCTCGATGGCGGTCTTAAAGTGCTCGGCGGCTTCCTTGTACTGCTTCGCCGTATAGGCCTGGACCCCCTTGTTCAAATGATCCCGGGCCTGGAGTTTCTGGTAGAACTGGCAGCCCGACAGGCCCAGCAACAGCACGAACAATGCCGGAATCAGACAGAAGGTTCTCACTTTCATGGACTCACTCCCCGCGTGTCTCGACGGGTCCGAAGCCCGGGCCTCCCCCAGGGCTCACTGGATCATCAGACCGACGTCGCCCACGCCTGACCCTTTGGCGATGTCGATCACACGGATCACATCTCCGAAGGGCAGGTCTTCATTGGCCTGCACGAACATGTTCTTGTTCGCCCGGGCACTGTAGATCTCGAACAGGCGCGCGCCCAGGCGCTCCAGGGTGACCGGTTCCGAGTTGATCTGCAGGGCACCATTGGAGGCGATGCTCACCACGATCGCGTCGGACTTGATGATCACATCCTGTGGCAGGTCTTCCGGCGGCTCCTCCGGCACCCGCGCCCGCAGGTCATATTGGGTCGTGGGCTGGATGACCATGAAGATGATCAGGAGAACCAGCAGGATGTCGATATAGGGCGTAATGTTGATGTCCGACTTCGGACCTTTCGCCCGTTTGGTAGTCATGGCCATGCGCTACGACCCTCCTTCCTCCCGCTCCCGATCCACCAGCAGTCCGATGCGTTCGACCCCGGCCTCACGTGCCATGTCGACGACACTGACCACCGAACCGTAAGGGGTGGCGACATCCACGCGGACAAACAGGGGCTTGTCCGGAGCCTTGGCATAAGCTTCCGCGATCCGGTCAGCCAGTGCCGCCTGCGCCGTGAGCTGCTTGTTCACGTAATACTCGCTCGCCCGGGTCACGGTGATGATGGTGGCGTCCTCGGCCTCGGCCTCGGGCGCTTCCGCCGCGTTCTTGGCGCGGGCCATGTTGACTGCGACACCGCTCTGGATCAGGGGAGTGGTGATCATGAAAATGATCAACAACACCAGCATGACGTCCGCCATGGGCGTGACGTTGATGTCCGCCGTCATGCCGGTGACACCGGATCCCCCGCCACCACTAATTGCCATGTTTCTCTGACCTCCGGCGCAGGAAATAGTCGATCAGCTCGGAACCCGAGTTGTCCATTTCGACGATGAACGACTCGATCTTTCCGGTGAAATAGTTGTACATCCAGACCGCCGGCACGGCCACGAACAGACCGATGGCAGTCGCCACCAGCGCCTCGGAGATACCGCCGGCGACGGCTGCCAATCCCACATCCTCACCGGCGCTCATCCCTGCAAAGGCGTTGATAACGCCGACTGTGGTACCGAACAGGCCCACGAAAGGTGCCGTGGCGCCGATGGTCGCCAAACCGCCCAAGCCCCGCTTGAAGTCCTCAATCCCGATCGCGGTGGCACGCTGGATGGCGCGCCTCGAAGCATCAATGGTCTGACCCGGGATGGCATCCGGCCCCTTGTGGGCGCGGAACTCCTGGAGCCCGGCGTGGACCACGCGAGCCAGATGGCTCTTGTCATAACGTTCGGCCAGTTCCACGGCTTCTTCCAGATTGCCTTTGCCCAGCGCTTCCGCCACGGCGGGCGCGAACTCCTGGGACTGCTTCCGGGCCTTCCGGTACGAGATGTACCGCTCGATCATCACCCCGATCGACCAGACCGACATGATGGCCAGAACCACGACCACCAGTTTGGCCAGAACGCCCATCTGCTCCCACATCTCCATGAATGAACCCATAATTACCTCCCACTCAACCTGGCTAGCATTTCGCGAGACAAAGCATGAACCACAACAACGATGCGCACTTTAACTATTTGAGAACGAAATTGACAGTCACTGTGGCGATGACGGGGACCGGTTCCCCGTTCAAGAGAGTCGGGGAATACTTCCACTGGCGCACGGCGTCCACCGCAGCCTGATTCAGAAGCGGATGTCCCCGAACGATCGTGACTTCGGTGACGTTGCCCTGCTCATCCACCGTCACCTGCAACAGCACAATCCCCGAGACCCGAGCCCGTTTGGCCAGTTCCGGATACTCCGGCTCAACCCTGCGGATCAGCTTGGAGGACTGCACGTTGCCGCCCACCCGGATCGGGTCCTTCTTCTGTGGCGGCGGCGGGGGCGGAGGAGGAGCCGAAACCACTCCGCCCGGCATCCCTCCCGGCACTCCTCCGACCACTCCACCCGGAACTCCTCCCGGCACACCGCCACCGGTCATGGTGACCGTCGAGATGTCCGGGATGTCGTCCATCGGCGGGGGGATCTCCGTAGGGATTTCCTGCGGCGCCACAAACTTCGAAGGATCCAGCTTGACCACCTGCTGCTGCTGTCTGACCTGGGGTGTGGGTGCCGGCGGCGGCGGCGGGGGTGGTGGTGGCGGTGGCGGTGGCGGTGGCGGTGCCAGGAAGGTCAACAGCTCCTGTTCCGGAAGCGCCTGATAGTAGATCAACGGAACAATGATGATGACCAGCACCACGATCGCGTGCACCACGAACGAGATCAGGAGGGTCGACTTGCTTCGACCTCTTCGCTTGGGCGAAGACTCAACCAGATCATCAAACATTTATCCTCTCCCTTCCCTTACCCGAGTCGTCCTGCCAAGGCACCGGCCGATGTTACTATCCGCTTCCGGTGCAGTCAAGACCCTCGTTGTTCAGACCGTTCGTCGCAAAACATAGCAAATAAATCACTTATATCATGGACCTAAGGGCGCGCCCGACCCGCTTCCCGCCAGTTCTGCCACCAGAGCACAATGGGGCTTGCAATAGCCACCGAAGAATAGGTACCCACAATGATCCCCACCACCAGGGCGAACGAGAAGCCGCTCAACGCTTCTCCTCCCAGCAGGAACAGCGCGAACACCGCCAGAAAGGTCATCCCCGAGGTCATGATCGTCCGGTTCAAGGTCTGATTGATACTGGCATTCACAATGGACGCAAAGTCGGCCCGCCGCATCAGCCTGAGATTCTCGCGGACCCGGTCAAAGATCACGATCGTGTCATTGATGGAGTACCCTACCAGGGTCAACAGGCCAGCGATCACCGTCAGGGAGATCTCTTTTCCGGTAATCGAGAAAAAGCCCACGGTCAGGAAAACATCGTGAAACAAGGCCACAATGGCCGCAAACCCATAAATCGGCCGGAACCGGAACGCTATGTAAGCCAGCATCCCCAGCAAGGAAAAGAGCACCGCATTCTGGGCCCGCTCCTGCAGCTCACGGCCCACCTTGGGGCCCACGCTTTCCACGCTGAGCACGGTGAAGCTGCCGGCGTGCATTTCAGACTTGATGGCCTGCAGCACGAGCTGAGGCAAACCCAGCCCATCCAGCTCCGAAAGACCCTGCAGCAGACCTCCCCGACTGGTCCGGTAGGAAGCGATCCGATCGGCCAGCTCCCGGGTATAGGCATCGAAGTCGTCGGCCGTCATCCCCGACCGCTTCCCCTCCGGGTCCTTCTCTTGCAGCCAGGCCGCCAACTGGGACTCGGACAGATTGTTGATGTCCATACCACCGGCTGCCGAATCGAATTCGGCCCGCAGGATCTCCACCACGCGGCGGCCCTCCTGGGCCAGATCCGCAGTTTCGTCCTCGAGCCGTGCCATCCGGATCTGGAGCTGGTTGGCGGAGGGTTCGTCGAAGCGGGTCACCGTCTCCAGGCGCAACCCGGCCCGGCTGAGGGCCGTCCGCACCCGTTCCAGATCGGGCGACTGAGTGAACTTCACGTAGACCAGCGTCCCCCCCGTGAAATCCACCCCCAAGCTCAGTCCCTGCGTCAGCAACGAACCTGCCCCCAGCGCCGCCAGTACCAGCGAGACCCCGATGAAGTACCACTTCTTGCCCAGCCAGTCGATTCTGGGGTTGGTGATGATGTCCATACGTTCAGTCCGACTCGACTTCGGTTACTTAGAGATCAGAAGCTCTCCCAGGTTCCAGCCAGCCGTCAGATGGAGAGCCGGGCGGTTTCCCGCCCCTGAAGCAGCAGGCTGAAGAAGGTCCTTGAGACGAAAGTGGCCGTAAACAGGTTCGCCACCAGGCCCACCGCCAAAGTGATGGCAAAGCCCCTCAACGGCCCGGTTCCGAACTGGAACAGAAACAACGAAGCAATCAGCGTGGTCAGGTTGGTGTCGCATATGGTCGCAAACACCCGACTGAAGCCGGCGTCCACGGCCGTCCTCACCGTCTTGCCCACGCGCAGCTCCTCCTTGACGCGCTCGAAGATCAGAATATTGGCGTCCACCGCCATACCGATGGTCAGGATGAGGCCGGCGATGCCGGGCAGAGTCAGCGTGGCCTGGAAGTAGGCCAGCACGCCCATCAGGATCACCATATTCAGGACCAGACAAAGGATCGCGTTCAGTCCCGACAGCCGATACACGAGCAGCATCCCAGCCACCACCAGCACCGTCGCCACCACCGACGCGTAGATCCCCCGGACGATGGAGTCGCGGCCCAGCGACGGTCCCACGCTCCGCTCCTCCAGGATCCGCAGCCGCGCCGGCAACGCACCCGACCGCAACACCAGCGCCAGATCGTCCGCCTGCTCCGGTGTGAAATTCCCCGTGATACGGGCGGATTCCGAATCGATCCGCTCGTTGATGTTGGGCGCGGAACGGATGACATCATCCAAAACGATGGCGAGCTGGTTCCCCACGTTCTCCCCGGTGGCCTGACTGAAGCGGGCGACGCCCTCCGCGTTGAGGAAGAAAGACACTTCCGCCTTCCCGGTGTAAGGATCCTGGGAGCGGCGGGCGTTCTTGAGATGCTGGCCGGTGATGGTCGCCGCCCGGCGGACGATCATGAACCCGGACTGCGACGAAGTCTGGTCACGGTCCTGATACGGGAGAATCTGGTACTCGTCGGCGGGGAGGCCCTGCATCGCCACCGCCGCCGCCTCCCGGGTCGGGAAGGGACCGCGTTTGGTGGGATCCGGATGGGTGAGCTTCAGCTCGAGCCGGGCCGTGCTCCGGATCAGATCTTTCACCCGGTCGAAGTCCTCGACGCCCGGCAATTCGACAATGATCTGGTCCTGGACTTCTCCACTGCCGTACACCGTAATGGTCGGCTCCGCCACCCCGTACTGGTCTACCCGGCGCGCGACGATCTCCCTGGCCTGCCGCACCGACTGGGCGGCCAACTGCCGCCGGTACGCCGTCGTCATCTGCAGGACGAAGTTGGTACGGCCCTCGGCGGTCCGACTGGTGTACGACCAGGCGGGGGCGTAGCTTGCCAACAGGTTCTCGACGGCAGGTTCCGACTCCGGTGCCACCCCGTTGATCTCGATTCGCTGCTCCGACGCCCTTACCTCCGCAAAGACGGCCGACTGCTCGACAAGCTGGTTCTGGATCCGGTCACGGGTTTGATTGACCTCCTCGTTGAGGGCATCCGCGGTCTCCACCTGCAGTACCATGTGGATCCCTCCCTGCAGGTCGAGGCCGAGGTTCAGTTTGTTCCAGTACAGCATGGCGACGCAGACCACCGTGATGGCCGCGATCAGGAACACTCGATACTGCAGCTTCTTGTTCATGGCAGCTCAGCAAGCATAGCGGGAGACGCGTGTTTGTCTACTCGGTGGGCTTCTCGCCGGCTTGCAGGCCGGCGATGGCGGACTTGGCTACCTCCACCTTGACCTGGTCGGCGATCCGCAAGATGACGGTGTTCTCCTTGACACCCGCTACGGTCCCGTAAAGTCCGCCCGTTGTGATGACCCGATCCCCGTTCTTCAGGGAGGAAATCATGGTCTCCAGATTCTTCTGCCGCCGCTTCATCGGCCGGTAGATCAGCAGATAGAAAATGCCGATGATGAGCAGGATGGGCAAAAAGCTGGCCAGTGTGCCCGCAGCCCCTCCTCCCCCCTGTTGCGCCAGCACCAGTGATTCAGCCCACATCTTCGATCCTCACCCGGCAAAAAAGCGGAGTATACCAAAAACCCATCGCCACGCAGCCGGAGAGCCCACCCGTGAGACCCGCCTCCGCTTTCGGTCCCGGTCCGGCTCAGTCAGCGGCCGGGCCGTCGTAAACCTGGAGGATGCGGGCCTTCAACTCAGCCAGCTCGCCCCGCGCGATACTCTGGCGGACCGCCGCCATCAGGTCAAGATAGAAATACAGATTGTGGCACGTGTTGAACACTGCCGACAGGATCTCTCCCGAAACGAACAGATGGCGCAGATAAGCCCGCGAGTATCGCCGGCAGACCCGGCAACCGCAATGCTCGTCCACCGGGCGGGAGTCGTCCCGGTGTCCCGCGTTCTTGATCCGGACAACCCCGTGCCACGTGAACAGGTTGCCGTTGCGGGCGTTGCGGGTGGGCAGCACGCAGTCGAACATGTCGTAACCGTTCTCCACCGCCTGCACCAGGTCCGCCGGAGTCCCCACTCCCATCAGGTAACGGGGCAGCGCCGGCGGCAGATCGCCCCGCAGCCGATCCAGGAGTTCATGCATCAGCAGCTTCGGCTCGCCGACGCTGAACCCGCCCATGGCAACCCCCGGAAAGCCCAGGGCCAGGATCCGTTCCAGACTTTCCCGCCTGAGGTCCAGGTAGACGCTTCCCTGGACGATCCCGAACAGCGCCTGCCCCGACTCCCCCAGCGCCCTGCGGGAGCGTTCCGCCCACCGCATGGACCGGCGCATGGACGCGGCTGCCTCCTCCCGGCTGACCGGGTACGGCGTACAGTCGTCAAAGGCCATGACAATGTCCGCTCCCAAAGCGCGCTGGATCTCCATCGACTTCTCCGGGCTGAGGAAGTGTCGGCTGCCATCCAGATGGGACCTGAACTGCACCCCGTCCTCGTTGATCGAGTTCAGCTCCCGGTGACTGAACACCTGGTAGCCGCCGCTGTCGGTCAGGATCGCATGGGGCCAGCCCATGAATCCATGCAGTCCTCCCAGCCGGTGAACAGTCTCCGCTCCCGGCCGAAGACACAGATGGTAGGTATTGGCGAGAATCAGCCGGGTACCCAGCTCCTCCAGCCAGTCCTGCGGCATGGCCTTTACGGTCGCCGCCGTGCCCACCGGCATGAACACCGGGGTTTCGACCTCTCCATGGGGAGTCTGCAGCAGTCCCGCCCGGGCCGCGGAATTCGGGTCCTGGACAAGGATGGAAAACGAGACCATGGGCAGGGCGGCCTCAGAGCGGGAGTTCCACGCGGTACAACCGGGATCCGTCTACCAGATAGAGGGCGGTGCCGGCCGGATCGAACGCCAATCCCACCAGCATGGGTGCCGCAATGCGAAGTTCCGGGCGGCGGTCCTGACTTTCCAGCACGAAGACCCCCTTGCGGCCGCGGTAGGAACCCACGACATGCAGGCGGCTCTCCGGGTCGAATGCCAGGCCCTGCGGACGGCCGAAACCCTTGAACCAGGCCTCCACGAATCCTGCAGGCGTCACCCGATAAATGGTGTCCTGGGTGGCCAGGGTCGGTCCCGTCACGAACAGGTTGTCGGCGGAGTCCACCGCCAGATGGTAGGCGGAAACACTGGGCTCCAGCTCGCAATGAAGGGTGGTCTGGCCATCGGGCCCCACCTTGTAGAGAAAGCCGCTGCGGTCCCCCACAAAGAGGTTGCCGCGGGAGTCAAAAGCAATGCCGGTGGCAATCCCCAATCCTTCCACAAACTTCTCGACCTGCCGGTCCATCGTGGACCGAAACACCGTCCCGCTGTGGCGGCTGCTGACGTAAAGCAGCCCGTCCGGACCAAAAGCCAGTCCGGTCGGGTTGGTGATGTCACCCAGAAACGGCTGACGGGTGCCGTCGGGCCCCACCTGGAACACCCCATAGGGAACGCTTTCCCCGCGGGTTCCGCTGTACGTCACATAGACCCGGCCGGAAGCGTCCACGGCAGGGTTCGCCACGGGGTGGAGTTCCTCCGCCAGCGTCCGGCCCAGTTTGAGATCGGCTTCGGCGGTCCGGCCGCCGCATTCCACCACCAATCCGCCCTGAGCGGATTCCGGGATGCGGATCAGGGCGAAGTCCGATGACACACCGATCACATCCACCGCCGCTCCGCCCACAGTGATGGAAAGCGCCTCCGGATTGACCGCACCTTCCAGTTCGACACGCAGCACGCCGCCAGGCAACGCCACCGCAGGGCGGAGACTCCTGATCTTCATGACGGTTCACTATAGCACGGCCTTCCGGAACCGCCTCCGCGGCCCGGCTCGACCCCGGCCGAGCCGCCGGCCTGGGGCTGTCCCGGCAACGTGCTGACCCCGTGTTAGACTCAAAGGTTCAAATCCATGTCCGCAGCCGACGATGGGCCGGGGTACATCGAGATCTTCGGTGCCTCCCAGAACAATCTGAAAGGAATCGACGTCCGGATCCCCCTGGATTCCCTCACCGTAATCACCGGGGTGAGCGGTTCGGGAAAGTCAAGTCTGGCCTTCGACACCCTGTATGCCGAGGGACAGCGGCGGTACGTGGAATCGCTGTCCGCCTATGCCCGCCAGTTCCTGGAGCGGATCCGGAAGCCCGCTGTCCGCGACATCCGGGGTCTGAGCCCGGCCATCGCCATCCGCCAGAAAAGCACCTCGCGCAACCCCAGGTCCACGGTTGCCACGGTCACCGAGATCTACGATTTCCTGCGGCTCCTCTATGCCCGGATCGGAACCGTGCATTGCCGGAGTTGTGGCCAGCCGGTCCGCAAAGACACTCCCGACCACGCAGTAGACCTCCTGCTGGAACGTTTCCCGGGAAGGAGAGCCTATATCCTCTTTCCGCTGGACGGTTCTGCGCTGGATCTCACGCGGGATCATCCCCCCGGGCGGGTGGGCGCGCAGGAACTCGTGGACAATCTGGTCAAACAGGGCTTTCATCGCCTGCTCCGGACGCCGCTGGGGGACAGCCCACCGTTCCAGCTGCCCGGTCCGGAGCCTTTCCGCCTGGAAGATCTCCGGCGTTGCCGCGTCCTGGTCGACCGGGTTTCGATCGAGTCCGACTCCCGAGACCGGCTCAACGATTCAATGGAGATGGCCTTCGCCGAAGGCGCCGGGGTTGCCGAGGTGCTGGTCCTGGAGGCGGAGGGGGACTCCCGCCATCACCTGCGGTTCAGCGAGCGGTTCGAGTGTTCCCAGTGCGGAATCTCCTATCGGGTGCCTGAGCCCCGGTTGTTCTCATTCAACAACCCCTACGGCGCCTGCCCCACCTGCCAGGGATTCGGTTCCACGATGACCATCGACCCCGACCTCGTCATCCCGGACCCTGGCCGCAGCCTGCTCGAAGGTGCCATCGAGCCCATCTCCCGGCCCCGCTATCGAAAGTTTCAGGCTCGACTCCTGGAGTGGGCACGGGCTCACGATATTCCGGTGGATGTCCCCTGGTCCCGGCTTCCCCCCCAGATTCGGGAGCGGATCTGGAAGGGGGAACGCGGATTTCCGGGGGTCGAGGGTTTTTTCGCCCATCTGGCCGGGAAACGCTACAAGATGCACGTCCGCATCCTGATCAGCCGCTACCGGGGATATGCCCGCTGCCCCGACTGCCGTGGAGAACGGCTGCGTCCGGAAGCCCGGGACGTTCTTGTAGGAGGTCTCCGCATCAGCGAACTGACGGCTCTCGACGTGTCTGCTGCCGCCCACTTCCTGCGTCACCTGGTGCTGACGCCGGAAGCCCGGGAGGTGGCCGGCAAACTCCTCGACGAGGTCACCAAGCGCCTGGGGTTTTTGGAGGAGGTGGGCTTGAGCTACCTCACCCTGGACCGGGTGACCTCCACGTTGAGCGGCGGAGAGATGCAACGGATCCATCTGGCGGCTTCGCTGGGGTCCTCTCTTACGGGGACCCTTTACGTGCTGGATGAACCCTCCATCGGCCTGCATCCCCGGGACCAGGAGCGTTTGGTCAGGGTGCTCAAACATCTCCGGGATCTCGGAAACACCATCGTGGTGGTGGAACACGAACGGGAGATCATCGCGGCCGCCGACCACATCATCGACATCGGGCCGGGAGCCGGCGAGCTGGGAGGCCGGCTGGTGTTCAGCGGCTCGCCGGCGGAACTGGAAGCCTCCCCGGAATCGCTCACCGGACGCTATCTGAGGGGCGAACTGAGGATCCCGGTGCCGGTTTTCCGCCGCAAGCCGCTGCCGCAACCGCTGCGTCTGAGAGGCGTCCGCCAGCACAACCTGAAAAACCTCGACCTGGAGATCCCGTTGGGGGTGCTCGTCTGCATCACTGGAGTCTCCGGTTCGGGCAAGTCGACCCTGGTGCACGATGTCCTGTATGCCGGCATGCAGAAAGCAAAGGGACTGTGGAAAGGGCCGGTGGGGGAGTTCACCGCTCTGGAGAACTGGAAGCAAATTTCCGAAGTGATCCTGGTGGATCAGACGCCCATCGGAAGAACCCCACGCTCCAACCCGGTTACCTACATCAAAGCCTTTGACGAGATCCGAAAAATCTTCGCCTCCACCCGGGAAGCCCGTGCTTTCGGGCTGACGCCGGCGCACTTCTCGTTCAACGTGGCCGGCGGACGCTGCAATGCCTGCGAGGGCTCCGGGATCGTCACGGTGGAAATGCAGTTCCTGGCCGACGTGGAACTGGAGTGCGAAGAGTGCCGGGGGACCCGCTTTCAGAAGCGGGTCCTGGAGGTGACATACAAGGGCCTGAACATTCACGAGGTGCTCCAACTGACGGTCCGGGAATCGCTGGCGTTCTTTGCCGGGCACTCGGCACTGACACGCCGGCTGCGGGTCCTGCAGGAGGTCGGACTGGACTACCTGCGACTGGGGCAGTCAGCCACCACACTGTCGGGAGGAGAAGCCCAACGCATCAAGCTGGCCGCCCATCTCTCCCATGAGACCAAGGGGCGGCCGCTGTTCATCTTTGACGAGCCGACCACCGGTCTGCACTTCGACGACATCGCCAAACTGCTGCGGGCCTTCGACCGGTTGCTGTCGGAGGGGGCCGGCGTGCTGGTTATCGAGCACAATCCCGACGTGATCAAGTGTGCGGACTGGGTGATCGACCTGGGTCCTGAAGGCGGGGACGCGGGAGGAGAGGTGGTGGTCGAAGGCACCCCGGAAGACGTCGTCCGCTGCGATCGATCGTACACCGGCCGTTACCTGCGGCCGTATCTGGAGAGCGTCCGGGAGATGGGAGCAGGGCAGCGCAGCCGTGGTTGTGAGGATACGGCGAATACGGGATGTCCACCTGCTCCAAAGACGGCAACCGCATCCCGGAGGGGAGCCAGAGAGTAGCCGGAGGTCGGATCGCAGCGGAGACCTCCGGAACGGCGGACGGAAAGAATGGCCGGCACCCTGAAGGGGTGCCAGAGACGCACGCTCCCGCCCCATGAACGGCTGCACGGCCGGGACGGCGGTGCTACGGGTGGTTGCGCCGACCGTCCGTGCCCCGGGGCGCCAATCGTTCTGGGGCCTGTGGCAACCCGGGCGTCCCGCCCGGGTTGGACGGTTGGCGCCCATCGTCCGTGCCCTTCTCCCGCCGACAGGACCAGGGAGCGCCCTTCTGTCGGTGACGGATGCAGACGATCCCGCATCGCGGACGGTTGCACCGCGGAGCGATCGGTGCTGCGCGGACGGGAAGGCGGAAGCAAGCTTCCGCCCTCCACGGCTCAGGCCGCTGGCGCGGCCTTCGCAAAAAACCCCGCTACCCCGCTACCCTTCACCAAACCGGCCGGTCGCACCGGCGGATCGAAACGGCACGGCCGCTGGATTCGTCCACGTCGATGAGGACCGCACTGAAGCGGGGACTCTCCGAGGCCGGCTCGAAGCGGCCGTGCGTCCCGAGCAGGAAACGCCCCAGGGCCCCCTTCACCTCCATCCCGATCACCGAATGGTAAGAGCCCGTCATCCCCACATCCGAGACGTAGGCGGTCCCCGCAGGCAGAATCCGCACGTCGGCAGTCGGCACATGGGTGTGGGTTCCGATCAGGGCCGAAGCCCGTCCATCCACGTGCCAGCCCATGGCCATCTTTTCGGAGGTGGCTTCGGCATGGAAATCCAGCAGCAGGACGCCGCCGTTGCAGGCCGCCCGCCCGTGGATCTGATCGAAGCACCGGAAAGGACAGTCGGTCAGCGGCATGAAAACCCGACCCTGCAGATTGACCACAGTGACCGGCACGCCCGCCGCGGAGTAACCGCTCCAGACCCCCTTGCCCGGCAGCCCGGGCGGGTAGTTGGCCGGCCGCAACAGCCTTGGCTGGCGATCGAGATACTCCGAAACTTCCTTCTGGTCCCAAACGTGGTTGCCCGTGGTCAGGACGTCCACCCCCATGGCCAGGATCTTCTCGGCGATGTCGGCAGTGATTCCATAGCCGCCGGCCGCGTTCTCGACGTTGACCACCGTGAAGTCCACGGCTTCCTGAAGGCGGATCCGGTCCAGATGTTCCCGCAGCGCGCGGCGCCCGCTGCGGCCCACGATGTCGCCCACGAAGAGGATTCTGATCATCGGCGCCGGCTCAACGGGCGTAATCCACCACTCTCATTTCCCGGATCAGCGTCACCTTGATCTGGCCCGGATACTCCAGTTCCTTCTCGATCCTCTTGGCGATGTCCTTGCTCAGCCAGAAAGCCTGCTCATCGGAAACCTTGCTGCTCTCCACCAGTACGCGGATCTCGCGTCCGGCCTGAAGCGCGAATGCCTTGGTGACCCCTTCAAAGGAGCCGGCCAGCTCCTCCAATTTCTCCAGACGGCGGACATAGCTCTCGAGAACTTCCCGTCGTGCTCCCGGACGGGCGGCGGAGATGGCGTCGGCCGCCTGTACCAGAACGGCCTCCGGCGTACGGAACTCCACGTCGAAGTGGTGGGCCTCGATGGCGTGGATCACCGCCTCGCTCTCTCCGTACTTTCGCGCGATCTCCAGACCGAGCTGCAGGTGGGTCCCGTCCATGTCGCGGTCCACCGCCTTGCCGATATCATGGAGCAGACCGGCCCGGGTACACACCTCCACATCCGCACCGATCTCCCGGGCCATGATCCCCGCCAGGTAGGCGACGTCGCGGCTGTGATTGAGCACGTTCTGCCCGTAGCTGGTCCGGTATTTCAGGCGTCCCAGCAGGGTCAGAACCGGATCCGGGAAGTTGTGGATACCCAGCTCGAAGGCCACGTGTTCGCCCTCTTCCTTGAGCTTCTTCTCGAACTCGGCCTGGACTTTCTCCACCACCTCCTCGATACGGGCGGGGTGGATCCGGCCGTCACGGATGAGCCGTTCGATGGAGAGGCGCGCGATTTCGCGCCGGAGCGGGTCGAAGCCTGAAAGGATCACGGCTTCCGGCGTGTCGTCGACGATCAGGTCCACGCCGGTGGCCTGCTCCAGGGCCCGGATGTTGCGGCCCTCGCGGCCGATGATCCGGCCCTTCATCTCGTCCGACGGAAGGTCCACGACCGACACGCTGGTCTCCACCACGTGTTCGGCGGCGCAACGCTGGATCGCCTGGGAGATGATCTTGCGCGCTTCGATCTCAGCCCGCTCCCGGGCCTCATCCTCGATGCGCTTGACCAGCATGGCCGCCTCCCGCTGGGCCTCGTGTTCCATCGACTGGATCAGGGTGCGCTTGGCTTCCTCGGCGGTCATCCCGGCCACCGATTCCAACTGGCGGGTCTGTTGCTGGACCAGCTCATCCAGCTCCGCCTGCCGGGCGGACAACTGCTCCTCCCGGGCGCGCAGGGTGCGGATCCGATCCTCGACTTCCTTCCGCCTGCGTTCGGTGCGCCTGAGTTCCCGCCGGAGCTGCAGTTCCTTGTCGGCGGCGCGGCGCTCCGCTTCAACCACCTGCCCGCGCTGGTCCTGGATCTCCTTTTCCGCCGCCACCCGCCACTTGAAGATCTCGTCCTGGGCTTCGAGCAACCGTTCCTTTTTCAGTCGCTCGGCGTCCTTGCGGGCGGCTTCCTTGATCGCCGCGACTTCCTGCTGCGCTTCCGCAAGCCTGCGGTCCACAACCCGGGTCTTCAGGAAGTACCAGGCCGTCAGCCCGGCTCCCAGCACCAGGGCCAGCAACCCGACCAATCCAACTGTCGAACCATCCATGCCGACACCCCCAGTTGTCAGGTTCGGCCGATGGAAGCGCGGTCAGTTTTCGGGGGAAGGAGGGAGAGAGGCCCCCGCTTCGCCGTGTGGCTCGGGTTTTGAACCTGGTAAAACCAGGTGGGTAACCTGCCCGACACCCCACGGGGTGAAGGGACCCGGCAACCCTTTTTTCGAGTGTTGGCTCAAAAAATCCTCACCATCACGAACGTCGCAGGGGCCGACTCTCATTCTATACCTGATCGGTACCGTCTCCGCCGGACTCCAGGTCCTCAAGGACCGCTTTCACGTGTCGGGTTAGACTTTCCAGGAGCTCAACTTCGCCGGGCTCCCACCGGGCGGCCTGCCGGGCCTCTTCAAGCTCGTCGGCAAGGCTCAAAGCCGCAAGAATCGCCAATCTCAACGTATCCACCGTGGGTGTACGGCGGGCGACCTCGGCCATCCGTGCATCTACCGTCGCCGCCAGGCTTCGGATCCGCTCGGGATCGTCCCCCAGCAGGTCATAGGACTGGTTGCAGATTCGAACCCGTGTGGCCTGTCCTCCGCCGCCTGCGGACTCCATCAAGTCTGCCCCTGGACGCCCTGGGCGGCGTCCTCGAGTGTTTTCACGTGCTCGCGGATCCGCTGAACCCGGATCCGCAACCTGGAACGCTGCTCTTTGAGAGCGGCCAATTCCCGACCAGCCGCCCGGCACTCCTTCTTCAGTCTCTCCGCTTCCTCCATCAGCTCTGTCACTTGCCGCTTCAACTGCGCGTTCTCAGCCGCCAGAGACCGGGCTTTCTCACAGAGCGTCTCGACCAGTCCGGCCAGTTCTTCCAGAGGCACAGGACCTGCTCCAGAATTCGTCGCTCCTGCGGCCGGAACCACAGAGCGCCCTTCCGCCCCAAGGTCAGCGCCGCTCGATGCCGAAGTGCTCGGCCAGCGCCGCCACCACCCGGTCGCATCGTTCGCCTATCTCGGCCTGCTGAAGCGTCCGAGAACGGTCCTCGAAAGTGAGACGCACAGTCAGACTCACCTTGTCTTGGGGAAGACCAGGACCGCGGTAGAGATCAATCAATCGAAGAGAACGCAGTTCGGTAATCCCGAGGGACCGAACCAGCGTTTGTATTCTACTAAACGACACTCTCCTGTCAAGCAAAAAGGACACGTCCCTTTCCACCACAGGAAAACGGTTGAGGCTCGTGTACCGCACTTCAGGCAACGGCCGGCGATAGATGGGCTCCAGTGCCAGCTCCGCCACGTAGACTGGCGCGGTGAACTTGAAGCGTTCCGACAACGAGGGGTGCAGTTCGCCCATCAAACCCAGCGGTTCACCTTCAAACCGCAGGCTGCAGGAGATGCCCGGGTGAAGAAACGGCACAGCCGGGTCAGGTTCAAACCCGACCTCCATCCCCAGTCTGCGGAACACCAGCTCCAACATCCCCTTCAGATGAAAGAACCCAACTGCTTCCTTGCCGCTGTCCCAATACGGTTCGTGGAAGCTCCCGGTAGCCAGAAGTCCCAGCCGAGCTTCCTCGCGGATCCCCGCTCCGTCCGGCAGATAGACCTGGCCCATTTCGAAAAGGCGCACATCCTTCATCCCGACGTTCAGATTGCGCCGCAAAGATTCCACCAGACCCGGCACCAGGGTCGTACGCAAGTGGGTGTCCATCTCGGAAAGGGGGTTCTGGATCGCTGCCATGCGGGGCTCGACGCCCAGGTAGATCCGTTCCCGGGCGGGAGTCGAGAAAGAAAGATTCAGTGCCTGGAAGAAACCCAGACCCACCAGCGTGTCTTCCAGCAATCGATCCTGGCCGTGATGGGGCGGGTAAACCCCGGCTGACGCAGCGGCTGGATATCGGGAAGGAATCCGGTCGTACCCGTAATGGCGGGCGAACTCCTCCACCAGATCGTCCTCCAGCCCGACATCGGACCGGAAGCCGGGAACTTCCACGGTCAGACAGTCCGCCTGCGACCGTTCCGTCCGGAAATCCAGTGACTGCAGGATCTCGGCCACCTCCCCGACTTCCGCCTCCACCCCCAGCACCTGACGGATCCGACTCATGGACAGCGTGAGCCGCCGAGGCTGCAGGGGGCGCGGGTGGACGTCGATCACCGGTCCAGCGCAACGGCCCCCGCAAAGTTCCACGATCATACGGGTCGCCAGGTTCAGGGCCGCCACGGGCATGGCAGGGTCCGCGCCCCGTTCGAAGCGGTAGGAGGCCTCGGTGGAAAGCCCGAGCCGTTTCGAAGTACTGCGCACGGAGGGAGGATCGAACCAGGCACTCTCCAGAAAGAGGTTGGCCGTCGTCAGGCAGATTTCGCTGGATTCACCGCCCATGACACCCGCCACCGCCACCGGCTCCCGGGCATCGCAGATCATGAGCATGTCGGGTTCGAGGGTGCGGTCCACGCCGTCCAGCGTCTTCAGCCGCTCACCGGGACGCGCCGTCCGGACGACGATTGCAGGACCCTGCAGCCGGTCGTAGTCGAAAGCATGCAGGGGATGGCCGACCTCAAAGAGGACATAATTGGTGATATCCACCACGTTGTTGATGGGCCGCTGTCCCACCGCTTCCAGACGCTGTTTGAGCCAGTCCGGGGACTCTCCGATCCGGACTCCGGCAATGACCCGGCCGGCGTACCTGGGGCAGCGCTCCGGATCTTCGATGGTGACGGGACAGGGCATCCGTCCTTCCAGGCCAGGGTCAGGCGCCGGTTCAGTGAAATCGGGCCGGCACAACGGCAACCGGTACTGGGCAGCCAGCTCCCGGGCGACCCCGAGATGGTTGAGACAGTCCGGGCGGTTAGACATGATGTCCAGCTCGAAGATCACATCGTCCTCGACCGCCTCCCAGCGATCGACCGCCAGGCCCACCAGGGTGAGCGTCCGGGCCAGGTCCTCCGGCGGGACTCCAAGGGTTTCCAGATCCACGAACTGCTGGAGCCATCTCAAACTGATTTTCATATGGTGGAGCTCCTCCCCAAGCGGCCCCAGGGGAAAACGCGATGCCGCGCCGGCCGGCTGTCAGAACTGGGACAGGAACCGCAGATCGTTTTCGAACAACAGCCTGATATCGTCGATCTGATACCGGGTGAGGGCCAGCCGATCGATCCCCATGCCCCAGGCGAAGCCGGTGTACCGGCGGTGGTCGTAACCGACTGCCTCGAACACCTTTGGGTGCACCATCCCCGCCCCGAGGACTTCGATCCAGCCCGTGCGTTTGCAGACGCGGCAGCCCCGGCCGCTGCAGAAGATACAGGTGACGTCGGCCTCGGCGCCCGGTTCCACGAAGGGGAAATAACTGGGCCTCAGCCGCACCGAAACGCCGGAACCCAACAGGGCATGGAAGAACTGTTCCAGGGTTCCCTTGAGGTCCCCCATGGTGATGCCCTCTCCCACCACCAGGCCCTCTACCTGGTGGAACATGGGACTGTGGGTGGCATCCACCGCATCCCGGCGATAGACGCGTCCGGGCACCACGATCCGCAACGGGGGCTGCCGCTGCTCCATGGTCCGGATCTGCACCGGGGAGGTGTGGGTCCGCAACAACAGGTTGCCTTCCAGATAGAGCGTGTCCTGGTCGTCGCGGGCGGGATGCCCCGGCGGGAAGTTCAGGGCCTCGAAGTTGTAATAATCGGTCTCCACTTCCGGTCCCACCACCACCTCGAATCCCATCCGGACGAAGATGTCCATCATCTCGCGCCAGAGCTGCTGGATGGGATGGATCCGTCCCCATGCGAATTCGTAGCCGGGCAGGGTAACATCCACCCTCTCGGCGGACAGGCGGGCTACGGCTTCGGCCTCCTTGAGCCGGGCGAGCCGTTGGTCCAGCTCCGAGGTCACCGCCTGTTTGAGCTGATTCAACAGGGCGCCGGCGGCAGGCCGTTCGGAGGCGGGAAGTTCCCCCAGGCGACGCATCTCCCGCGCCAAAAGCCCGCGCTGCCGGCTCAGATACTTGTCCCGGACTTCGGTCAACGCGGAGAGATCAGCGACCGTATCCAGATCCTGGAGAAACTCCTGCCACAGGGGGTGGGACGTGACCGCTTCCACGGCTTACAAGGCCTGACGGGCAACCTCGACCAGCCGGCCGAAGGCAGCCAAGTCGCGGGCGGCTGTCTCCGCCAGGCTCTTGCGGTTCAGTTCCACGCCGGCCCGGCGGAGCCCATGCATCAGGCGACTGTAGGACAGATTGAAATGCTTGGCCGCGGCCCCGATCCGGATGATCCAGAGGCTCCTGAAGTTCCGCTTCCGTTGCCGGCGGTCGCGGTATGCGAAGGCCATCGAGCGCATGACCTGCTCTTTGGCAGCACGGTGCAGCTTGCTCTTGGTTCCCCAGTAGCCCTTGGCCTGGCTGAGGATTTTCTTGCGGCGCAACAGCCGTTTGTTGCCTCGTTTGACTCTCGACATCGCCGTTTCCTAAAGATTCAGCATCCGCTTGACACGTTTCACATCGCCCGGCGCCACCAGGGCCCATTGCGACAAGTTGCGCTTCCGCTTCGACGACTTTTTCGTCAGGATGTGCCTGGCGTGGGAATGCCGCCGCCGGAGCTTGCCGGTCCCGGTGAGACGGAACCGCTTCGCCGCGGATTTGTTGGTCTTCAATTTCATCTGGAACACTCCCGCACCCCCGACCCGCGAGGGCGAAAAGGGGGATTCTAACAGAAAACGACTCGCCGAAAGGAAGCACGTCCTGAAACCCCTGCCGCCCTCGGCTGCGGACGCGGGAAGCAGATCACTCGCGCCTGGCGCGGGACTTGTCTTCCTTGGGCGTCAGAATCATCGTCATGGAATAACCTTCCAGCTTGGCTTCCCGTTCCACGGTGGCGTATTCCGCCAGCTCTTCCCGCAGGCGGTTCAGGATCTCCATCCCCAGTTCGGGGTGGGTAACCTCCCGGCCCCGGAACATGACGGTCGCCTTGACCTTGCTGTGGTTCTTCAGAAACCGGATCGCGTGGTTCTTCTTGAACTCGTAATCGTGCTCATCGATCTTCGGCCGGAACTTGACTTCCTTCAGTTGGATGACCTTCTGGTTCCGCTTGGCCTCGTGAGCCTTCTTGCTCTGCTCGTAGCGGAACTTCCCGTAATCCATGATCCGGCACACCGGCGGTCGTGCCGTGGGAGCAACCTCGACCAGGTCGAGACCCCGCGCGTCCGCCAGCGGTCTGGCTTCGTCGGGCGACATGATCCCAAGCTGCTCTCCGTTCTCGTCGATGACCCGAATCTCACGAGCTCGAATCTGATGATTAACCCTGACCTTGATAATACGTGTGACCTCCTGTTTAGATCCTCTGTCTCGCCCGGGGACTTCCCACCCCGCGGCAACCTTTCTATTTAAGGCTTGATCGCCCGCTGATCAACCGTTTTTTTCAGTTCGGCTGCAAGCTCCCCCACCGGGCGGGCACCCAGGTCACCCTCGCTGCGGCTGCGCACGGAAACCGTCCCGTTGTCCGCCTCGCGATCGCCCACCACCAGCATGTAGGGAACCTTCTTGAGCTGGTGATCTCGGATCTTGTAGCCGACCTTCTCGTTGCGAACGTCGCAGGTGACCCGCAGGCCCGCGGTCTTCAGCGCGGCCTCCACCTGCCGGGCATAGACGTGATGTCTCTCACTGATGGGAATGACCACTGCCTGCACGGGAGCGAGCCACAGCGGGAAGGCGCCGCCGTAATGTTCGATCAGCACGCCGAAGAACCGTTCCAGCGACCCCAGCAGGGCGCGGTGCACCATCACCACGTGATGGGGCTTCGAATCTGCGCCCACGAAGGTCACGTTGAAGCGGGCCGGCAGATTGAAGTCGAACTGGAAGGTACTGAGCTGCCAGGCCCGGCCCAGGGCGTCGATCAACTGGACGTCGATTTTCGGGCCGTAGAACGCCGCTTCCCCTTCGGCCCGGGTGTAGTCCCACCCCATCTCCCGCAGGACCTCCACCAGGACGCTTTCGGCCATCCCCCAGTCCTCGGGCCGGCCGGCGTAGTCCTGGGCACGTGCGGGATCCCAGACCGACAGCGTCACCTTGAAGTCGTCGAAGCCGAAGCAGCGCAGGATCTTCTGGGCGAGGTTCAGGGTCGCCACTACTTCGTCCTTCACCTGGTCCGGACGGCAGAAGATGTGGGCGTCGTCCTGGGTAAAGCCCCGGACCCGCAACGTGCCGTGCAGGGTTCCCGACTTTTCGTACCGATAGACGGTTCCAAATTCCGCCAGCCGGATGGGCAGATCGCGATAGCTGCGGACATCCGACTTGTAAACCAGGATATGCCCGGGACAGTTCATGGGCTTCAGAACGTACTCCTCCTCGTCCACGGGCAGCGTGTACATGTTCTGGCGGAAGTAATCGTAATGGCCGGAGACCTTCCACAAGTCACTCTTGGCGATGTGCGGGGTATAGACGAACTCATAGCCGCCGGCGGTGAGCTCTTCCCGGAGGTAGGCCTCGATGACGCCACGTACGACCGCCCCTTGGGGGTGCCAGAAGATCAGTCCCGGCGCCACCGATTCCTCGATGGTGAAAAGCCCCAGTTCGCGGCCCAGGCGACGGTGGTCGCGGCGTCTCGCCTCCTCGATCCGGGCCAGGAACCGGTCCAGTTCCTCCTGGGTGAAGAAAGCGGTCCCGTAGATCCGCTGCAACTGTTCCCGGTGTTCGTCTCCCTTCCAGTAGGAACCCGCCACCGACAGCAACTTGAATGCTCCCAGGCGGCCGGTAGAGCGGACATGGGGCCCGAGACAGAAATCGATCAGTTTGCCCAGCCGATAGCAGGACAGGATCTCCTTCTCGCGTTCGGCGATCAGCTCCGTCTTGAGCTTTTCCCCGCGTTCGCTGAAGAACTCCAGGGCTTCTTCGCGGCTGATGATGGAAGGTTCGTAGGGCAGGTCCTGGCTCTGCAGTTCCCGCATCCGGATCTCGATCCGCTGCAGGTCCTCGTCGGTGAAGCGGTGGTCCGTCTGGAAGTCGTAATAAAAACCTTCGCTGGTGGCCGGCCCGATCCCCAGGCGGACGTCCGGAAACAGATCCATCACCGCCAATGCCATCAGGTGGGACGTCGAGTGGCGCAGAATCTCCAGCGCCTCGTCCTTGTCGAACACCGGTTCGATTCGCCCGTCACGGTGGATCACTTCCAGCAGGGTCTCGGTCGTACTCATGGAGACCAACCTGTATCGAGCAAAAAAAATGGTAGGTGCGAGCGGATTTGAACCGCTGACCTCTTCCGCGTCAAGGAAGCGCTCTCCCCCTGAGCTACGCACCTACAGGGAGCACACAGAGTACCACGGGGTGGGGCGGACAGAAAAGCCCGGGAAACAGGGGCGGGATCCCGGGAAATCGGGACCCCGCAACAGAAGTACCGTCCGTTCAGTTGATGGCGTCTTTGAGGGCCTTGCCGGGCGTGAACTTGGCCACCTTCTTGGCAGGGATCTTGATGGGTTTGCCGGTCCGCGGATTGCGTCCCTCGCGGGCCGCGCGCTTGGACGCGGAGAACGTCCCAAAACCCACCAGCGTCACCTTCTTCCCCTTCTTCAGGGAAGTGGTGATGTTCTTCACGACTGAATCCACCGCGGCTTGCGCCTGCGCCTTGGTGATCCCCTCCACATCCTTTTGTACTGCTTCGACCAATTCCCCTTTGTTCATGTCTCCTCCTTGGAATCAAAGACAAATCCCAAACTGGAACCCTACGTGCCAGACAGTCTAGCAGAGCTAGGCCGCCTTTTTGTCGATTTTCTCAGGCTCTGCTGACATTTTTCGCTTCAGGTGATCCACGGCCAGCTCGAGCTGACGTTTCTTGACCGCCTCATCCAGCCGGGCATAGATGCCTTCATCCAGGTCCTCGTCTTCCTCGGCCTCCGATACCTGCTCGAAGAAGAAGTTGGAGATGAAGTCGCGCTCGGGGGCCGCCACGTCCGGGCTCAGCCCGGATTTCCGGGGCTCTTCGCTTTGCAGCGGAGCGCCTCCGGCACGATAGACCAGTTTGGTGGAGATCATCAGCACGTCGCCCTCCGCCAGCCGGAATTCCTGCTGGATGGAACCGCGGCCGTTGGTTCTTTCACCAACGATATCCGCCACGCCGTGATCCTTCAACGCCGCCGCAAATACTTCAGCCGGACCGCTGGTTCCGCCGTCGACCAGCGCCACCACCGGAATTCCCCCGATCTTGGGGCCGCCGCGGGAAAGCATCACCTGAGGCTCCCCTTTCTGGCCCTGAACGCGGCCGATCTCCAGACCGGGCTCCAGGAACAGGCTGCTCACCGCAGCCGCTTCTTCCCAGTTCCCGTGGGCAGCCGACCGCACGTCCACCACCAGGCCCCTCACGGCGGAAGATAGCAACATCTTCAGCTTCGCCTCCACCGCCTCGGCCGTCCCCGTTTCGAAATCGGGAATCCGCAACAGCCCCACTCCTTCCTCCAGCAGTCGGGCCGACGGCCCCGGACTCCGCAGGACCACCCGTTCCAGCACCAACTCCTGGGGCTCGGAGCGCCGCATTCGGATCAGCCTCAGCTTCACCGTCGTGCCCGCAGCCCCACGCAGGAGCTGCTGCGCCTCCCAGAGGCTCATCAAGACCGTGGAATTTCCGTCGATGGCATCCACCAGATCGCCGCTGCGCAGCCCGCTGCGCTCCGCCGGACTGCCTTCATCGACAGCCACCACGTAGGCATATCCGTACCGCTTGGAGAGCGATATACCGACGCCTGCACTCAGGTCGGCACCTGACAGGCGGGCGAACGTCTCCCGGTCGACATAGCTGGAAAACGGGTCCAGCGCTTCCAGCATCCCGTGCAACGCACCCTTCATGGCGCGGCTCATGTCAGGCGGCTCCACATAGTCCTGCTGAACGTGATCGACCACCTTCGTAAAGACCGCCAGATCCCGATAAGCTTCATCGCCGGCCGAAGCTTTTTCAGTGACCAAGCCCACGAAGGCATAAGCTACGACCAGGGTCGAAAGCATGAGAATCGTCAATCGCATTTTTCCAAGCATGGGTTGAGGGACTCGGATCGGCTGTGGTTTCCTTAGTTCCTGTGTCCTAGCTTAAGCGCAGGGAGCGGCTGGAAGCAAGCAGATGGGCCCGAAGGTCCCCTTTTCCGCCATCCCGGGCGCCGGCAAACCTGCACTGACATGGTAGAAGGCGAACGGCTGCTGGGTCTGGATGTGGGAAAACGCCGAGTCGGCGTCGCGGTCAGCGACCCGCTGGGGGTGTCCGCCCGTCCTCTGACCACCGTGGCGCGGACTTCCGACGGCACGGACCTGGAACGGCTGGCGAAGCTGGCACGGGAATACCAGGCCACGCGCCTGGTGGTAGGCCTTCCCCGGCACCTGGATGGCCGGGAGGCGGAGCTGGCCGCGGAAGTCCGGACTTTCGCCCAGCGGCTCGCCCAACGCTGCCAACTCCCGCTGGTCTGGGCGGAAGAGCGGCTCTCCAGCAAGGAAGCCGAACGGGTGCTGGCGGAACTTGGAGTCGCCCCGGAAAAGCGGAGGCGACGCCGGGACGAGATCGCCGCCGCGCTGATTCTCACGTGGTATCTTGAGTCGCGGTGAGCAGGCGGCTCTGGATCAGGCGTTCGGTGATCGCTGCCCTGCTGGTACTGGCGTCGGCCGGGTGGGCCGGCTGGCGGTGCCTCCAGAGTTGGCAGGAGCTGTACCAGACCCCTTTCAAGGCCTACCTGGAAGCCGAAATCCTCTTTGAAGTCCCCCGGGGTGAACCCTTGACGCTGACGGCGCGGCGACTGGAAGAACGCGGAGTGATCGTGTCGGGGGCCCTGCTGCGTGCCGCCCTCTGGTTTCAGCAACCCCCCGCTTCGGTCAAGGCGGGGACCTATCGTTTTGACCGTCCGCTGAGCCTGGCGGAAGTCCAGCAGAAACTGACCGCCGGAGATGTCGCCTATTACCGGATCACAGTTCCCGAGGGATATGACCTCGTGCAGATCATGATCCTGCTGGTGGAGGCGGGCCTGGGCTCCGTCCCGGGGTACGCCACGGCGATTCGCAACACCGCCATCATTGCGGACCTGGATCCGTCGGCCCCGGATCTGGAGGGCTACCTCCTGCCCGACACCTACCATTTCGATTTCCGAGCCCGGGAGGGAGAGATCCTGCAACGGATGGTGTCCAATTTCCGGGCCTTCTGGAATTCGGACCGGCGGGAACAGGCGCGCCGGCTGGGGATGAGCGTCCGGGAGGTGGTGACCCTGGCGTCGCTGGTGGAAAAAGAGACGGGAACGCCCACGGAACGCCCTCTGGTCTCGGCAGTGTTCCACAACCGGTTGCGGCTGGGCATGAAGCTGATGTGTGACCCCACCGTCGTCTATGCCGTACGCACGGTCAAGGATTACGACGGAATCATCCACCAGAGCGACCTTCGCCTGGATTCACCGTACAACACCTATCTTTACCCCGGTCTCCCTCCCGGTCCCATCTGCAACCCGGGTCGCGCCGCCCTGGAGGCTGCCCTGCAGCCGGCGTCAACCGACTACCTCTATTTCGTGTCCCGCAATGACGGCACCCATCAGTTCTCGGCGACGTACGACCAGCACAGCCGGGCAGTGAACCGGTATCAGCGCTGAGCCTCACGCTTCAGACCGCAAAATGCTTTCGCACGAGCTGCACCGTCAGTTGCGCCCCCTGACGGGCCTCCTCCGCGTCAGCTCGGGTGTAGAAATCCGACGGGGTCACGTCCTCCGCTCCGTAAAAGGCCAGCTCCCGGTCCCGGCGGAGGGTTCTGGAGATGGCTGCCAGACGCGTCACGTGCGGGCGCAGACCCTCGGGAAGGCGCGGTTCCTCTTCCCGCAACACATCGGAGAGATCGTGAATCCGAGGGGGCTCGACTCCGCAGGCCTGAAGGAGTCCCTTCAGCGCCAGCTCCACCACCTCCTGCGACTCGCGCACCACATCAGCCCAGCTCCCGGCCTCCAGCAACACGTCCAGTGCCCGAAGCCGGATCTCGGCGCGGCGGAGATAGTCGGCGGACAGCTTTCGGGGTCTCATGACGTGGCGTCCTCTGCTACCCAGTAGACGCTTCCCCCCGCTGACTTCCGCACCTGCAGTCCCGCCGCTATAGCCCGGCGGATGCCCATCAGCACGCGGCTCAGGGTCAGACCCCTCTCGTAGAGCACAATCCCGTCCACGGCCGTTTCAGCCCATACGGCGGAGACAGGCGTGCCGGTTTCTGGAAGGTGGGAGAATACCGGTTCTACCCTCAGCCCTTCCCAGAACAAGGGTTGCTGATCCCACGGGTCGTACAGCCGCCGGGTGATGGGCAGGTGCTCGTCCAGTACCACCAGGAGGTCCAGGTCGGAGTCCGATGCCGCCTCTCCGCGTGCCCAGGATCCGAAGACGGCCACGCCGACCAGCTGGTCTCCGTAGAGCCCCACCGCCTTCGCCACCGTTTCGGCCGCTCCCACCACCAGCGCCACGCCGGACCCTTCCACGGTCAGGCGACGGCAGCAGTAGTCGTTCAGGGACAGACCCGCTCCCGCGGCTGCACGCCGCAGTCTGTCGTGCAGCTTCGGCGGGAGCCGTAACAGAAAGCGCCCGGAAGCAGCACCCACGGCCTGGCCAGGAATAGTATCGTCAGGCATGGATGTACGATATCACAGGATCCGTTGCAACACCGACGTTCGGATGGGACGGATGGACGGGATGGCGCGGCGCAAGGCGCGCTGCGGCGCCGGTCGTGTGCCATGGATTAAGATGGTGCGCAGCGACAGGAGCCCCAATGAAGAAACTGACCATCCCGCTGATGCTGCTGGTGCTGCCGGTCCTGGGTCCTGCACAGACCCGGCGCGTCTACCATCCTCCTCCGCTGCGCATCCATGTCCCCTTCGAGTCCGCCTGGAACGCCATGCAGGAGGTGCTCGGCGACGCGGGTGAGGACGTCCTGTCCGCCGATCGTGCCCAGGGGCGGATCCTGACGCGCTTCAGGGAATACATGTCCGGCCCGCTGACGGCCGGCCACCTGGCCAAGGTGGGTCAACAGGTACAGCTTTCCGACGCCGACTGGATTCGAGCCGAATACCAGTACGAGATCCTGATCGAACTGGTGGAAACCAAACTTACCCTGGTCACCGTCTACGCCAATATCCGGGGCCTGAAACGGGATTTCTTCGGCAAGGAAACCTGGGTGGACATCGCCAGCAACGGCAGTCGCGAGGAGTATCTGCTGACTCAGTTCGGCCGGCGTCTGTTCGGCCAGACGTTCAAGCTGGACCAGCCCCGCAAGGGATTCTGGGAACGGGATCCCCAGTACGTTCCCGACGAGGAGCGCCGGATTCCCCGCATTGCGGGACCTGAAAGACCATGATTTCTCTCTCGCTGGAGACAGTGGACCGCATCTTCGCTTTTGCGCTGTGGTGGTTTCTGGGCGCGTTGCTGCTTTTCCTGCTGTTCGCGCTTAGCCGCCTGCGCCGGCGGCGGCGCCGGCTGGGAGAGCTGTACGCGGGCGGCGAGCTCGACCTGTCGCCGAAGACGGAGCTGGGCCGCTCCCTGCTCAACCAGTGGCGGATCCTGCTGGGCTGTGTGCTGGCCGCTCTTTCCACGTCGCTGGTCGCCGGACTGGCCCTGGCGTTCCTGCCCATACTCGGCTTCCAGCCGGCGGCCGGTGACCTTCCGCAGGTCCTTCCGCTGCGGTTGACGGCTCTCGAATACGACCGTTTCTACGAGGGCTTCAAGCTCGACGGGGAAGTCTGGAACCAGACCGAAACTCCCCTGTCAGGTCTGGAGGTGGTGGTCACCATAATCGGACTCAAGGACGAAACCCTGGCGGAACTGCCGGCTCCCGTGAGCCCTTCGCCGCTGCCGCCCGGAACGGCCGGCACCTTCCGGTTCGAGTATCGGGAGAACTCTCCTTTCATCAAGGGATACCGGGTTTCTTTCCGGGACGCTGCCGGTACTTCCCTTCCCCACACTGCAGGATTTGATGTTCCGTGAAGTCTTGAGCCCCCGCCTGCGCAGCCGTCCCCTGTTCCGGCTGTTGCCCTACCTCGCACGCTACCGGTCGCGGTTGCTGTGGGGCAGCCTGATGGTCCTGCTGACCAACGCGGCCGCGGTCATCACCCCCTGGGTGCTGCGGGAAGCTGTCAATACCCTGCAGAGCGGCACCGCCACCCGCCGCCTGGTCGTGATCTACGCGGCGGCGATAGTGGCCGTCAGCGTGGTGGAAGGCTCCTTCCGGTTCCTGATGCGGCGGATCATGATCGGAGTTTCGCGGCTCATCGAGTACGATCTGCGCAACGATCTCTTTCGGAAGCTGCAGTCGCTGTCGGCCCGTTTCTTCCAGCGCAACCCCACGGGCGATCTGATGGCCCGGGCCACCAACGACCTGTCCGCGGTCCGTTCCGTGCTCGGTCCCGGCATCATGTACTCCATCAACACCGCCTTCACCTTCGTGATGGTGGTGTCGATTCTGGTGGGAATCAGTCCTTCACTGGCGATTCTGACGCTCATCCCCCTGGTGGCGGTCAGCATTGCCGTCAAGTACTTCGGACGGCGCATCCATGACCGATTCGAACAGATCCAGGAACAGTTTTCCTGGCTGACCACCTTGGCCCAGGAGAACGTGTCCGGGATGCGGGTGGTGAAGGCCTACAACCAGGAGCGCGCCTTCGTCGACCGTTTCCGGAGCGCCAACGACGAGTACATCCGCCGCAGCCTGTCGCTGGTCCGGATCTGGGGAACTTTCTACCCACTGCTCACTCTGCTGCTCGGACTCTCCATGCTGGGCCTGCTGTGGTGGGGCGGCTACCAGGTGATGGCCGGCCGCATCACCCTGGGGGACTTCGTGGCCTTTGTCGTCTACCTGTCCATGCTCACCTGGCCGACCATCGCCCTGGGCTTCGTCATCAACCTGTTCGAAAGAGGGTCGGCGTCGATGTCGCGGATCCTGAGTCTGCTGGATTCCGTGCCGGAAGTCGATGACCGGGACGCCCAGCCGGGACCGGGACTGCGCGGCGCGCTGGAGATCCGCGACCTGGACTTCAGCTACGACGGCCGGCCGGTGCTGCGCGGCATCCGTCTGAAGCTGTCGCCCGGCGAAACCCTCGCCATTGTGGGACGCACGGGTTCGGGCAAGTCGACCCTGGTTCATCTGCTGGCCCGACTCTATCCGGTGCCCGATGGCAAGATCTTCCTCGATGGACGGGACATCAACTCGATTCCGCTGGCCGAGCTGCGGCGCAGCATCGGCTTCTGTCCCCAGGACGCCTTCCTGTTCTCGGATACCGTGGCCGGCAACATCGCTTTCGGCCGCCCCGACGCCTCTGCCGACGAGATCGAGGAAGCCGCCCGGATCAGCAACGTGCTGGGAGACATCCGGGATTTTCCGCGCGGTTTCGACACCCTGGTGGGAGAACGGGGCATCACCCTGTCCGGCGGGCAGAAGCAGCGGGTGACGATCTCGCGGGCCCTGCTGGTGGATCCGGCCATCCTGGTCCTGGACGACTCGCTGTCGTCGGTGGATACCGACACCGAAGAGCAGATCCTCCGGAATCTCTCCTCGGAGCTGGGACGCCGGACCGCCATTCTCATCTCCCACCGCATCTCCACCATCCGCCAGGCGGACCGGATCGTGGTCCTGGACGAGGGCCGGATCGTGGAGGAGGGCACGCATGAGGAACTGCTGCGCCGTGACGGTCTGTACGCCGACCTCTACCGCAAGCAGCTCCTGACGGAAGAACTGGACCTGACGGCATGAACCGGATGGACGAGGAAGAGAGTCTCGGCAAGGTTTACGACCACCGCCTGGCGCGCAAGCTGCTCCGCTATCTCCGCCCCTACCGGAAGGCGGTGGCGGCGGCCGTGGTCCTGCTGATCATGGAATCGGGGTTCCGCCTGCTGGGCCCAGTACTGACGCAGATCGCCATCGACCGCTACATCCAGGCCGGCAACCTGCCAGGCCTGTCCCTGGTCTCGCTGGCATTTCTCGCCCTGCTGGGGGTCCAGTTCGTCACCGCCTACGCCCAAACCTACCTCACCAACTGGACCGGCCAGAAGATCATGTACGACCTGCGCATGGACATCTTCTCCCACGTCCAGAAGCTGCCGCTTCGGTACTTCGACCGCACGCCGGTGGGAAGGGTGATCACCCGCATCACCTCCGATGTGGATGCCCTCAACGAGCTGTTCACGTCCGGCGTGGTCAGCATCTTCGGCGACGTGGTGTCGTTGGCCGGGATTGTGGCGGTCATGCTCTGGATGGACTGGCGGCTGGCGCTGGTCTGCTTCTCCGTCATCCCCTTCCTGACGGCGGCGACCCTGATCTTCAAGCATCTCGTACGGGGGACCTATCGCCGCGTCCGGACTGCATTGGCCCGCATCAACGCGTTCCTGCAGGAAAACATCACGGGGATGTCGGTGGTGCAAATGTTCGTCCAGGAGGACCGCAAGTTCCGCGAGTTCGAGCAGCGGAACCGGGAGCATCTCGAGGCCAACCTGGCATCCATCCTCTGCTACGCCGTCTACTACCCGGTGGTTGATCTGATCGCCGCCGTCTCCATCGCCCTGATCCTCTGGTACGGAGGACTGAGCGCGATGGAGGGGACGGTGACTCTCGGCGTGCTGGTGGCGTTCATCCAGTATGCGGAAAGGTTCTACAAGCCGATCAGCGACCTGAGCGAGAAGTTCAACATTCTGCAGAGCGCCATGGCCAGCTCGGAGCGGATCTTCGGCCTGCTGGAGACCCCGGCGGACATCGTTTCGCCGCCGGCGCCGAAGGCACCGCAGCCGGTGCAGGGGCGGATCGAGTTCGAGGACGTGTGCTTCGCCTACAACCCGGACCAGCCGGTGCTGAAGCACATCAACCTGCGCATCGAGCCCGGTGAGAAGGTGGCCATCGTGGGTGCCACCGGTTCCGGCAAATCGACCCTGATCAGCCTGCTCTGCCGTTTCTACGATGTCGACCGCGGGCGGATCCTGGTGGACGGAGTGGACATACGGGACTGGGATCTGGACGCCCTGCGGCAGTCGATCGCGGTGGTCTTGCAGGACGTCTTCCTGTTCAGCGGCACCATCGAGGAAAACGTGCGGCTGTGGGGACGGGGGATCGGGCGGGAGGAGCTGGTGTGGGCCGCCCGTCAGGTCCATGCGGCGCCTTTCGTGGAGCGGCTGCCGCGGGGTTTTGAAACTCCGGTCAGCGAGCGGGGACTTTCCCTGTCAGTGGGCCAGCGGCAGTTGCTGGCTTTCGCCCGGGCGCTGGCGCACCGGCCGTCGATTCTGGTGCTGGACGAGGCCACCTCGTCGGTGGACACCGAAACCGAACTCCTGATCCAGGACGCTCTGGAACGGCTGATTCACGACCGGACCGCGGTGATCATCGCCCACCGGCTGTCCACGATCCAGCACTGCGACCGGATCGTGGTGATGCACAAGGGAGAGATCCGGGAATCGGGGAGCCACCAGGAGTTGCTCCGCCGCCGGGGGATCTATTTCAAGCTTTATCAGTTGCAGTACAAGGAGCAGTTGCTGGTGGGGGAAGACCCGTCGGGAGATGAGGAAGTTCAGAGGTTCAAAGGTTTAAAGGTTTAAAGGTTTAAAGGTTGGGAGGCGTTTGGAGGTTTGAAGGCCACGGCTGTGGTGTCGTTCCGGTTTCGGGTCGCTACAGACCAGACGCACCCTTGCGGTTACAGTGACTGGGGGCTGGCAGATGTGCGGCGCCGCTTCGCCCCTTCCCTGCGACCCGCTGGTCCAGGCCAAGCTCATTAAAGCTGTCCACCAGAGCATGTCGGAGCCAGGTTACCAGCCCCTCCTGACCGACTCCAAGACGGCGCGTTCCGGGGTAGCCGGGATCGAGCCCAGCTCAACCTGACGGCTCTGAGCGACCTGCGTGCGTCCCCGGGGCAAGCGGGATCAACCGCCGGTCCCCACTGGAACTTCCGCACCAAAATCCACAATACTGGGCCCGCTTTGACGGTCCGCACCAGCCAATGGTTTGAGCGACGCGCCATCGGATTTCTCCTCGGTCCGGTGGCGCTGCTCGCCGCCCTGGTCGTCCCCGCCCATGATCTGTCCTGGCCGGCCCGAGCCGTCCTCGCCACCGCGCTGCTGATGGCCATCTGGTGGATCACCGAGGCGATCCCCATTCCCGCCACAGCCCTGCTGCCTGTCGCCCTGTTCCCGCTGTTGGGAGTGATGCGCTCCGCCGAAGTGACCCTCTCCTACGCCGACCACCTGATCTTCCTGTACCTCGGCGGGTTCCTGATTGCGGTCACCGTCCAGCGCTGGGGTCTCCACCGGCGCATCGCCCTGGTCACCATCCGGCTGGTGGGTACCAGCCCCAACCGCATCGTGCTGGGATTCATGGTGGCGACCGGTTTTCTGTCCATGTGGATCAGCAACACCGCCGCTGCCATGATGATGATGCCCATCGGGCTGGCGGTCATCGGTCAGGCGGCCGACATGTTGCGTGCCGGATCCCCCGCCGTGGATGTGTCTCCCGGACGTTTCCGCTTCGGCGTGGCCCTGATGCTGGGAATCGCCTACTCGGCGTCCATCGGCGGGGTCGCCACCCTCATCGGCACGCCTCCCAACGCCATCCTGGCGGGAATGATCGAGCGCAACTATGGATTCCCGGTGGGATTCCTGAGCTGGTCGGCGGTCGGCTTCCCCTTGGCGGTCATCATGCTTTTCACCGCCTGGGTCTACCTGGTGTACATCGCCGTGCGCGGGGAAGTCTCCGAACTGCCCGGCGGGCGGCGGCTGATCGAGGAGGAACTCCGGTCCCTGGGGCCGATGTCGCGTCAGGAGAAACTCGTTTCCGCCGTCTTTGCGGCGGTCGCCGCCGGCTGGATTGCCCGCGGCCTGGCGCCCGCCGACTGGCTCCCCATGGTCCAGGACTCGACTGTCGCCATGATCGGGGGCGTCGGGTTGTTCCTGGTTCCATCGGATTTCCGCCGCCGGGAATTCCTGCTGGACTGGGCCACCGCCGTCAAACTGCCCTGGGACGTGATTCTGCTGTTCGGCGGCGGGTTCGCACTGGCCAATGGCTTCGCCGACAGCGGGCTCACCACCTGGTTCGCCTACCGGCTGTCCGGCCTGCAGGGGACTCAGCCGTGGCTGCTGGTCTTGCTGGTGGTGGCCACGGTTCTGCTGCTCACCGAAATCACTTCCAATACCGCCACCGCCGCATTGACCCTGCCGGTGGTGGCCGCCCTAGCAGAGGGCTCAGGGCTTCATCCCTTCAGCTTGATGACGGCGGTCGCCATCAGTGCGTCGCTGGCCTTCATGCTGCCGGTCTCCACTCCTCCCAACGCCATCGTCTTCGGTACCCGTTACGTGACCATTCCCCAGATGGCCCGGATTGGTCTGGGCCTCGATCTCGTTGCCGCCGTCTGGGTCCTGCTGGTGGTGTTGTTCCTGGTACCTGCCGTCTGGGGGATCGAGCTCACCGTCCCCCCGGCTCCCTGAACATGAGCGACACCGGCCTGCAATTCATTGATCTCGGGCTTGTGCCCTACCCGGAGGCACTGGACCTGCAGCAACACACCGTCGCCAGGGTCGCTGCCGGGGCGGGCGAAGTCGTCTACCTCCTGGAGCATCCCCACGTGATCACCCTGGGCCGCCGTGCCAACCCGGCCAACCTCCTGCAAACCGCCGATCCGGAGGGACGTCCGCTGGAGGTGGTCCGGATCAGCCGGGGCGGTGACGTCACCTACCACGGGCCCGGTCAACTGGTGGGCTACCCACACCTCGATCTCCGGCGGCGGCACCGGGATCTTCACCGCTACCTGCGGGATCTGGAGGAGGTTCTGATCCGCACCGCCTCCGACTTTGGGGTCCCGGCGTTCCGGCGCCCGGGTCTCACCGGGGTGTGGACCGAGGCCGGGAAGCTTGCTTCCATTGGGATCGGGGTTCGCGGGTGGATCACCCTGCACGGCTTCGCCCTGAACGTGGACCCCGATCTCCGGTACTTCCGGTTGTTGAACCCGTGCGGGATTCCGGACTGCCCCATGACGTCGCTGGCGGCACTCACCGGCCTCAAGGTCAGCGTCGCCGAAGTGAAACCCCGACTGGCAGGCCATTTCCGCGCGGTCTTCACCACCACGGCCGTGTCATGACGGCAAACCCGGGCTCACCCCGACTCGCAGACGGTCTCCGAACTCGCTTACCGGCTGGACTGGCGACTGGACCGCCAAACCTTTAAACCTTTAAACCTTTGAACCTTTGAACCCTTTCCCTCCTCCCAACTGCTGACTCCCCGGGATGATAGACTCGATTCCTCTGCCGAGCCGAATGCGCCGCGTCCATCGCCTCATCTACCAGGAAACCCGGGGGCCGATCCTGATCACCCTCCTGGTCCTCACTTTCGTCGTCTTCACCCGCGAGTTCGGGCGGCTGGTGGAACTCCTGATCCGGCGCAACACCGAGCTGGAGACCGTCGGCAAGGCGGTTGTCTATCTCCTCCCCAGCATCCTGGTCTTCACCATCCCCTTTTCCTTTCTCATCGGCACCCTGATCGGTTTCGGACGACTTTCGGCGGAAAGCGAGATCATCGCCCTGCGGGCCGGCGGACTGAGCCCGCTGCAGACGCTGCGGCCCGTCCTGCAGGCAGGGCTGGTGGTGACGCTGCTGACGGCAGCATTCGTCCACCTGTTGCCTGACGCCAACTGGAAGCTGCGGATGCTGCGGCATGAGCTGCGCACAGCTCCGGTGTTTTCCGCCGTCAAGCCACGGGTGTTTTTCGAAGAGATCCCGGGGCTGACTCTCTACGTCGAGGACTTCGACCCGGCCTCGTCAACCTGGGAGAATGTCTTTCTGGCGGACCAGTCCAGCCCCGAGGAGACTCGAGTCATCCTGGCCCGGCGGGGCCGGTCGTTGAGCGACCAGGACGGGCGCCGGCTTCAGCTTCATTTCGAGGATGGATCCGCCTACACCCTGCCGGCCGCCTCTCCGGACCGGGTCTCGGTCAGCCGTTTCGGTACTTTGGACATCCCTGTGGACCTGCCGGCCGTTGAATCCGGCGACGCGCGGACGAAAAGGCCGCAGGACAGGAGCTGGTCCGAGCTGACGGCAGACCTCGGGACCGACGAGGATCTCGCTTCCCGGGTGGAGTTGCACCGCCGGTTGGCACTTCCCCTCTCGGGCCTGGTCTTCGCGCTGCTGGCAACCGCCCTGGGAATCCGCTCGCCCCGTGCCGGCCGGAGTTACGGCTTTCTGGTGAGCGTCACCGCGGCATTCCTCTATTACGTCTTTTTTGCCACCGGCAGTACGCTGGCCCGGGGCGGAGTGGTTCCGCTGGCGGTGGGGGTCTGGGGCGGCAACCTGCTGGCGCTGGCGGGAGGCCTGGTGGCCCTGTGGTTCAGCGATCGTGAGTTCAAGGCGCTGCACCGTTTCGGAAACTGGCAGCCGATGGTCCGCTTAGGGCGAACTGTAGAAACCGGTTTCTCCAGATGGCGAACCCGGGCTGTCGCGGTCGGGGCACGGTTCCACCACCCGGTGCGTGGTCTGTTGAGGTTCCGGCCCAGGCTGGCGCGAGTTGTCGATCTCTACATGACCAGGGTCTTCCTGGTCTTTTTCCTCTCCACGGTGGCGGTGTGCCTGTTTCTGGTGTTGCTGTTCACCTTTTTTGAGATCGTCGACGACGTCTACCAGCACGGCATCCCCTACAGCACTGTGGCCGACTACCTGTTCTTCCTGCAGCCTCACCTGCTGATGCTGTTGATCCCCATTTCGATTCTCATCGCGACCCTGGTGACCTTCGGTTCGTTGGAACGCTCCAACCAGATCATTGCGTTCAAGTCATGCGGGGTGAGCGTCTTTCGGATTGCAGCGCCGATACTGGCGGCAGGAATCGCCCTGGCCGCCTTCAGCTACCTGATGGGGGAATACGTCCTGCCGTATGCCAACCAGCGGCAGGACTACCTGCGCAATGTGATCAAGGGCAGTCCGGTGCAGACGTCCCGTCCGGGACGACAGTGGATCTTCGGCACGGAAGGCCGGCTGTACCACTACAGCAATTACGCCACGGAACGCAGGTCGTTTGTGGAACTGTCGGTCTACCAGATCGACCCGGCCGGTGGACAACTGGCCGGAATCGTTTTCGGCAGCCGGGCCCAGTGGGATCCGGCCGGCCGGCGATGGGAGCTGCGTTCCGGCTGGAGCCGGGATTTCGCGCGGGGGACCTTCGAGACCTTCGATTCCCGCTTCGGCCGGTGGCCGGAGGGACCCGACTTTTTCGCCGAGGATGTCCGGGATTCCAGCAAGATGACTTACCTGGAGCTGCGGGACTACATCCGGGAGCTGGAGATCGGCGGCTTCGAGGTGGACTATCTGAAAACCGAGCTTTACAAGAAGCTCTCCTTCCCGTTGGTGAACGTGATTATGGCGCTCTTGGGGGTCCCCTTCGCCCTCACCATGGGTCGTCGGGGTGCGCTTTACGGGATCGCGGCGGGAGTACTCCTGGGCATCGCTTACTGGGGCGCGTTCGGGGTGTTTGATGTCCTGGGAGCCAACGGACTGTTGGCGCCGTCGCTGGCTGCCTGGGCGCCCAACGTGCTGTTTGCAACCGGGGCGACCCTGCTGCTTTCGGGGGTGAAAACGTGAATGGGTAGCGAGGTAGCGGGGTTGTGAGGTTGTGAGCTTGCGAGGTTGTGAGGTAGCGAGGTAGCGAGGTAGCGAGGTTGTGAGGTTGTGAGGTTGTGAGGTTGTGAGGTTGTGAGGTTGTGAGGTTG
>CAZGEH010000019.1:0-48830 GCA_964524795.1 uncultured Acidobacteriota bacterium
TCGCGATCCGCGCGCGCTTCCCCTGGCAGAGGCAGCCGCAGACGCGCGTGATGATCGAGACCGCCGTGGACGAGAAGATTCTCAAGCCCGCGCCACGGCGAAAGGTCATCCACGAGTACGGCGAGCCGCTCGAGGCGGAGGTTCGGGTCTACGCTCTGGAAGAGATCGTCGCGGAGAAGCTGCGCGCGATCCTCCAGCACGTCGAGAAACTCGAAGAGCGAGGCTGGAGCCGCTCGCGCGCCCGCGACTACTACGACCTCTGGCGCGTGCTGGGGGCCTACAGGGATCGGATGGACCTCTCCGACTTCCCGTCCTTCCTGCGGGAGAAGTGCGCCGTGCGAAGCGTCGCCTTCGCCAGGCCGGAGGACTTCTTCCAGGACCGCATGCTCGCCTACGTCGAGAAGACCTGGGATCAGTGGCTCGGTCCGCTGGTGCCCGGGCTACCTACTTTCCAGAGCGTGATCGGCGAACTGTGGCCACAGATCGCGGCGCTCGTCACCGCGGACCGGCAGCCAGGACCTTTTCCGCGTAGAGGAGAACGCCTCGAATTCACCGACTCTCAGAAGATCGAAGCGCGACTCGATTTCGCTCACGATCTCATTGACCAAAACTCGAGCCTGCTCGTTCCCAGCTACAGGTTCCTCTGCCATTTCGATGAAGGTGCCCCTGTCATCGGGCTTGAGATTCCTGGGATCGATGTTGAGTGATTTGGCCACGACAGGTCCGATTGCCTGCCCCACTGCCAGCGCCTCCGACAAGAAGTGGCGGAAGCGTTTCCAACACGACGGTCCGCAGGCCCGCGGGCCTGAACTCCTACGCCCCAATCGTGCTGGAGATCGGCTCGACAGCCGACAGCGAGCTCTGGGAGTGGCGGCAGCGCGCGAAGCGCGAGGGTGCGCAGGGGAACCGAAAGGCCATCACGAGCATCCAGCAGAACGAGGCGCGCGAAGAGCTCAAGCGCTGGCTGGCTGGTGCTCGACGCTTGGCCTTCGAAGTTCACCGCGCCGGAGTCCGAGGCCAGCTCCTCGGACAGCGGCGTCGAGAGCGTCGAGCTGCAGCACGAGGGCCTGCAGCTGACGGTGCGCCCGGAGACCTTCAGCTAACGGGAAGACATGAACCATGGCAGACGACTGGGTCAAGACGGAATACACGTTCGAGCTCCCGAAGGGCGACGTGGACGAGAAGGGCCAGAGCCCCACCGGGAGGTCACCCTGCGGGAGATCACGGGCGCGGACCAGGAGGCCGTGCTCAACCCGCAGCTTCGAAACAACCCCGCCAAGATGCTCACCCCGCTTCTCGCACGGCTCGGCACGCTCGAAGGCCGGCAGGCGGCCGGTCGGCAGGCCGTCCGGGGCCTTGCCGGTCACGATGGTCCTCCGGCGTCCCTGGTAGACCGTGAAGTAGTTGTCTATCAGCACCATGAACTGCGGCCGATCCGGCACCTTGTCCATGTCCGGGTCCCAGGCGAGCGGCCGCTTGGCGGAGGCAGGGTCTGACAAGGGACCCCCATTCCTCCCTTCCTCGCAGGATCCTGTTGAGCTGCAAGACGTCTCTGCGTCCTCTGCGTCTCTGCGGTGGATAAAAGAGAGCCATCAGCCTCTGGACCCCTCACTTTGCGAAACCTAATAATCCAGCGGCAACGACTGCGGCCGGGCAACCTGCGCCTTCCTGAGATCAGCCAATAAACTCTGCAAATCGCCCAGAAACACACCACGGTGGAAATCCTGCATCAGTTTCTCGAACTGGGCCGCCAGCCCGTCCAGATACTCCACCTCGTTCTCCGCAATCAGTCCCAGAGCCTGCAGATAGCGGGCCTGCTCCAGGACCATGTGCAGGCTGCACCGGATCGTCCGGAGTCCTCCGGCCAAGAGAGTGGCGCTGACCAGCTCATCTCCTCCATGCCTGACGTTTCCGACCTCCCTTTCCTTCGTCATATTCGCATTCACCTGTCGCGGATCCGTTCAAGCAATCAGGATGCCGATCGATGGCAGGATGCAGCGAAGGCCCATCAACCCCAGTGGGGGCGAGACTTAACGGGATCGCAGGCAGGCGGCAGAGAACGCTGCCGCCGGCAGCGGCGGCAACCCCGGTTGACAGCAGGGGCACCACCCTGCCCCGATTCGTACCGGAAGTTCTTGTCATTCAATGCGCTGCCGGCATCAGCATGGAACACAGCCGGCGACAACGGCGGTTGACACCGCGGGAGCACTCTGGGCACATCAGAAACCGGCCAGTCCCAGCCGCTGCATCTTTTTCAGTAATCCCTGCCGACTCAATCCCAGCCGTGCCGCCGCCTGCGCCCGATTTCCACCTGAGGCGGCCAGAGCTTCGCGGATCAGATTCCTTTCCACGTCCTCGACAGCCTGCCTGATACCCTGCCTCTGCCCGCAGCCTCTCCGGATCTCATCCGAGAGGTCGGTCTCCCGGATTTCCGGGCGGCGCACCGTCACCACCAGCCGCTTGACTTCGTTTTCCAGCTCCCGGACATTTCCCGGCCAGTCATAGGCCGTAAGTGCTTTGAGGGCAGCAGCCGACCAGCTCTTGGACGGGCGCTCCAGCTCACGGCAGTACCGGGCCAGGAAGTGTTGAGCCAGCAATGGAATGTCCTCCCGCGTCTCCCGCAAGGCAGGCGTCTTCAGGTGGATCACCTTCAAACGGTAGTAGAGATCATCCCGGAAGGCTCCGTTCCGGATCGCCGCTTCAAGATCCTTGTTGGTCGCCGCCACCACCCGGACATCCACCCGGATCGGCTCCCGCCCGCCCACGCGCTCCACCACCCGCTCCTGCAGCACGCGCAGGATCTTGGCCTGGGCGGACAGAGACAGGTCTCCGATCTCGTCCAGAAACAGGGTACCGCCTGCGGCGGATTCAAACTTGCCGGGCCGCTGCACGACTCCCGTGGCCACGCCTTTCTCGATGCCAAAGAGCTCGGCCTCCACCAGGCTTTCCGGCAGGCTGGCACAGTTGATGGCAAGGAAGGGGCCGTCGGCCCGGCCTCCCGAGAAATGGATGGCCCGGGCCACCAGCTCCTTGCCGGTGCCGCTTTCGCCAGTGATGAGGACTTCGATGTCCGTATCCGCCACATCTTCGATCTGCCGGACCAGCTTCTGGATGGGAGGACTCATTCCGAGGATGTTGCGGGTCGAGAAGCGCCCGCGGACTTCATCCCGCAGCCGGCGGTTTTCCGACAGCAGATGGTTGCGTTCCTTCTCCAGACGATCCAGCAGAAGAGCGGTCTGGGCGGCAATCGCGGTATGGCCGGCCAGCGTGGTGAGTACGCCGACGTCATCCTCGCTGAAACGGCCTCTTCTCTTGTTGAGAACCTGGAAGACCCCGATGGTCTCCCCGCTTTCGTTCACCAGCGGGACTGCCAACACCGAGCGGGTCCGGTAGCCGAGCTGGGCGTCAATGGCGGGATTGAAACGGTCATCGAGATAGGCGTCTTCGATGTTGACGATCCTGCGGTTGAGGAGGACGTCGCCCGCCAGGCCCAGACGGGCGTCGAACCGCAGAACCTCGTCGGTGCCCATGGCCACCCGGGACCACAGTTCCATCCGTTCGGCGTCCAGCAAGAAGATGCTGGCCCGTTCAGCGTCCAGGAGGCGGGCGGCTTCACGGGTGACGAAATCGAAGAGCGAGGAGACGTCCCGTTGCGCGTTCATGCGCCGGCACAGCTCCAGAATCCTGACCAGGTCGTGTTTGCGCAGGTCACCTTCCGACATCGATGCTCCGGGAGTGTAACTGAAAGGGGCGCAGGGACCCAAGGGACTCCCCGGATCTGCCGGACCTGAAGAACTCTGAGGACGGGGGACCAGCGTGCTCAGCGCGGAGTATCCTCGGTTAGAATGGTGCCGGGCGCCCGTAGCTCAGCTGGATAGAGCGCCGGACTTCGAATCCGTAGGCCGCGTGTTCGAATCACGCCGGGCGCGCCACTTTCTTCTCAGTGACTTAGCCCGTCCTGCGAATTCCAGTCACATCACCGTCTTTCCTGTCTGCGTCCTTCGGCCGCTCATGCGGCCCCCTTTTCGTTCTTCTTCCCCTCGATCAAGCTCAGACCCGCTGGACCGCCAGCCGGTGCGAGTGGAACGCATAAAAGCGCTCCGTCGTCGACGGGCTGGAGTGTCCGAGCAGCGTCTGAATCGTGTGTCTTTCCAGCCCCGGTATGTTCGCCAGGCGGATCCCGAAGGCCGTTCGCAGGTCCTTGACCTTAAGCCAACCGTAGCCGGCCTTCTTCCGGGCGGCTTCCCACGGTTTGTGGCAATCGAACCAGCGGTCGAGTGTGTCCGGATTGTAGAACACGTACTCCAACACCTTCGGCAATCGGGTGACGGCCTCGACGGCCGCCTGAATGAGGGCGACATACCGGAGCCGGCCGGCTTTCGTCTTCGGAAACTGGCTCGCGTCGTCGATGCCGACTCCCCAAGACCCGGCGGCCTCTCGTCCCCCGCCGCGCCGGATCTCGTCATAGGACAGGTCATCGTCTTTGAGCGCTTGCTCGGCCGAGAAAGTCTCGAAATACTCAGATTCTTCAAGTCCTTCGCCAATCTCGAGCATCCTCCAGTCAAGGAGCTGATTTAGCAGGATCAGGTCGTTTGTCGTCATCCTATTCTCCGGTGTTTCGAACGTCGAGCGTATCTATCCTCGCTCTTGTTGGGCATTGAATGCGTTGCCTTTTTCAAGGTTGCAATTCATGCATTTGCACTGCAGATTCTCCTCGTCAACAGTCTCTCCTCTCTTGTCCCATGGGAGGATGTGATCCACATTGAGCTCGACGCCACGAGTTCTCAATGGGCTTTCCCCGCAGGCCTGGCAGGCGAACCTGTCGCGGAGCAAGATGCGGAACCGCTGCCGGTCGGTAATCTCACGACGGGTACGTCGTTTTGGTTTCACGTCTGCTCGCAACGTTGGGATGATCGTCTTCTTCCGGAGGATCTTCCGTTGGCGCGGTATCCGTGTCTTCGGGATTGACCCACTCGACGAAGGCCCGAGGGGCTTCCGTCCAAGATCCAAACCGATTCTCGAATGGTTCCGACTGAGAACTTCGAGCTTGGGGAACCGACCTCGGAGTATCGCGGCTGACGACCAAGGCACCTCCAGAGTGCCCTCAGGTCCTCGAACAACTCCTCGTCCGAAATGCCGATCGTGGATCGACTGGGCTTCAGTCCTGCCCGTGATAGCTCGGTCACGCCAATCGAGCGGTCCTTCAGATCATTCCGGGAGTCTCCAGACCCAAAGGGCTATTAAGGTCAGCATACCCTCTAAGATTGTGTAAACTAAAAGGATAGAGGAAGGCCGACCATCGATGACTATACTGGCGGTTCTGCCAGCCCCTTGACCAGCAAGGAGAACCACGGTGCTCAACAGCGCTGCATCTCTGTACTTGTCACTGAATGCGGAGAACAGCCAGAACAATCCCAAGGCGAGATATGCGGACATGATTGCCCTGAGCATGTGGGTAAAGTTCAGATCCAGTTCAACCACCCCGAAAAACGTTCGGGCAAACCACTCAGGGGAGCTCCCATATCCCAGCGCAATCGGAGCAACCGCCAATGAAGCAAGAACGAGGAAATATTGTTTTGTCTTCACGGGTGACGCCTTTCTTGGTTAGCGACTTTGCCAGCGTTCTATCCGACGATCGTGATGGTGTGGAGGGTTGAAACACTGAACCGCTCGTCTCTTGAGCAACCCGACCAGCAGTGCGCCGGCCATGAATCCCCCAATATGGGCGAACCAGGCTACTCCTCCACCCACTTCTCCCCAAGTCAAGAACCCCTGGAGGATCTGAATAGCGAAGTAGGGAAGGTACATCATCCGTATGAAGATACCGAGGAAGACCAGAACTCCTACCCGTGGCCCATCGCATCTTCCACATTGTTACCGAAGATCCAAAGGTAGAGCATATTGCCTATCGGATGCACGAAACCGCCATGCAGAAACATAATCGTCAGTACACTCAATAACGCAGGAGTCGCCACTAGCTGCGGTGGTCGTGTCCCGAAACCGGAGACAGCGGCAGGGATCCCACCGAACTGAACATAATGGTGCGAGAAGTGCCGCACTTGTCTTCTGATTATGGAGTGTGCGAGTCGAGCAGTCTCATTGAGCGTTGATCGATAGCGAGTTGACACCTGCGCCGGCAGCGGGCAACAGGCCGGTTTCCAGAGCGGGCGCAGGCGGGAGGCCCGTGATCTCGAGGATCTCCTGCTCGTCGAGACTCTCACGCGCAAGCAAGGATTCGACCAGGGCTTCGAGCTGCTTGCGGTACTCTCGTAGCAGACGCCCGGCCTGTTCGTGGCACTCGCCGATGATCTTGTGGACCTCCGAATCAATGGTCTCCGCCGTCTCTTCGCTGAACGGCCTGGTTCCCACATAAGGGTTCGAGCCGCTCAAATAGACGTTGTCCTTCGGCGCGAGTTGTACCAGCCCGAGGCGCTCGCTCATACCCCAGCGCGTAACCATTCGACGAGCCAGATCGGTGGCCTGCTCAATGTCGTTCTCAGCCCCGGTCGTCTTGGTGCCGTAGACGATCTCTTCAGCGGCGCGCCCTCCCAGAATTCCAACGATCCGCGCGCGCAGGTAGGCTTCCGGGTAGTTGTAACGGTCGCTGTCGGGGCGTTGATAGGTGACACCGAGCGCCTGCCCGCGCGGCACGATGCTCACGCGGTTCACCGGATCGGCGCCGGGCACGACCAGGCCCAGGATGGTGTGTCCGCCTTCGTGATAAGCAATGCGTTCCTTGTCGGCGCGGCTCAAGAGCAGCGGACGCTCGGGGCCGAGCACAATCTTCTCCAGCGCGTCCTCGAAGTCCTTCTGGCGAACCTCGTCCTGATTGCGGCGGGCCGCCATCAGCGCCGCCTCGTTGACCGCGTTCTTCAGATCGGCCCCTGAAAATCCTGGTGTAACGGCGGCGATCTCTCCCAAGTTTACGTCACTGGCAAACGGCACGAGGCGGGTGTGAACTTTAAGAATCGCCTCGCGCCCGGCCCTGTCCGGCAGGTTCACCACCACGCGGCGGTCGAAGCGTCCGGGCCGCAGCAGCGCCTTGTCGAGCACATCCGGCTGGTTCGTCGCCGCCAGCACGATGATGCCCTCACGGCTGGAGAAACCATCCATCTCGGTGAGTATCTGGTTTAGGGTCTGCTCCTGCTCGCTTGAGCTCCCGATCGCCATCTGACCGCGCGCGCGACCAATAGCATCCAACTCATCAATGAAGACGATTGCGGGCGCGTGCTCGCGCGCTTGTTTGAAAAGGTCCCGCACCCTCGCCGCTCCCACCCCGACGATCATCTCCACGAACTCTGCCGCGCTCATCGAGAAAAACGGCACGCCCGCTTCTCCCGCAACAGCTCTCGCCAGCAGCGTCTTGCCTGTGCCGGGCGCCCCGACCAGGAGCACGCCTTTCGGAGCGGTCCCGCCCAGACGGGTGTACTTGCCGGGGTCGTTGAGGAAATCTACGATCTCGACCAGTTCGTTTTCGGCTTCGTCGATGCCGGCGACATCGTCGAAACTGACCTTCGTGTCTTTCTCATGGTCGTAGCGGCGCGCCTTGCTCTTGCCGATGCCCATCAGCCCGCCGCCAAAGCCGCCGCCCTGGTCCGCGGCCCGCCGGAAGATCCAGACGTAAAAGCCGATTAGGAGCAGCGCCGGCCCGAATCCGAAAATGAGTGTTGCCCAGGGGTTGTCGCCTTCCTCCATAGGTTCGGCGCTGATCTCGACCCCCTTCCCGATCAAGAATGCTTCCAAGCCTGGATCTACGAAGGAGGGAAGAGTGGTTGTGAAGTTGGTCGCGGTTCCGGGCGGGTTGCTCCGGCTGGCGCCTCGCCCGCTCGCCGCTTGGGGGTCGCCGCCTTGCCGTGGGTTCTGTCCGGCGGGCGGTGGAGAGGTCACGGGTGCCTTGAAGCGACCCGTGATGGTTTCGCCCCGGCTGTAGATCGCTTCGACGTTTCCCTTCCCAACCTCCTCCTTGAAAACGGTATAGGGCACCGTGACTTCTGGAGGGCCCGGCATGATGAGCCTGACCAACAAGTAGTTCAGGAGCAAGATGAGTAGGAATCCCAGCCAGGTTCTGCCGGGCGGGATCTTCGCTTTCCCGCCGTCCTTGGCGCCTCCAGGTGGATTGCTGGTCGATTGCCGACTTGGCGAGTTCATATTCGCCTCCTCTTCTATGGCTATCCATGATCCTTTCCGACTAGCCGTTCACCTGCGATGCGAGATGACAAGTCGGGTTTGTCAGGGTGCCGCGTTTCTTCTCCGATCAGACTGAACAAAGATGCGGCCAGCGCCAGCACGGCGGGACCGACGAAAAGCCCGATGATGCCGAAGGCCTGAATCCCTCCGAGCAACGCGAGGAAGACGTAGAGGGGATGAAAGCGCATGTGCCCGCTGATCACCAGCGGACGGAGAATGTTATCCACCGTTCCGACCACCCCGGCGCCCCAGGCGAGCACGATCGATCCTTTTACCGGATGGCCGATGAGAACCAGGATGATCGCGGCGGGAAGCCACACCATCGCCGTTCCGACCAGAGGCATAAACGAGAAGAGCGCGGTCATCATTCCCCACAAAACCGGTGATGGCAGACCCAAAACCCAGAAGGCCAATCCCAACAGCGTTCCCTGCGCAATCGCCGTCGCCAGCCCGCCGTACATGCTGGAGGCAATCGCGCCGCTCACTCCGACGGCAAGTCTTTCGAGCTGTGCCGGGCTTAGGGGGATGATTCCAGATAGTCGTCGCCAGAACGCCCGGCCGTCCCGGAACAGATAAAACAGCGTGAGGAAGGTGATCCCCGCCGCCATGACGAACGAAGTGACATCGCCGGCAAACCCGGCAAGTTGCGAGAGAAGGAATGAACTCAGCTGCTGCAGGCGGTCTGACAGCTCGCCGGGTAGATCAACCCCGGAGAGATCAACGTACTTTCCCAGCCACATCCACGCCTGCTCCAGCAGTTGGAGCGCATGCGTGATACACCCGCCCTCGTTGACTCCGCTGGCGCTGAGCGACTGATAAATAGCAGTCAATTCATTTCTCAATGCGGCGCTGAGCAGAAACAGCGGAATGGCGATTGTCAGGAGCGCGCACAATGTCGAAAGCAGCGCCGCCGCGTTCGTGCTGCCGATGAGTCTGTGCAGCTTGGCGTGGAGCGGGTAAAAGACAATCACCAGAACTACCGAAAAGAAGACAGGCTCCAGGAATGGCCTTGCGATCAGGTAACACAACCACAAGGCCACGGCGCTGAGCGCCAGGAGAAAGATGATTGTCGCCCGCCTTCGCTGATTCATCTCACTTCCCGCGATGTCCCTTGCGGGCCAGCAGGGAGCCGATCACGGCTCCCAATCCCAATCCGATGCCGAAAGAGACGCCGACCGCGCTGAGCGGATGCTGTTTGACTCGGTATTCCGCGTCGTCAACCAGATCTTCCGCCGCGCGGCGCCCCTGTTTGACGGCGCGTTTCGCCGCGCTGATTCCGTCTTCAACTGCCTCGGCGACAGCTTCCTTCATGCGCCCGGATCCCGCTCGCATCTGAGCGACGGCGGCGCCAGCCTCCATTGCCTTATCGAGTATTTCGGATCTCATTGTTGTTCCTCCCGTGATTTATCGATCCACCATCCGAAAACGCCAGTGTCCGGCGCTCGTCCGCTGAAGGTAAACCGCACGCATCAGCCCGAAAGCATGAGCGGACGAGCGCCGTTGAGAACACGACTGCAGATAAACCGTGTCAGATAGTCGCCGCTTCCTTCACGAGCTGCCAAGCCTTGCTCAGCTTTTCCGCCCGCAGTTGGCGATCGGCGCGCTCCTCGGCGATGCGCTTTTCCAGCTTCGCCTTCACCTCACCTTTCGCCTGCGCCGCTTGCTCTTGCAGCGATTTGATCTTGGCTTCGCCTTCGCGCTGGATGGCTTCGATCCTCTTCTCCAACAGATCGTGCCGAGCCTCGAGACGGTTTTGAGCGGTTTCGAGTTTAGCCTTGAGATTGGCCTTGGCCTCTCCCACCGCCTGGTTGTACTCCGCCTTCAGCTTAGCGATCTCCGCTCTGTCGGCTGCCATCTCTCGTTCGATTTGAGCGTCGACGAACTCAGCACGCGCCCGCCGGAAGACGATCCCGCCGAGCGACTCCATGCGAGCGTCGAGCGGCGTGATCCACTCTTCATCAATCTCGGCGATGACGGCCACTTTGCCCGGCGAGAGGTACTGCGAAACTTCGGCCAGGAAATCCTCGCCGACGCCGAGTTGCGCGAGATCGTACACCGACCCCCCAATCGTCCCGGCCGTTGCCCCGATGACAAGTCCGACCGGGCCTCCGAGCAGCCCGATGAGACTCCCCGTGGCAAATCCGAGTACCGTCCCGACAGGACCCTCATCAGCCACCTGCTTGACGCTGACCGCGCCCGTCGCGTCTTTCGCGATGACCGCAGTCGCGTATCGTGTCAAGCTTCCCTCCCAGTGAAGTTCCTTGAAAGCTTTGACGCCTTCATAGGCGCCGCTCTCGTCGTTGAATACAACCACAGTCATCTTGTTCATAGCTTTTCTCCTCTTGGAAGTCGTGGTCGGGAGACCACGGGTTCTTGGCGATGACGGTTTGATTCGACTCCGGCCGATCGCCTGTGCGGCCGGTGCGAAATGATCACTGCTTACGCAACCTCCAACCGCCCCGGCAACCTGCGGAGGCGGAATGCCAGCACGATCATCATCAGGCCGAAGATGAACGCGTATGCGCCGATGATCCACACCACCGCGAGCGCCCCGGCCCCAGGATTAGCGACAAGGATCAGGCCGAAGCAGATCGAGAGAACAGCGGCGAGGATCAGCAGCCATTCGTTGCTGATCTCCCTGCGCAACTGAATCGCGGTCACGATCTCGAAGATGCCCCGGACGACGGCCCAGGCCGCGATCAGGTAGAGCAACGCGACGGCGGTGATGCCGGGATAGATGAAGGTGAAGACGCCGACGATCACGCCGAGTATGCCGAGCAGCATGAACCACCAAGCGCGCGCGCCCGCGCCGATCCAGAGCGCCGTCAGCCCGTCGGCAAAGGCATAGATGCCAAAGAGCAGCACCAGCGTGACGACCGCCAGGCCGGGCAGCGCGAAGGCCACGACGGCGAACAGCACGGCGAGAATTCCCCTGATGAGCAAGACCCACCAGTTCTTTGCGAAATCGCCGGAAATCGGGAAATTAGTCATGATTGTCCTCCCCTTGTTTGCTGCGAATCATTGTGTTGAAGTCACATCCTGCGTTTGCATGCCTTTCGGCTCATGAGGCGCCCCTCGGCGCTCCGATCTGTTTGACCGTCCTCCGTTTGCCGCCTCAATTTCCTGTTTTACGCTGTCCAGATAGAGCGCCAGTGAGTGTCGGCTTCTCGACTTCACCTTCCCGCGGATCAGCGCCCCTTTGAGTCCGGTCAGCCCGTCCACGAAAGCCCGGTTGAGACAGATCAGATAAAACGAATTTCCACCCGGCGCCGCGCCATCCGGCGCCAGGCTTTTCAATTCGAGCGCCGCCCGAAAATAGTGGCTGGCAAACAGCAGCTTGGAAGCGATCGAATACGTGACGCCGCTGTCCTGCTGACGGCGATGGATGACCAGATGGCTGGCTCTGACGACGGGCTTCAAGCCGAACTCGGCTTTCTGCCAGTAAAAAACATCCTCGATTCCAGACGGCCTCTCCTTCGGGTACTTCTCCAGGTAGTTGGCCAACTGCGGGTCGTATTGAAACAAGTGCGAAGAGTGTTGCAGCAGTTGGTGGAAATCCTCGCGGATGGCCTGCGGCTTATCCTGATCGTAGTTGACGGCCAGCGCGGCGTCCCCAATTTCCTGGTAGTCCGCCACGTAGTCCGCAAAGGCCCGCCGAATCACCGTCTGCGCCCGACTAGCCGCCTGCGGAGAAGCCCAGTCCACTTGCCGGCGCAGGGACTGCATCGCGCGGTCGGAGAGCTTGAGCGTAGAGTCGCCGGGCTGGCATTGAGGAATTTCCTCCAACTCCTTCTGATCCATCTGCAGCCCGGCCACGTCATTCAGCGTGGCGGGCGAATGAAAGCGGCCTATGCCCAGAACCCCTTTGCCGCTTTCAAACGTGACGATGTCTCTGAATCTTGCGATGAACAGCTCTTGCGGCGCATGAATCCTCACGATGCCGAAGAGCGCCACTTCAGCGTCCGTCTTCGTCCACAGCACCCTTGCCGCGGGCCGCCCGGCGACCACCGATTGCAGTTCCGGGACGGTCAACCCCATTTCCTTCTCCAGAAACGCGCGAAGCGCAGGGTCCATGGCGTCGTCTTGAGTTACGGGAGAGGCGAATGGACCAGGAACGGGCAACGCCACCGCTGCAAGGGCGCCGGCCAACAGTCTCACGCTTGTCGGCCGAAGCCGCGAACATGTCGTTGTGGCCATCTTCATCTGATCCTCCTCTCTACGCGCCCTCGGGTCTCTGTCCTTTGCGCGCCATTGCAATCTTCTCCGTAATCTCTTCAATGACCGCCTTGGTCATGACTCCCGCCGCCCGCAGTTCCGCACCGTCCTGGATCATGCGCGCGAGAAGTCCGCGGCCCTTATCGTCAACGTAGGTGACCCCTGTCAGGTCTATTCGCATCGGCTCGCCGTCGGGGGCGTGCGGCGCCTCAAGCCAGCAGTCTTCCAATACGTCAACCCAGTCGCCGGAAAGCGTGCCTTCGACCAACAGGCGGTGCTTTGAACCTTCGTGTATTTGGCTGATCCGAATCACTGGCTTATGCCCTCCGTTCACGATCCGACATAGCGCAAGCGGCGTGCCAGGTTCCTTAAGGGTTGCGTACAGCCTATAAGAGTCGGAAAAGACACGGCTTGCGCATTGGGGGTAACACGGAGCCCATTGCCGATTGGCGGCGCGGTGAACCAAAAGTGGCGATATATCACCGCGAGTGGCGGGATTTCAGCGGCGGGCCACTCAGGATGGGCGAGTGATGCCGAGCTTTCTCATCTTCGACCGCAGGGTCGAGCGGTTGAGCCCCAACTTTGACGCCGCTCCTCGCGGCCCGCCGATGATCCAATTCGTATCGCGGAGGGCGCGGAGGATGTGCGCCCGCTCGGCATCTTCAAAATTCAAATTCTGGCTGGGACCTTCAGCGGTGCTCACAACCGCCTGTAAACTCGCACCTGGCGGCGAGAGTTCGAGTTCCGGGCCGGACGAGAGGATCACCGCGCGTTCGATGAGGTTCTCAAGCTCGCGGACGTTGCCGGGCCAGGAGTATTCGGCAAGCGCCGCGAGGGTCCTGGCGGGGATGGATTCAATCCGCTTCCGCAACCGCGTCGCGAACTTCTGGGTGAACCAGCGGGCCAGCACAGGGATGTCTTCGCGGCGGTCGCGCAGGGGCGGGACGGTGATGGGGAAAACGTTGAGACGATAGTAGAGGTCTGAGCGGAACTTCCTGTCGGCGACGAGCTGTTCGAGGTTGGCGTTTGTGGCGGCGATGAGGCGCACGTCCACCTTCTGAGTGCGGGTGCTGCCGAGGCGTTCGAACTCCTGCTCCTGGAGAACGCGCAGGAGCTTGGGCTGCAGCTCGAGTGGGATGTCGCCGACTTCGTCTAGAAAAAGGGCGCCTTTGTGGGCCAGCTCGAAGCGCCCGATGCGCTGACCGATGGCGCCGGTGAAAGCCCCTCTCTCGTGCCCGAAGAGTTCGCTTTCGAGGAGGCCGGTGGGAATGGCGGCGCAATTGAGTTTGACGAGGCTGCGCTCGCGGCGGGGACTCAAGGAGTGGATGGCGCGGGCGACCAACTCCTTGCCGGTACCCGTTTCGCCCAGGATCAGCACGGTCGAATCAGTGCCCGCCACGGTCTCGACCTGTCGGAAGACCTCTTTCAGGGCCCGACTGTTGCCAATAATCTCTCTGAAGTTGTGTTCCTGGCGAATCTCTTCCCGCAGGTAGACATTCTCTTCCTGAAGCCGTGCCTTCAACACGGAGATTTCGCGGTAGGCGAGCGCATTTTCCACCGCTATCGCGACCTGCTTGCCAATTTCCCCGAGCAGTTCGACATCATCCTCGGTAAACGCGCTTTCGCGCAGGCTGCCCAAGCTTAAGACGCCCAGCGTCTTTTGATGCGAGATGAGCGGCACGCTGCAGCCGGATTTAATACCGCTCGCCACCACGCGTCCCATGATTTCGCCCGGGAACTCATTGAGATCAATCCTGCGGTGTAGCACCGGCTGGCGCGTCGTGAACGACAGTCCGACAGGATTGTCTTCAATCGGCACCAACTCGCTCTCCCGCAGGAAGTCCTGGTGCTCCGGGAAGTCGAGCGCCACGACGCGAAACCCGTTACTTTGTGGATCGTAGAGAGCGATGTTCGACAGGTCGTGCGGTACCAGTTGACCGAGCAAGGCGGAGATGGCGTGGAGGAGATCACGCAGGTCCAGATGAGCAACGACCGCATTGGTTACTTCAAGCAGGAGGCGCAGGCGGTCGCGCTCGCTGGTTAGTTGCTGAACGTCGGCGTTCATACGCAATGTCTAGCTAATAGCTATAAGTGGCGGATAGATTCTCCCGTCGTTCGTTGTTCGCATTTTCCGGAGAAGAATGCAATAGGTGACCTAGCGAGTCCAGGACCCAAAGCGACGCTGGATTGTGCTGGGGTGACATCGGCCGTGTTCCTCGAACTGGGCTATGGTGACTGGGCCTCGTCCGATAGAGCGCGCGCAACGACGAAGTTCGTCAGGGATTTCCTCATCTGAAGCCCAGCTTAGACTATCCTCAAGGGTGAACTTGGTCGTTTCGCCTGATGTCTAACGACGGCAGTAAACCAGGTGCGGCCAAGGACCGTCGATTTAGGCATCCACAATCGCCAGGCTCGACTCCCCTTTCACCTGCTCACCCACTATAAACGGAGTCGATCGAAGAAGGTAGGGAATTCTGGACGCCGGCGAATGGATCCGGCGGGTCTCCGATCTTGAAGCCGAACGGACTGATTTTACTAATTGACGGCACCCGGGGAGGCCGGCGTCAAGTTCAAGATCGACGACGACACGGAGCTGGAACTGGGGTGGTGGATGCAGGCCTGGTATCAGCACACCGGAAAGGAGCGTCGGGGAGAGGGGGTCGGCGATTTCATCCTGCGGCTTCATGTCGGAGCGAGGAGAGAGGAGTGAGCATCCCACCCCGGGCCAGGGGAGGTTGAGCGACGGAAACGTCGACCGGGTTTCCGGGCGGAGCGCCTTATGGAGGGCACCGGCGGCGAGGCAGCGACTGGCGGCGCTGGCAACGAGGGCGCTTTGGGTTTTCGCGGTTCGCTTTGGAGGCGGGAGTTGGGAGCCACGCGGCCGGATCCAAAGGCGGCGTCGCCGGCTCCGCCTCTGCCGCCGCAGTCCAAGGCGACTTCCGTTCCGCGTTCAGTACTCTGAAATCAGACTGCTTGACCATGTGTCCTGTTTCTTTCCTTCGCCCCGTAACCGGAGCGCGGATTTCAACTTGGGACACAATCAGGAAAGACCCGGCTAGACTGGTTGTTAGTGGTTAGTGACCCGATGGGACCGGTTTGTAAACGACCGGCCCCGTTCTTCGAATCCGTAGGCCGCATGTTTGAATCACGCCGGGCGCGCCACCTTTCCGTCCCTTTGGCCCCTTCAATCCCTTGAAGCCTTCCTGCCTGTTTCGCCCTTCCCGTCGAGACGCGACTCCAGTTCCGCCAGTTGGGCCCGAAGCACCTCAATCTCCGCTCCCTGAGCCTGGACCGTCCTGACCAACACCGCAATCAGGTCCATCGGCTGGATGCCCTGTCGTCCGGGGGTGGATACCAGCTCCGGGACGTCCTCCGCAATGAATCCCAGTTGCGGGTCCCGGGCTGGGTCGTCCTTGAAAACGAAGCTTACCGGCTCAAGCTTCCGCAGCGTCTCCGTGGCCGCCTCGATGCTGAGCGGCACAATCTCCTCTTTCAACGTCCGCGAAGACGACACGCCACCGGTGGCCAACACGCTGCCAATGACGTGCAGGCGTGCAGTCGGGCTCGTCGTGCCGATCCCTACGTTGCCGTTCGAGGCCAGGCTCATTCCAGTAGCGGCAAATCCCGGGGCGACCCGGAAAGGGTAAACGTTCCCGGCACTCAAGTCTCTGAGGCGCCATTCTCCGTTCAGTGCAGCCATCTGCCACTTCTGGTTGCCCCAGTCGGATTCCTCAAATACGAAGCCGGGGGCATCGCCCTTGACGTGCACCCCGTTTGCGGGATTGACGAGTCCCACCCCGACCTTCCCGGCGGACGTAACCACAAAGTCGTCGGAGTCGTTGTTAAGAACATTCTCGATATGGAAGCGCGCCGCCGGATTCTCGGTACCAATACCGATGTCGGAGAAGAAGCTCCGCCGGGTCGGATTGGGGCCGTAAATCTGGGTAACCCCATGGACGTCATCCGCCAGGGGGCCCAAGCTCATCGCAGCGTTGTAGTAGGGCTCCATCACCGCCGGGTCCGAGCTCTCGTGCCGTAACCCGATCGAGTGCCCAAGCTCGTGCAGCGCGACAATCCCGATATCCAGCTCAGTGCCGGTAATGACTGCCGGATCACAGACCCAGTTTTCGTCGGAATCGAAGTGAAGGTCGCCGGCCGCACTCACTCCATTGGGCGGAGGGAAGTAAGCATGGGCCAAGACTCCAAACACGCCGTCAAAGCCGTGGGCGCCGATCCGGATATCCCCCAGGGCACCCGACCCATTGAATGCGACACCGTTGTCCTGGCTTGGCTGAAACTCGATGTCGGCCACGGCCGACCAGGCCGCAAAAGCAGCCTCGATTTCGGTCAGGAAGCAGGGGTCGAAACCAGGCAAATCGGTCAGCGCCGTGCTCTGACTGTCAGTGGACAGGCCGGCCGACACCTCGGCGGACAGGTCCACCAGGCTTGGCATGAAGCTGTATGTGACCACTCCGCCGCTGATCCCGGGGCCCGCCGCATCGACGTTGTCCCCGGCCGTCAAGAACGGAGAACCGCTGCCCCACTTGGTTCCCTGGAGGTTGTAGAAATCCGGATGTTCGGGCCCACCGCGCCGCCCGGCGCGGGCTGCCGCACGGTGCAGGGGTTCGCCTGCCATCCCGTCCGCCCAGAGGCCGTCTTCGTCGATGGTGATCCCGGGGACCGGCGCCGCGCCATAGTAGTGCTGGTAGCATGCCTCGGCGATCAGGATGTAACGATTGGAGACCTCCCTGAACTCGTCGAGAGGCACCGCCTCCGAACTTCGACTCCGTAGCTCCAGCAGCGTCCTGAATGTTGCTTTGGCGGCGGCCAGGGCGTCGGGGTCGCAGCCGGGTTGGCTCCCGGCTGATGCTTCACCCGGTCCGGCCAGCGACACCAGACACAGCAGGAAAGGAATTGCCTCGGAAATGCGCAGGGTCTTCATTTCTCGTCTCCTCGCTCGATACGACCGGATAGGAGGCGCTGCCTCCAGTACCGGCAGCCCCCAGAAATGCAGATCAAGGCACTATTTGCATCCCGGCAGCCGTCTCGGTCAACTGTCTGATGGATTCAATAGTGCAGCCCCCGACCTGTATCATTCCTGTGTTCCAGCTCACCTCGCGGAGAGCCGCCGGCAGCACCCGCGCCGGTCCTCAGGCCCCGGATGCGGATGACTTTCTCCGAGCATCCCTTCTATACTGAACGTTAGGCGCATTCCGGCTGCGGCGGGGAGGGCGAGTCTCAAGGGGTTTTTCGGTGAGCTTACGTTGGGAGTTCATCTGCTGTCTGCTCCTGACCACAGGCTTGGCCCTCCCGCGGGTCCTGGCCCAGGTCATCCCGGCCCAACCCGTGTCGGAGGGACTTGACCAACTGGCAGCGCCACCCCCTCCCACGTGGCCGGACCTGGAGCCCCTGGTGGACGGAATCATGGCCGCCCAGTTCCAGGCCTACCATCTGGCAGGGGCCGTCGTCGCCGTCTCCTACCGGGGAGAAATCCTTTTGGCCAAGGGTTACGGCCAGGCAGATCTGGAACGACGTCTCCCCGTGGATCCCGCCAATACCATGTTCCGACTGGCTTCGGTCACCAAGCTTTTTACCTGGACGGCCGTCATGCAGCTCGCCGAAGAGGGCCGACTGGACCTGGACCAGGACGTCAACCGCTACCTGACCTCCTTCCAGATCCCTTCCACTTTCCCGACCCCAGTCACCCTCAACAGCCTGCTGGCCCATACCGCCGGGTTCGAGGACCGCATGCTGAGGATCTTCAGACGCCATCCTGAAGATCTGCTTCCGCTGGCCGTGTTGCTGGAGCGGGAAATGCCGGAGCGCATCCGTCCTCCGGGGCAAGTCGGAGCCTACTCGAACTACGGCAGCGCTCTGGCGGCACTCGTCGTCCAGGAGGTCTCCGGACTCGACTGGGAGCGTTTCGTGGAGATCCGCATCCTTGAACCGCTCGGCATGCATCGCACCAGCGTGCGCCAGCCCTTGCCTGTCGAGCTGTCTTCCCTGGCGGCAGTGGGCTACGACTTTCAGGACGGCGGACTTCTGCCCCAGCCATTCGAACTGCCGGCTGCAACGCCGGCGGGGGGCGGCAGCGCATCCGCCCTGGACATGCTCCGGTTCGGCACAGCACTCCTGTCGCAGCCCCCTGACCGGCCTTCGATCCTTCGACCCGAAACTCGGCTGCAGATGCAGGCCGCTCTCTACACTCCCTCCCCCGATGTGCCCGGCATGGCCCACGGCTTCTTCCTGGATGACTGGAACCGCCGGCGGATCCTGTTCCATCCGGGGGACCTTTTCTACACACACAGCGGCCTCTACCTGGTTCCGGAGGAAGAGCTCGTACTATTCGTCGCCTTCAACGCCGCCGACGGCGGCCGGGCGCGGCAGGACTTCATTTACGCCCTCCGTCAGCAGCTCTTCCCTCCCCCGACACCCGAGGCGGCGCCTGCAACAGCGGGTTCGCCGCCACCACCCGCTACCGGCCTGGAAGGCTGGTACCGGCCGCTGTGCCGGGCTGAAACCACCATGGACAAGCTCGCGGAGCTGTTCGCCCAGGTCCGGGTCGAAGCCCCGGGGCCCGGTCAGTTGCGGACCAGACCTGTCCTGGGTTTGCCCCGCCTGTGGCAGGAGCTGCGACCCACGGTCTACCAGGAAAGCCGACGCCCACAGACCCTGGTCTTTGTCACTGCCGAGGACGGAACCTTGCGGATGTTCGAAGGAAGCCGTGCGGTCCTTGGTTACGAAAGGGCCCGCTGGTTCGAAACAGCCGCCTTCCATCTCTACCTCCTGGTCGCCTGTGTGCTGGTTCTCCTGACCCCTTTGCTGTTCCCTCTGATCAACCTGCTCATGGAAATCCGTTCCGACCGGATGTTGTCCCGGCGCCCCCCCACGCAGAAACCAGCCCGCTTGCTGGCTGCATTGGTGGCCCTGCTGTTTCTGACGTTTCTGGGGTGGGTCGTCTGTCAGAGCATTGACCCGCAACAGTTCACTTACGACCTGCACCCGGCATGGTTCTGGATGCTCCTGCTGCCCATGTCCGGGGCTGTGCTGAGCGTCGTCCAGGCGCTGGTAACCGTGCTGGCCTGGCGGGGCGGTTACTGGAACCTCCTCGGCCGACTTCACTACACCCTCATCACGGTTGCCGCTTGGGCCATGAGCTGGCAACTGGGCTACTGGAACTTCCTGGGCTGGAATTATTGATGTCGTGTCTCCTGGTGACATCCCACGGGTCTGCCCGCCTCGAGTTCGCGGAGTCCTGGCTGCAGCAACGTCGCGGCGCCGTACTGGTGGCGGCCCCTTCGCAGGGAGCGGCCGATGATCTGGCTCGCGCGGCCGCCTCTGCCGGCGGAGGACTGGCGCTGGTTTACCGGACCTCCTTCCGCCGGCTGGCCACCACGCTGGCGACACCGTGGCTCGCCGAGCGCGGCCTGGCGCCGCTGAGCCGCCTGGGCACCGAAGCGCTGGCGGCCCGAACCATCGACCTCTCGTTGCGCACCTCCGGCGTCGGCTTCTTCCACGCCGTCGCCGACATGCCCGGCTTTCCGCGGGCGCTGAGCAAGACGCTCTCCTCGCTGATCGAAAACGGGGTCGGACCGGCCAGACTGGCCTCCGGTCCCTACGGTTGCCCCGAACTGGCCGCCGCCCTGGAGACGATTGGAAAACTGGAGCAGGAGCAGCGTCTGGCCACAGGGGCCCGGGTGCTGGCATCGGCGGTGGAGCTGCTGGAGTCGGGCCTGGTCCGTCTGCCCGCCGATACGGTGCTGCTCCTCGACCCGGCTCCAGAGTCTCTCCTGGAGGAACTCTTTCTGGTCGCGCTCGTCGCGCGGAGTCGGGATGCCCTGGTGACCGCCCTTGCCGCCGACCGCCCATCGCTGCGACGGCTGTCGGCGCGGCTGAACCTGGTTCCGCAGCCACTCGATCAGGCGGCGCAGGATCCCCGCCGGCTGTGCCGGGTGCAAAGGGAACTGTTCGAGGCGCAGCCGGCCGGAGAAGCCTTGGCCATCGACGGTTCCTTCGAGTTCTTTTCCGCCCCCAGTGAGGGGCGGGAGTGCGTCGAGCTGGCAAGACGGGTCCGACGCCTGGCCCGGGCGGGAATGCCGTTTGACCGGATGGCGGTCTGGTTGAGAGATCCTGACTTGTACCTGCCGCACCTGCAGGACGCCCTGGAGCGTGCCGACATCCCTGCCTATTTCACTGTGGGCACCACCCGTCCCAGCCCCGCCGGACGGGCCTTCCTGGCCCTGCTGGACTGTGCTGCGGACAGACTGTCGGCCGCCCGCTTTGCAGAGTATCTGTCGCTGGCGCAGGTGCCCCGGCCCAGCGCGGAGCCCGAAGAAGCGGTTGAGGTCCCATGGGTTCCCCCCTCGGGTGACGGCCAGCTCACATTTAAAACCCCCGTGGAACCCCCACCCGAAGTCGCAGCCACCGCTCCCGGGTCCGAGGCTTCGGAGGAAGCCGAGGCTGCACCGCCGGCACCCTTCCGGTGGGAGGAACTGCTGGTGGAGGCGTCGGTGGTGGGGGGTGCCCAACGATGGCAGAAGCGGCTGCAGGGGCTGGAAGCCGAACTTCGGCTCAGGCTGGCCTCGGCGTCCGAGGATGAGGCGGCCCAGGCGGGGTTGCGCCAGCGGCTGGAGGGGCTCGAGCGGCTCAAGAACTTTGCCCTCCCGCTGATCCGCCGGCTGGCCGATCTCCCTTCCAGGGCCTTGTGGGGTGAATGGTTGGATGCCTTGCGACGCTTGGCGGCAGAAGCCTTGGCCCACCCCGAACCGGTCCTCCGGCTGTTGGCGGAACTTGAGCCCATGGCCCAGGTCGGGCCCGTGGTCCTGTCTGAAGTTCGCTCGGTGCTGGCTGAACACCTTCTGTTCCTGCGCTCCGAACCTCCCGAGAACAGGTACGGTCGACTGTTGGTGGGAACTCTGGAGGAGTCCCCGGGTCGGCGTTTCGATGCGGTCTTCATTCCGGGTCTGGCGGAGGGCGTCCTGCCACGCAAGGTTTTCGAAGACCCCCTCCTGCTGGACGAAGTAGCCCGCGAGTTGGGGCTGCCGTTGCCGAATCGGAGGGACCGCATCGCCAGGGAACGCCTGCTCCTGAGTCGGGGTGTGGCCACCGCCACCCAACTGCTGGTGGTGTCCTTCCCCCGGATGGATCTTCTCCAGGGTCGCGCCCGCGTGCCGTCGCTGCACGCGCTGGAGGTGCTGCGCGCGGCCGAAGGGAGGATCCCTGACTTGCGGGAGCTGGAAAAGCGTTCCGCCGATGAGCCGGTCCTGAGGCTGGGATGGCCGGCTCCGGCCGACCCGCAGGCCGCCATCGACGATGCCGAGTACGATCTGGCCTGTCTGGAACCGTTGCTGCATGACCGGACCCGTGTTGTTCGGGGGCAAGGCCGTTTTCTGCTGGAGCTCAATCCCTGGTTGGCCCAGTCGCTGCGGGCCCGCTTCAAGCGTTGGGAACAGGCCTGGTACGATGACGACGGACTGGTCGCCACCAAGGATCCAGCCGTCCTCCGGCGGCTTTCCCTGTTTCGCCTGCGCGAACGGCCTTTTTCGCCGACGTCGCTGCAACACTATGCCGCCTGTCCCTACCGGTTCTTTCTCCACGGGATACAGCGGCTGCGGCCCCGCGAAGGCATCACGACCTTGGAACGGATGGATCCGCTGGTTCGTGGCAGCCTGGTCCATGAGGTCCAGTTCGGATTCTTCCGTCTGCTGGAACAGGATGGTCTCGCGGACCCCGGCCGGACCTCGCTGGAGCAGTGGCTGGATCGGGTCGACAAAGTCCTCGACCAGGTGGCCGGCCGTTACGCAGAAGATCTCGCTCCCGCCCTCCCGCGGGTCTGGCAGGGCGAGGTGGAAGAACTCCGGGTGGATCTCCGTTGTTGGGTACGGGAACGCTACCAGCAGGGGGCGCGCTGGCTGCCTCATCGTTGGGAGTTTGCCTTTGGTCTGCCCCACGAGGATGGCCGCGATCCCCGCAGCAGAGATCAGGAGGCGATCCTGCGGAACGGCTACCGGCTTCGGGGAGCCATCGATCTGATTGAACGGGATGCGGAACGGGGGCTTCTGCGCATCACCGATCACAAAACCGGCAAATCCCCGGAACAGCCCGTCCGCTGGGTCGGCGGCGGAGAGCTGCTGCAGCCGCTGCTGTATGCCATGGCGGCGGAGCGGCTGTTGGGGGAACCGGTGGAATCCGGACGGCTCTTCTACTGCACTCAACGGGGAGGATTCCGGGTGATCGAAATCCCCCTGGAACCCGGGACGCGGAAGATGGTGGAGTGGATCCTGGACACCATTGATGAGGCGATTTCCACCGGCTTCCTGCCCGCCGCCCCCCGGAAAGACGCCTGTACCTGGTGTGACTACCGTCCGGTATGCGGGCCCTATGAGGAGTTGCGAGTCGGACGCAAGCCCCGGGAACAGTTGAAGAATCTTCACGAGATGAGGGAGCTGCAGTGACAGATCTGTTCTCCCGGGAAGGGCCAGACGATTCGGCACGCCGGCGCATCCGCCAGAGTCTGGACGAGAGTCTGGTGGTCGAGGCCGCGGCCGGCACCGGGAAGACCACGGAACTGGTGTACCGCCTTGTAGAACTGCTGCGGTCGGGCAGGACGATTCCCTCCCGGATCGTAGCCGTCACGTTCACCCGTAAGGCGGCGGGCGAGTTGAAACTGCGACTTCGGGGACGGCTGGACCAGGTTCGCCGCCAATGCACCGAACCAGCGGAAATCGCCCGTCTGGATGACGCCGTCGCCCATCTGGAAGAAGCCCATGTGGGAACCATCCACTCTTTCTGTGGAGAACTCCTGCGGGAGCGTCCGGTGGAAGCGGGCATCGACCCCGCTTTCGAAGAGCTGGCGGAGGACGAAGCTCCGGCTTTCTTCGACCAGGCGTTCCGCCCCTGGATCCAGGAGCGCCTCCTTGCCTTGCCTCCCTCCATGCGCCGGCTGCTGAGCCGCCTCCCCAGCGGAGACCCTGGAGAGGGCCCGCCGCTGGACGCGATCCGGGGGGCCGCCTGGCGATTTCTCGAATGGCGCGATTTCCAGACACCGTGGACCCGACGGCCTTTTGACCGGCGGCAGCGAATCGGCCGGTGTGTGGAGCGTATCGATGAGCTGGCGCAGATCCTGGAGAAGGCCCAACCCAGCGACGACCTCGCCGCCGCCTTGCGTCCGGTCCTGGATCTGGCGCTTTGGATCCGCCGTGCGGAACGGGAAGGATCCCTCGATGAGGACCGTCTCGAAGCCTTCCTCGTGGAACTGCCGCGCAAGTTGGCGCGTTCAGGCCAAGTCCGTCGCGGTCCATCGTTGTTTGCCCCAGGCTACCCGCGCCAGCAGGTCTTGCGGATGAGTGAGCACCTGCAGGAGGAGCTTCTCCAGTTCCGGCTGGAGGCCGACGCCGATCTCGCGGCCGTCATCCAGCACGAGTTCCGCGACCTGGTGAGCCGGTACGAGCAACTGAAGCTGCGCCACGGCCGGCTGGACTTCGTCGACCTTCTGATCAGGGCGCGTGACCTGCTGGTCCGCAACGCCTCTGTACGCCGCTATTTCCAGTCCCATTTCACCCATATTTTCGTGGACGAGTTCCAGGACACCGATCCGCTGCAGGCGGAGATCCTTCTGCTGCTGGCCGCCGACGACCCGGAGGTTTCCGACTGGAAGGAGGTCCGGCCTGTTCCGGGAAAGCTCTTTCTGGTGGGGGATCCCAAGCAGTCCATCTACCGCTTCCGGCGGGCCGACGTTCTGCTCTACCAGCAGGTGCGGGACCGCCTGGCCGCCCGGGGTGTCGGACTGGTGCATCTGACCCGAAGTTTCCGCTCCGTACGTCCGATCCAGGAAGCTGTCAACGCCGCTTTCGCTCCGGCCATGGTGGAGGATGCCGCCTCGGGGCAACCGGCATATCTGCCCCTGGAGGAGGTACGGCCGTTCGCTCCCGGCCAGCCGTCGGTAGTGGCGTTGCCGGTGCCCTATCCCTACGGGCGGCGGGAGATCGCCAACTATGCAATCGAGGAGTCGTTGCCTGCCACGGCGGCGGCATTTGTCTACTGGTTGATTCACGAGTCGGGCTGGAGGATTGCGGATCCGGAGGCGGATGGAGCATGGGTGCCGGTGGCACCCCGCCATATCGCGTTTCTTTTCCGGCGCTTCGTTTCCTGGAACCGGGACATCACCCGGGAGTATGCCCGGGAGCTTGAAATCCGGGGGATCCCACACATACTGGCGGGCTCCCGTTCTTTCCACGAGCGCGAGGAGATCGAGGCGCTGACAACGGCGTTAAGCGCCATCGAATGGCCCGACGATGAGCTTTCGGTATATGCCGCGTTGCGGGGGCCGTTCTTTTCGATCCCGGACCGCAAGCTCTTCCTCTTTCGCGAAGAGTACGGTCCGATCCGACCCTTCCGCAGGTATGCGGACGTGGATCCCGCCCTCCAGATGATCACAGACGGCCTGCACGTCCTCGAGCGGCTGCACCGCCTGCGCAACCACCGTGCCATCGCCCGAACCATCACCGAACTGCTGCATACGACCCGGGCCCATGCAGCTCTGGCGCTTCGACCCGCCGGCCACCAGGTGCTGGCAAATGTCCAGCGCCTGTGCGAACTGGCAAGAGCGTTCGAGGCGGGCGGCGGGCTCTCTTTCCGTGCGTTCGTCGATCTGCTGCAGGGCGACAGCGGCATCCGGCGGGCGGAAACCACAGTTCTGGAAGAAGGCGCGGACGGCGTCCGACTGATGACTGTCCATGGAGCCAAAGGCCTGGAGTTTCCAGTGGTGTTTCTGGCCGACCTGACCTGCAAGGCGGCAGCAGCCCAACCGGACAAGTACGTGGATGTGGATTCCGGCCTGGCCGCCTTCTCGGTCCTCGGCTGCCGTCCGTGGGAACTGATCGAACATCAGGAGGAAGAGCTGAAGCGGGACCAGGCGGAGGGCCTGCGCCTGGCGTACGTCGCCGCCACTAGGGCACGCGACCTGCTGGTAGTGCCCGCGGTCGGGGATGCCGAACGGGACGGCTGGTTGGCGGTACTCAACAAGGCGCTCTACCCACCCGCCGACCGCAGGCGTCAGGCCCAGCCGGCCCCGGGATGTCCGCCTTTCGGGCCGGCCAGTGTCCTTGCCCGCCCGCCCGCCTTCGACGGGAGCACGGAATCCTCGGTCCGTCCTGGACTGCATCATCCCCAGGCAGGGGGGCACCCGGTCGTCTGGTTCGATCCCGCGCTGCTGAACCTTCAGGTCCCGCCGGACTTCGGTCTACGCCAAAAGGAACTGCTGGCGGAAGACGAGACGGCGGAACAGGCCCAGCGTGAGAACTGGCAACGGTGGCAGGTGGAACGGGAAGCGAGCCGGCAGACCGGCGTCCGGCCTTCGCTGGAGATCCGGCGTGTGACTCGGGAGCTGGTACAGCAATCGCCCCCGGAACCGGTGCCGGTCCGGATCGACACCCTGCCACGAAACGCGACACGCCCGGCGGGACGCCGCTTTGGTACCCTGGTCCACACGATCCTGAGGGATGTTCCTTTCGAGGCCGACGTCGACCAGATCCGGAGATTGGCAGAGCTGGCCTCCCGCTCGGGAGCAGGCGCCGATTCGAACGAGATCGACGCGGCGGTGGAAGCGGTGGCGGCGACCCTCCAGCATCCGTTGCTTCGCCGGGCGGCGGCTTCGCCGGAAACCCTTCGCGAGGCACCCCTGCTGCTGCGGCTGGAAGACGGACCATCTCCGGAAGGCACTCGATGCCTGGTGGACGGAACCGTGGATCTGCTGTTCAGGGAGGGGGAGCGCTGGGTCCTGGTGGACTTCAAGACCGACGACCCAACAGGAACGGCGGGTGCCCATTACGTGCGGCAGGTCCAGTGGTACGCCCACACACTGATCCGACTGACGCAGGCCCCGGTGGAGCCGTGGCTCCTCGGGATCTGATCAACCAACCCATGGACACCTTCTTCGACGTGGGCATCATCGGTGCAGGCCCCGGAGGCTCCCGGGCGGCTCGGGAGTGCCTTGCCGGGGGACTCGCCGTGGTCCAGCTCGAAAAGGCGCAACTGCCCCGTCTCAAACCCTGTGCCGGAGGGCTGACGGGCCGGAGTCTGGCCGCGCTTTCAGGCTGGCGACCGGCCGGGATCAGCGTCCCCTCTCCCGGCGTCCGGTTTTCCGCCGGCTGTGTCCGCTGCCGTCTCTCACATCCCGCCGGCATGCTGCACTTCGTGCATCGTCCGGACTTCGATCATCGGCTGGCCATGGAAAACCTGCAGTTGGCGGGCTTGACGTTCCTTGCCGGAGAGGCCGTGGAATCCGTTCAGGTTGAAGAACCGTCCCTCTTCCGTCTGGTCACGGACCGGCGGACCATCTTCTGTCGCCAACTGATCGCAGCGGACGGCTCCCGCGGCATTACGGGCCGGCTGTTTCAAGTGGCCCGTCCGCGGGGCCGGGCGACAGCGCTGGAAGTGGAAATCCGGCGCGACTGGCTGGGGACCGACCCCTGCCCTGAGCCGCGCTTTGATTTCGGCGTCGTGAGCCGGGGTTACGGCTGGGTGTTTCCCAAGCAGGACCGCTGGTCGGTGGGGCTATATACCTTGGAGCGGACGGCCTCCGGATTGCGGCGAAGGCTGGAGGAGTACCTCCGGGAGATGGGCTTCGGCGGCTGTGCTGAAAGAGCCATGGAGCAGTCGGCGGGACATACCTACGGGGTTGGCGCGGGGCCGCCGAGGATACCGGAATCACCGGTTTACCTGGTGGGTGATGCGGTGGGTCTGGCGGAGGCCGCCGTGGGGGAAGGGATCTACCATGCACTGGAGAGCGGGCGTCTGGCGGGAATCACGGCCTTGCGCCGTGCCCGGGGCATGGCCGATCATCGCGACTACTACCGCGCCTTGCGTCCCCTGGTCTGGGATTCGACCCTCTCCTGGCTCATCGCCCGGCTGTTCTACCGCGACGTTGGGACCGGCCTGAAGCGCTTCGTGACGTCGGGGATCTGGCGGCCTCTCGTCCAGGGGTATGTGGAAGGACGTCCCCTGGGAGACTGTCTGAAGGCGTTGCCGCGTCTCTGGCTGGGCTCCGCCGGAAATATCGAGGCTGGCTGAGGACTGAGGGGTTGAGGGCTTCCCGGTTGCCTCGAACCGCCCGGCGTTGTACAGTCGCCGGATTCCTGCAGGAGGGCCGACGAATCCCCATGATGGAACGGCTGGTAGAGTGGCATGCAACCTTGAACTCGTGGGTCTGGGGCCCGTACACCATGGCCGCCCTGATGGGCGCCGGAGTCTACTTCACCTTCCTCACCGGTGGAATCCAGATCCGCAGACTGGTTCCCGCCCTGCGGGAGGTGATCGGCAAGGCTTTGAGCCGGAGCAGCGCGGAAGGTTCGGTGACACCATTCCAGGCGGTGGCGACCGCACTGGCTTCCACCGTGGGCGTCGGCAACATCGCCGGTGTCGCCACCGCCATCACCCTCGGGGGGCCGGGAGCCCTGTTCTGGCTGCTGGTCTCCGGACTGTTGGGTATGGCCACCAAGTTCAGTGAAATCGTTGCCGCCCTGAGTTACCGGCACCGCGATCCCACCGGCACCTGGCGTGGAGGCGCCATGTACATTCTCCGCGACGGCCTGGGGATGCCCCGCTTCGGCGCTCTGTTCGCCCTGATGGCCGCCATGACCGGATTCGGTATGGGCAACATGGTCCAGGCCAACAGTCTGGCAGAGTCTCTCCGGACCAGCTTCGGAGTGGACAGCCGGCTGACCGGCGTGCTGCTGGTGCTGCTGACGGGGGCGGTGATTCTGGGCGGGATCCGCCGGATCGCAGAAGTTACCCAGTTCCTGGTCCCATTCATGTGCCTGGCCTACCTGCTGGGTTCGACAGCCATCATCGTCCGGTATTTCGAACGGATCCCGGAGGTGGTCGGTCTGGTCTTCGACTCGGCCTTCAGCGGGCACGCAGCGGTGGGCGGTTTCGCCGGATCTGCCGTCATGCAGGCCGTCCGTTACGGCATCGCCCGCGGGCTGTTCAGCAACGAAGCCGGGCTGGGCAGCGCCCCCATGGTCCATGCGGCGGCCCGCACCGACCACCCGGTCCGCCAGGCCTATTACGGCATCTTTGAGGTTTTTGTCGACACATTGCTGGTCTGTTCGGCGACCGGCCTGGTGGTGCTGCTCACCGGGACCTGGACCGGCGGAGAAACCGGTGCAGCCCTGACCGCGCGGGCTTTCCAGACCGGGCTGCCTGGAGTCTGGGGAGACATCGTCGTCACCATCGGGATCCTGACTTTCGCTTACTCGACCATCCTCGGCTGGTCCTTCTACGGAGAGACAGCGGCCACCTACCTGTTCGGCTCCCGCATCATCCTCCCCTACCGTCTGGCGTGGCTGCTGTTCATCTACCTGGGGGCGACGGGGTCCCTGCACCTGGTGTGGGATATCGCCGACACGCTCAACGGCCTGATGGCGATCCCCAACCTCATTGCGGTCATCGGCGTGAGCCGCGTGATCCGTCAGAGACTCCGGGAGTTCCCGGGGTAGCGGGTAGCAGGTTTGCGGGTGACCCCGTTACCCCGCTACCCCGTTACCCCGCTACCCCGTTACCCCGTTACCCCGCTACCCCGCTACCCCTTCCGCCAGCACTACCGCCATCTCCGAAATCCCCCGTAATCCTGTCGACATTTCCTCCGATATATCAGGTGCACAGCCGGGTTCGCGCGGTTGCGGCCGGATCCGAGCTGTTCCCGGAGGTAGCATGAAGGTCCTCACCGTCGACGACAGCCGCATGATCCGCACCCTCGTGCGCAAGTACCTGGCTCCCTTCAACCTGGACATCCTGGAAGCAGAAAACGGCGAGCAGGGTCTCGAGATGGCACGGGAACACGAACCCGACCTGGTTATCCTGGACGTCAACATGCCCGTCATGGACGGGCCGGAAATGCTTCGCCGTCTGCGCGCAGAGCCCGCCACCCGCGCCGTCAAGGTGCTCATGCTGACCGCCGAGTCCAGCGAGAAGCTGGTCCTCGAAGTCATCAAGATGGGCATCTCCGATTACATCGTCAAACCTTTCGAGGAAGAACTGCTGGTCAAGAAGGTAGCCAAAATCCTTCAACTGGAAGCCGCTCTGCCCACCGCCGACACCGGTCTGACCCGTGTCCTGATCCTGGACGACAATGACGGCGTCCTGACCGTGGCCCGCCGGTTCCTGGACGGAGTGGCAGAGGTCCTCACCACGTCGAAGCCCGAGAAGGCGCTGCAACTGGCCAGCCAGCATGTCCCCCATGTGGTCCTGCTGGACCTGCAGACCGAAGGTTTTCAGGTCCTGGAGACCCTCAAGAAGGAATCCCGCCTGCGGGAAACCCGCTTTGTGGTTCTCACCACCAAGTCCATGGCCGACAAGGTGGGCGAAGCCCAGCAGGCAGGGTTCTCCGACGTACTATTCAAGCCGTTCGACAAGGAGGCGCTGACCCGTCTTGTGGTCGGCTGAGCCCTGATGCTGAAAGGGGAAGCCACTATGGAAGCCGTTAAAGCGGAGGAATTGATCCGCGCCGTCCGTCAGGTCTTCAGTTCGATGTTGGGCCTGGAACTGGTGCCCGCTCCTGACGGCAAGCCCCCTGACTTCCCTCCCGACCGCAAGGTGTCGTCCTCGGTCGGCATCAGCGGTGACTGGAACGGTGCTGTGGTCTTCGAATGCGGGACCCTGACCGCGTGTCACCTGACGGCCGCCATGATGGGTGGACCGCAGCCGACCTGCGTTGACGAGTCGGTGAAGGACGTCGTCGGGGAGATTACCAACATGGTGGCCGGGAACTTCAAGAACTCCCTGCCTGGCCATTCGTCCCTGACACTGCCCTGCTTCATCGAGGGCTCGGATTACTCCCTGGACATCGTCCAGGGCAAACGGGTGTTGACTCTGCCGCTGCTGTTCGACGGTCGGGGCGTGATTCTCAGTGTGATCGAGGCATCACGCAACAAGTAGCGTCCGGCCGGAGCGGGGACCGGACGGCGGCAACGAACATTCCGAGGGAGAACTGCTAGGAGGGAAGACCGATGGCGACGGTCCATCTGGACGAACTGGGAAACCGGCTGAGCCGGGTCTCGGTGGCAAACCGCGCGGAACTTGAAGAACTGCGGGAGCAGTTGCTGGAGGTGGCCCGCGACCCCGATCAGCCGGACCTGGTAAGAACACCCGCGGCGGAGGCGCTGCTGCGTCTGGACAGCTTGCTCTACACGAAGAAAAAGGGCGACCGGAAGCAGGATCTGGCGGAAGTGCTGTCTCTGGTCCGGAAAGCCGCGGCTGCGGCTGAGCCCGCGGAGCCGGTTTCTCCGCAGCCGGTGGTTCCGCCTTCGCCGCCGGCGGGGAAAGCCCGAAAGACCAAAGCAAAGGCGGCGGACTCCGTTACCGGCAATGACCCCGGCCCCAACCTGGACGATTTGCTGGCACGCCTGATCCAACTGTCCCCAGCGGACCTCAACGAACTGGAATCGCTGCGCCCGGCGCTGCTGGAGGCGGCAAGGGACGCCCGGATTGACGAAGCGGTGCGTACTCTCGCCGCTGAGGCTCTGCTGAAGCTGGACGAGTTGCTCTACGGCGGGAATCCGGAGGAGAGCATCCTGGCGGAGACCGCACGGCTCATCGAACAGGCGGCCGGGATGCTGCGGAAGACCTCGGCACCGTCAGAACCGGGTTCCGGAGCGCCGCCGACCGCATCCTTCCCTCCGCCGGATCCCCTGGCTGCCTCGACCAGGCCCACCGGCGAGATCGCCGAGTTCGCAACCCGGTTGCCCGCCGATGCGGATCCGGATCTGCTGGAAGAGTTCGTCACCGAATCACTGGAACTGATCGAGGCCGCCGAGGCGTCACTGCTCGCCCTGGAGGTGGACCCGGGCAACGCGGAAGAACTCAACACCGTTTTTCGCGCTTTCCACACCGTGAAAGGCACCTCCGGGTTCCTGGGTATAACGTCGGTCAAAGAGCTTGCACACCGGGCTGAGAATCTGCTCAGTCGGATCCGCGAGGGACAAATCAGGTATGCCGGCGGGTACGCCGACCTCGCCCTGCGAGCCATCGACACGCTCAAGTCCCTGGTGCTTGGGGTCCAGAAAGCGCTGGGCGGGGCTCCAATGGTCAAGCCTGAAAGCTATGAGCTGCTCCTGGGTCAGCTCGCCGACCCGGAGGCCGCCGGCATTTCCGAATCCGGCACGCCGCCTGTGGTACCGCGCCTCGGCGACCTGCTGGTCTCCCAGGGTGCCGTGACCCGTGATGTGGTGGAGGGGATAGCCCGGGAACAGACGGACCGGAAGATTGGAGAATCGATCGTCAAGGCGGGCGCCGCTCCTGCCGCCGTGGTGGCCAAGGGATTGCGGGCCCAGAAAGCGATCAACCAGGAAGATGCGCCCGCCGAGAACAGCGTCCGGGTTCGCACCGACCGCCTCGACCGGCTGATCGACATGGTGGGAGAACTGGTGATCGCCCAGTCCATGGTCAGCCAGGATGAGACCGTACTGGACGGCCGATTCCCGGAACTGGCGCGCAAAACCGCCCAGGCAGGGAAGATTGTGCGGGAACTGCAGGACCTCAGCATGGCCTTACGCATGGTTCCCCTCAAACCCACGTTCCAGAAAATGAACCGCCTGGTGAGAGACCTGGCCGCCAAAGCGGGCAAGAGAGTACGGCTCGTCACCTTCGGCGAAGATACCGAGATCGACCGCAACATGGTGGACATCCTGCGCGACCCGCTGGTCCACATGATCCGCAACGCGGTGGATCACGGAATCGAAGCGCCTGAGGAACGGCGCCAGGCGGGAAAGGGGGAGGAAGGCGTGGTGACGCTCTCCGCCTACCACTCCGGCGGCAATGTGGTGGTCGAACTGCGGGACGACGGCAGGGGCCTCAACCGCCAGCGCATCATTGAGAAGGCGATCGCCCAGGGACTGATCGAGTCGGCGGCGGGAATGTCCGAACAGGACATTTACAACCTGATCTTCCGCGCCGGCTTCTCGACGGCCGCCCAGGTGACGGAGGTCTCCGGACGCGGGGTCGGCATGGATGTCGTACGACGCAATATCGAGGCGCTGCGCGGCCGGATCGAGACCAGCTCCGAACCCGGCCAGGGGAGCTGCTTCAAGCTGATACTCCCGCTGACCATGGCGATCACGGACGGAATGCTGGTGCAGGCGGGCAATGAGCGGTACATCATCCCCACCGTCAGCATCGTCAAGAGCTTCCGGCCGGAATCCCATCAACTGTCCACCATCGCCGGGCGGGGCGAGATGGTGATGTTGCGCGGCGAACTCCTTCCCCTCTTCCGCCTCCACCGGCTGCTCGACATCCCGGAAGCCAAACAGGACCCCACCGAAGCGCTGCTGGTAATCATCGCGGCCGGAGACTACCGCTACGGCCTGATGGTGGACGAGCTGCTGGGACAACAGCAGGTGGTCGCCAAGTCTCTCGGCAAAGGGCTGGGCAAGGTTCTGGGCATCTCAGGGGCCGCCATCCTGGGCGACGGGCGTGTCGGCCTGATCCTCGATGCCGCTGAACTCCACCAGCTCGCCCGGCGGCAGATGGTGTCCGTCACCAGCGAGGTCTCACCTGAGTCGACGTTGGATCCTGCCTTTCTCGGGTCACAGTGGAGGGAGCAAACGTACGTATGAGCATCCGACAGGCCGCTACAGAAACTGAGGTCCAACGTTCCACTCTCAAGTTCCTGACTTTCTATCTCGGCCAGGAGCAGTACGGTGTGGATATCCTGAAGGTCCAGGAGATCATCGGGCTGCTGCCTGCCACCCGGGTGCCCCATACCCGACCGTACATCAAGGGGCTGGTCAATCTGCGGGGCAAGATCCTCCCGGTGGTGGACCTGCGGCTGTGGTTCGGGCTCGAGCCCGTCCCGCCCACGGATGAATCGTGCGTGATCTTCGTCCAGGTACGGGACGTGGAAATGGGTTTGATCGTCGATCGTGTCTCCGATGTGCTGGAGATCCCCGAAGATCAAATCGATCGCAGCCACGCCCTGGGAACCGACTGTCTGATGGGCATCGGCAAAGTCGACGACTCGGCCAAGCTGCTGCTGGACGTCGACAGAATCTGTGTGAGCGGGTAAGCAGGGAGGGCCGATCCGCCATGGGTTCAACCGCCAACCCCCCTTGCCTGGAGACGCTGGTTGGAGTGCCCGTCCGCCTGACCGAGGCCGAGTTCCGCCACCTCGCCGAGCTGGTCTACCGCGTCTGCGGCATTCACCTCCGGGACGGGAAACAGGACCTGGTGAAGGCACGGCTCGGACGCCGGCTGCGGGCTCTGGGGCTGACAAGTTTCAGCGAATACTTCACCTACCTGCAGAACGACCCGAGCGGCACTGAACTGGCGGAGATGGTAGACCTGATCACCACCAACAAGACCCAGTTCTTCCGGGACGCCGCACATTTCGATTTCCTGCATCGCCGTCTCGAAGAGGGCTGGCCGGCCTCATCCCGGTTGCGGTTCTGGTGCGCCGGCTGCTCAACCGGAGCCGAGCCTTACACCCTCGCCATGGTCCTGGCCGAAACGCTGGGAGATCTCGCCGGCCGGGACTTGCGGATTCTGGCCACCGATATCTGCCGCCCCGTCCTGGAGCAGGCGGCCTCAGGTGAGTACGCCGCCGCCGACCTCGCGGAGGTGCCTCCGTCGCTGGTGGACCGCTACTTCACCTGCACCAACCGGCAGGAAGGCCTGTGGCGGGTTAAGGATCGGCTCCGGAAGGTAATCACTTTCGCCCGGCTCAATCTGATCGAATCGTGGCCGATGCGGGGTCCGTTCCAGGCGGTCTTCTGCCGCAACGTGATGATTTACTTCGACCGTCCCACCCGTGAGGAGCTGGTCAACCGGTTCTGGCAGCTCCTGGACAGAGGCGGGTTCTTGTTCGTGGGCTTCTCGGAGAGCCTCACCGGTCTCAGGCATCGGTTCGAGTACGTACAACCGGCGGTCTACCGCAAGTCACAAGGAACCTGACCTTGAGGTGCAAAGACCTGTGAAGCATGTGGTGGGAATTGCCGACATGAAAGTAGTGGATCAGCCGCAGGACGAACTGATCACCTACGCGTTGGGAAGTTGCCTCGGGATCACCGTGTACGATCCGGTGGCCCGGGTGGGAGGACTGCTTCATGTCATGTTGCCGCTGTCTTCAGTGAGCCCGGAGAAGGCGGCGGAGAAGCCGTTCATGTTTGTGGATTCGGGGGTACCGCTCCTGTTCCGGGAGAGCTACCGGCTGGGAGCCAGGAAAGAAAGGTTATGGGTGACGGTTTGCGGCGGCGCCAGCTTGCGCAATGCCGGGCATGACTGTTTCGAGATCGGCAAGCGAAACCTCCTCATGCTCCGCAAGATCCTGTGGAAAAACGGCGTCTTGCTGCGGGCGGAGGACACCGGTGGGACCAAGTCGAGAAACATGTGCCTGGACCTGGCTACCGGCAAGGTCACCGTTTTCACTTATAACGGAGACCAGGGCAAGGAAGAGAGGGTGTACGAATGCCGCTGAACATCCTTGTGGTCGACGACAGCGCCACCATGCGGAAAATGATCATCCGTACCCTCAACCTCAGCGGACTGCCGGTGGGGGAGATTCATGAGGCGGGCAACGGGAAACAGGGCCTGATGATGCTGGCGATGCACAACATCGACCTGGCCCTGGTGGATATCAACATGCCGGAAATGAACGGGGAGGAGATGATCGACCGGGTGAAGAACAATCCAAATCTGAGGAACCTGCCCGTGGTCGTGGTTTCCACTGAGGGCAGCACGACCCGCATCGCCTCGCTGCTGGCCAAAAACGGCGTCGGCTACGTCCACAAGCCGTTCACACCTGAACATCTGAGCCACGTCGTCCACGAAGTCACCGGAGGAGCTTATGGAAGCATCGTTGGAGAGCCGCCTGTTCAGGGCGGCGGCCCTGACTTTTGAGGAACTTGCTTTCATGTTCACCGACCCTGAACCCAATCCCCGCCAGCTTGCCGCCCCATTTGCAGCGGGGGGGACGATGGATTTCCGCGGACCCTTCCGCGGACGGATCGTGGTCCGGCTGTTCGGCAATCTGCTGCCCACCCTGACCGCCAACATGTTGGGCGAAACGCAAGCCGATGACCCCGCTTTGCAGGAAGACAGCTTGAAGGAAATCACCAACGTCATCTGCGGGAACCTGCTGCCGCTGGTCGCCGGCGACACCGCAGTTTTCGACCTGGAGCCGCCCTGCTTTCACGCTCACCCGGTACCTGAAGCACCGGTGGGACTGCGGCACAGAGGATCCGTCTCCCTCGGCCTGGAGGCCGGAAGGGCCGAGGTCGAGCTGTTCACTGACCAGCCGGACGGGGAGGAATGCTGATGATCCGGGTCCTGGTCATCGACGACTCGGCGGTGGTCCGCAAGGTCCTTACCGAGGAGCTGTCCCGCTATCCCGACATCCAGGTGGTGGGCAGCGCTGTCGATCCCTACGTGGCCCGGGACAGGATCCTGCAGTTGGAACCGGACGTCCTGACGCTGGACGTCGAAATGCCCCGAATGGACGGCCTCACCTTCCTGGAGAGGCTGATGAAACAGCATCCCATGCCGGTGGTCATCCTCAGCTCATTGACCCCGAAAAACAGCGAGAATGCGCTCCGGGCTTTGCGACTGGGGGCAGTGGAGGTCCTGTCCAAGCCGAGCTCGCGGTTTTCGACCCCCGACAGCCAGCATCTGGCTGAGGTCATCCGGGCGGCTGCCCGGGCCCGGATCCCGCGTCCGGCGGCAGATTCCGAGTCGGCTCCACCAGGCCCCTCTATCGCTGCCTGGCCAGTGCTGGAAACCACCCACAAGGTTCTGGCCATCGGAGCCTCCACCGGCGGCACCACCACCATCGAAAGAATCGTGAGAGACTTGCCTCCCACGACGCCGGGGACCGTAATCGTCCAGCACATGCCCAAGGACTTCACCCGCCTGTTTGCCGAGCGGCTGAACTCCATCTGCCCGCTGCGGGTCCGGGAAGCCAGTGACGGAGAACCGGTGGTGCCCGGTCTGGCGCTGGTGGCGCCGGGGGACCGTCACATGGTGGTCGAGCGCAGCGGAGCCCAGTACCACGTACGGATCAAAGAAGGGCCCAAAGTCTACTACCAGCGCCCCAGCGTGGACGTCCTGTTCTATTCGCTGGCCCGCAACGCCGGCCGCAACGCGGTGGGCGTGATCCTCACCGGGATGGGTGGAGACGGCGCCCGGGGATTGTTGGCGATGCGGGAAGCCGGGGCACGGACCCTGGCCCAGGATGAGTCCACTTCCGTCGTCTTCGGAATGCCGAAAGAAGCGATCCGCCTGGGCGCGGCAGAAATGGTGGTCCCCCTTGATCAGATCCCCCGGACCATTCTCCAGCTCCTGGGACGGAACGGCGACTCGGCAAGCAGCCAGTAGGCAGGAGCCTCCAAGGCAACGCTTCAGTCCGACCCCGGTTCGCGGTACGGCTGACCCCCGGCGTCAGTCCGGAGGGGCGCCAGACCCTTACAGGACCGTTCGCCCGCCGTCCACCGTCAGCAAGGCTCCGGTAATCCAGGCCGACTCCTCCCCCGCCAGAAACAGGACCGCCGACGCCACGTCTTCCGGTGTGCCCAGCCGTCCCATCAAGGTGGCCCGGGCGGCATCGGCGACAGCCCTGGCCGGATTGGGAAAAGCCGCCGCTGATTCCCAGATCAAGGGCGTATCCACCGGGCCCGGACACACGATGTTGGCGCGCACCTTCGGTCCGTAATCCGCAGCCACCTGGCGGATCAGCGGAACCAGTGCCCCCTTGGAGGCACAATAGGCGGCATGATTGGGGAATCCCTTCAAGGCCGCGATCGAACCCACCGCCACGATGGTCCCGCCCCCGCCTGCCAGCATCACGGGCAGACCATGATGGAGCAGGTAATAAACAGAATGGAGATTGGTGGCGAGGGTCTGGTGCCAGAGTTGAGGCGGAGTCTCGACGACGGAGCCGAGGCCGAGCATTCCGGCGTTGGGAACCAGAATGTCGAGACGGCCGAAGCGCTGGACGGCTGTTTCCACCAGCTTCCGGTTGACCGCCTCCTCGCCGACGTCGCCGATAACGAACTCGGCGCGTCCCCCAGCGGCGGCGATCTCCTCCACCAGACCCTTCGCCCGGAAGGAGTCCCGTCCGCCAGCCACCACAGCGGCCCCCTCACGGGCGAAGCGAAGAGCGATTGCACGGCCCATGCCGCGAGTGGCACCGGTGACAATCGCCACCTTGCCGTTCAGTCGTGATTCTTCATGCATAGGTTTCAGTTCTCCTGGAGAACTTGAATCACACAGATCCCGCGGGTCAGCGCGGATTACCCGGATTACGCGGATCACGCGGATCACGCGGATGACTCGGATCGGCGCGGATCACCCGGATGGGGACAGCCTCAAGCCGGAACGGGCACCTCGCGGCGATACAGAGTATCCCGCTGGGCGGGACGGAAGCCGGCCTGCTCGATCAGCCGGATCAGATCCTGCCGTGTGGCGGTGCGGTGGGACCCCGCGGTGCTGATCACGTTTTCCTCGATCATGATGCTGCCCACATCGTTGGCGCCGAAATGCAGGGCAATCTGCGCGACTTCCAACCCCTGGGTCAGCCACGAGACCTGGATGTTGGGGATGTTGTCCAGATAGATGCGGGACACCGCCAGCAGCTTCAGGTACTCGATGGGGGACACTTTCTCCCGGATCTCCGCCTGCATCTCCGTTCCCTCCAACTGCACGTTCCAGGGGATGAACGCCACAAATCCGCCGGTCCGGTCCTGCAGGGTCCGGACGCGGTCCAGGTGCTCCGCAATCTCCTCGACCGTCTCTCCCGCACCGAACATCATGGTGGCGGTGGTGTTGAGGCCTTCTTCGTGGGCGATGCGCATCACCTCGAGCCATTCGTCGGCCGAGCACTTTCCGGGGCTGATGTGACGGCGCATGCGGTCGGTGAGGATTTCCGCCCCTCCGCCGGGAATGGAGTCCAGCCCCGCGGCCTTCAGCCGCCGGATGGCCTCCCGCAGGCTGAGCTTGCTCAGCCGGGCCAAGACTACGATCTCCGGGGGGGAAAAACAGTGCAGATGGATGCGGTAGCGGCTGCGGATGGCCCGCAACAGCTCCTCGTAATACCCGATTTTCAGGTCGGGGTTCATCCCCCCCTGCATCAGGATGCCGGTGCCGCCCAGGTCGATGGTTTCCTCGATCTTGCGAAAGATCTCTTCGTGGGACAGCAGGTAGCCTTCCGGATTGCGGGGGCGGCGGTAGAAGTTGCAGAAGGTGCAGCGGGCCACGCAAACGTTGGTGTAGTTGATGTTGCGGTCGACAAGGAAAGTGACAACGCCGTCAGGATGCAGGCGCCGGCGGACGGTGTCGGCAGCACGGCCGATCTCCTGGAAGAGGTCGGACTGCAGGAGGGCCGTGGCTTCGACGGCTGTGATCCGGCGTCCGGCGTGGACTTTCTCCAGGATGGCGCGCGCGTCGTGCACCCGCCCATTGTACATGGCGTCGCCGGCTTGGGGACTCTCGAGTTGGCACACAGGGAATCGAACGGGAACGCTACCCTTGCTTCCCTGCCGACTTCTGCACGGAAGGTCCCAGAGTTGCTTTGCAACCCCGTTGGCACCTCCGAAACGCGGAAATATGACAGCCCCATCCTCTATGCTGGAGCTGCCATGGCTCTTCTGGCGCAACGTTTTGACACCCCGATCGGAGTCCTGAACATTGCCGTCACCGACGCCGGGGTCTGCCGGGTCGCCTTCCCGGTGGAACTGTCGGGCGACTGGCTGCGCTGGTTCGACCGTCACTTCGGCCAGCTTCCCCGGCTGGGCTCCAGTCCGCTGCTGGTGGAGGCCGCCTGGCAGATCGCCCAGTATCTGCGGGGTGCCCGAACCCGCTTCACGGTGCCTCTGGACTTGCGCGGCACTCCGTTCCAGCTCACTGTCTGGCAGCGGCTGCAGGAGATTCCCTACGGCTCGACTTCCTCTTACTCGGAGATGGCGCGACTGGTGGGCTTGCCTCGTGGTGCCCGGGCGGTAGGCTCGGCCATTGCCTGCAACCCCGTCCCGATCATCGTCCCGTGTCATCGGGTGGTGGGATCGGCGGGGAGTCTGGTGGGGTTCGGCGGTGGAATCGAGTTGAAGGAACGCCTGCTGGAACTCGAACGCGCCCGCATCCCCTTCACCGGCGCCATGGATCTGGCGGACTCCCGCGACCACCTGATCCTGCGGTAGCCCGCCCTGCTGGAGGCGGCCGCACTTCCCTTGTGAAGTCAGTGAATCTGTGGCCCGGAGGGGCTTGTAGAGGCCGGCCGTCCGCCGGGCGGCGGACGGCCGGTTGACACAAGGTGGGATCTAGAACTCGACTCGCGCTGAGAACTGGATGGTACGCGGTGAACTTACCGAGCCGTTCCACCTGCCGAAATCCGGCGAGGACACATCAGTGGTAAAGGCTTGGCCGGCCCAAGTTCCTGAAGAGGTAAACGAATGCCAGTTCCAGACGTTGAAAAATTCGGCCCGGAACTGGAAGTTCGCGTACTCGCCGATGGGGACGTTCTTGATGAACGACAGGTCCTGGTTATAGAAGGGGAAACCGCGTTCGTTGGTGATCACCGTCCCGCTGCCCTGTTCAAAGTTGAACACGGGTCCCTCGAAGGCAGCGGCGTTGAACAAGGGTCCCCGACCCGGATCGAAGTCGCTCTTGTCCTGGGCATAAAGTTGCCCGTCGTTGTAATTGGGCAGACACCCCATCCTGAACTGGTAGGGAATCCGGCAGTCTCCCGACCGGAACCAGAAGGGCAGGCCGGACGAATACCGGAAAATCGTGGTCATCGACCAGTTGCCCAGGAACCAGTTGACCGGCCCCTGCTCCGCCTTGAACCAGGGCAGGTCGTAAATGAACGACACGGAGAGCACCTGAGGTACGTCGTCGTTGGCCAAGGTCACAGCCCGCTGGCGTTCGAACGGCGAGATTACTCCTCCGAAACCGCTCCAGGCCGAAGTCCCGACCGCCTCGTTGGTCTGCTGGGTGGTGGTGATCAGCTTGGACACGGTATAGGCCACCAGCAGGAAGGTTCCCTCGGAAAAGCGCCGGTCAATCTTGAGCTGGAATGAGTGGTAGCGCGACTGGCCGGCGTTCTCATTGATTCCCTGGAGGTTGCTGCAGAACTGGGGATAGGGCAACAGCGCCTGCGCCACCGTCGGGGCGCAGCCCGTCATCTGCTCCACCCACCCGTTGTAAGGCAGGGGGACCCCATGCAGCTCCACCTGACCGGGCTGGAACTCGTCATTCAGTTTCTCACCCAGGGACAGGTAAGACGGGTTGATCACGTTAACCGGAGCCAGGTAAGACGGCAGCCGGGTCCCGGTGTTGCCGACGTAGGCCGCCGAAACCATCATGTCCTTCCCGACTTCCCGTTCGATGGTGAGGTTCCACTGCTGGGAGTAGGCTCTCCGGTTTGCATCGAACGGACGATAGAGGGTTCCCTGCCCGTTGCGGAAGTCTGCTTCCAGGAAGGGCGGCCGCTCGAAGTTCTGGGGGAAGCCCTGGCTCAGGATGAAGGCTGCCTGCAGGCCGCTCTGGGTGCTGGAGAACGTGGGTGAGGCGTTGTAGCCGTCCAGGTTCATGCAGCCGCCCCAGCCCGGGCAGTACGCCTGGTGATAGAAGATCCCGTAACCTGTACGGATGACCGTCTTCTCGTCATAAGCGTAAGCGACGCCCAGCCGCGGCGCCCAACCGCCCTTCCAGGTCTCCTCCGGGTGCCGGCGTCCAACGCGAGCCTCGAATTCGTCGGCAAACGCCAGCGCCCCCAACCGGCCGGCGCTGGGGTTGGCCAGCGTCGGATCGAAAAACGAGAGCCGGTCGTTCAGCTCCGTGGCAGGTGTGAACACATCCCAGCGGACCCCGAAGTTGAAGGTCCACTTGGGCGTAATCTTCCAGGTGTCGCCGCCGTAAAAGGCCAGGGCCTTCTGGCGGGCGTACCAGGCGTCCACGGTACGGAAGGTCACGTTGCCGCTGCTCACCTGCTCCAGCAGGAAGCTGGCGACGGGGTTTCCGCTGACGATACCGCTCAGCCCGGTGGGCCCCCGGTCGAAGTAGAAGTTCCCTGCGTTATTGGTATTGTCGTGGAAGTTCTGGCCCAAGTCACGGTATTCGGCGCCGAACTTGATGGTGTGGGCACCTTTGACCCAGGTGGAAAGGCTGTTCCCCACCACCGTGGGCCGCGTCGTCACGTTCAGGTTGCCCGGGCCGTTGCCCGTACTGAAACTCTGGTAGCCGTCACTGAAGTTGATCACCGGAATGTGGGTATTGGCAGCCACCCCGGGAACCTGCGGGAACTCGTTCAGGTACTCCTCGTTGAGCGAACCGTATCCCTCGTTCCGGTTCAGATAGCCGATGGCGAAGTGATGCACCAGCGTCGGGCTGAAAGTATGGGTCCAGTTCAGCCGGTTGATCTTGGAGTTCTGGGGATCCGTGTAGACATCGTTGGAGATGGGCAGCGGCAGGAGCGAATTGGTGTTCTTCGGGGCCCACTGGCTCCAGGATGAGAAGTAAACGGAGTCCCGATCACCGATGTTGGTGTCGATCCGCCAGAAGTAGTACTTGGTGTTGGCCAGAATGATGTCCGGAACCGGCGGCGCCTGGTAATTGTTCAGAACGCCGGGGCGGTTCGGATTCGGCAGATGCCGCAGATAGGCCAACGCGAACGAGTTGGCAAAACGGTCCGAACAGATCACGTTGGGCGTGTTTCCGTCACAACCCATGAACTGGTCCCGCAGGAAGGGCAGGTTTGTGGGTCCAGTGGGCAGAGACGGGTTGAACGCCGGATTCGGCCGCAAGGTCGCCGGATCAAAGATGGGGATCAGGTTTCCCTGGGCATCCACCCAATCGGTGAAGTCCCCCTGGCGGTTCTTCACTGTCGGGATGGACACGATCGGCGCCGTCGCACCGCCGTTGATCCGGAACTGCTCGTGGTTGAAATAGAAATAGGTCTTCATCTTGTCCGACCAGACCCACGGCAGCTTGACGGGTCCGCCGATGTTGGCGCCCATGTTGTGCTGCAGGTTGAAGGGCCGCTCCTGGTCGAACGCGCTGGCATTCAGCACCGAGTTGCGGTGGAACCAGAACGCGGAACCGTGGAACTCGCTGGTCCCGGACTTGGTTTCCGCAATGATGGTGGCGCCGGCGGTGCCCCCGTACTGGGGTTCATAATTTGAAGTCAGCACCTTGATCTCGCTCACCATGTCGGGCGAGTACGGGAAATCCTGGAAAATCGAGATCATCCCGCTCTGGCTCATGGTGCCCTGTTGCATGCTGACGCCGTCGACGATGGCCTCGTCGCCGGACTGCACACCGCCGTTGATGCGGGCATCAAACGCGTTGTTGCTGCCGCCGGTGGTCACACCCGGCATCAGCACGGCGAAGCTCGCCGACGAGCGGACCGTGCCGGACACCAGCAACGGCAGTTTCTGCAGGGTGTCGGGGCTGATGCCCTCCTCCCTGGTGGCGTTCTCGAAGTTGAGCTGGGAAGGCGCCCCGATAACCTCCACGGTCTCGGTCACCTCTCCCACCTGAAGAACGATGTTGATCCTGGCTTTCTGGTTGATCGCCAGCTCGATTCCGGTCTGTACATACTCCTTGAAGCCGCTCAAGACGGCCCGCAACTCATACATTCCCGGCGTCAGGCTCTGGAATGAGTACCGGCCCTGATCATCGGTGATGAACGACATCTGCTGTCCCGTGGCCGTGTTGGTAAGGGTGATCTCCACCCCCGGCACGACACCGCCGGTGGCGTCGGAGACCACTCCCGTCAACGAGGCAAGAAAACTCTGGGCGGACAGAAATGCAGGCACGATCGTCAGCGTTGCGACAAGGAGAAGGCACGCCGGCAACAGAACCTTACGGCTCATGGGTGGTCCCTCCTTCCCACAGTAACGCTTCACCCCCTGGAGAACCATTCTCCCGGAGCGTTCCCCTGTGTTGAAGCGTATTTATCACAGGCACCCGCCGGACACAAGGGGGGACTAAAAAGAAAGAAAAAACAAAAAACCAACAGTGTTTTTTTTACGACTCCGCTCCCGGCTGCAAAGAAGCGGCAATTCCGCCCTGGGAGAGAATGGAGCGGCACTCCAGACGGGTGTCCCCGCAGGGCCGGGGGAGGGAAACTACCGGAAACGCGTCAGGTTCTTCAGCCGCAGGATCCGCGCCTGCTCCAGCGCCTGTTTGGCTTCCTCGATCCGGCCCAGGGCCTGATAGGCCCGGCCCAACTGATAGTACGCCTGGTCCATGTCCGGCTGCAGGCGGATCGCCTCCCGCAGGGCCGTGACGGCAGCCATTGGATCACCCAGTTCCTGCAGGCTCATCCCTTCCGCCAGATGGGCCGGCGCATAGCCGGGAGCTGATTCCCGGGACGCCCGGAAGTAACTCAGCGCCTCGTGGTGGCGCTGTCCGTTGCGCAGGCACACGCCGATCCCGTACAAAGCCAGGTAGTCCCGAGGATTGCGCTTCAAGGCTTCGCGGTACTTTTCCTCGGCGGCGGCAAATTCGCCCGTGGTCCGCAGAAGATCACCCAGCCCGGTCCAGATCTCCGTCAGTTCCGAGTTGGCTCGCAAAGCCGCCTCATACTCCGCTCTCGATTCCCGATACTTCTGCTGGAGCTCCAGGGAACGCGCCATCAGCTGATGGACCCGGGCAGACCCCGGACTCAGCCGGTAAAGGCGCCCATACTCGGTCTGTGCCAGGGATTCCGCCAGACCCGCCAGGTAGAAAAGGGCGTCCGGGTGGTTTGGCTCCCGTTCCAGGATCTTCTCCAGCTCCCGCATGGCTTCCTCAGGCTTTCCCAAGGCCGCCAGCGCCCGCGCCAGCAGGATCCGTCCCTCGGCGCCGGCGGAATGGACACGGAGATAAGCCAGGGCGAGCATCCGCGCCTGCTCGGGATCCCCACGATAGAAGGCACTGCGGGCCTCCCCCAGCAGGTCGTGAGAAGAACCCTGCTGCCGGCACACCCCCAACCCGGTCAGCCCCACCGCCACCAGCCATCCGATCCCGATCCGCCTCAACGTCCCCCTCCCAGGTGCAGTTCCGGGTAAAGACGGTGAGGCACCACTTCCACGGTCCTCAGTGATTCGGCATAGGTTCTCCAGCGTCCCTCCTTGATCTGCTCGAAACGGGCCCGCTGCTGCTCAGCCCGAGTGTCCCGCATCCTCGTGTAGAGGGTCAGCAGATTGAAGTTCGCCTGGTAATGGTCCGGCTCCTTTTCCAGCGCACGTTCCAAAAGAGTTTCCGCCTCCTCGAATTTCCCCAGCCTGGTGTAGAGGCCTCCCAGCTCGGCCAGCGCATCCACCCGTCCGGGGTCCACCCGCAGCACCTCCTCCAGATGCTTCTGCGCCGACTCGAACTGCTGTTCCAGACGATCCATCACTCCCAGATAGTAGTGTGCGTTGACCGCAGTCTCTGGCGTGCCCAACAGTTCCTCCATCAAGCGCCGGGAGGCCTCATAGTCCTTGTTCAGGAAATAGGCTTCAGCCAGAGTGAACCGCCCGCGGGGATCCTCCGGAAAGACAGCGAGGTATTTCTCCAGATGGGGAATTGCTTCCGCCGCTTCCCGCCAGCGCATGACGGTGGCCCCGAAGGCGTAGTGAAAGAAAGGATTCTCCGGGTCGAGCGTCACCGCCTGCTCCAGCGACCTCATGGCCTCCACCGCCAGATTGAGCTCGACACAGGTCAGGCCGAAGAACAGGTGAATGCGCGCGTCCTGCGGGCTCAGATCCCTCGCATGGGCCAGGTACCCCAAGGCTTTCTCGTACTGCTGCGCCCGGTAGCTGACCCAAGCCAGTCGAATCAACAACGAGGTCAGGTCGGGGTGTCGCGGGCTGACCAACTCCAGGGTCAGCCGGGCGGCCTCAAAATCGCCCTTCTCTTCGTAAAGTGCTGCCAGATCCCCCGCGGTCTCCACCGAGATCTGCTGCCTGCGCTCCAGCTCCGCCAACAGGCGGATGAGCAGGTCGTCCGCGCCACCGCGGCGAAGGGCAGGGGCGATTCTCACCACGTCGACTTCCTCCAGATCCCGTGCCGCCAGCAGGACCCGGATGCGGGCCTCCGCGGACTCCCGGTTGCCCAGGGCCGCCTCATTGCCCGCTCGCAGCAGGACGGCGGGAGTCCGCTGCTGTGCCGCCGCCGGCAGGCGGTCCAGGTGGCCGACGGACAGCTCGTACTTCCCCTTCAGATGCAGCAGCACAGCCGCCTGGTAGTTGGCCTCCGGGTCCTCGGGCAAGAGCCTGACCAGCGCCTGGTAAACACCGATGCCCTTGTCGAGGGCCTGCGTATCGCGGCCGAGGTTCTCCTGATAGAGGCGTCCCAGGTTGTAGTAGGCTCCGATCAGGTCCGGCGCCAGTTCCAGCGCCCGGCGGAACGCAGCTTCCGCATCCGGGTAAGCTCCCCGCTGGGCCTGGATGACCCCCAGAAAGTTATAGAGCCTCGGGTCTTCCGGATGCACAAGCAGGAGCCGTTTGATCGTTCTCTCGGCGGGATCGAGGCGGCCCGCGACGATGTCGGATTGGACGGATTTCAGTTCCACGAGCAACGGATCCGAAGCCTGGCGGAGGGCGGCCGCCCGGAGCTCAGCCGGGAATGCCGGCGCGGACAGCAACACCCCCCCGTACAGCCCGCCAAGGAGTCCTGCCGTCAGGGCGACAAAATGGCAGCGCACCGCCATACGGTCTATTCTCCGCAACCATCGGCCGGCTTGGCAAATCATGGCAGGGTCAGCCGGGAACCGTGCGGCGGCCGATGGCGACGCTGGCGGTGCCTGCATCAGTCGATTAGACTGATCCCTGGCGATGAGGCTGCTGGCATTCCCAGTTCTGGTGCTTCTTGGGCAGGTGTCGATGGCCGGTCCGCAGGGGGCGGCGGCCGACCAGGCGGGTACCATCCGGCCGCCGGACCAGCCCTCCGCCTTGGCGTTGCTGGATCCGGCGGTGCGATTTGAGCTGGAAGAAGCCCTTGAACGCAAGGACTACGAAAAGGCTGAACTCCTGTTGGCCCGCGAGATCGAGACCAACCCCAAAGCTCCCCGGTACGAGCTGCTGGTCTACCTGGGCGGCCTGTTCTTTGTGGACGGCAAATACCTGAACTCCGCGATCGCCTACAAGAAAGCCGACTCCCTGGAGGCGCTGGATCCGGGCAACCGTTTCACCCTGGCCATGGCCTATATCCTCCTGGGACGGCGCGACTGGGCTCGACCTGAACTGGAGACACTCTCGCACCAGGATCCCGGCAACCCGCTCTACCTTTATTGGCTGGCCCGCAGCGACTACGACGACAACAACTACCAGCCCGCCATCCAGAAGCTGGAGTTGCTGCTGCAACAGCATCCGGATTACCTGCGGGCGTGGGACCGGTTGGGCCTCTGCCATGAGGCGCTGGGCCACAATGATGAGGCGATCGAATACTACCGGAAAGCGCTGGAGGTCGGCGCCCGCCAGAACTCACGTTGGCCCTGGCCGGCCCTGAACCTGGGTTCCCTCCTGATCCAGCTCGGGCGGCTCGAGGAGGCCGAACAGTACCTGCGCCAGGCCGTGGACATGGACCCCGCCTTTCCCCAGGGTCGCTACAAGTTGGGGCTGGTGCTGGAGAAACTGGAGCGCTGGGAGGAATCGGCGGCCGAACTCAGGGAAGCGGCCCGGCTGGATCCCGCGTTCCCGGATCCTCACTGGGCTTTGGGGCGGGTGCTGCGGCGTACCGGCGACCGGGAGGGTGCGGCCGCCGCGGTGGCCCGCTACAAGGAGCTGAAGGACGCCCAGACGAAGCCGCAGCAGTGAAGGGTAGCGAGGCAGCGGGGTAACGGGGTTGCGAGGTGGCGGGTAACGAGGTAGCGGGGTAACGAGGTTGCGGGGTTTTCTGCGAAGGCCGCGCCAGCGGCCTGAGCCTTGGAGTCCCCCGTTCAACGCGGCGGTTGCGTCCCCCTGGGGACAGATGGATTTGCACGCGGATCACGCCGATCCCACGGATCCCACGGATCAACGCAAAGGCTGCGGCAGCGGCCTGAGCCCTGGAGATGGGTATGACATGATGGGGTCGGACCACGGCAAGTGATTGATTCTTATGCACGGACTCATTGGCCGTTCGGTCTATCTATCTCAATCCGGCACCGCAATGTCTGCGTTGGCACACCAACTCCACATCCAATCTCCGCAATCAGTTGGAAGCTGTGTCCGACCCGCAAGCTGGGAGAGGACACGCGGAGATCGAGACGTTTCTGAAAAGTTCGCGGCCCCACCCATCCCATCGTCCAATCGGGGGATGAGCCCTTCGAATAATCACGTGCAATGTATATCAAGCCTTCCTCAAGGTCCATGATCCCAAGTGAGACCAAGGTTAAGGCCGACGTCGAACTAAATTGAAGATAGAGCATGCCGGGTCGGCTGCCCCCGACTCGGACATTCAGAGATGCGCACTCCTGAATTGGATTCACAAGGGTTCGAGCGGCATCGTCAAGTTTCAGTCTTTCTCCATTCCATTCTGCCGACGTCAGACGCGCGACCTGTCTCCTTACCAGATGCCATTGAGATTGAGTCTCTGGAGCCTCGATTTGGTACAGATAAGGTACCAACAAGCCTATCATCACTAAACCCGGTAACCAAAGCATGACTTGAGTTCCTACCTGCCCCCACCCTCAGCCACCCTCAGGCTCATCCAAGGAGCAGTAATCATCTCGCTGGTGAGACACTGTCCATGAAAAGTATAACTTTCTCAGATCCTCTATCCAAGCGTCTTGCAGCTCTGAGATTGGTTGCGGCTTCAGTCTGTCAAATCCCGCATGAGCGATTTCTTCCAAGAAAGTTGCGCTTAACTCCATCTGCCAGTTGTCACCAAAATCGGCCCTGTGCTTCGCTATGTCGACAAAGCCAGTCCAGACATAGCCGTATTCCTTAATCATACCGTAGAGCCCATTATCAAGATCCAGATCCTGGAACCAAATGAATCTCAAGTGTCGAAGACCTTCTCTCAAAGCATCGCGAGCCTGTTCCATACCTCGCACATCCCACCCCGCGTCTGTGTATTTCTGCCGCGCTGATTCATATTGTGAAATGAAGGCTTCGAAATGGTCTTTGCAGCCTCTAACGCTTCTCCATCCCGATGATCTCCATCCTTGCTCGTAGTCAGGCGGCAGGTTGTCTCCCTTGTCAAGAGCTGTTTTCCCCGGCCGCTGGGGGACGCCGAACAGGCTGTGGCTGAGCGCCTGGACATACACCGTCGCATAGAGCGCACCGCTGGACACAACGATCCGGAATCCCGTGTCGAAGGGCTCCTCGCCTCGACCATCGGGATCCAGATAGTTGATGGGATTGTTCAGCACATACGCATACCGGTTCAGCCGTTGCGGGTTGGCGAGATCCCCCGCCACCGGGTCCACGCTCAGCCAGCGGCCGCAAATGTTCGAGTAGTACCGCGCCCCGGCGTAGTCGTTGCCCGACTCCGCGTCCCGC
>CAZGEH010000020.1:0-33226 GCA_964524795.1 uncultured Acidobacteriota bacterium
GGACCGCGACCGGTTTCCATGGGTGGTCGCTCCGCTGGTGCCGGGCCTGTGGACCCTGGTGGAACCGCGCTTTGCCTGCCGACTGGGACTGGCGGCTTGACCTCCCGCAGATGTGGCGCTTGAGGGCGCTCGCCACTGGCTCGGAAACGGCTGCTTCCACGACGGCGTCCGCAGGGAAATTCCGGGAGATCCTGTGGGGCTCGGCCCTCTTTGACGGCCTCGATGTGACGTGTGACCAGTTGAATCTCTCCGGTTCTGGCGTAGTCTTCCGGAAGGAGGTCGCGCCAAATGTTCTCTTCGATAAGCCGACGCCGCTTTCTTTTGGGTGGTTCTGCTTCATTTCTGGCCGCGCGCTGTTCGACCACGCAGACTCCCCTGTCGACCCATGCCGGGGCTGCTGAGCGGGCCTGGACTTTCATCCTCGCCTGCCGCCAGCCCGACGGCGGCTATACCCCGTCGCCGGATCCGGCCTATCCCGGCAACTCCGACACCCGGGCCAGTGACTTGGCCGCCGTGACGTATGCAGCCACCCTGGCCAAGAGTCTGGGACGCGAGCTGCCCAAACCCGCTGCGAGCGTCCGGTATGTGCGCTCTCGACAACGCTCTGACGGTTCCTTCGCCAATGTTACGGGGGGATTCAATCCCGAGGACAGCCTCGCGCTGCTTTACAACACCACCCAGGGTGTGGTCTGCCTGCGGGCGCTGAGAGTGAGCCCGGACTACGATCCCCTGCCGGTGATGAGCCGCTGGTTCCAAAATGACGAGTTCAGACAGCTCCCGCTTTATACGACCAGCTTCTTCCCGCTTTTCTATGCGGCCTTGGATCAACCCTTTCCCGCCGCATACCGTGCGGCGCTGCTGGACTACATGACCTCCCTGCAGTCCGAAGACGGCTATCTTCAGGACCACGTCGCCGCAACTTTCCACATGGCTCACTTCTGCCGTCTGGTGGGTTTGCCGACCCCCCGGGCCGAAGCGATGGTGGATCGCACCCTGCGCGACCAGACGGCGGCGGGAGGCTGGGACAGCAAGGAGCCAGACTGGGACGTGCATGCGTGTTTCGACGCCCTCTTTATCCTGCGCCAGCTTGGTGGCGGATCACCCGACTGCCGGCGGGCCCTGTCCCGAGCTGCGGATTGGGTTTTAACCTGCCAGAACCCAGATGGAGGCTTCGGTCACTTCCCGGGCTGGCACTCGGATATGGATGCGGTCTACTTCCAGTTGGGAAGTCTGATCCAGGCGGAGGTGGTGCCCGGTGCGCGTTATGACCTGCCGGACGCTCACACCCTGAGCTGGGGACATGCCATGCACCCGGAGCGAACCTATGCGTAGCAGTGGTCTGCCTGGCACGGGGACAGGCTGTCGTGGGCCTCGGGTGTTCGCCCTGGCGGCGGCGGTCGCCGGAACCAGCACAATGCTGTTTGCGGCAGCGCCAGCCATCGGCCCGTGCCGCATGTTCCCTTCCGATCACATCTGGAATGTCCGGGTCGACGACCTGCCGGTGGATCCCCAGTCCGGAGTCTGGGTGGCGACCATCGGCACCGACCGTCCCTTGCACCCGGACTTCGGTGCAGGGTTCTGGCCCCCCGGTTCGGGGAGTCCCATGGGGATTCCTTTTACCACCGTCCCGCCCGGCCAACCCCGGGTACCGGTAACCTTCACCTATGCCAGCGAAAGTGATCCCGGGCCTTACCCCATCCCGCCGGATGCCCCCATCGAGGGAGGAGCGCAGAGTACCGGTGACCGTCACGTGGTGGTGGTCGACACCGGCGACTGCCGTCTTTACGAACTTTACAACGCGTTTCCCGATAACGGGGGGAACCGCTGGAGAGCGGACTCGGGAGCGGTGTTCGACCTCAATGGGTACGCCCTCCGCCCGCGAGGGTGGACCTCGGCGGATGCCGCCGGCCTGCCCATCCTGCCCGGGCTGGTACGTTACGACGAAGTCGCCGCCGGTGAGATCCGTCACGCCGTCCGCTTCACCGCTCCGCAGACCCGCCGTGCCTTCGTTTGGCCCGCCCGCCACTTTGCCTCTCAGTTGACCGGAAGCCAGTATCCGCCGATGGGCCAGCGCTTCCGACTCAAAGCCGACGTCGACATATCGGGCTTCCACCCCCAAGTACAGGTCATCCTCACGGCCCTCAAGCGCTATGGAATGATCCTGGCCGACAACGGCTCAGCCTGGTACATCAGCGGCACCCCTGACAACCGCTGGGACAATGAGGTGTTGGCACAGCTCAAGACCTTGCGGGGCTCCCACTTCGAAGCAGTGGACGTGTCTTCGCTGATGCTGAACCCCGATTCAGGTCAAGCCGCGGTGGCAGCCAGTCGAATCATCCCGCACTTGGGGACAGGTCGGGACCCTATCCTGACCTTTGACACCACGCTTCTGGTCATCAATACCGGTCCGGCGGCTGCAGTGTCCCTGCAGTTCTTCAACCCTGACGGTAATCCCTGGCCGGTAGCCTTTGAGGGCGGCGAGCCTTCGCCGGAGCACGTGTTGAACCTGGAAGCAGGCCACAGTCTGACCCTGCAGCTGGCCACCCTTCACGAGAATGGATTGCAGACGGGGTACGCACAGGTCCTGGCTCCAGACTCGGTTTCCGGGACAGCCGTTTTCCGGGGGCTTGACTCCTCTTCTGGCGTGCCGCTGTATGAAGCCGCCGTAGCCTGGGTTCGGCCTCATCCACGACTGACGCTGCCGGTCGACTCGCAGGGCGACTACGATACGGGGCTCGCGCTGGTCTATCCGCCGGGGACAGGTGACCGGGTTAAGGTGGCGCTGCGGCTCTACGATCAGCACTCTCAACTCGTGGGCGAAACTGACCTGGATTTGGACCCTGGGGATTATCGGGCACGCTTCATCGGTGAGCTCTTCCCCGAGGGACCCATCCGGGAGGCCGCCCGGGAGATGCGGGGCGTGCTGGAAGTGAACAGCCCGGTGCCGCTCGGCGCTGTGGGACTGCGCCAGTATCGGATTCCGGGCCTCTGGTTTCCCCGACATGTCCCGTTGCTGGCGACCCTGCCGGTGGTGAAGCGATAACTGCGTCTGGTCAGCGCTGTTCAGCCACTCAGGCGAGAGTAGGCGTTCCACGCCCTCTGATACGCCTGCAGGGCGGTTTCCCTCCACCACCGGACCCAGAACAGAAACGGAGTTCCCTGACCGGCTACGGCTTGCGGGCACGGATGAAACAGCTTACGAACTTGCCGTCCACCTCGGCTGCCACCTGATCGTAGTCAAAGCCTTGGCTGATCAGAATCTCGCGGGCATCCTCGGCTCGATACACTCGGGTGGTCTCGATGGAGATCTCATCAAAGCCAGCCGACTGGAGCTTGGCGCGGTATTCCTCCTCACTCAGGGCCCCCGCAACGCAGCCCGCCCAAAGCTCCAGACTGCGCTGGATCGCCTGCGGCATCTCACCACGGGTCACCACGTCAGAGACCGCCAGCCGTCCGCCCGGCCTCAGGACCCGAAAGGCCTCGCGAAACACGGCGTCCTTGTCGGCGGACAGGTTGATGACGCAGTTGGAAACAATCACGTCCACCGAGTGGTCGGGCAAGGGGATGTCCTCGATGTGACCTTTCAGGAACTCCACGTTGGTGAGTCCTGCCTTACGGCGGTTGGCTTCCGCCAGGGCCAGCATCTCGTCGGTCATGTCAAGGCCGTAAGCCTTGCCGGTAGGGCCGACCCGACGGGCGGAGAGCAGAACGTCGATTCCGCCGCCGGACCCCAGATCGAGGACAATCTCACCGGGGCGAAGGTCCGCCAGAGCAGTGGGGTTGCCGCAGCCCAAGGAGGCCTGCAGCGCCTCCGGGGGGATCATTGTCGCCTCCTGATCGTCATAAAGGCCGGAAGTGATGGGATCTGCCGCGGAGGGACCAGCCGATTCGGCGGTTCCGCAACAGGCCGGCCCACAGCAGGTTCCCCGGGATTCGTTCAGGACCTGACGTGCCACCTGGCCGTATTTCTCTCTCACGACTTCTCGGACGGTTTCACCGATGGATTGTTGGCTCATTGGAGTTCTCCTTCTCGATTCGGGGGTGCCGTCGCCAAGGCCACCAAGGGACCAGTCCCCTCGGGGCGGCAACATTCGGCGTAGAGAAACGACAGCAGCTCGCGGAGGGCATCCACGTCAGCCCGGTAACGCAGGAAGGTACCTTCCCGGGTCACTGTGACCAGGCCTTCGTGCCTGAGTCGTTCCAGGTGGTGGGACAGGGTAGATGCGGTGATGCCCGTCTGTTCCTGGATGGAGCCCACCACCATCCCTTCAGGATGGGCGGCCAGCAGGAGGCGGATGATGGACAGGCGCTGTTCGGAACCCATGGCGGCGAGCATGTCCGCAAACCGTGCAGTGTCTTCGGCGAGCCGGCCGAACCGTTTCATGATTCGATATTTCTAACATTATCGAATCATCATGTCAAGGAGGCAGACAAAGAAAATTCGAACCCTTTGGTTTTCCGCCTACGGCGAAATCTTCATCCGCGGATCCGAGTTCGCCCTGGCCTTCTTCCAGACGGGGCGCCCCGAAGGCGGAATCCACCGGACCAGGATGCTGTACACGTACATCCCTTCGGTTGCGGTCCCGGGCGGGATCTGAATGCGGACCGGCGAGCCTGTCCCGGCAGCATCGGCATGCACGCTGGTCAAATCCACTTTGAGCAGTTCGCCGCCCACCGACACAAACTCAAGGTCTGCACCCTGACGTGAATCCATCGTGGCCACGGGCGGGTCAATCCAGAAGCTCCCCGTCTTGGCAGGCGCCGGGACACCCTTCCGGGTCAGTTCCGGGAACACCTTGATGCATTGAGTCGACGACCTCTGCATGAAAATCCTCCTCCTCCTCCCCCTTCAGTCAACCGCCCTGTCTCCAGGCCTGGCTGAGAAACGGGCGGCAAGCTCCCGGTAGCGAGGGTCGTTGCGGACGGGCGCCAGGCCATCCGCCCCGTCCGCCCGACTCCAAGGCAACCCCAGTTCCAGAGCCTTCTGCAGCCACTGCAGCGCGGTATCCCGATCCTCCAGCAACCCGTACACTTGGGCGCCCAGATACGCCAGCTCCCGAGGCTCGTTCGCCGTGTCAATCGCCGCCAGTGCTTCCCCCATCAGCCGCCGACTTTCCTCCCGCTGGTTCAGTTCGGCGAGATAATCCGCCCGGTCGGCCTTAAGCCATGGATCCCTCGGATTCACTGCGATCCGTCGAGCGGCCAGCTCAGCGGCCCGCCGATAATAGTCCAGATAGCCGGCCTGGCAGTCGGGAACCTTCCGGCAAGCGTTGGCCAGGTAACCCCACACCGAATACTCGGAGCCGTTGAGCTGGAGTGCCCTGCGGTACATGTCCACCGCCCCGGCAAAGTCTCCGCGGCGCAGGTAGATGGTCCCGAGGTTGGTGAATGCCACATAGTTTGGGGCGATCTGGACTGAACTGAGGAAGTTCTCGATGGCTCGGTCGTAGTAGCCGAGGTTAGCATTGGCAGCGCCCAGATTGTTATGGACCTTGTAGTTCTCAGGAACCAGGGCCTGCGCCCGGCGGAAGCTCTCCAGCGCCGTTTCGTAACGGCCCTGGTAGAAGAAGAAGACCCCCAACTGGAACTGCCCGTACCAGTCTTGAGGTGAGCCAACCAGTGCTCCCTCCAGGTTCGCCTGGGCAGCAGCAGCGTCCGGACTGCCCGGACGCAGATTCAGGGCCATTCCGGTCAGGGCGTCAATGCTCCTGGGTTCAATCCGCAACGCCGCCCTGAACTCCTCCACTGCCTCTTCCCGCAACCCCCGCGCTGCACGGACCCAGCCGCAGGCGACCCGCGCCGCCGCCGACTCCGGATCCAGCCGGAGGGCACGGATACATTCCGTCTCGGCTGCATCCAGCAACTCCGGGAGAGCCTCCTCCTGATACTGGCGGAACCGCGCGCGGGCCAGCCCGGCTCGAGCTGCGGCGAACTGTGGATCCTCCTCCAGCGCCCGCTGGAACTCCTGTTCGGCCCGCTCCAAATTGCCCCCTTCGAAATAGCGCTCGAGATAGCCGGCACCCCGCTGGTAGTGTTCCCACGCCGCCGGAACCTGGGTGGCACCGGCGGCCATCACCTGGAAGGCTCCCGGCTCCAGGGTCAGTTGAAGCATACGGTCAATCTGCCGCAGCATCTCCTCGCGGATCCTGTGGACCGAGCTCAACGGCTCGACCAGAACCTCCGAGTCCACCTGGCGGATGGTCCGCGCATCCACCAGATTAAGAGTGAGTCGCAGATTGTGGTCTGTCCACTCCAGACTGCCCGCAACCACAAGATCCACGCCAAAGTAGCTGCGCGCCTGCCCGGGACTGTGACAGTCCATTCCGATGACTTCACTCGCCGGCACCACGTTGAGCGAGCTCCGGAACTTCTGGACGCGGGTCAGCGCACTGGTGAGGTCGAGGGTCAGTCCCAAGCTCTCCGCTTCCCTTTCCGGCGAGCCACCCACACTGACGAACGGCAGCACGGCAATATCCTTCCGGGCGCCACCTGGTCCAAACCAGTTCCTCCAGTCCATCACCCCGAAAGCCAGCAGCAAGGCCCCCAGCGCCAAAGCAATCAGCGGGATCCGCAGCGACCGAAGCATCGACCGCCTGTTCCACCATCCACCCGGCCCGGAACCGGTCGACTGGAGGTCAATTGTCCGGGCAGCCCGGGTCAGGTCGTCGCGCAGTTCCGCGGCGGATTGATAGCGGTCCTCCGGCCGCTTCTGCAGCGCTTTCAGCAGAATCCGGTCCAGACTTTGCGGGACACCCGGCCGCAGCCGGCTTGGAACCGGCGGCTCCCGATGGAGTACTTCGGCCAGGTAGGCGGCGGCAGTCTTGCCCTCAAAAGGCAGTTTACCGGTCAAAGCCTCATACAGGCTCATCCCCAGCGAAAAGATGTCGCTGCGGGCGTCTGCCGGTTCCCCTCGGGCCTGTTCCGGGGCCATATAACAGGTGGTACCTACCAGGGTGCCAGGACGAGTCAATTCATCCTCCACCGGCGGGGACGTCGGCTGGGAGGAGACTGACTGATCCATGACCGGGATCGGATTGAGCTTGACCAATCCGAAGTCGACGAGTTTGGTGATCCCTTGCCCGGTGACAAAGATATTGGCGGGCTTGACATCACGATGGACGATGCCCAAGGAGTGCGCCGCCTCCAACCCCCGGCAGACCTGGATTCCGAGTTCCACCACGGTCTCGAGGGCAAGCTCCCCCCCGGCGATCAGCTGCTTGAGGCTCCGCCCCTCCAGCAGTTCCAAGACTAGGAAGGGGCGTCCCTGGTGCTCGTCGAAGTCGTGGACAACACAGATGTTGGGATGGTTCAGGGAGGAAGCGGCCTGTGCCTCTCGCCGGAAACGCTCGAGGGCTCCCGGGTCGGCGGAGATTTCCTCTGGCAGGAATTTGAGAGCCACCGCCCTCCCCAAGCGGGTGTCCAGGGCCTTATACACGACGCCCATCCCGCCACCGCCCAGCAGGGAGACAATCCGATAGTGGGCAACCGTCTCTCCGATCACTGGACCCCTCCAGGCCCAAACCAACACCGCACTCAAGCGAGAAGTGAAGGGTTACCGCTTATGTTAGGCTCTGCAGCAAGAGCGCGCAACCCACGGCATGTCGAAGCGGCAAGCTCCACCGGTGGGGTCTACCGGCAGAACCTCAAATCCCGCGAAGCGGGCGCGTCCTCACTGCCGGCCGCAGGACTCGCTTATAATGAACTCCAGGCTCCCCTCGAAGACTTGGCCGCCTGTAGCCACGAAAGGCCCAAGAAACACGTACCGCCTATAGCGTTTTTTGCTCCTGGCGGTCCGTCTGCTGCCCGTAGCCGGTGCGACGGTGGATCCGGAAGGGCTCCTACTCCTCGATTCCCGATGAAGGTACGCAAGTGATGGGCGGTACCGGGCCTCCGGCAGGTGGAAGCCCTTGGAGGAACTGCCGAGGAGTTCGACGCTCCACGCCGGAGGCCAGATGGTTGCTTTGTTCCGCCTGATCACAGCCGACACCATCCGGTTCTACGACATGCCATTGTGCCTCAAGCTTTTCGACTCCAAGCAGCTGGGTTGGGAGGAACGGGATGCATCGGTCGATCACCCCCTGCTGGATCAGGAGGTGATGTCCGATACTTTCGCGGATTCACGATCCATCAGGAATGTCCCGAGTGAATGAACCTGTAGGTTCGCTCCACACACCAGGGACAGGCCACCGTGGTGCCTTTCCGCTGGTGCAGGATCAGGTAGAAAGGATCGTCGAGAATAGAGGTGCTGGATGGGGACAGGCAAACCAGCCGCCAAGTCAGCTCGGGGGCATTGCCGGTTCCCCGGTATCGCTGCAGGTCACCCGGCAGGGCATCTGGGACACCGACGCGCGGGACCTGTCCCCCGGTGCCGATGGGAGTGACCCTGCCCAAGGTGTTGAAATCCACCAGAGAACACAAACTGGAATTCGGCCTCGATCTCATTGCCGGAAAGCTCGCCCACCCCAAGGTGCACGCAACCCGCCGATCAGCTCGACTCACGCCGACATGGTGCGCGACCAGACCCTCGAGCTGTTGGGCCAAGGGCACCGATCACACAACGCCGCGCACCCGCGGCCGGAAGCAGGACTTGGTGCAGCCCGTGGGCCGATCTGGAACAACCGGCCGGCTATCGGGCGCTGGAGATTCGTGCTCAAAAGAGGCTGGAGCTGACGGTGCAGACGGTTCGTCACCAGTCGGGTCTGGGCGTACCCTACTGGGTCGGCCCGGTTCGGCCGCTTCGGTCCCGCCACCGACCGTATCTGGCGTGTGGCTGTGGGGAACTGCGCTTTACAGGCCGTGAAGTCTGTCTCGAGGGGCGGTTCCAGTCCACGCAAGCGATCCGCCGGAGGCCAGTACCGCGGGCGACTTCGACCGCGGTGGACCAGGTTTCATTCGGGCTGGCCAACGCCCCTTGAGGAACTGGTGGACCTGAGGCGCCAACCCGTCGGATCCGTTGCGGCTCTCCAGGGACAGGTAAAACCATTGCAGCACCGCCGATGGCAGGTCACAGGCGGCAGACAGCAGGCAGGCGAGTCGGCGCCGAGCTTTCTCCCGCTCATCCGCCTTCATTCCGTCCAGGCCGGCCAGCAAGTTCGCCCCCATTGACTCGGCTTCACTGCGCGCCATCAAGAGTTCACGTTGCCCCAAGCCACCCAATATGACCACCCTCGGCGCCATTGCCCGGGCGACCTCCGCGCAGTTCTCGCCAAGTTTCTGAATTCCTTCGATCAGGTAGGGAGGCATCGACTCGACGGCCACCAGGTGCGGCCGGAATCGCACCAGGCACCTGTTCAGGGATTCAACCAGGCGCAGGTTCCAGGCATCGCCGAGAGTTCGCAGGTGGGCCGCAGCGAGTACCAGGATCTCTGTCCGCGGCTCCGGCGCCAGGTCACTGAGGATGTCACCCGGTGGTTTGCCTGTCCCGCCCGGGCCAGGAGCTGTCGCCGCCCGCAATCCTCCCCAGATCGCCCCGGCCAGGATCAGCAGAGGCCATACAGTTTTCCACCAGCGAGCCTTCTCCATCGGGAACCTCCGGTCTGGCGCTCTGTGGTTGCAGCAAATTGGAGGGACGCCTGGAAACGGAACCGCGACGCCGGAGGTTCTGCCACCCCGGAGGCCGGACCTGACGGATGGGATCTTAAACCAGCCGGATCGGCTCTCTCGGACCTCAATGGACCTTCCCAGGCAAAGATGCGGCCGCGGCGGATCACGCAGCGAAGTGGGACGGCCGGGACAACGATCCCTTCGAGGGACCTGCTAGCGGCCACCCCGACACCCGAACTCTCACCACCCTGCGCACCCCGCCGCCCGGAAGGCCGTCTAGCGCCGGGGAAGCAGGCCCTCGAAATTGAATCCCTCCGTAATCTGCAGGCGCCCCCTCCCGAGGGTCTCCGCCTGGGCCCGCAACCACCCCGGATCGAAAGTCGGACCGGCGCCCCACAGATGGAGGTCACCCTGCAGAAGCTGCATAAGAAAAGCGGATCGGACATCGCCGACCCGGCGGATGGAGCCTACCGGAAGCCGTCTCAGCAGTTCTCCGTCATAGCTGGGATCCGACCCGTCCAGATCCACCACCAACTGATCCACCCCCCCTGCGACTGCCGCCCCCAATGCCGCAGACAGGCCGCAGTCACCCAAACCGACCAGCGTCAGCGGGAGGTCGGGATAGAGGTCGCGGACGGCGGCGACGGCAGTGGCGACGTCCTGGACGGCGTTCAATTCGTTGCTCCGGTTGTAGGCGTCGGGCCAGGAGTAGCTCTCCCAGGTGCGTAACGGCAAGTGCAGGCGGCCCGAGGCGTAGCCCCGCACCCGAAACACATGGAAGCCGCGGCCGACGGCAGTCTTCAGCCATGGAAACACAGGTTCTCCCGAACCGCTGAGGAATCCGCCCCGGTTCTCGGGGTAGCAGAGCAAAAGAGCACCTTCCGGTTCTTCGCCTCGGTGGATCGATTCGAGTTCGATCCAGTCGCCGGCCCCCCGCCGGCCGATCGACTCCGAGGCATACACAAGATCCCCCCGTCGTTCCTCCACGTTGGCGGCGTAAATCAGGCGCTCGGCAGCCGGCCGCTCGGCCTTGAGGACTGTGGCCAAGGCGGCTCGCAACTCCCCGCCCGCCTCCAGAGCTTCGCCCTGCTGGAGCAACCCGGAGAGCGCCCGCTCGGAGGCGGCGATCCAGTCGGCAATGATCTGGCGCCAGTGCCGCGCATTGTCCGGCAGGACATGGTCGGGGAACACGCGAAGGTCTCCCAAAGCGTCAACCTCCGGCGACCCTTCGGGAACCGGCTCCACAACCGGAGCCGAGGGATTCAGGTGGCGGCGGAACCACTCGTAGACCGCCTGGCGGCTCTCGAGATTGTAGTTGTGTTCGGCGTCCACATGCACGTTGCTGAGTGCCGCCTCGGCACCCCACAGGCGGAAGAATCGCTGCAGAAGGGGGAACTCCACCTCGGGCGTTCGGCTGGTCCAGGGATCCCGCGTGGCCGAGACAAGCAACAGCGGGCGGGGGGCGAAAGTCGCCGCCAACTCGACAGTCGAGGCGTCGATCCACAGGCCGCTGAAGTTTTCGCATAGGCAGCCGGGATGCTTGGCGAGTCCGATGATGTTGACCGGCGCCGCCGTCTTGACCCGGTCATCTACCGCCATAAGCAAAAGAGTCTGGGTCGCCCCGCCGGAGGCGCCGGTCACACCCAGCCGTGAGCCGTCGACCTCCGGCAATTGCTGGAGGAAGTCCAGCGAACGGATGGCGTTCCAGAGCTGCAGACCGCCGAGGCTCAAACCGTACAGCCGCGCCTGCGGGAAGTCGAAGTCACCGCGGTGGATCCTCGGCTCGTAGGGCAAAGGTTTGCCGGCGCTGAGCTGGGTGCGGCTCTTGTTCCAGTCGTGAGGAAACTGCAGGGAGTCGTTGTAGCCGACCATGTCCGGGCTGAACACGACGTAGCCCTGTCGGGCCAGGTCGATGCAGCGTCCCGGGATGGAGCCCGCTTCCCCGTTCTGCAGACGGCCGTACTTCCAGTGTCCGTGCGGGGTGAGGACCGCCGGAAAGGGTCCGCTGCCGGCGGGACGGTACAGGTTACCGGTGACCAGAAAACCGGGGAGGCTCTCGAAGTAGACCTTGGCCACGGTGAAGCCCCTGCCCTGGACTTCTCCGAAGATCCGCGGGTTCAGCGGGGTCCGCTCCGGCGGCGGCCACAGTCCGGCATCGATCTCCACCTTGCGCCGAAGCCAGGCCCTTCGAGCCTGCCAGTCTTCCAGCTTCTCAGGAACGGTGATCTCCACGCGGAAGTGATCAGCATCCCGAAGGACGTCCCGCTGATCCTGCCTTTCCTCGGCGGGCGGGGATCCCGACCGGACGATACTGACCGCCGACACCAGAATCAATCCAGACAAGAGTGCGCTCGCCGCTCTTCGCATGGCGGCCAGTATGCGTTCCGGCCGACAGGGTCGCAAGCTACCGCCCGAGCAGGCTCTCGATGGGTCGCACCATCTCACTTTCCAGGTCTCCGATCACGCCGTACTGGATGGAGTGGATCCGGCCCTGGGGGTCGATGATCATGTGAACAGGAGCCGCACGGACACCATAGAGCTCCGCCACCGGGGTGGCGTCGGGGACGATGGCGTACTTGAACGGCCTGAATTCGAAGAACGATCTGAGTTCAGCCGGACGGTCGGGGGTCAGGCCGAGAAACACCACTGGCTTGCCGGCAAAACGATCCACCAGTTCATTCAAGTCCGGCATTTCCAGCAGGCACGGGGGACAGGCAATAAACCAGAAATTCAGGACGACGACCCGACCCCGCAGATCGCTGAGCCCGAGCTCGGCGCCGTCCAGCAGGCGGACCCGGAATTCGGGAGCCGGATCCCCCACTTTCAGCCGGCCCTGGCTGAGGCCGTCAACCAGGAGGATTCCCAGAATCAGCACGGCCCACGCCGGAATCCTACGCATCATGGCACCCCTCTGGGACCCCCAGGGCCGGCTCTTTCCCCCCACCTGGAGTCGAAGCTTCAACAGTTACACCCCCGCTGGGCGTGGCGGGTACCAGCAGGTCGCTGAAACTCCGGATGCGGGGGAACGGTCCGGTGTCCTTCTCAGGCCGCCGGGTGTTCGGCCGGGATACTGAAATCAGGTATCGGATCCCGTAAGATCGTGCCGATTCCAGGACCGGCAGGCTGTCGTCCACCAGCAGCGTCCGGTCAGGCCTGAAAGGCTCCACCGCCTGCAGACGGTTCCAGAACCTCGGGTCTTCCTTGGGCAATCCCAAGTCGTGCGCGCAGACCAGACCATCCAGTCGGCGGCCCAACTCAGTCCGCCGCATCTTGAGGCGCAGACTGCCTCCGTGGGCGTTGGTCACCAGCACGCACCGCTTGCCGGCCCGGCGGGCGGAGTCCAGAAACTCTATCACGTAGGGCTGGACCGAGATCAGGTGGTCGACTTCCTCCTTCAGGCCCAGGATGTCCATACCGAGCTCACGACTCCAGAAATCGAGGCAGTACCAGTCCAGCGTGCCTTCCATGCTCTGGTAGCGCTCCAGCAGTTGCCGGCGGGCAGCTTCCACCTCCAGGCCATGGCGTTCGGCATACCTGATGGGGACGTGTTCCAGCCAGAAGTAGTCGTCGAAATAGAGGTCGAGCAGAGTTCCGTCCATGTCCAGCAAAACGGTCTCAACCTGGTCCCAGTCAACCATGATCTGCCCGCCCAAACCCCGGGATCGTGGCCGAGGAACAGACTACCACGGGAAAGCGGTGGCCTGTCCCCGGGGTTCGAAATCGGCCCCGTGCCGTGCCATCTGAAGAAAAAAGGCGGACCTTCACCCCGGCAAGGTGGATCCCGCAGGCGGCAGATTGAAAGAGCCCCTGGGTTCAGGGTCCACTTCGTCAACCGCCCAATCGCCCTTTGAGACCCTCGCGGAGCTCTCTCTGTTGCTCCCTGGTCAGCGTGTCCGGTTCGAGGACCATCCTCAGCAATGCCGCAGAAGAACCGCCGAAAGCGCCCTCCCTCAGGTGGCGCAGAGCCTCGGCTTGTGCTTCCTTCCGGCCGAGCCTGGCGGTGTACAGCCGGGTGTTGGCTCTCATGCGCGAACTCAGGGCACCCTTGTGCTCGAGGCGCGACATGAGGCTCTGCACGGACTGATAGGCCCAGCCGGTTTGAGATTCCACGGCCTCCAACACATCGCGGATGCTGCTTTCCACTGGACGGTCCCACACTGCGTTCATGACGATCCATTCAGAGGAAGACAAAGGCATGGCAGTTGCCCTCCGCGCTCAACCCTTCCCATGATGCCTGGAAACCAGCGCAGGCCGCAAACCCCTTCTCGCGGCTCCGGGGTCGGGTGGGGGGCAGAATTCCCGCGAATATGCTAAGCTTTGGCTCCCCACGGAGCGATGCGACAAAAACCCACGCAGTCATTCAACGACTTCTGGAACTGGCTCCATCTCCACGTGAACTGCATTATCAGGGCGGGAACGCCGGACGCCGTCCTCTACGACGATGAGGACCTTCACTGGAACCTGGAACGCTGGAGCGAAAGCTATGTGGTGCAACTCATGCGCGGCAAACGGATCCTCGGTGAGTTCCACATGTTCCCGGAACGCATCTCCTTCATCGAAGAAGAACGGATCGAGGGTGACCGCGAGCCGGAGTACCAGTTCAGCCTGATGACCGAGTACGAGGGGCAGCCTGTGGGGGCGTACATCTTCGTCATGTCGCACAGTTCGTCGGAAGAGTCCGGGGCCGCGCCCGGCGGGCCGGTGCATTGAGCGCCGCCGGCAAGCGGTCAATGAAGCTGGAACTCCCGGAGCACGAATTCGGTGAGCAGCTTGCGATAGTGGTAGACCTGTCGAGGCTCCTTGATGGCGTGAGCGGCTCCCGGGTACAGCATGAGGTCAAAGGACACTCCCGCCCGCTGCAGCCTCTCCGCCAACTGTAGCGTGTGCTGGGGGTGGACGTTATCGTCATCCATGCCATGCACCAGCAGGAGGCGCCCGTGGAGCGACGCGGCGCCCTCTACCACAGAGGAATCCCGGTAACCGTCCGGGTTTTCGTCCGGAGTGCCGAGGTAACGCTCGGTATAAATCGAATCGTACCAATGCCAGTCAGTGACCGGTGCCACTGCCGCCCCCAGGCGGAAATGCGGACTGTGGGTCATGGCATAGGCGGCCAGGAACCCCCCGTAGCTGGCGCCCCAGAGCCCCAGGCGGTCGCGGTCGACCCAAGGTTGCCGTCCCAACTCTGCCACCACGTCTTCCAGATCCCGCAGTTCGGACGGCCCCAACCGTCCGCGGCTGCTCCAGGCTGTCACCGCTCCTTTGCCGGACGCCTGTCGGGGATCCACCACGCAGATCACAATCCCATGGTCGGCCAGCAGCCGGTGCCACAGGCCATTGGCCCCAGGCCAGCGGTTGCGGACGATGGGCGACTGGGGTCCGCCGTAGACATGCAGGAGGACCGGGTGACGGACCGCAGGATCAAATTCAGGAGGGAACACTAGCAGCGCTTCCAGACGGAAGCCGTCCCGAGCCGCGAAGGAAGTGAATTCGGCGCGTCCCCGATTGAGCCGGTCCAGACCTTCCGCCCGGGGTTCGTGGACCAGCCTTACCAGCCGGCCATCCGCGTCCCGCACTGCGGCTCGGGGAGGTACCTCCAGGCTGCTCCAGGTATCGAGCCAGCCAAGGCCATCTGGACTCACCTTGACTTCGTGGACTCCGGGTTCGCCGGTCAATCTTTCCACCGTTCCCCCCTCCGCCGAAACCCGGTAAAGATGATCCTCGAGGATGGAGTCCCGAGTTGCCGTGAACAGAACCTGCCCGGTCCGGGGCTCGTACCCCGCCACCGCGGTCACTTCCCACCCGCCGGAAGTGATGGGGACCGGCTCCGCCCCCGGATCGAGCCGATAAAGGTGCCGGAAGCCCGTGCGCTCGCTCGGCCAGATGACCTTCCCGCCAGGCAGCACCAGCAGATCGGAGGAGGGCTCCACCCAGCCCGGACTGGATTCGACCACCAGGCGCCGCCTGTTTCCGGACGCCACCTCCATGACGAACAGTTCGAGGCGGCTCTGCCGGCGGTCCTGGATCTGGCAATAGAGCTGCTGTCCGTCTGCCGACCAGTTCAATCCGACCACCAGCGGATCGGAGCCGGCGTCGGTCCAGTCCACCCAGCGCAGGTCCCGGGACAGAACGTCCACCACCCCGACGCGGACCGCCGGATTGGGCATTCCCGCCTTGGGATAGCGCGTGGGCTTCACCTTCGGATACGGCACGCCGTCGTCAACCAGGGGGAACTCGGGCACAGCTGAGACATCCGACTGGAGAAAGGCGATCCGCCTGGAGTCAGGGCTCCACCAATAGGCGTGGGGCCGCTTCCGGCGGAAGATCTCCTCCCAGTAGACCCAGTCCGGCCGGCCGTTGAGCAGGCTTGGACCGCCGTCATGGGTGAGTCGTGCAACGGCCAGGGACGCGAGGTCCAGCAGATGCAGGTCGTTCTCGCGGACGAATGCCAGCCGCTTCCCATCGGGACTGAACTCGGGAATTTCGTCCGGGGGATTGCCGGTAGTCGCGCGCACCAGGGTGGAACTCGCCACGTCGAACAGGTACAGGCCGCCCTCCCATGTCACCAGGACCGAGTCTCCGTCCGGTGAGACCAGGAGGCTGCTTTCTGAGGCGGCCCGCTCAGCGCGTTGTGCAGTGAATCCGGGAAGCCGCCCGAAACCCTCGCCCAGGAGCTGCCGGTTGCACAGGAGACGGTCGGCGGCGGGGTCCGCAGGATCGAGACGGACGACGGTATTGTCCGTCCCGTACCGGACCAGTCCGTGATTCTCGGCGAGCCACTCCAGTCGGGGAACCGGCATGCCTTCGAAAGAGAGCTTGCGTTGCGGGTGAAACAGTTCCTCCAGGGTGAGCTCCGACTGCTGGCCCAAGACCGGTGACAGGGCCAGCGATCCCATGAAGGCAGGTCCGGTTACCAACAAAAAGACCTTGCGCATCCGCCGATGATAGGGCTAAATCACCTGCTGTCGAAACGATATCGGCAGGGAAATGCCTCAGTCCGGGGCGCCGCTTGCATGAATGAAGCGCAAGCGATGGGCGTATCCCCGGTTTCGAACGCCGATTCGGCCGGACATCGGGAGGAGGACAACCATGCAGGAACAAGAAGTGACGGCCCAGGTACCGGGGGCAGAGCCTGGGTTGCAGGAAGACATGGGGAGCATCCAGCGCCTGATCGGGGTGGTGCTGGAGCCGGGAAAGACCTTCGCAGCCATCGCTCGAAGGCCGACCTTCGTGCTGGCGATGGTGGTCTCCATCGTTATCAGTTTGGCTGCCGCCTGGGTCACGTACAGCCGGATCGATATGGCCCAGGTGATGGAGAGCCAGCTTCGCAACAGTCCTGCCGGTCAGCGGATGACCAGCGACGAGATCCGGCAGCAGGTGGAAACCATTACCAACAGTCCTTTTTACAAGGTGATGCTGTGGGTGGGACCGGTCCTGGCCAACCCCATCATGATGGTCGCCCTGGCCGGGATCCTGATGTTGATGGTCTACCTGGCAGGGAGTGAGACCAGTTTTCTCAAGATGCTGGGTGTCACCAGCCATGCTTTGTTCTTCATGGGCCTTGTGGGCGGAGTCTTGATGATACTGGTCATTCTGCTGGCGCCGGATCCCCAGGACATCGACATCCAGAATCCGCTTTACACCAACCTGGGACACTTGGTGGATGCGCGGGAGTCTCCCATCCTGAACCGCCTCCTGAGCTCGGTGGACATCATCACCCTCTATGTCATTTATCTGCTGGGTCTGGGGGTCTCCAAGGTGTCCAGCCGCATGTCCGTAGGCAAAGGCGTGTTTCTGGTTGCGGTTCCCTGGCTGGTTTACGTCGGAATCGCCGTCCTGTGGCGGGCCCTGGTGGGGTAGCAGGATTCCGGACTCAGAAGTCGGGAGACGGAGTCAGGAGCGTTTCAAGGAGCGCACAGCCGCAAGGGAAAGCTGACACTGCCCGCCTCGGATTACCCTGCTTGCACCGGTTGGCTGCGCAACGGGAGTTCTCAGGCACTGGCTCTGCCGCGGCTCGACAGGGTTTGGAGGGGTAAGCGACAATCAGGTCCCCCAGACTTCCGGCTTCCGATCCCCGACTGCCGACTCCCGTGTCCGAGTCACTCTGAGGCAGACTTTGTCCGCCGGGAACGCCGGGGCTTCTTCGGCTCCTCCGCCTCCGGTGGGGCTTCCGGTTCCGCGGAATCCTCGGCGGTTTGGCTCTTAGCCTCGGCGGCTTCTTTCTTTTTGGGCTTGGCGGCCTCTTTTTTCTCGGCTTCCTTCTGGCGCCTGGCTGCCTGGTCCTGGGCGTCGACAAATTCGATTAACGCCATTTCCGCGGCGTCCCCGGGACGGGCACCCAGGCGGAGGATCCGCGTATAGCCGCCGTTACGGTCGGCGAAGCGGGGTGCCAGGGAATCGAAGAGCTTGAAGACAGTGCTCTTGCTCCGCAAAAAGGCGAGGGCGCGGCGCCGGGCGTGGAGGGAGCCCTGCTTGCCCAGGGTGATCATTTTCTCAGCCACCGGCCGAAGTTCTTTCGCCTTGAAGAGAGTGGTGACCATCTTCTCGTTTTCGAAGAACTCGGTCACCATGGTTCGCATCAGGGCCCGTTTATGACTGCTGGTTCTGCCGAGCTTGCGCCCGCCCCAACGGTGTCGCATGACTTCCTCCGCTATCGTTCACTTCAAACCGGACCGAATCCGGCGCCAATCATCGCAGGTTCAGGCTTGCCCCGCCTCTTCCGCCGGCGGCGTTTCCGGCTGGGGGCCGCGGATCAATCGTCCCCGGCTGTCCACTTTCATCCCGAAGGAGAGGCCCATGTCGGCCAGGATTTCCTTGATTTCGTTCAGCGATTTCCGGCCGAAGTTCTTGGTCTTGAGCATCTCGGTCTCACTGCGGGTCACCAGTTCGCCGATGGTCTGGATATTGGCGTTCTTCAGGCAGTTATAGGAGCGAACGGAGAGCTCCAGCTCTTCGATCGACCGGTTCAGGTTTTCGTTGGCGATCTCGATCCGGCCGTCGCCAAGCCCGCCAGCCTCCTCCAGGTCGTCCTCGAAGTTGATGAAGATGAGAAGGTGGTCTTTCAGAATCTTGGCTGCCCGCGCCACGGCTTCCTGCGGCCGGATGCTGCCGTCGGTCCACACGTCCAGATTCAACTGGTCATAATCCGTAGAATGACCCAGGCGGGCGGCCTCCACCCAGTAATTGACTTTCCGGATCGGGGAGTGGACCGAGTCTACGGGAATGTAGCCGATCCCCAGGTCTTTCTCGAAATTCTCGTCAGCGGAGACGTAGCCCCGCCCTGGCTTCACCCTCACCTCCATACGGAAATTCGCGGTCTCGTTCAGAGTGGCGATATGGATGTTGCGGTCCAGGATCTCCACCTCGGGGTCCGGTTTGAAATCGCCGGACTTGAGTTCGGCAGCCTCGCCTGATTTCTCGAGGTACAGCGTCTTGGGGTAATCCACATGAAGTTTCAGCGGGATCTGCTTAACGTTCATGATGATGTCCGTGACGTCTTCGCGTACCCCGGGGATGGAGGTGAATTCATGCAGCACGCCGTCGATCTTGACCGCGGTCACCGCCGCACCCTCAATCGAGGAGAGCAGGATACGGCGCAGCGCGTTGCCGATGGTGGTGCCGAACCCCCGCTCGAACGGCTGGGCATAGAAATGCCCGAAGGTGGAGCTTAACGTCTCCATATCACAGGCCAAGCGCTTGGGCTTCTGGAAACCTCTCATAGACTCAATCTCCGATGTAGAAAAAGCGTGCCGGCCGGGGCCTGCCGGCACCCGTTCCGGGCTTTACTTGGAGTACAACTCCACGATCAGGGATTCCTCGATGGGAATCTTGATTTCCTCCCGGGTGGGAAGTTCCAGCACCTGTCCGCTGAAATTGTCGCGGTCGAGACTCAGCCACTGCGGGACTCCGCGCCCTCCAACGCTCTCGATAGCCGCCAGAATCTGCGGGTTCTTGCGGCTGCGCTGCCGGACCGAGATCTCGTCACCCTTGCCCACCAGAAACGACGGGATCGTCAGCTTGCGTCCGTTGACACGGATATGCCCGTGGCGGACCAACTGGCGGGCCTGGGTCCGGGAACTTCCAAAGCCCAGGCGGAAAACCACGTTGTCCAGGCGCCGCTCCAGCATCTGGAGCAGGACTTCGCCGGTGACGCCTTTGCGGCGGGCCGCCTTTTCGAAGTAGCTCCGGAACTGCCGCTCCAGGACACCGTAGTTTCGCTTCACCTTCTGCTTCTCGCGCAACTGGAGGCCATAGCCGACCAGTTGCCGCCGCCGGAAAAACGCCCGGCCGTGTTCGCCGGGAGCGAAGTTGCGTTTCTCGATGGCGCACTTGTCGGTGAAGCAGCGCTGTCCCTTCAGGAACAGTTTGGTTCCCTCTCTTCGACACAACCTACAGACCGGGCCTATGTATCTAGCCAATCCGATTCCTCCACAACCACGATCGTTTCTGCTCGAGGCTCGCGGGACGGGCGAGGTCCCGGGACCCACACTTCAGGGTTCAGACCCGCCTCCGTTTGGGAGGCCGGCAGCCGTTGTGCGGGATCGGGGTCACGTCCTTGATGGACTTGACTTCAAGTCCGGCCGCCTGCAGCGACCGGATAGCCGCCTCCCGGCCCGCCCCGGGTCCCTTGATCCTCACGTCGCAATATTTCATGCCGTACTGGTCCCGCGCGTGGGCCGCCGCCGAATGGGCCGCCTGGGAGGCTGCAAAGGGCGTGCTCTTTCGGCTGCCCTTGAAGCCCTGGCTGCCGGCGCTGGCCTGGGCCAGGACGTTGCCCTCCAGGTCGCTGATGGTGATCAGCGTGTTATTGAAGGTGGCCTGGATGTGGGCGATTCCGTGAGACACCAGCTTGCGCTCCCGTTTCTTTGCCGTCTTTTTCTTCGCAGTCTTCGCTGTCTTCGCCATGAATCTTCCTTACCGCCGCAGTCCTGTTTACTTGGCAGCGGTCTTCTTGGTACGTCCGATCCGACCCTTGCGTGGTCCCTTGCGGGTCCGGGCGTTGGTATGGGTCCGCTGGCCGCGCACGGGCAGGCCCCGGCGATGCCGCAAGCCGCGATAGCATCCGATGTCCATGAGGCGTTTGATGCTGAGCTGGACCTCCTTGCGGAGATCTCCTTCCACCCGTCCCTCGTCCTGGATAATCTGGCGGATGCGCCCAGCTTCCTCTTCAGTCAGGGTGTTGACTTTCCGATAGACATCAATCCCCGCCTTATCGCAGATCTTCTTGGCCCGGGACTTGCCGATCCCGTAGATGTAGGTCAGCGCAATCTGCACCCGTTTGTGATCCGGAATGTTGACGCCCGCAATACGCATGGTTCTACCTGTCCCTGAGATCAGCCCTGACGCTGCTTATGCTTCGGATTGGTGCAGATCACCCGCACCACACCGGCGCGGCGGATGATCTTGCACTTGATACAGATGCGTTTCACCGATGCCCGTACTTTCATCTCCAGCTCCACTAACCCCCGGCTCTACCCTTGAACCCTTGAACCTTTAAACCTTTGAACCTTTACACCTTTGAACCTCTTCATCCCCCCCGGCCCGTGAACCCTCACTTGTACCGGTAGACGATCCGCCCCCGGGTGAGGTCATAGGGCGACAACTCCACCTTGACCTTGTCACCCGGCAGGATCCGGATGAAGTATTTCCTCATCTTCCCGGAAACGTGTGCCAAGACCTCGTGTTTGCTTTCCAGTTCCACCCTGAACATGGCGTTGGGCAGCGTTTCCACCACCGTCCCGACTACCTCGATAGCCTCTTCCTTTTTCGACACGCGGTTGCCCCTTCGTCAGTTCCACTCGCTCAACACCCAAGGACCGGCGTCCGTTACCGCCACCGAATGCTCGAAATGTGCGCTGAAGCCCCCGTCGGTTGTCACCGCTGTCCAATAGTCGTCCAGCACCCGGCTGCCGGGCCCGCCGCTGTTGACCATCGGTTCGATGGCCAGCACCATCCCGTTCCGCAGCCGCGGACCCCTGCCTGGAGCACCGAAGTTGGGGATCGCCGGTTCCTCATGCAGCGAACGGCCGATCCCGTGCCCGACAAAATCCCGCACCACCGAAAAACCATGAGACTCCACGTGGGACTGGATGGCCGCCGAGATGTCCGAGACCCGATTTCCGACCCGCGCCCGATCAATTCCCAAATACAACGCCTGCCGTGTGACCTCCAGCAGTTTCTGCGCTTCCGGGGAGATCCGCCCCACCGGAAACGTCCAGGCGGCGTCGCCGTAGAAGCCCTCATAGCGGACACCTACGTCGATCGCCAAAATATCCCCTTCTTTCAACAGCTTGTCGGAGCGCGGGATCCCGTGCACGATCTCGTCGTTGACCGACGTGCACAGCGTCGCCGGATACGGCGTCCGCGCCTGCGGATTCCGATAGCCCTTGAACGCCGGTATGCCCCCGGCGGTTCTGATCATGTCCTCGGCCACCTGGTCCAGTTCCAGCGTCGAGATCCCGGGCCGGACCAGCGATCCAAGACGAGCCAGCACGCTGCCAACAATCTGGTTGGCCTTCAGCATACGCTCCAGGTCGCTTTTGCCTTTCCGGAAGATCATGACGCCAGGATCCCGACCGCCGTGCTGACGGCCTCAAACACCTGGGCCGTGTCGCCGCTGCCGTCCACCTCGTGGTAGCCCGGCAGACCCCGGTAGAAATCCACCACCGGACGCGTGGTCTCCCGATAAACGCGCAGGCGCTCCCGGACCACTTCCGCCTGATCGTCTTTCCGGCGCTGCAGTTCCGACCCGCAGTCGTCGCACTTCTCTGCCACCCGTGGCGGAGAAAAATGGACATTATACACCCTTCCACAGGTCGGGCAAGTCCGCCGGCCCGCTAGCCGCCGGACCAGGACCTCTTCCGGAACCTCAATATTGATCACCGTGCAGGGCATGTCCCCCCGGATTTCTTCCAGAAACCGGGCCTGTGACAGATTGCGCGGATAGCCGTCCAGTATGCACCCCTGGCCCGGACGAAGGGCCGCCAGCCGTTCCCGGACGATGCCGCCCAGAATCTCGTCGGGGACCAGTTCGCCGGCTTCCATGTACGCCCGCGCCTGCAATCCGGCGGGAGTCCCCCGGCGCGCTTCTTCCCTCAGAATGTCCCCGGTGGAGTAGTGGATCAGGCCGAATTCCTCCACCAGCAGCTTGGCCTGGGTACCTTTGCCCCCGCCTGGAGGAGCCATCAGAATGACGATATAGGGCTGACCCTTCGCTTCCGTCACCATAGCGCGCTCCGATCATCCGCGGCGTCCCCGGACCCGACCCTTCTTCAGGAACCCTTCGTAGTGGCGCATGATCAATTGCGACTCAATCTGCTGGACGGTGTCCATGGCAACGGCCACCACGATCAGCAGCGAGGTGCCGCCGAAGTAGAAGTTGACGCCCAGACCGGTAGTGATGAAGTCCAGGTCATAGGTGTTGAGGAAATCGTCCAGCGGTACCCCAATGAACGGGATCGGCTGCACCTTGAAACCAGTGATCAGGAACTCGGGGATCAGACAGACCACCACGAGGTAGGCGGCTCCCACCGCTGTCAGCCGGCTCAGCACGGCATCGATGTACTCGGCCGTCTTGCGGCCCGGACGGATCCCGGGGACGTACCCGCCGTACTTGCGGATGTTGTCCGCCACCTCGTCGGGATTGAAGATGATGCTGACGTAAAAGAACGTGAAAAAGACGATTCCGCCGATATACAAAAGGTTGTAGAGCGGGTAGCCCTGGGCAAGCTGCTGGGTCAGCCACTTGACCCACTCCCCTTCGAACACCATACCCAAGGTGGAAGGAAAGGCGACGATGGAGGCGGCAAAGATGACCGGGATGACGCCGCCCGAGTTGATGCGCAGCGGCAGGTGGGTCGCCTGTCCCCCGTATACCCGACGTCCCATCACGCGCTTGGCGTACTGGACGGGGATGCGTCTCTGCGCCCTTTCCACGGCCACGATCCCCGCCGTCACCGCCAGCATCATGATCAGCAGGAACAGGATGGTGAAGACGGTCCGGTCGCCGGACTGCCAGTCCTGGACCAGCGTGTAGGCGGCGTGCGGCAAGCCGACGACGATCCCCGCGAAGATGATGAGGGAGATGCCGTTGCCGATTCCCCGTTCGGTGATCTGTTCACCCAGCCACATGACCAGCACCGTGCCGGTGGTCAGGGTGACCATGGTGAGGAGGCGGAACGCCCACCCGGGATCCGGAACGATGGGCGGTGTGGACTCGGTTTGCTCCAGGGCCACCGCCGTGAAAAAACCCTGGAAAGCCGAAAGTCCGACCGTCAGGTAACGGGTGTACTGATTGATTTTCTTGCGGCCCAGCTCCCCCTCCTTGGAGAGCCGTTCCAGATACGGCCAGACCACCGTCAGCAACTGCAGGATGATCGATGCCGTGATGTACGGCATGATGCCCAGGGCGAAAATCGACAACCGGCTCAGGTTGCCGCCCACGAACATGTTGAACATCCCGAAGATGGTCCCACCCTGCTGCGCAAAGAATTCCTGGAGGGCCTGGCTGTCGATGCCCGGGGTGGGGATGAAGCTCCCCACCCGATAAACCGCCAGCAGGGCCAGCATGAACAGGATGCGGTTGCGCAGATCGGGAACCTTCAGGATATTCCTGAATCCCGCCTGCAGCGACGTGATCTCAGCCATCAGCTCAAGACCTCTGCGGTTCCGCCGGCGGCTTCAATCTTGGCGCGCGCGGACCCGCTGAAATGGTGCGCCCGGACTGTCAGTTTCTTCTCCAGTTTGCCCTCTCCGAGGATGCGCAGGCCGTCACGGAGATCCTTGACCAGACCGCTGCCAACCAGCAGTTCCGGCGTGACTTCGGTGCCGGCGTCGAACTGGTTGAGGGCCGACACGTTGACGACGACATACTGTTTCTGGAAAGGATTCTTGAATCCCCGCTTGGGGAGCCGGCGGAACAGCGGCATCTGGCCCCCCTCGAATCCGGCCCGCCGGGCGTAACCGCTGCGGGACTTCTGTCCCTTCTGCCCGCGCCCGGCGCGCACGCCAAGCCCGGAACCGGGTCCCCGCCCGACTCGCTTCTTCGGTCGGTTCGCCCCCTTGGAGCGTGTCAGTTCATGCAACTGGAAGCTCACGACTTGTCTCCTTCAAGCACTTCGAGCAGGTGGCTTACCTTGCGGATCATGCCGCGGACGGCTGGGGAGTCCTCACGTTCCACCACCTGGTTCAGTCGGCTGAAACCGAGTCCCCGGATCACCTCCCGCTGGGGACGGGGCCGGCCGACGGCGCTGCGCACGTACTTGATGCGTACCGTTTTCTTCTGTTTCGCCATCTTGCGCCTCGGTTCCTACAGCTCTTCCACCGTCTTGCCGCGCAGGTTGGCCACCTGTTCCGGACTCCGGAGCTGGGCCAGACCGGCGAAAGTCGCCTTGATGACGTTATGGGGGTTGGGCGAGCCGATCGACTTGGTCACCACGTCCCGGATTCCCGCCGATTCCATCACGGCCCGTACGGGTCCGCCGGCAATCACACCGGTCCCGGCCACCGCCGGCTTGAGCAGCACCTGGCCCGATCCGTAACGGCCCACGACAGCGTGGGGAATGCTGGTGCCGGCCATGGGAACCTGGATCATGCTCTTCTTGGCGCGTTCCAGACCCTTGCGGATCGCCGAAGGGACTTCCTTGGCCTTGCCCAGTCCGAAGCCGACGCGGCCGGCCTGGTCCCCGACCACCACCAGCGCACTGAAGCTCAGGTTCTTGCCGCCCTTGACCACCTTGGTCACGCGCCGGATGGAGACCACCTGGTCTTTCAGTTCCTGTTCTGCAGTTTCCACGTTCGCCATGCGTCCACCCCTAGAATTCGAGGCCGCCTTCCCGGGCCGCTTCGGCCAGGGCCTTGATGCGGCCGGTATAAATGTTCCCATTGCGGTCGAAAACCACACGGGTGACCCCCAACGCCTTTGCCTTGGCGGCGACAGCCAGTCCCACCTCGCGGGCGGCGGAGACATTGCCCCCGTTTGGCAGCTTCTTCCCGTCCACCTTCAACGAGGAGACGGTGGTCAGGGTCCGGTGGGCCGCGTCGTCCACCAGTTGGGCGTAGATATGTTTCAGGCTGCGGAAAACACACAGGCGGGGGCGGTCCGCCGTACCCAGGACCTTGCGCCGCGCGCGCAGGTGAATCGCCCTTCGTCGTTCTGAACGGCTCCGATGCTTCGCCATAATCCGCTGCTATGCCCCCTTCTTGCCGGTCTTCGTCTTCACCGTCTCGGTGGAATACCGGACTCCCTTGCCCTTGTAGGCGTCCGGCGGCCGCAGCGACCGCAGCTCGGCGGCGGCCTGACCTACCAGATAGCGGTCCGCGCCGGCGATCTTGATGGTCGAGACATAGTTCTGGATCGTCCGCGGCTCCCTCTCCACCGAGATCTTGAGCCCCTCCGGAATCGGATAGTCAATGGGGTGGGAATGACCCAACGACAGGTTGACGAACTTTCCGCGCACCTCCACCTTGTAACCGATTCCCACCACGTCCAGCTTTTTCTCGAAACCCGTGCTGACACCTTTCACGGCGTTGGCCACCAGGGCACGGGTCAGGCCGTGCCTGGCCCGCAGGTCCGGAGTATCGGCTTCACGCCGGAGGCTGACGGTGCCGTCGCCCGTCTCGACTCCAATTCCCTTCGGAACCGGGATTTCCAGCCGGCCCTTAGGGCCTTCCACAGTGACTTTCGGCCCAACCGCGGCCACCTTGACGCCGGAGGGCAACTTGATGATCTGTTTGCCGATTCGCGACATGACGTCCTCGCCTTAGTACACCTCGAGCAGCAGTTCCCCTCCGAGGCCCTGCTGGCGGGCCTCCCGCCCGGTCATCAGCCCCCTGGAGGTGGACAGAATCGTGATCCCGAGTCCGCCCAGCACCTGCGGGATATCTTCCTTGCCCACATACCGCCGCCGGCCCGGCCGGCTGAGCCGGGTCAGCTTCCGGATCGCCGGTTCCCGATCACCCACGTACTTCAGGGTGAGCGTGATGTTCTTCAGTCCGCCGTCTGCGCCCACCACGTAACCGACGATATAGCCCTCCTCCTTCAGGATTCGGGCGATGGCCTCCTTGGCCTTGGAATGGGAAACCGTCACCGTCTCGTGGGCCGCCATCTGGGCGTTCCGGATCCGGGTCAAGAAATCCGCGATTGGATCGATCACCGCCATGTGTCGTCAACTCCTCCCGACCGGGCCGGGCTCGAGGCTGAGCCTCCGGCCCCCGCAACCTACCAGCTCGCCTTGGTCACGCCGGGGATCTCTCCCCGTAACGCCAGTTCCCTGAAGCACAGGCGGCAGAGCTGGAACTTCCTCAGATAGCCTCGCGGGCGTCCGCAACGCCGGCAACGGGTATAAGCCCGGGTCGAGAACTTGGGTTTCCTCTGCTGTTTTGCAATCAGTGATTTCTTAGCCATGCTTGACTGCCTGACGGGAAGCCGCAGCCCCCCGCTCTTCTCGTTTCTGGAAAGGCATCCCCAGCTGGTCGAGCAGGAAGCGGGCTTCCTCATCGGACTTCGCCGTGGTGACCACCGTTATGTTCATTCCGTAAACCCGCTCCACACGGCCGGCATCCAGTTCGGGAAAGATCAGTTGTTCCCGGATGCCGAGCGTGTAGTTGCCCCGGCCGTCGAAAGCGCCGGGAGAAACGCCCCGGAAGTCACGGACCCGGGGCAGCGCGATGTTCATCAGGCGGTCCAGGAACTCATACATCCGCTCCCGGCGCAGCGTGACCATGACTCCGATCGGCATGCCGGCCCGCAACTTGAAGCCCGCGATCGCCTTGCGGGCCTTCTTGATCACGGGCTTCTGCCCGGTGATGGCGGCCAACTCCTCCGCCACCGAATCCAACAGCCGCGGGTTGGTGGTTCCCTCGCCGACCCCCACGTTCAGCACCACCTTGGCGATGCGGGGCACCGCCATCGGGTTGGTGTAGCCGAACTGCCTGATCAAGGCCGGCACCACCTCCTGTTTGTAGAGTTCCCTGAGTCTCGCCATCATCGCCTCACTACTTGTCGATGGTCCCGCCGCAGGCCTTGCAGGTGCGGACCTTCTTGCCATCGGAGAGCACCTGGAAGCCCACCCGGGCCGGCTTTCCGCATTCCGGACACACCACCTGCAGGTTGGACAGATGGATCGGGGCCTCCCGCTCCACGATGCCCCCCTGGATGTTGCGCTGGGGGTTCGGCCGGGTGTGGCGTTTGACGGTGTTGACGTTTTCCACCAGCGCCCGGTTCTTGTCCGGGAACACTCGCAGGACGCGTCCCGTCCGGCCGGCATCCCGCCCTGCCAGAACCTTCACCTGATCGTTCTTCTTGACGTGTAGCATGTTTCCTGCCTAAAGCACTTCCGGCGCCAGCGACACGATCCGCATGAACTGCTTGTCCCGGAGTTCCCGGGCCACTGGACCGAAGACACGGGTTCCAATCGGCTCCTTCTGGTTGTTGATCAGAACCGCCGCATTCTCGTCGAAGCGGATGTAGGAACCGTCGGGACGGCGCTGTTCTTTCCGCATCCGGACCACCACCGCCTTGACCACGTCGCCCTTCTTGACTGTGCCGTCAGGGGTCGCCTCCTTGACCGAGGCGGTAATGATGTCTCCGAGCCCGGCCTTGAGACCGGCATCGCCACCCACCGGGGCGATACAGGCAATCCTGCGCGCGCCGGAGTTGTCGGCCACATTCAGCATGGTGCGCATCTGAATCATGGTCTACTCCTTCGCCCTTTCCAGGATCTCGCTGACCATCCAGCGTTTCCGCTTGCTGAGAGGACGGGTCTCGACAATTCGGACCTTGTCTCCCACCTTGCAGTCGTTGTTCTCGTCATGCGCCATGAACTTGCTGGTCCGCCTGATGGTCTTGCCGTACAGCGGATGCTCCACCAGCCGGTCGACGGCGACCACCACCGACTTCTGCATCGCGTTGGAGACCACACGGCCGACCTTGACGTTTCGGCGGCCCGGCGCTCTTGTTTCCTGTTCCATCACCGTGCACCCTTTTCCGCGATCACCGTCTTGACTCGGGCCAGATCCTTTCGGACCTGGCGGATCTTGCAAATGTTGTCCAACTGGCTGGTCGCCTTCTGGATCCGCAGCTGGAAAAGCTGTTTCTCCAGTTCGCGCTCCTCGCGGGCCAGTTCATCCGGCGACATTTCTCTGATCTTTGACGCTTTCATCACTCACCGAACCGTGTCACGAACTTGGTCCTGATGGGCAGCTTGGCTGCCGCCAGCCGCATGGCCTCCTTGGCCACATCGACCGGCAACCCCTCCATCTCATACAGGATGCGTCCTGGCTTGACCACCGCCACCCAGCCTTCCGGCGCACCCTTGCCCTTGCCCATGCGGGTTTCCGCCGGCTTCTTGGTGATGGGTTTGTCCGGAAAGATCCGGATCCAGATCCGCCCACCGCGCTTGGTGTACCGAGTCATGGCGATACGGGCGGCTTCGATCTGGCGGTTGGTGATCCAGCCGGGCTCCAGCGCCTTCAGGCCGACCTCACCGAAAGCCACGGTGTTCCCGGCCGTCGCCATGCCCTTCATCCGCCCCTTCTGACGTCGGCGGAACTTCACCTTCTTTGGCATCAACATGGCTCGTCTCCGCTACTTTCCGGCGGGCCGGCCGCCGAAGATTTCACCCTTGTAAACCCAGACCTTGACGCCGACCACGCCGTAGGTGGTATACGCCTCGGCAAAGCCGTACTCGATATCCGCCCGCAGCGTATGCAGCGGCAGCCGGCCGTGCAGATACCACTCGGTCCGGGCGATCTCGGCTCCGTTGAGGCGGCCTGCACAGCACACCTTGATGCCGTTGGCGCCGAACCGCAGGGCGGTGTCCACCGTTCTCCGCATGGCCCGGCGGAAAGCCACCCGCTTTTCCAACTGCTGGGCGATGTTCTCCGCCACCAGTTGCGGATCCAGCTCGGGCTTGTTGACCTCCTGGATGCTGATGAAGACTTCCCGGCCGGTTTCCCGCTGCAGTTCCGCTTTCAACTTTTCAATCTCCGCACCCTTGCGTCCGATGATGATGCCTGGACGCGAAGTGTGGATGATCACCGTCAGCTTGTTGGCCGCCCGCTCGGTCTCGATGCGGGAGATCCCGGCGGAGTAGAACCGCCGTTTCAGCATCTTCTTGATGCGGAGGTCTTCATGCAGCAGGTCGCCATAATGCTTCTTGGCAAACCAGCGGGACTTCCAGGTCCGATTGACCCCCAGTCGAAACCCGTAAGGATGCACTTTCTGACCCAAGCTGCTACCTCCTATTCCTCATTGGACACGCGAATCGTGATGTGGCTCTGGCGCCTGCGCTGGCGGTAGGCGCGGCCCATCGGCGCCGGACGCATCCGGTACCGCATCTTGGTGGGGCCCAGGTCGACATAAGCTTCCTTGACAAACAGGTCATCCACCGCGACCTCCGGTCCCTGCTGCTCGGCGTTGGCGATCGCCGACCGCAAAACCTTCTGGATCGCCCGGGCGGAACGGCGCCGGGAGAACTTCAGGATGCTCAGGGCCTCGCCCACCTTCTTTCCGCGAATCAGATCAATGACCAGGCGGGCCTTCTGCGGCGACCCCTTGACAAATCTGGCTGTGGCTTTCACTTCCATGGTCTTGAGCCCCGTCACTTCACTTTGGAGGCGCGCTCCGTCTTGCTGGTATGTCCCTTGAAGGTCCTCGTCGGAGCAAACTCGCCCAACTTGTGGCCCACCATGTTCTCGGTGATATAGATGGGCACGAACTTCTTTCCATTGTGGACAGCGATGGTCAGCCCCACCATCTCCGGGATGATCGTCGATCGACGGGACCACGTCTTGATCACGGTCCGGTCCTTCGATTCGACGGCATGCGCCACCTTCTTCAGCAGGTGGTCGTCGATAAACGGTCCCTTCTTCAGCGATCGCGGCATACTATCTCCCCTTGCTCCGGCGGCGGACAATGAACTTCTCGGTCAGCTTGTTCTTCCGCGTCTTGTAACCCTTGGTCTTCCACCCCCACGGAGAGCAGGGATGACGTCCGCCCGAGGTCTTACCCTCGCCGCCTCCCATGGGGTGATCCACCGGGTTCATGGCCACACCCCGGACCTTGGGACGCCGGCCGCGCCAGCGGGTAGCCCCCGCCTTGCCCACCGAAACATTTTCGTGATCCGCGTTGCCCACCTGGCCGATGGTGGCCCGGCACAGAATGTGAACCTTCCGCACCTCGCCCGACGGCAGGCGGACCTGGGCGTAATCCCCCTCCTTGGCCACCAGTTGCGCCGCCACACCGGCACCCCGCGCCAACTGGCCGCCCCTGCCCCGCGCCAGCTCGATGTTGTGGATGGTCGTGCCCACCGGGATGTTGATCATGGGCAGGCAGTTGCCCGGCACAATGTCGGAACCGGGACCTGACACCACCTTGTCGCCCACCTTAAGCCCGTCCGGAGCCAGGATGTAACGCTTCTCTCCGTCCGCGTAATGCAGCCGGGCGATCCGCGCTCCGCGGTTGGGGTCGTATTCCAGCGCCGCGACCCGGGCGACGATCCCGTCCTTGTCCCGGCGGAAGTCGACAATCCGGTACCGCCGCTTGTGTCCGCCGCCGCGACGCCGGACGCAGATCTGTCCGGTGGAGCCTCGGCCGCTGATCCGCTTCTTGCCTACGGTCAGCCGCTTCAGCGGCTTGATGTCCGTCAACTCTTCCGCCGTGTTCACCGTCCGGAACCGAGTCCCCGGTGAGGTCGGCTTAAAGCTTTTGATAGGCATGACTAGACCCCTTCAATGAACTCGATCTTGTGTCCCGGCTTCAGCGTCACGTAAGCCTTTTTCCAGTCGGACCGCTTGCCCAGCGTCCGGCCGCGGCGCTTGATCTTGCCGCGGAAATTCGCCGTCCGCACCGCTTCCACCTTGACGTTGAAAACTTTCTCTACAGCTTCCTTGACCTGGTGCTTGTTGGCGTCGCGCCGCACCTCGAGCGAGACCACCTGACGCTCCCGTTCAGCCAGGGCGGTTCCCTTCTCCGAGATGTGCGGTGCGCGAATGATCTCGTAGACGCTCATCGGGCCAGTACCTCCTGCAACTTCAGCACGGCGTCCCTGGAAAACAGCAGGACGTCATGGGACACCAGGTCATAGACGTTGACTCCCTCCGGCGAAACCGTCCGCACCGTCGGGACGTTGCGCGCCCCCAGATACAGGGCCCGGTTTCCGCGGTCGTCCACCACCAGCACCTTTCGCTGCAGATCGAGCGCCTTCAGCAAGGCCACAAAATCCTTCGTGCGGTGCGACTCCAGGGCCAGGTTCTCCAGCACTACCAGTTGCTGATTGCGGAGCTTGTCCGACAGCACGAGCTTCATGGCCCCCCGCCGTTTCTGCTTGGGAAAGTCCTGGCTGTAATCCCGGGGTTGCGGACCGTGCACCGTGCCGCCCTTGCGCCACAAGGGACTGCGGATGCTGCCGATCCGGGCTCGTCCGGTACCCTTCTGGCGCCAGAGTTTCTTGCCGCTGCCGCTGACCAGGGCCCGGTTCTTGGTGGCGTGGGTCCCCTTGCGCCGCCCCGCCAGGAAAGCGGTTACCGCCTCCCAGACCAGGGTCGGACTGGCCTCGTAATTGAACACTTCGTCGGCCAGCTCCAGCTTGCCGACGATTTCATTCTTGAGATTCCTGACCTGCACTTCCGCCATCGGACTTCTCACTCTCAGAAGGAACGCGTGACCCAGACATAGCCCCCCCGGGTCCCCGGCACCGAGCCCTTGACCAGGAGCAGGTGATTCTCACTGTCGACACTGACCACCCGCAGGCGCCGGATCTTGACCTGATTGTTGCCCATGCGGCCGGCTGCCCGCATTCCGGGCAGTACCCGGCTGGGGTAGGCGCTGGCGCCGATCGATCCCGGGGCGCGGTGGAACATCGATCCATGGGTCGCCCGGCCGCCGCGGAAACCATGACGCTTCACGACGCCCTGGAAGCCGCGGCCCTTGACACGTCCGGTGACGTCCACCAACTGGTCCACCGCAAAAACGTCCTGCACCAGGATGCGGTCCCCCACGTTGACCCCGGCCCCGCCGTCATTCCACAAACGGAACGACTTCAGCGGGCGGGCCGGCGGGACTCCTGCCTTCTTGAAGTGGCCGGCCAGGGGCTTGTTCACCTTGATCTTCCGCCTGGGGTCCACGAAACCGAGCTGTACCATCTCGACGCCTCCGGTTTCGCGCTTGTCGACCACCACGCACGGGCCGACCTGGATGACCGTCACCGGGACTGCTTCCCCGGTGTCGGCGAACACCTGTGTCATCCCCAGCTTCTTCCCGATCAACCCTTCCACCATCGTTTCAGTCCTTCTCCGTCCCAAAGGCCTTGATTTCCACGTCGATCGCCGCCGGCAGATCCAGCTTCATCAGGGCATCCACCGTCTGCGGGGTCGGCTCCAGGATGTCGACCAGCCGCTTGTGAGTGCGCATCTCAAACTGTTCCCGCGACTTCTTGTCCACGTGCGGGGAACGCAGCACCGTGTAGCGGCTGATCTTGGTCGGCAGCGGCACCGGGCCCGACACGCGCGCGCCGGTGCGCCTCGCAATTTCCACGATCTCCCGGGTGGACTGGTCCAGCACCTGGTGATCGTAGGCCTTCAGTCGAATTCTGATTTTCTCGTCAAGCATGCTTGATCTCTCACCTGTGGAGCCCGGTTATTCCAGGATCTCGGTAATGGTGCCGGCACCCACCGTCCGCCCGCCTTC
>CAZGEH010000021.1:0-28542 GCA_964524795.1 uncultured Acidobacteriota bacterium
GTGTGATCCGTGTGATCCGTGTGATCCGTGTGATCCGTGTGATCCGTGTGATCCGCGTGATCCGCGTGATCCGCGCCCTTCGAGTGATCCACCCCGGATCAGCCGCCTCCCTGCTCCCCCGCCGCTGTGGACTGGAACCCCCGATAACGGCCCAGGAAAACCGCCAGGCCCTCCCGTTCGAACCATCCCGGATCCCAAGGGTCTTCCGCCAGCTCCCGCGGATCGCCGGTGAAGAGGTAGACCCAGGCTTCCACCCTCCGGCCGGCGGCGGTGGTCGTGGCAACCCGCCGCCGTTCATACTCGGAACCCTCGAAACGGTCCAGCCGCTCCAGCTCGCCGGCGGACAGGCCCCAGTAGAGGATCCCGTCGACCGACTCGGAGCCGGTGTAAACCACCGGATACACCTCTCCTTTGCGCCGCCGCCGGTTGAAGCCGTCGATGCGGGCGGGCTCCCGGGGGTGCCCGCCGCCGGTCACCAACCGCCAGACTTCCGGATACATCAGCGATCCGTACGCGAACAGGCAGTCCCCGGTTGGTGGCTTCATGCTCTCCGCCACGGGCGGCGCCAGGGGTGTGGAAGACCCATTGGCGGCGCATTGCCCCGCCCTCAGCCTTCCGCTATGATCCGTGCGAGATTTTTCCGGTATGGCCATCAAGTACCTGCGCAAGCTGATGAAGTCAAGAGAAATGGATCTGGCGCTGTCGCGGATCGCCGCGGAAATCCTGGAGGCGCACCCGGATCTCTCCGATGTGGTGCTGGTGGGAATCCGGCGCCGTGGCATCCCCCTGGCGGAGACCCTGCGCAGGAAGATCCAGAAACTGTCCGGCCAGCAGTTGCCCCTGGGGATCCTGGACATCACCTTTTATCGCGATGATCTCACCCTGGTGGATTCCCAGCCCGTGGTGGAAGGATCGCACCTGGATTTTCCGGTGAACGACAAGGTGGTGCTGCTGGTTGACGATGTGCTGTTTACCGGGCGGACGACGCGCGCGGCGCTGGAGAGCATCCTGGACTACGGGCGGCCGCGCAAGGTTGAACTGGTGGTACTGGTGGACCGGGGAGGTCATCGGGAACTGCCCATCCAGGCCGACTATGTCGGCAAGCACGTGGAAACGGCACCCGATGAAGTGGTGGAAGTTCGGGTGCCCTCCGTGGATGGAGAGGAGGGTGTGTTCCTGACTACCCCGGAGCTGTTGAAATCCGGTCAGACGGGTTGAGGCGGGTGGGTCGCCGATGGAAGGGGGCTCGACCCCCGGAACAGACAGGGTTGGACTATGCCTCTGAGCGGAAAACACCTTCTGGGAATCGCGGAGCTGCCGAGTTCCGACATTCGGCTCATTCTGAATACGGCGCGGAGCTTCCGGGAAATCTCCTCCCGGCCCATCAAGAAAGTTCCGACTCTGCGCGGCCGCACCGTGATCAACCTCTTCTACGAGGCTTCGACCCGTACCCGCTCCTCCTTCGAGATCGCCGCCAAGCGGCTGAGTGCGGACGCCATCAACTTCAGTGTCTCCACCAGCAGCGTGTCGAAGGGTGAGTCCCTGATCGACACGGGCATGAATCTTCTGTCCATGAACCCCGACGTGATCGTCATCCGCCACCAGGAGGCCGGCGCTCCGCACCTTTTGGCCCGGTACCTCAAGAGCTGCTCGGTGGTCAATGCCGGCGACGGCATGCACGAACACCCCACCCAGGCTCTGCTGGACGCCCTCACCATCGAGGACCGCAAGTCGCGTTTCGAAGGACTCAAGGTCGCCATCGTGGGGGACATCGCCCACAGCCGGGTGGCGCGTTCCAACTGCCTGCTGTTGACCCGCATGGGGGCGGAAGTCTGGGTCTGCGGACCGCCAACGCTGATCCCCGTGGGTTTCGGCGAGCATTACGGAGCTCATGTCACCTATCAGATGCGGGAGGCACTGGAGGACGCCGACGTCGTGATGATGCTCCGAACCCAGCGCGAGCGCCAGAAAGAAGTGTTCTATCCATCGGTCAAGGAGTACTTCGCCCTGTACGGTCTCAACCGCAAGAAGCTCGCCTGGGCCAGGAAGAACGCCATCGTCATGCACCCCGGGCCCATCAACCGCGGGGTGGAAATCGATCCTGACGTGGCCGACGGCAATGAATCCGTGATCCTGGAGCAGGTCAACAACGGGGTCGCGGTGCGGATGGCGATTCTTTACCTCATTTTGGGCGCCGCCGAGGAAGGTTCGAGATGACGCTTCTGCTGCAGGGTGGAAAGATTGTGGACCCCAGTCAGGGGATCGCCAAACAGGCCGATCTCCTTATTGAACAGGGGAAGATCGCCGGACTGGGAGTCTTCCCCGTCAATCCGGACTGGCGGGTGCTGGATGTGAGCGGCTGCCTGGTAACCCCGGGCTTCATCGACATGCACGTCCACTTGCGGGAACCGGGCCGGGAAGACAAGGAAACCATCGAGACCGGCTCCCAGGCGGCGGTGGCGGGCGGCTTCACCGGCGTCGCCTGCATGCCCAACACCAACCCGGTCAACGACTGTGAGGCGGTGACCCGTTACATCATCGAACGGGCCCGTCAGGTCAACTTGGCCCAGGTGTTCCCGGTGGGCGCCATCACCAAGGGATCCCTGGGAGAAGAGCTGGCGGAGATCGGCGAGATGGTCAAGGCGGGGGTGGTGGCTGTTTCGGACGACGGCAAACCGGTCCACCACAACCAGATCATGCGGCGCGCCATGGAATACGCCCGGATCTTCGACATCCCGGTGCTCGACCATTGCGAAGATCCCGAACTTGCCGCCCGCGGCTGCATGAACGAGAGTGCCGTCTCCACGGAGCTGGGGCTGCGGGGAATGAGCAGTGCCGCGGAGGAGCTCCAGGTGGCGCGCGATATTATCCTGGCCCGGATGACCGGCGCCCGGGTCCATATCTGCCACGTGTCCTCCAGGGGCTCGCTTCAATGGATCCGGATCGGCAAGGAACAGGGAGTGCAGGTGACCTGTGAGGTGGCGCCCCACCACTTCCTGCTGGTGGATGAGATGATCCGGAGCTGGGATACCAACCTCAAGATGAACCCTCCCCTGAGGACCCGCGCCGATGTGGAAGCCATGCGCCAGGGACTGGCCGACGGCACCATCGACTGCATCGCCACCGACCATGCTCCCCATACCCAGCTCGAGAAAGAGTGCACCTTCGAGGAGGCCGCCAACGGAATCATCGGCATGGAGACAGCCGTGCCCCTGGTGTGGGAACATCTGGTCCACGCCGGAGTGATCTCGGAGAGCCGGGCCGTGGAACTGCTCAGTGTGAATCCGAGCCGGATCCTGAAGCTGGGCCGAGGCACCCTGAAAGATGGCGCGCCGGCTGACGTTACCGTCATCGACCCCAACCGCAGGATCAAGGTCGACGTCAACCGGTTCAAGTCCAAATCGCGCAATTGTCCGTATCATGGTTGGGAGCTGCGGGGCCAGCCGGTCCTGACCCTGGTGCGCGGCCGGGTCGTCTACGACTCCCTGCAGGCCTGAAACTCTCGTCGGGGGATTCGGCCGGAGAGCAGGACTGCAGACAGCTTTCCGGGAAACCGGAGGGTACCTCGCGCCGTCTTAGAGAGATACCTGATGAGATTTCGATCGACCCTTCTGTTGTGGATGTGGTGGGGAGCATCCGCCGCACTGGCGCAGGACGTGGTCAGCTATGAGCTGATCCCTCCCTCCGCTCCGGTGGAGGCCGGAACCACGGCGACGGTGGTGCTGCGGGCGGCCATCGAGCCCGGCTGGCACCTGTATTCCATGACTGTCCCGGCCGGCGGCCCTATTCCCACCACCATCACCGTGGTGGAGGACCGGATCTTCGCACCCGGAGGGACACCGCGGGAACCGACCCCCATCCCCTGGTTCGACCAGAACTTCAACATGGAGACCAACTACTTCGAATCCTCGGTGGATTTCGAGGTTCCGGTGAGGGTCAAGCCCGATGCGGCTGCCGGCCAGCATGAGCTCACCGTCAAGATCCGTTTCATGCTGTGCAATGACTCCTCCTGCCTGCCGCCCCAGACCCGGACGGTCTCGGCGGTCCTGCAGGTCATCCCGGGGACGGGGGAGGCCGCCGCCCGTCCGGAAGGTCCGGAAAAGGAGAGTTCCATGGCGGCGCCCGCAGCCCCTCCCGAGGAAAGAGGCGGGGACAGCCTGAATAGAGGTCTGCCTGAAGGCACCTGGGCCTACCTCTGGTTCGCCATGACGATGGGAGCGCTGGCACTCCTTACGCCGTGCGTGTTTCCCATGATTCCCATCACGGTTTCCTATTTCACCAAGCGGGGTGCGCAGACCCGCGGCCGGGCGGTGGCGGAGGCCGGGCTCTACTCGCTGGGGATCATCGCCACCTTTTCCCTGTTGGGTTTTCTCTTGACCCTCCTGTTCGGCGCCGGCGGAATCAGCCGGCTGGCGGCCAATCCGGCCGTCAACCTCGTGATTGCGGCAATATTCGTGGTGTTTGCCCTGAACCTGTTCGGCGTCATGGAGCTGGCGTTGCCCAGCGGCTGGATCAACGCGGTCAACCGCGCGGGGACCCGAACGGGGGGGGTGGTGGGGATCCTGCTGATGGCGCTGACCTTCTCCCTCACCTCCTTCACCTGCACCGTCCCCTTTGTCGGCACCGTGATGGTGGCCGCACTTCAGGGCGACTGGTTGTGGTCCCTGATGGGCATCGGCGCTTTCGCCACCGTCTTCTCACTGCCTTTCTTCCTGCTGGCTCTGTTTCCCTCCTGGCTGCAATCGCTGCCCAAGAGCGGAAACTGGATGAACTCAGTGAAGATCACCATGGGTTTTCTGGAGCTGGCGGCGGCTCTGAAGTTCCTCAGCAACGTGGATCTGGTCTACCAGTGGGAGCTGCTCACCCGGCCAGTCTTCATTACGGCTTGGCTGGCGATCGGGCTGGTGACTGCGGTTTACCTGCTGGGCTGGATCCGCTTCCCTCACGAGACGGTGGTGGAAACCGTGGGCGCACTGCGCGTCATGTTCGCCATATTCTTTCTGGCGGTTTCCCTCTATCTGTTCCGGGGTTTGTTCGGCTTCAGCCTGGGCGAGCTGGACGCCTTTCTGCCGCCCAGGGACTACGGAGCCGTGGAGGTGGTGGGCCTGAACGCGGCCGGCAATCCGCCGGGGCGGAAGCATGAGGAAGTGTGGCTGGGCGATCTCCCGGCGGGATTGGCCCGTGCGCGGGCGGAAGGCAAACCGGTGTTCGTCGACTTTACCGGCTACACCTGCACCAACTGCCGCTGGATGGAAGCTAATGTGTTCACCCTGCCGGCAGTCCAGAAACTCTTTCAGGACTACGTCCTGGTCCGTCTCTATACCGACGGGGGCGAGCCGGAGCACGACCGCAACCGCGAGCTCGAACAGGAGCGTTTTCAGACCATCGCTCTGCCGTTTTACGCGCTGCTTTCACCCGAAGATGAGGTGATCGCCACGTTTCCCGGCCTGACACGGAACCGGCAGGAGTTCGTGGATTTTCTGGCGGAGGGCCTGCGCAAGCATTCGGAACGGACGCTGACCTCGCTCAGTCGCCCGGAACGTTGACGATGATGTCGCCGGGACGGGCCAAGTTATACTGCTCTCGGGCAACGCGCTCGAGTTCGCGCGGGTCCGTCTTCAGCCTGTGGATCCGGCTTTCCAGATCGAGACGAACCTGCCGCAGCCGGGCGTTCTCCCGTCGCAGATCTTCGAGCCGAAGCTGCTGTTCGCGGAGTTTCAGATAGCCGCCGTCACCCAGGAAAGTGTAGAGCGTAAAGGCCAGGCAACTGACCCATGCAATCAGCCAGAAAAGGTGCTGTCTTCCTTTACGACTGACGCCCATGTTGAAAGGAGTTTAGCATGTCCAGCGCCCGTGTCATCCTTTCCACCATCGACAACGAAATCCATGCGGAGCAGATCGCCAGGACCCTGGTGGGAGAGAGACTGGCGGCCTGCGTTTCCATCATTCCGCGCCTGACCTCCATCTATCGCTGGCAAGGCGTTGTCGAACAGGAACAGGAGACACTGATGATCATAAAGACCACCGGTGACAAAGTGGCGGGGGCCATCGCCAAGATCAAGGAAATGCATCCATACGAAGTCCCCGAACTGCTTTCGTTGCCGGTGGACACGGGTTTCCAGCCCTACCTCGACTGGATCACAGGTGAAACCCGTCCCCAGGAACAGGCTTAGATCAGAGATCGACCCCTCGCCGGCGCCTGTCCAGGGGCGGTCGTCCGGCTGCCGCTCAACCGGCCGGGTCCGGGCACCGCGAACCAACCCGGGAACCTGTCAGGGCTTGCCGGCGCACCGGAAACCCACATATTCCTGCCGCTCCCCTGGCGGGATACCCGTCAGCCGATAAAACACATAGATATCCCAGGTACTGGAAACATAAGAGCCTCCCCGCACGATGTAGCCAGGAGTTCCGGCGGCGCTCCCGGCGGACACCAGTTCGGAGACGTTTCCACCCAGGTCATAGACGCCGTCCGGAGACCGGTCGCCGGGCCGGTTGCCCACCGGCTCCAGTTTCCCGCTCCCCTGGTTGACAACCTCCACGCCCGCCCACTGGTTGCCCCCTGGGAACAGACGGCCGTCGACGCCGCGCGCAGCCCGTTCCCACTCTTCGTCCGTGGGCAGGCGGAGCCCCCGCCAGCGGCAGTACGCCTCGCCATCCTCGCCGGAGACCCACACCACGGGGAAATCCCGGGCCCAGGCCGGAGGTGCGTCCCGGCCCTCCCAGTGTTTGAGAAAGTCCCGCCCCGACGCCGGACGATAGCCGGTGGCCCGGAGGAACTCGTGGTATTGGGCGTTGGTCACCTCGAACTCGTCGATATAAAAACGGTCCAGCGTGACACTGCGTGCCGGCATCACCAGTTGGGACCGCAGACGGTCGGTGAGGCCGGGGTAATTGATCCGGCTCACCGAAAGCATGGCCTGGAATGCCTCTTCGGTGGCACCGTAGATGAACACTCCAGCCGGGATTTCAATCATGCCTTCAAACGACTTCGGCGGAGAGCCATCGCCCGGCTCGGCCGCCTGCGATCCGCACGCCGGAACCAGTGCGGAAAACAGGACCAGAATCCCCACGGGCCGGGCCAGCCGGAGGTGAAAGCGTTGGAGCCAAGCACTCATGGGTCCTAACCTAGCACGACGGTGCAAACCGTACCAAGCAGCAACCCGCCCTCCCGAACCTGGCCCTCCGCAGCCCCGTAACCCTGCAGCCGGTCCGCCGTTCAAGCCGGGCAATTTCGGAGATCCCGTGCGTTAATTCCGGTGTGGAAACCGTTGATCTTCTGCTGGACTTTCTTCGGCGTAACCCCCAATGGCAACTCCCTCTGCGCCGGCATCCGCTGCAGCTTCGGTGGCGGGGACGCTGGCACTCTGTCCGTGAGATCCGCCTGCTGGGAACCGCCCTCGAGGTCCTCCTCCGGGGCGGCCGGCGGATCCGCCTGCCCTGGGACCCCTGCCGCGAGGTCCGTTGTCAGACCGCGGCGGCGTCCCTCACCGAGACAATCCGGGCACTGTGGCCGCAGGCCAGGGTGCGCCGGCTGTCGGCCCGGGAGGTGGGACCGAGCCGGGGTCCCGGCTTCCTCTTCCGGGTCCTCCTCGACTTCCCGGGACGGCGCTGGGAAAGGTGGAAACTGCTGGCCCTCAGCGAGCAGGCTGAGCTGGAAGCGGCCTGGCTGGCCGGTCGGCTCACCGTGTTCTGGGACCGGCCGCCTGAGGCAGACCGGGCGGTGCTGCTGATCCCAGCCAACTGGAATGATTACATTCTCGAGATCCTGGCCCGCCTGAAGTTCCCGGTGGAATGCTGGCGGCGGACCGCAGGCAGTCCCACCACGGCGGCCCGCATCTTTCCCCGTGACCGGACGGATCTGCGCTGCCGTTCCCCCTATACCGTCCTGCCCATGGAGGGCGGTCCTCATCCGGAACTGGTGGCCATTGCCCGGCGCCAGCCCAGGGTGGATCTGCTCTACCGGAAGTCACGGTGGGAGTTGTCGGTTCTCGGTCTGCCTGTCCTCTGGGTGGAGCCTGAAGGGCTGGCCTACGATCACTTCCAGCCGCGCCTTCTGGCCGGAGACTGGAACCAATGGGAGGCCCATCTGGCGCAGGTTCTGTCGGAACGGACCTATCCTCCCCCGAATCCGGGCAGTTCCTACTACCGATTTGCGCCCGAGCGCTGGCTGGAGGCCCAGCTCATCCGCAACCGGCATTCGATCCGCCCGGACCTGCAGGACGCTTTCTACTGTCAGGTTCCGACTTACGTTGAAGGCTGCCGCAAGGTGATCGACCTGCTGGCGGTGACCCGCAGCGGCCGGCTCACGGTGGTGGAGATCAAAGCCCACAAGGACGGGGTGATGTTCTTCCAGGGGGTGGAATACTGGCAGCGGGTCTACGATCACCTGCGGCACGGCGACTTTCCCGCCGCCGGCTACTTTCCGGGGATCGAGCTCTCGCAGGAGCCGCCCCTGCTGTATCTGGTCTCACCGTGGTTCGAGTTTCACCGCGATCTGGCCCTGTATCGATCCTATGTTTCCGCGGACGTGGAGATCCGCTGTCTCGGCCTCGGCGGCGACTGGAGGCGGAAGCTCACCATCGTGCGGCGATTCGAGCTGTAAGGGAAAGTCTACGGCGGTTGCCGGCTGTTGGCGGAGGCGGGCAACGGGCGTGGCGCTCGGTGGTTCCGCCGGCCGCGACCGGGACATTGACAGACACGGGGGATCCTGCGCCGCAAGCCGAGCCGACGCCTTCGGCGTCCGGCTCCTGATCCCTTCAGTAATACACGAACTCGCCTTCGGGCACCGGCTGCAGCGAGCCGATCAGATCACGGATCCGGGCGATCCCGTGTTGTCCGCAGAAGTCTTCCAGCCCGTCGATAATCTTGACCGCCGCCAGGGGGTCCACAAAGTTGGCGGTCCCCACCTGGATGGCGGCCGCGCCGGCGATCAGGAACTCCAGCGCGTCCCGCGCACACATGATCCCCCCGATGCCGATCACCGGGATCCTCACCGCCCGGCAGGTCTGGTAAACCATCCGTACCGCCAGCGGACGGATGGCGGGGCCCGACAGGCCGCCGGTCAGATTCGAAAGCACCGGCCGGCGCCGCACCACATCCACCGCCATTCCCACGAAGGTGTTCACCAGGGTCACGGCGTCGGCGCCGCAGTCCTCACACACCCGGGCGAACACCGTCACGTCGGTGACATTGGGCGAGAGTTTCACCCAGACCGGCTTGTCGGTGGCGGCCCGCACGGCCGACACCACCTCCCGGGTCATTTCAGGGTCGTGTCCGAACTGCACCCCTCCCTCCTTGATGTTGGGACAGGAGATGTTCAGTTCAAAGGCGCTCACCCGGGTGAAGGGGGTCAGGCGCTCGACGATCCGGATGAATTCCCGCGTCGTCTTGCCCAGGATGTTGGCCACCACATGGCAGCCGCAGTCTTCCAGCAGCGGAAGTTTCTCCTGGATGAAAGCTTCGATGCCCACGTTTTCCAGGCCGATGGCGTTCAGCATCCCGGCGGGAGTCTCGGCGATCCGCCCCGGCGGGTTGCCCGCCATCGGTTCCAGCGAGAGCCCCTTGGTGCAGAACCCCCCCAGCCGGGAAAGATCGAAGAAACGGGCGAACTCCACCCCGTAGCCGAAAGTCCCCGACGCCGTCAGCACGGGATTGCGCAGCCGCAGGCCGCCAACTTCCACCGACAGATCGACCGAGGGATTCATCGGACCGCCTCCAGCGCCGCCGTCGGTTCCCACACAAAACCTTCGGCATCGAAAACCGGCCCGTGGGTGCAGGCCAGCCGGTAGCCTTCGCGGGTCTTGACCGTGCAGCCCAGGCAGACACCAAAGCCACAGGCCATCTTCATCTCCACCGAGATCTGGCAGGGGATGCCCAGGGGCACGACCAGGTCCGAGACCGCCTGCATCATCCGGTTCGGACCGCACGTATAGACATTGACCAGCGGCGCCGGCAACGAGGCCAGGCAGGAAACCAAGGCGTCGGTCACCAGACCACGAACTCCACGGCTGCCGTCCTCGGTGGCGGCCGTCACCGGCACCTGCAGCGCCTCGAAGTCTTCAATCCCCACCAGATCCCGGCTGGTTCGACCGCCGTAGATCAACCGGACCTCCTCGCCCCGACGCAACAGGCGCTCCACCAGGAGGCAGACGGAGGCGATCCCAGTCCCGCCTGCCACCACCAGATTGATCTTGCCCGCGGCCCGTTCCAGGTCGAACCCCCGGCCCAGGGGCCCCACCAGGTCCAGGGTGTCTCCCGGCAACACCGAGGCCAGCCTTCGCGTCCCTTCCCCCACCACCTTCAACAGCAGGCCGATCCGAGCAAAGACTCCGCCGGCGGGAAGCCGCGCGTAAACGGCCAGCGCCCGCTTCAACAAGGGGGATGGAACGGTTCCCTCACCGTGAACTGCAGCCATCACAAACTGACCTGGCTGCGCGGCATCCGCAATGGGAGGCACTTCCACCACCAGGGTCGAGTAATCGGCCTGGCGCCGGTTTTCGATCACCACGCCCTGCAATTGCCACACGGCTGAAGAATAGCAAATCCCCATGATGACCGGGACCGAGCCCTAAAGGTTCCTGGTGAAAGTGCCGATGAAGGATCTGCCCAGACAAGGCAGCGCGGGGCTGAAACGTTTTCTCTCCTAACTAAGCCCTCCTTAGAAAACAAACCCGCTACTTTCAGCCCCCCGCTTCCTTTTCCGCCAACACCCGGGAGGCCAGCAACGGGACCGTCTCCTCCACCGGACCCGGAATCACCACATCGCAAAGCAAACTGAGGGGGGTCGGCTCCAGGTTCAGCTCGATCAGCGTGCCGCCGGCGCGCACCACCCGGCGGGGCAGGTCCGCCACCGGGTAGACCGTCCCCGAAGTGCCGATGATCAGCAGGGCGTCACACGCTTCCAGAACCGGGGCCAGTCCGTCCAGGTCCCGCACCTCCTCACCGAACAGCACCACATCGGGCTTCAGGACCCGCCGGCAGGAAGCACAGGTGGGGGGAGGACCCTCGTCCAGGTGATGCGGCCGCACTTCCTCCCGCCGGCCGCAATCCAGGCATTGCAGTTGCCGATAATTGCCGTGGAGCTCCCAGAGCCGCCGGCTGCCGGCTGCCCGATGCAGTCCGTCGATGTTCTGGGTGATCACGCCGTCGAGCAGTCCCTGCCGCTCCAGTTCCGCCAGTGCCCGATGAGCCGCCCCCGGTTGCCGACCGTCAAGGGCGCGGCCGAGCTCGCGGTAGAAGGTCCAGGCCTTGTGGGGCTGGCGGCAGAATACCTCCAGGGTGGCGTACTCGTCCGGGTCGAAACGGGACCACAGCCCGTTACGGCCGCGGAAGTCCGGGATGCCGCAGGCGACGGAGATCCCGGCGCCGGTCAGCGCCAGGCGCCGCGACGCTGCGCGGAAACGGGCGGCAGCCTCCTCCAAGCTGCTGGGTCCAGCCATCCGTTTCCAGACTACCTGCGGGGACGGGCAACGTAAAGCGCCTCCGACGAAACCAAAGCCGCCCTGCCGGCATCTTGTCCATTGATTGTTCACTTTATGTCCATGAGTAATCACGGTACACACCAGGAGAAACGGATGATGCGAAATCGATGTTGCAGTTGGTCGATGATGGCGATGATCCCCATGATGGCGGGCATGAAGGCCGCAACCCGCGGCCGGAAAGATTGGACCATCGCCTGTAAACAGCCGGCTCCCCGCACCCCAAACACCGACATCGTGGAAACCGCCAAAGCCGCAGGCGCCTTCAGCCGGCTGGTGGAAGCACTGCAGTCGGCGGGACTGGTGGACGTCCTGAAGGCCGAGGGTCCGTTCACCGTGTTTGCACCGACCGACGACGCCTTCGCCAAACTGCCGGCGGAAGCCCTGGAGTCGGTGCTGAAGGACCAGGAAAAGCTCAAGTCCCTCCTGACCTACCACGTGGTGCCAGGCCGATACCGGGCTTCCGATCTGCCCGGAATCGACGCCTTGCGGACCCTGCAGGGGACTCCCCTGAAGCTCGACACCCGGCTGGGAGTCAAAGTGGGTTCGGCCTACGTCATCCAGGGCGACATGGCGGCGACGAACGGAGTCATCCATGCGATCGACTCCGTGCTGGTGCCGTAATTCATCCGGGCCGGCGGCCGGAATCTCCGCACCCGCCGGCCCCGGGCCTACCCCTCCCGGGCCGGTGCGGCACCCCTTCGCCGCCCTTTGGGCTGGAATGACTGGCAGGGCAGCCCCGACGACTCCAGTGCCACCAGGCAGGGTTCGATCTGGGATCGGAACCGCAGCGCCCGACAGCCATGCGGAGTTGCCGGGATCCAGGTCACGAAGTAGAACCGGCAGTCGATGCAGCGGGGCCGGTCCTCAGGCATTTCAGACCACTTCCTCCGCCAGCGCCTTCCAGACATCCAGGTTGGGCGCCGGCGTGAGGGATGACAGGAACTCCAGGTCCAGATCGCTCTCCGGCTGGTCGTCCAATACCACGACGTGTTCCAGGTAGTTGGAAGCGTGGATGATGGCCAGGACGGACAGCTCCTGGTCTCCCCTGCCCCGAGGCGCATGATGCCAGGTGACGGCCTCCACCACCGGCGGCGGCAACTGCCACTGGCCGAGCAGATAACCTCCGGCCTCGGCATGATCAAAACCGAACACTGCCTGTTCGGCGGTGTGCACCGTCATGCGCTCCTCCCGCGCCAGCCGGGTGACCTCCCGATAGAGGTCCGGCTTCTCGTTGGACATCATCAGTTTGCCGATGTCGTGCAAGAAGGCGGCGGTGGCGACGTGATCCTGGACGATGCGCGACATTCCTTCGCGGGCCGAGATCCGGCGCGCAATGGCCGAGCAGTTCATGCTGTGCCGCCACAGCCCGGCGACCGTCAGACCTGCCAGCTTGCGCGGCTCGAACATCGAGAAAACCTCCACACTCAGCACGAAGGTACGGACCATCTCCATCCCCAGCAGCAGAATGGCCCGATCGACGTTGCTGACCTGACGCGAGATTCCAAAGTAGGCTGAGTTGACGATCTGAAGGATCTTGGAGGTCATGGCCAGGTCCTTCGAGATGATCCGGCTGACCCGGGCGGGCGAGACGTCGGGTGAACGAAGTTCTTCGGTCAACTGGAGATAGAGCGACGGAAGGCTGGGCAGAGAGCCGATGCCGGCGACAAAACGCGCCAGCTTCTCCTGCCGTAGTTCCGTCGGGGTGCTCTCCGGCTCACCGGTCATCATAGGGCTGGTGAGGTCATTCTCACCGTCCGTCTGCCTGTTCTGCAACTCCTGCCACATCCGCTCCACACATCAGCCCCGGAAGGCGGGGCGCAGCGCCGCCCTCCGTTCTGACCTCCCGCTGGACTTACTATCGGCCGCCGCGGCTTGGGCTTTAGCAGGCCCTGAGCCGGACCTGGATCGGTCAAGGGGGGGCCGCCCCGCCGGTGGCCTCTACCAGGAGAACGGCAGATCCGCCACCTGCTGCGCCAGGCGGAACTGGAGTTGGCGCGCCTGACCGGCGGTAAGGTTGTGGAGAAATGCACCACCTCCGGTGTTGGTCCGCCCCGCCGTATCGATGGAGAGCGCGGCCAAACCGGCCCGGCGTTCAAACCAGTTTTCCCGCAACCGCAGATTCTGGATGTTGGCCACAGGCTGCACCAAGGTCTGGCGGTTCAGCCATCCCTTCCGGCTCAGCAGGTATCCCCCGCGGAGGCAATAGCCGGTATGGCGATACAGCATCACACTGACCAGGTAGACGAGCGGAAACGCGGGTGTCCATACCAGCCACACCCAGTCCAACATCGAGGCGGTCTGCAGCATGACCAGACCCGCCACCAGCCAGCCCTTCCAGGTCGCCCTCCAAACTGCCTTTCTGGAGACCGGCTGCCAGTCCGGGGGTTCCGTCCCGATCCCGGGCATGAGTTCCTCGATCAGTTCCGGCACCCGCACGGCGACCACCAACGGCACGAGAACCTCAGACCGGCCGGCGTCCTCCGCTTCCTCCCGATCACCGGCACTGTCAACGGTGATGGTCGCCAGCCCAAACCATCGCCGCAGCAGACTCTCCTCCACCCGCAGCGCCTGGATCCGGTCGCACCGCAGACTGGAGCGCCGAAAACTGAACAGCCCGTAAGCCGACTCCAGAACACTTCCGGTCCGGGTGAGCCTGAAGCCGTGGTAACGAGCAACGTAGCGCACCAGTGCGAAACCAAAGCCGATCAGGATCAGCCCCACGGCCTTCCCGGCGGTTTCCTCCAATGCGAACTGTACAAGCCCGCCCACCAGGCCCTCACTGGGCAGCCATCTTTCCGGGTCCCACGGCAGATACTCCCAGGGAGGCTTGAAGCCGGAAAGGCCGAAGTCGGAGGCGAAGGTGAGGATGATGTAAAAGTAAACAATCGCCCCCGCCAGAGCCGCCAGGCGTGAGACCAGGTCGGAGGTCACCCCTCCCAGCAGGAGCTCTTTCGGTTTCAGCTCCAGAAGGAGTCTGCCGCCGGTCTCCACCATCAGGTCGGCGGTGGAGGCCGCCCCCTGACGGGACTGAACCCAATGCCTGAGAGCCAGTGCCTCCGGCAGGGACACCGGGTCCAGGTGGGCTTCGAGCTCGTTGGTCCCCGCCGTGGAAACCTCCACCCGCGCCAGGCCGAACAGCCGGTAGTACCACTCCTGGCGGACCGCAAGCTCCTGAATCCGCTCCACCGGAATCCTCCGCTCGGTACGGGACAGCCATCCCGAGCGGACTACGAGGTGATCTCCCTCCACCCGGTACCTGAAGTACAGGTACCTGGCAATGTAATACAGGGACGCCGCCGGCACCACCCACATGGCCAGCAGGACTCCAGCCACTCTGACCCAGAGCAGAGCCACGAGCAACGGGACCGCCAGACGAATCAGGAACCGCAGCAACGGCAGCAACAAAGCTGCGGGGTGAAGGGATCGGGAGGTTGTGAGGTCGACCTCAGGCTGTTGTCCGCTCATGGGAAGCCTCGCCGGGTTTGGGCACCGCACTGAGCTGGGCCGCCAGCGCCAGCCGATCCCGGAATTCCTCTGCCGACCCGAAACGCAGACCGGGTATGTGTGGGACGGGTTACGGGTCCCCGCGGTGTGGACCACCAACGACGCCAGATCCAAACTCCGGTCGATCACTCCCTGCCGGAGGTCCACATGCTGGAGGCGCGACACTGGAATCAGAACCGAGACCCGGGTCACGACGCCGGACCGGATCTCCAGCAGCCGGCCGTCGAAACGCACCACCCACGCTTCCCACTGTCGGGGCGGCAGCCACACCGCCAACCCCAACAGCACCAGCAGCACCAGGGGAAAACCGGGCACGATCAGCAGCCGCGGGAATTCGCTGTGGACAGCCAACTGGTATCCGCCGACGAGCGCCGCCAGACCCAGTAGCCCCAGGACGATCACCCACTGAGCCCGCCACAGGAAGACCAGCCGCCGGTCCGGACGGAGCCACACCTCCGCAGCACCAGGGCCTTCCGATACCGGCTCGGCATGGACCCGCTCCGGTGGCTGATCGGATTTCACCCCGGACCCGGCCGAGGGTGTCCCGGCATCCGCACTGTTCATGGAGCCTTCCTTATCCCGGGATTCCCGTCCGTTCAGTCGGGGCCGCCCTTTGCCCGGGACCGCAGGCACGACCCAGCAACCGATATAACACAGGAGGAAGGCACTGTATCCGCTACGGTCAAACAGGCTGGCGCCCAGGCGGCCGGAGGGTTCAACCTGGGCCGGGCGGCCCACCCGAGGCTTCTCCGCCCCGCTGATCGTGCCGGAACAATAAACCACGCCGGCCGCAGCCAGTTGCCGCGGCCGGCGTTCGCCAGGCCGGTTCTTACCGGCGCTGATAGTGAATCAGGCGGGTGAAGGCATCCCGGTGGCTTCCCTCCACCGTCATTCCCCAGAAGTAGTCCCGCAAAGCGGCGCGCTCGGTCTCGGAGCGCTTCGCCTGGGCTGCCTCGAAGGCGGCGTCCACCTTGGCGTCATTCGCCATATCCGCGATCACATACCACGTGACCATCATCCCCAGGGACGCTTCCGACGTGTGGTAATAGGGAGTGTCCAGACCATACGCCAGGATGGTCCCGTCCTTCAGGAGGTGTTCGAAGATGGGCTGGCTCAGTTCCTTCCAGGCTTTCTCGAAGTCGTTCATTCGGCCCCGTTTCACCCTCACGGACGAGGCCTGGAAGTAGCCGCTTTCCAGCTTCGCCGTCCGGCCTGCGCCGTTCTCCGAGATCATGATCATGTCCCTGTGTTTCGTGACCATGGAGGCGAACTCCGCTTCGAGCCGGGCGGCGTCGGCTCCCAGGTAGGCGTAGTAGGCGGCCATGGCCTTCTCGAGGCTGCCCAGATCATGGGCGACAATCCAAGTACTGTGGGAATAGTCCTCCGGATCGTGAAGGCCGTTCGCATCGATGCCCCACTCGACCAGGACGCCCTCCGCCACCATCCTTTCCATCACCGGCTTCTCATGCTTCTCGAAAAACTGCACAAAAGCGTCCCACTTTGCCCGCGGGACGTCCCAGAATCCCACCTGGACGTAGAGTTTGGAAGACTCCGCCTGGGCCAGGAGGGAACCGCCCCACCCGGACAGGCACACGAGCACCCCGATTGTCATCAACCGACTTCTCGACATGGAAAAACCCCCCTCTGCAGAAACGAATCCGTTTAAAGGCAGGATCCCCGCGGGATCAGTTGACAACAAGTCTAGGCCGGCCGGAGTTGATATGCAAGTTAAAAAGGAAGAATCTTTTTGCTTTTTTTATCAATCTGATGAACCGGCCTTCCGCCGGGTCAGTGGCACGGCGGCCCGGCCACCGCCTCACCGGCCTGAGGCATAAATGTCACGGCCGTCCGGCTGAGTCCCGAACCGCCGGTGTCCCCACAGCCAGCAGTGAGGGAACTCCCGGATCACCGACTCGATCGCCTGGTTGAACCGGGCCGTGTTCTCCCGCACGTCCCGCTCGCGGTCACCCGTATGGCTGATCTCCAGCGGCGGATAGAAGCGAATCAGGTACCTGCCCTTTTCCTCACCTGGGACCAGGAATCCCGTTATCACGGGGCATCCGGTTCTGAGGGCGAGCAGAGCCGGTGTCGCCGCCGTACAGGCGGGGTGGCCGAAAAAGGGAACGAACACCCCATCCTTCGGCTGGACGTTCTGGTCGATGAGCAGCCCCACGTCTCCGCCCGTCTCCAGTTCCCTGAGGAGGTGTCGCAGAGACCCGTATTTGGAAATGACCCGGTTGCCGAATCGCTCCCGCAGTCCCGTCGCCCACGCATCCAGCCCCGGACTCTCCAACGGCCGGACCACAAAACTCAACGGGTGCCCCAAAACGGCATGGGCTGCCGGCAACAGTTCCCAGACACCGATATGGGCGGTCAGAAACAGGACTCCCTTGCCCGTCTCGCGGGCGTGAAGGTAGTGCTCCAGTCCACGACCGGGTTCGTAGCCGACCCGTTCCGCAATGTCCTCGGCACGTGCTCGTGCCAGCCAGGCCAGCTCGACCGCGTGGATTCCCTGGACACGATAGCTGGTCTTCAGGATCCGCCGCCGCTCCCGCCCGGTGATCGAGGGGAAAGCAATGCCCAGATTGACCATCCCGATATGCCGGTGCTTGCGGTCCAGGTGGTAGATCACCTCAGCCAGGGTTTCCGCCCATGGATAGGCGATCTGTCGGGGCAGCACTGCCAGGGATCCCAGAAACCACCGGACAGCCGTCACCAGCAGGCGGTCGGAAATCATGCCCCGCTCGGTTCGGGCTCCGCGGCCGCCGGAGCCGATTGCAGGAACTTCCGGTAGGATTCGGGGATCGGCTTGGGCCGGCCGTCTTTCCCCACAAAAACATGGCGGGTATAACCCTCCGCGTAAAGCACACTCCGGTCAGGGCTTCGAACCTCGTAATGGAAAGTGATCGCCCGCCGCTGGAGGGCCGCGACACGGGTCAGGACCACGAAGCTGTCATCGTAGCGGAGCGGGCGCCGGTACGAACAGTGAGCTTCCACCACCGGCAGGAAGGTTTCCGTTTCCTTTTCCATGTCCGCATAGCGGAAGCCGCGGGCCTTGCAGTACTCGGTCCTGGCCACCTCGAACCAGACCAGATAGCCGGCATAGTAGGCGTGGCCCATCTGGTCGGTCTCCGCATAGCGGACCGTCAGAGGCACCGCAACGCAGCTGGAGCTGTTGGACATGGATCCCTCGATCCTCGTCGGCACCCCCCAACAGAACGGCCGGCAAGGCTGCGACCGTCAGACCTTCCCTCTCACTTTCTCCAGCTCCGCTTCACGGGCCGCCTCCAGCCGGCGGCGCTCCTCGAGGAGACGCGCCTCGATCTCCTCAAGCTTTGCCCAGTCTCCGGCAGCCAGAGCCTGCTTCCGTCGATCCTGGGCCGCCAGTTCCTGTTCCGCTATCCTCGCCTCGTAACGGGCACGGATCTCGGCGATCTGCTGCTTTTGCTCCGGCGACAGCGAAGCGAGCCGTCCCATCTCCCGGTCCAGCCGTTCCAGGGCAAGTTCCAGTGCGGACTTCAACTCAGACTTCAACTCATCAGACATGCCGTCAAGGGTACCGGTTTTCCAGACCGCAAGGCAAAGCGGATTTACGGGTGGTAGCGCGCCGGGAGGTTGGTGAAACAACGGGAAAAGGGACGCCAGTTGTAACGCAACAGGTGGAACAGGGCTGCCAGACCGTCCCGCCAACTGATCTTCTTGCCCTGCAGCCGCGTCCGGGGACGATAGCTGATCGGCAGTTCCACAATCCGCGCCGAGGTCTTGGCCAGATAGGCCGTCAACTCCACTTCGATCCCGAACCGCCGGGACGTCAGGTTCATGGACTGCAGCAGGTCGCGAGGAAAGATCTTGTAGCAGGTCTCCATGTCGGTCAGATAGATTCCGGACAAAAGGTTGCTGAGGAAGGTGAGCAGGCGGTTGACTGAGTAGTGCAGGGTCCGGTGAACCTGGATGCCGCTGCGCTTGAATCGGCTTCCGTAGACGACATCGGCCCTGCCTTGCAGGAGGGGGCGCAACAGCCGGGGGATTTCCGCCGGATCGTACTCGAAATCGGCGTCCTGGATGACCAAATAGTCGCCGGTGGCGGCCCGGATTCCGGCGCGGACGGCGGTCCCTTTTCCCTGATTGGACGCCTGTTCCACCAGCCGGAAACCATAGCGCGGCGCCAGGGCTTCCAGGATTCGCCGGCTCTCATCCCGCGACCCGTCGTCCACGAAGATGACCTCTCGGGCGACCGGAAACCTGGCCGCAAAGAAACGCCGCAGGAACTCCTCCAGCCGGGGAGCCTCGTTGTACACCGGGATGACCACCGTCAACTTGAGGTTGGACTGCATGGGTCGCCGAAGGTTGTCACCGCCAGGGGCCGTCCACCTTAAGCCTCGGGATATTGCCAGGGGCTGCGATAGGTTCGGCGCAGGAGCCGGTTGGCCTCCGGATCATCCACGACCACTTCCCTTTCCCCGTCCCAGCGCAGACTCCGTCCCAGCTTCAGGGAGATCATTCCCAACAGGCTCACGTTGGTGGAGCGGTGTCCGATCTCGATGTCGCACACGGGCCGGCGCCGGTGGTCGATGGCGTCCATGAAATCGGCCCAAAGCTCGGGAATGTTCTGCTGGTCCGGTTCGTGGAGTTTCGGTTCCTCGTGCAGCTCGGGCTCCCCTTTGCGCCGCGGATAGAAAGTCCAGCCGTCCAGCCATCCCAGATGCAGCACTCCCTCGCTGCCAAAAAAGTAACATCCCACCTGGTGTTTCTGCTCGGGGTGTCCGGTGTACGTGCGATGCTCCCACACCACGGTAAAGTCCTCGAACTGGTAGGTGGCCACCTGGGCGTCGGGAGCGTCGGAACCGTCGCGCACATAGTAAAGGCCGCCGGTGGAGTACACGGTCCTGGGAAACCGCTCTTCAGTCCACCACAGGATCTGGTCCATCCAGTGGATGCCCCAGTCACCCAGGACCCCGTTGGCAAAGTCCAGGTACTGGCGGAACCCGCGGGGATGGATTCTGGAACTGTACGGCCGCAACGGAGCGGGCCCGCACCACAGATCCCAGTCGAGGCCCCGGGGCGGCTCCTGCGGCGGTGGAGGCGAACCCGCGGAATCGCGCCCATAGTAGACGAAGGCGCGGATCACCCCGATCTTCCCGACCCGCCCCGCCTTCAGGAACTGCATCGCCGAGATGTTGTGGGGCGACACCCGCCGGTGCGTTCCCACCTGCACCACCCGGCCGTGGCGCCGGGCGGCGCTCACCATGGCTTTCCCCTCGTCGATGGTGTGGCTGATCGGTTTCTCCACGTAGACATGGGCGCCGGATTCGATGGCCGCGATGGTGTTCAGGGCGTGCCAGTGGTCGGGCGTCGCCACAATGACCACCTCGGGGCGGGTCTGCGCCAGCAGTTCGCGGTAGTCGCGGAATCCGGCTGGACGCGATCCCGTCAACCTTTCCACCTCCGCCAGCGCAGGCTGGAGCTGGTTGGCATCAGCATCGGCCAAGCCTACCACCCGGCTGCGTCCATGGGCCAGCGCCGACCGCAGGATGTTCATCCCCCACCAGCCTGAGCCGATGAGCGCGGTGGTCATCACTCTGCCCGCCGGCTGGCCGAAGATGGGCGTTCCCAACGCCAACCCGGCCGCGGCGGAATTCTGAAGGAACTGTCTTCGGGTTACACCCGCCATCCCGCCTCTCCTTCCCCGGGGCTCAGAACATGAGCTGGCCCCCGCAGATCTGATAGGCCTGTCCAGTGATATTACCGGCTTCGGGAGATACCAGAAACCGCACCAGCGCGGCAACCTCCGCCGGCTCGACCATCCGTCCGGTCGGAACCCGGCCCAGAGCCTGCCGCCGGAACTCCTCATAGGAGATTCCCATCTGCGACGCCACCCGCTCCATCACCGTTCTTGCCAGTTGGGTCTCCGTCCATCCCGGGCAGACCGTGTTCACCGTGATCCCCCGCGGCGCCAGCTCCAGGGCCACCGCCTTGGCAAACCCGATCACCCCATGCTTGGCTGCGCAATAGGCCGAGGAACCGGGGACTCCCATCCGTCCCAGCACCGAGGAAATGAAGATCACCCGCCCGCCGTCCCGCAGATGGGGCACACAGCGGCTGGTCACATAGTAAGGACCGGTCAGGTTCGCATCGAGCACCCGGCGCCATGCGGCGTCGTCAGGCCGGTCAACCGGGAATGCCTCCAGATCGCCGGCATTGTTGACCAGGACATCAATCTTCTCGTCCTGCTCCGCCAGCCGGCCGACCAGCGCCTCCACCTGGGCCGCCTGGGTGACGTCGCACTCCCAGGCGCGGACCTCCACCCCTGCCTCCTCCAGCTCGGCCCGTGCCCCGGCCAGGCGATGCGGCGAACGCCCGCAGATCAGCACCCGGAACCCCCCCGCCCCCAAGGCGTGAGCGGTTGCCAGGCCGATACCGGCGCTTCCTCCCGTGACCAACGCAAGCGGCTTCAAGGTCTTGCCTCCACCCCTCTTCCTGCCAGCAACCGGAGTTTCCCGTTACGCGGAAACCGCCGCAGGCCCGCAGCAGCCGCCTGGCGCGCCCCCGCCTCGTCGCCCTGCTGGAGTCTGACCCTGGCCAGCCAGACAAAGGCCTCCGGAAATTCCGCCCCCAGTTCCACCGACCGCGCCAGCAACCGCTGTCCTTCCACCCGATCACCGTCGAAAAGGCGGCACAGGCCGAGATAGTAAAGCCACTGGGCCTGGTTGGGGTTCGCCCGGAGCAGCTCTTCCAGGATCGCCGCCGCCCGGCTGTACTGGCCGTCCACTGCCAACGCCACCGCTTCCTCCACAGGCGGGCGGGGTCCGGCGCAAATCCAGTTTCCCGTTCCTCCCAAAAGTGTAGCGGCCACCAGCGCTCGGAGCCTGCAACCCCTCACCGGCTGTTTCCTCCGGGCTTCCCTGCCGCTTCCGCTGCAGGTCTTTGATCCTCGACGATCGCCGCCACCCGGCTGCCGTCGTCGAACACGACTTCCACCTTGTGCCCGGATTCCGCCAGGGGCCGTTTCAGATACGCGAACGCCAGCGGCGCGCCGGCCCTTGGAGAGAAAACCGCCGATACCACCCATCCGACCTCCCGTCCTCCCGACTGGACGCTTGCCTCCGGCTGCGGTACCTGGCTGCCCTCCAGTCGCAACCGGCACAGCTTGCGGGCGACGCCCCCCACAAAGACCGCCTTCGAAACCACCTCCTGGCCCGGATAGCAACCCTTTTCCAGGCTGTAGACGGAATCCAGTCCCACCTCGACGGGGTTGTTACGCTCGGTGAATTCCCGCCCGAACTCCGGGATACCCCGCTCGATCAGACGGACCCGGACCACTTCAGGCGCCAGCTCCGGGCCTAGAGCCTGCAGCGCCTGCCGGATCCCGACTGCGTTTTCCTCGGGGGCCAGAATTTCAAAACCCGACTCACTCAGCAGGTCGCGGCGGACCACCACCGTGTCCGCCAGCGGACCGTCCGGCGGCTGGCCGACAGCCGCAATCTTCAGGGGAACATCCGGGGGCTCGATCCCCAGGACTCTGCGTACCAGCCCGCCGGACTGCGGCCCCTCCACGGCAAAATGGGCAACCCGCCGGGACACATCCTCCACCTGCACGTCATCCATGATGATGTATCCCGCGAGCTTCTCCAGCAGTCCGGCGACCAGCTCCGGGGCCAAATCGATGAGCAGGAATCGGGGAAAGCGGTAGCAGAGAAAATCCGCCTGGATCTTGCCGGTGGCGGACAGCAGGGCGGCCTGGCGTCCGTGGAACTCCGCCAGACCCCGTATATCGTTGCTGGCCAGTGCGTGAAGGAAAGCGACGGAATCAGGTCCACTCACGCGCAGCTTGCCGCGGGAGCACAAGTCCCGCCAGGCCACGCCCTGATCCAGCAGGTGGTATTGAGCTGCCTCTGCCGACGTCATCCCTCACCCGAAGGCTAGTCCAGCGACTCTCCCGGTTTGAGCGCAATCACTTCCACCTGCTGGTCCCGGGTCAGCTCTCTGAGCTTCTCGGGAGTCCCGGTAAGCAGGGGGAAGGTCCCGTAGTGCATCGGGACGACCTTCCTGGCGTCCAGCAGGCGGCAGGCGTGGGCGGCCTGCAATGGGTCCATGGTGAACAGGTCCCCGATGGGCAGGAACACGACGTCGGGACGGTACAGTTCTCCGATCAGACGCATGTCACCGAAGACACAGGTATCGCCGGCATGGTAGATGCGAAAGCCGTTGCTGAACTCCACCACGTAGCCCGCAGGTTCTCCTCCGTAGACGACGCGGTCGCCTTCGATGATCCCGCTGGAATGGAAGGCATTGACCATGGTCACCCGGAGGTTGCCGATCCTTACGGTTCCGCCCTTGTTCATGGACGTCACCTTGCCGACCCCCTTCGAGCCCAGCCAGACCGAGATCTCGAAGTTGCAAACCACATCCGGGTGGAAACGGCGTGCCAGGGCGACGGCATCCTGCATGTGATCGGGATGGGCATGGGTGATCAGCATCAGGTCCAGCCCCGGCAGGTTGCGGTCCTGGGCAGGGCAGGCCGGGTTGTGCTCTACCCAGGGATCGATCAGCACACGCTTCCCGTCTCCGGTGGTAAACAGGAAGGTGGCGTGACCCAGATACTTGACGGTGACACCGGCATTGAGAGCCATGGCTTTCCTCCTGTCTGCATTCGGGCCGTTGGCCGGCCCGGGAGACCTCCCGCCGGTACCCCGGCGGAGACGCGTCCGACTGGACCTAATGCTAGCAGCAAAACCGCCGGCACCACACCTTGCCACCGGCGTGGATGCACTGCCAGAATGGCGGGACATGTACCGGATCGAAGTGGCGGGCATCGAATGCCAGGCCCGTCTCGGCGTCCCCGACAAGGAACGAAAACAGCCGCAACGCATCCTGGTGGATGTGAGCTTCGTGGTGGACCTCAGCGAGGCGGTTGCCCATGATGACTTCCACCGCACCACCGACTACGAGCTGGTGGTGGACATCGTCCAAAGCGTGGTGGACGAGCGGCCGTGGTCGCTGGTGGAAAGTCTGGCCACCGCCATCGGACGCCGGGTTCTGAGCCGGACCGGAGCCGACGAGGCGCGAGTCCGGGTGGTGAAATTCCCCCTGGCGCTGCAGGGACGTGTCCATCACGTCGCCGCCACCGTAACCCTGACCCGCCAGACCGATCCGCCCTGAGCTTCAAGGAGGATTGCCGTGAAGTCACCCCAGCCATGGTTGACAGTCTTGCTGACTGCGCTGACCCTGGGGGTGGCGGCTGCCGCTGCCCAGGGGCAATCCCCACCCGGAGAAGTCGTTTCCACCGTACCGGGAAAGAAAGTCAAACTGAACGGTTACGCGGAGTTCCGTCACGGGGACATCCTGATTGTGGAGGGCCAGCGCGTGGTCCTGGCTCCCGGCGCCCAGTTCAAGGGCAAGGGCGTTCCATCGGCGGCGGCCATCCCGCTTGGCTACGAGGTGAAGGTGGAGGGTGTCCGCCGGCCGGATGGGATCGTGGCTGCCCGCAAGCTGGAGGCCAAACCCAACGGCGTCGCGCTGTTCGAGCCGGAAGTCCTGCAGGCCACCAACACCATCGAGCAGGAGTGGGTCAGGCAGGGACGCATGTTCGAACCCACCGAGGCGGGCAAGGAGATTGACATCGGCCGCATCATCGAAACCGGACCGCAGGTGGAACGGGTCCGCCGGATTCTGGAGCGGTTGCGCCCACCCCATGTCAAGGCCGATGCCCTCCGCGTCAGGGTCGTGGACACCAAGGAATGGAATGCGGCCGCCATGGGTAACGGCGCTCTCTGGGTCTATTCAGGGCTGGTCGACAGCATGAGTGACGACGAACTGGCGGTGATTCTGGGCCATGAACTGGCCCATTTTTCCCACGAACACTCGCGCCGTCAGGCCAAGCGGGTGATGATCGCCCAACTGATCGCTCTGGGCGGAGTGGTGGCGGCGGACGCCCTGGGCGGCGACCGCGCGGCCCGCATCGCCGGGCTTTCCGCTCTGCTGGGACTGACCGTCTGGTCGGCAGGCTACAGCCGTGATCTGGAGGACCAGGCCGACCGGGTGGGACTCCGCTACGCTTACGAGGGCGGCTACGATGTCTCCCGGGCGGTACCCCTGTGGCAGCGGTTCCGCGAGAAGTACGGAGAGCCCGACTCGATTACCAACTTCTTTCTGGGCAGCCACTCCCGACCATCGGACCGTATCCGCAACCTGCAGGTCGAGCTGGCGATGAACTACTAGTAAACCTACTTCCGCCTCCGGTACTCCAGCTCCATGTTCCGGTACTCCGAGCCGTCGTCCCTGAGGGTGAACATCTCCATGGTGTGGTGGTCGGCATCGACGATCTTGAACAGCTCCCTGAACTTCATCATTTTCCCGGTCATGGGGTCCGGGTACTCGGCCCAGAATTCAATCGATCCGTCACCCTTGAGGGACCCCTGGGCGGGCATGATGCCCGTCCCCATCGAGTCGATCCAGCTTGAGACGTATTTCTTGAGAACGTTGTCGTATCCGATGTGGCCGATTCCTTCAAAAGGCATCCCCATGAAATCACCCCGGAAACGCTGTTCCACGAACCGGCCGCCCAGTATCCACCGGTTTTCTGAAGTTCCCTGCGATTCCGTGGGGGGCGCCGAGGGATCCATCCACATCCGACCAGTGACGTCGAAGGTGCCGACCATCGGTTCCAGCCGTCGATGGAATTCGCCCGGCGTCATGGCTGCCTGCATGGCGGCTTGCATGGCCTCCATCTCGGAATCCGAGGGCTGACCTACCGGTGCAGTCCACACCCCCCACGCCGCGCACACCACCCCCGCGAGAACCGTGAGGTTCCGTCTGCTCCACATGTTGGACACTCCTTTCCTTGGGGAAACAGCAGCCGCTCGACGGCGGCCGAAAGCGTGAAATTGACGCGATTATACCGCCGTCCGCCCTGGAGGCGCCAAGCCCGTCCAGCGGGCGCGGCCCGGTGCCTTTCCCCGCCCGGCCTGGCGGATTAAGATGCGCCCATGCAACTCAAATACTGGCTTCGTCTGGTGGTTCTGTTGGCGACGGCTGTCGGCTTGAACGGAGTCAGGGCCCAGGAATTGCCGCGGGCGGAACCTGCCGAGGTGGGGATGTCAGCGGAACGTCTGGCCAGGCTCTCCGCCGTCATGCAGCAGTATGTTGACAACGAACGCGTCGCGGGTCTCGTGACCCTCGTGATCCGGGACGGCAGAGTGGTCCACCTGGGGACCTACGGCTACCTGGACCGCGAGAAGAAGACTCCCATGCGGCCTGACGCCATTTTCCGGATCGCTTCCCAAAGCAAGGCGGTGACCACCGTTGCCGTCATGATTCTCCAGGAGGAGGGACGGCTGTTGCTCAGTGATCCGGTTTCGAAGTATCTGCCTGAATTCCGCCATGTCCGGGTCGCAACCCGGGAGTCAGGCATCTACCGGGAAGAACCGGCCAAACGACCGATCACCATTCGCGACCTGCTCACCCACACCGCCGGGATTTCGTATGGCGGAGGCGCCGCGGAGGCAGCCTACCGCTGGGAGGACCTTTACGGCTGGAATTTCGCCGACCATGACGAAACCATTGGCGACGCCATTCGCCGGCTGGCGACTCTGCCCATCGACGCCCAGCCCGGTGAGAAGTACATTTACGGCTTCAACACCGATATCCTCGGCCGGGTGGTGGAGGTGGTCTCAGGGCAGAGCCTGGCGGATTTCTTCCAGGAGCGGATCTTCACTCCCCTGAAAATGACGGATACCCACTTCTTCCTGCCCCCGGAGAAGGTCGCCCGCTTCACTCCAGTCTATGGCCACGATCCGGCGGGCCGGCTGTACCTCGTCGAGCCCGCCGACCGCAACGACTATGTCTCCGGGCCCCGCAGGTGTTTCTCCGGGGGAGCCGGGCTCCTCTCCACCGCACGGGATTACGGGCGGTTTCTGGTAGCGCTGCTCAACGGCGGTGAGCTGGAGGGCGCCCGGATCCTGAGCCGGAAAAGCGTCGAACTGATGACTTCCAACCAGGTGGGAGACAAGTTCGGTGATCGGGGTTTCGGCCTCGGTTTCTGGATCACGGAGCATGTGGGCCGTTCCGGCCAGATGGGTTCCATTGGGGCTTTCGGCTGGGGCGGCGCCTATTACACGACCTACTGGGTCGACCCCCAGGAGCGTCTGGTGGCATTGCTCATGTGCCAGCTCCTGCCCGCCCGTGAGATGGATCTGCATCCAAAGTTCAGCACCCTGGTCTACCAGGCATTGGAGTGAAGCTATGCTGGCCATGCGCCTGCACATGACCGGCCATCCGCTGGAACCCGACCAGCTTCCCTGTCCCCAGCCCGGGCGGGGACAGGTGCTGGTTCAGGTGGAGGCCTGCGCCGTGTGCCGGACGGATCTGCATGTCGTGGACGGTGACCTGCCCCGACCCCGGCTGCCGGTGACGCCGGGCCATGAGGTGGCGGGCAGGATCGCCGCCCTTGGCGACGCGGTCGCCGGACTGCAGGTGGGTGACCGGGTGGGTGTGCCCTGGCTGGGTGCCACCTGCGGCACATGCTGTTGGTGCCGGGCCGGACAGGAAAACCTGTGCCCGGAGGCACGCTTCACCGGCTATACCCTGGACGGTGGCTATGCCGAGTACATGGTCGCCGACCAACGGTACTGTCTGCCTCTGCCGGACGCCTATTCGGCGGTGGAAGCGGCGCCTCTGCTGTGTGCGGGCCTGATCGGCTACCGCTGTCTTTGCAAAGCGGGTGAAGGCCGGCTGCTCGGTCTGTACGGCTTCGGTGCCGCTGCCCACATCGTTGCCCAGATCGCCCGTTTCCAGGGCCGCCGGATCTTCGCGTTCACCCGTCCCGGAGACCGGGCAGCCCAGGAATTTGCCCTCCACCTGGGGGCGGAATGGGCGGGCGACTCGGACCGGACGCCGCCAGAACTACTGGATGCGGCGATCATCTTCGCCCCGGTCGGTGCCCTGGTTCCGGCGGCATTGCGGGCGGTGCGTCCGGGAGGGGTTGTGGTTTGCGGCGGGATCCATATGAGCGACATCCCGGCGTTCCCCTATGAACTGCTCTGGAGAGAGCGGCGGATCGAGTCGGTGGCCAACCTGACTCGCCGGGACGGCGTGGAATTCATGGAAATCGCCCCCCGGATTCCCGTGCATACCCATACCCGCACCTACCCGCTGGCCGAAGCCAACCAGGCCCTCGCGGATCTCCGGGAGGGCCGGCTGCAGGGCGCGGCGGTCCTCGTTCCCTAGCCGCGGGCTTCCCAGGCAGCGTTCCGGGTCGGGCCACGGTCAGATGGGGGGACGCCCAGCGGCACGGGGCTTCGGGGTATCGGGGTAGCGGGGTAGCGGGGTTGCGGGGTAACGGGGTTTTTTGCGAAGGCCGCGGCAGCGGCCTGAGCCCTGGAGTGCGGAAGCTTGCTTCCGCCTTTCCGTCCACTGCGGCGGTCGCGTCGCGGGACGGGGTAGCGGGGTAGCGGGGTAACGCGGTAACGGGGTTTTTTGCGAAGGCCGCGGCAGCGGCCTGAGCCTTGGAGTGCGGAAGCTTGCTTCCGCCTTTCCGTCCACTGCGGCGGTCGCGTCGCGG
>CAZGEH010000022.1:0-26378 GCA_964524795.1 uncultured Acidobacteriota bacterium
CGGGGTAGCGGGGTAGCGGGGTAACGCGGTAACGGGGTATTCTGCGAAGGCCGCGCCAGCGGCCTGAGCCCTGGAGTGCGGAAGCTTGCTTCCGCCTTTCCGTCCACTGCGGCGGTCGCGTCGCGGGACGGGGTAGCGGGGTAGCGGGGTAACGCGGTAACGGGGTATTCTGCGAAGGCCGCGGCAGCGGCCGAGCCCTGGAGTGCGGAAGCTTGCTTCCGCCTTTCCGTTCTCGCGCCACCGATCGTACCCATCAGCCCCTGATCACGCGCCTCTTGCCGGTGATCATTTGCGGGGAGAAGGGCACGGACGGCTCCCGGGCGGGTTTCGCCGCCGGTGCCTGAGCCTACCCTCCCCGCACGCGGCTCAGCACTTCCTCGTACACCGCCTCGTACTGGGGCAGAATCAGCTCCTGGCGGAAGCGCTCCTCGGCGACACGGCGGGCGTTGACGCTGAACTGCCGATGCAGTTCCTCGTCGGCGAGCAGCCTCTCGGCCTTCTCGGCCATTTCACCGATCTCCCCGACCGGGACCAGAAAACCGGTCTCCCCGTCCCGGACAACCTCCGGAATCCCTCCCACCCGGCTGGCCAGCACCGGGACGCCGCAGGCGTGCGCCTCCAGCGCCACCAGACCGAAGCTTTCGGTTTCGCTGGGCAGCAACAGCAAATCGGCACAGGCCATGAGCTGCTCAAGGTAGTCCTGCTGTCCGAGAAAGACGACCTGGCCGCTCACCTTCAGCTCTCTCACCAGTTGCTGCACGAAAAGCCGTTCGGGTCCCTCGCCCACCAGCAGGAGCTTGGCGGGCACCTTCGGCAGCAGCCGTGCCAACAGCCGGACAGTGTCTGCCACCCGCTTGACCGGCCGGAAATTCGATACGTGGATCAGGATCTTCTCGTGCGGGGCGGCGTAGTGCCCGCGGACGCAGTGCTGGCGGCCCGGCTGGTAGCGGTTCGTATCCACGAAGTTGTAGATCACGCGGATCTCCCGCTCCACCTGGAATTCCTCGATGGTCTTCTCGCGCAGATATCGGGAAACCGCCGTCAGCCCGTCCGACTGCTCCATGGCGAACTTGCAGACACTGTAAAACGACTTATCCAGCCCCACCAAGGTGATGTCCGTCCCGTGCAGGGTGGTCACCGTCCCCAAAGGTTGCGGCGCCAGGATCTGCTTGGCCAGGTATGCGCTGGCGGCAAACGGGATCGCGTAGTGGGAGTGGATCAGATCCAGCCGGTATTCCCGTGCCACATCCACCATCTTGGTGGCCAGGGCCAGAGCGAAAGGGGGGTATCGGAACAGGGGATAGGAAGCGACCTCCACCTCGTGGATGAAGATGTTTTCGTGAAATGCCCCCAACCGGAACGGGGTGGCATAACTGATGATATGGATTTCGTGTCCCCGCCGGGCCAAACCAAGGGCCAGCTCCGACGCAACCACACCGCTTCCGCCATGGGTGGGGTAACAGGCAATCCCGATCCTCATCGACTCATCCTCCGCGTCCACCCGCTCCGCCGGAGCCCCGGGGACGGATTCCACGGCGCAGCCGTCCCACCGGTGGGCGGCGGGACCCGGCATTCCGAAACAGCTATACAAAGGCCTTCAGGTACTGTGGCCCGAAGAACTGGACGGGATCGTCCACCGCAGGCGGTTCCCGCACCAGGAACGCCTCGCCGTATTCCGTCCCGATGCATGACCCATAAAAGCGGTCTCTCGCCACCACCGCCTCCAGGAATCCACGGTGGCTGACATTGGTTTCCGGTCCCCCGTCATCCCCGAAGCCCTCCTGTCCGTCCAGGTGGAACTGCGACCGGTAGGCGCGGATTGCTTCGAGCTTCCGCCCGTGCCATTGGCTGACGTCCACAATGAATGATGGGCGGAAGTCGAACCGCGAGGGATAGAACAGGACGCGGTACGGCCGGTGCGGGGGCTGCCCGGTATCCAGTTTCGCCAGCCCAGCCAGAAAGGCGGCTTCGCTCACCAGACGGGAAGCGTTGGCGTGGTCCGGGTGCCGGTCCTCCCAGTAGGGAGCCAGCACAATGCTGGGCCGGAGCTCCCGGATGAGGTGGATGACTGCTGTCTTCTGTTCCGCCGTCGCCGCCAGACCGCCGTCGGGCAGGCCCAGAATTCTCGCTTCCATAGCGCCCAGGCGCTGGCTTCCTTCCTCGAATTCCCGCTTCCGGATCTCCGGCGTGCCCCGGGTTCCCAGCTCTCCGGCGGTCAATGCCACCACACCCACCCGATACCCCCGGTCTGCGAGTTTGGCAACCGTACCGCCACAGGTGAGTTCGACGTCGTCGGGGTGGGCGCCGAAGGCGATGGCGTGCAGAGACATCCCGGCTATTATCCCACCGGCGGCCGCCCGTGGGCGGAGCGCGTCATCAGGGGCTAATGGGTGCGATCGGTGGTGCGAGAACGGAAGGGCGGAAGCAAGCTTCCGCACTCAGACCGCTGCCGCGGCCTTCGCGTTGATCCGTGCGATCCGTGGGATCGGCGTGATCCGCGTGCAAATCCATCTGTCCCCAGGAGGGCGCAACCGCCGCGGTGGACGGAAACTCCAAGGCTCGGCCGCCGGCGCGGCCTTCGCAAAAGACCCCGCTACCCCGTTACCCCGCACCCCCCTACCCTCGTCCCGGAGGGATGCCAGAGAGCAGCCGGAGGTCGGAGCGGAGCGGAGACCTCCGGAACAGACGCCCCCAAGAACAGAGGCGGCACCCGAAGGGGTGCCGGATCTCCTGGTCGCCACGAGGTCCCGAGGGTCGAGGAGCCATTTTTCGGCGCCTAATTCCCCTTTTGTCAATCACTTGTCGTGGTCCTACCCCATGTCACCGCCATCAGCCGGGGTAAACTGTGCCGGAATTCGAGGGAGGAGAGCCGCCCGTGAAACCTGTCGTCGCCCTGCTTGCCGCTGTCCTGCCGGTCATTGCCACCCCTGCCCAAGCTGAACAGTTGCCTCTGGCGGAACCCATGGAGATTTCAGGTGTCACCTACGATGCCTCCATCCCTCGTCCCGAGCAGGTCATCGGACACGTCGTCGGCGGGCGCCATACGCGGCCGGACCAGATCGTGTCCTATTTCGAGGCAGTGGCGGCCGCCTGCAACCGCGTCCGGGTCTTCCGCCATGGGGAGACCTATGAAGGACGACCCCTGATCCACGCGGTGATCACCTCTGCCGAAAACCACTCCCGCCTGGAGGCGATCCGGGAGTCCAACCTCCGCCTCTCCCGGGCGGAGGGCCAGGTCAGCGACCGGGAGCTGGATTCCATGCCGGTGGTGGTCTGGCTCGGGTACAGCGTGCACGGAAACGAGGCTGCACCTGCTGAAGCCGCGATCCTCCTGCTCTACCACCTGGCTGCCGGCAGCGGCGAGGGGATCGATCAGACACTTCAGAACACCGTCGTCCTGCTCCTGCCGATGCTGAACCCCGACGGGCGGAGCCGGTTCGTGGAGTGGGTCAACGGCTGGCGAAGCCGCGTGGCGGTCGCCGACCCCCAGCATCGGGAACACAACGAGCCGTGGCCCGGGGGGCGGGGCAACCACTACTGGTTCGACCTGAACCGGGACTGGCTGCCCGCCCGCCTGCGTGAAAGTCAGGCGCGGCTGGACCTCTATCACCAGTGGCGTCCGCAACTGGTGACCGATCACCACGAGATGGGCAGTGAGTCCACATTCTTTTTCCAGCCCGGGGTACCCTCGCGCAACAATCCCAACACTCCGGCTGAGACTCTTCGCCTCACCGCCGAGATTGCCCGCTACCATGCGCGGCGGCTCGATGCCCTGGGCTCGCTCTACTACTCCGAGGAAAGCTTCGACGACTTCTACTACGGAAAGGGCTCAACCTACCCGGATATCCATGGTGCCGTGGGGATCCTGTTTGAACAGGCGTCCTCCCGGGCGCTGCTCCGGGAAACCGGAGGCGGAACCCTGACCTACGCGTCCACCATCAGGAACCATCTGGCGGCGTCCCTGTCGACACTGGAGGCCGCCGTGGATCTCCGCCTCAGGCTGTTGCGGAACCAGCGCGACTTCTACCGTCAGGCCCTGGAAGAGGCAGCCCGGGCGGATCTCGAGGGCTGGCTGATTCCATTGGAGGGGAACAGCGGTCGCGGCGTCGACTTCCTGGCAACCTTGCTCCGACACCGGATCGAGGTCCGGGGTCTCTCCCGGGCTTTTCAGGCCGCAAACCAGCAGTTCCACCCAGGCGACGCCTACTTCATTCCGGCAGACCAGCCCCAGTGGCGCCTGCTGCGCACCCTCATGGAACAGGTGACCGATTTCGGCGACCAGGTCTTCTACGACATTTCCACCTGGAGCATGCCTCCCGCCTTCGCTGTGGAACCGGTGCCCGTTCCCCGAGGAGCTGCGGCACCCGCCGGGCCGGCAGTCAGCACGATCCAGGTCCCAAACGGCAGGATTCTGGGCGCCGAGCCCGCCTACGCCTACCTGCTGGACTGGCGACAGGAGCAGGCTCCGGATGCTCTGTATGCTTTGCAGTCCGCCGGTCTGCGGACACGGTTCCTGATGCGGCCCGTCCGGATCGAGGGTGAAACAGGCGCGATCCGCCTGCCCCGTGGAACCATTGTGCTCCCGTCAGGGTCCGGGGTGCGGAGCAGACTGGAGGAGGCAGCCGACCGGTTTCAGGTCGAATTCCGCGCGATCCCGACCGGCCTGACGCCGGACGGTCCTGACCTGGGCAGTCCATCCGTTCCGTGGCTCGAACGTCCCCGTACGGCATTGATCGCCGGCGAGGGAGTCCGCTCCACCCAGGCGGGTGAGGTCTGGTTTGAACTGGCTGAAATTCGCGGGCTGGAGGTGGCGGTACTCCCGCCGGAGCGTCTCGACGCCCTGGACCTGTCCCGCTACAACGTGGTGGTCCTGCCCGGCGGCGGCCACCAGCGCATCTCCGAGGCAGGTGCGGCGGCCCTCAAAAACTGGGTCAGCGCTGGAGGACGCCTGATCGCCCTCACCGACGGCGTCCGCTGGACGATTGAGAAGGGCCTCGTGGAGGAGCGGCTGCGGGAACGGGCGCGAACCAGAACCGAGGTTCCTTTCGAGGAAGTCCCCCAGGCACGGCAGGCGGCCACGATTCCCGGCTCCATTTTCCGGATTCGCCTCGATCCCACCCACCCCCTGGCCTATGGGCTGCCGGAGGAACTCGCCGTTTTCCGGGACCATGATCTGCTGCTGGAACCGTCGGAGACGGGAGGGGCTACGGTGGCACGCTACCTGGACCCGCCGCTGTTGAGCGGTTATGTTCCCCAGGATTTCCAGCCGCAACTGGCGGGCAGCGCCGCCCTGGTCGCGCGCCGGCAGGGTCGGGGTGCAGTCATCCTGTTCGTGGACAACCCCAACTTCCGGGCCTTCTGGCCCGCTACCGCCCGGATCCTTCTCAATGCGGTCTTCTTCGGCGGAACTCTTTAGGGACAGGACACGGGACGCGGGAGTCGGGACGGGTCCTCTCACGGTTCCTCCCTTACGGTTCCCTCCCCTGTCGGCCAGGGCCGGCGTTCCGGACGCCACAGGTTTCTCCAGTCCCCGTATCCTCTCACCGACAGCCAGCAGCCATGCTCAGGGAACGCGAAAAGGAGCACTTCAGTCGTTTCCGGTTCAGGGAACTCGGCGGCGATCGCACCGCTTCGGGTCAGGACTGCGCGGAGTCCACCGCCGCCTCGCAACGAATCTCCGTCTTCACCGAAGCCGCCAGAAAACACTTCTGGTGGGCCTCCTCGTGCATGGCTTCGAACTCGGCGCGGTCGGGGCGGAGGTCGCTCCCGAAGCGCACCCGGGGACGTAGGGTCACCAACGTCATGGACAGCCTCCCTTCCCGGTCCCGGGCCAGCACCCCCTCCGCTTCATCGCTATAGCTGTCCACCACGAAGCCTCGGCCCGCCGCGATGGAAAGGAACCACAGCATGTGGCAGGCAGCCAGAGACGCCACAAAAGCCTCCTCCGGATCCACGGCCGCCTCTACCGAAAGGGGAAGCGGAACTACCTGAGGCGAGGCCGACGCCGGGACCTCGATCCCACCGTCGAAACGCCAGGAGTGTCCCCGGCTGTAGCGGTTGTCGTTGAACCGGGCACCGTCACGTTGCCAATGGATGGCGGCTGTGTGTCTGCTCATGGCTGAAGAAGGTCCCACGGCAACCGGAACGACGCCCGCGGCCGTTTTACCCGATACGCGGCGCCGAATCCCAGCTCCGGGTCGCGCTCCTTATAGACTCGCACAGAACTGGCTCCAGGCCCGGGACCGCCACCGGCAGCCACTCCAGCAGACAGCGGAACCGTTTTCCCACAAGTCCCGGCGCGGGCAGCAACGCTTACGCCCTCAGCCGCCTGGACTTTCTGCCCTGCTTGCTCGGTCCTCCTCCATCGCCATCAGGAACGTGGCCGTCAGGGCCAGTACGATGCCCGCGGCGTGGACAGGGTGCGGGAGCGTCCAGTACAGCGCCAGCGACAATAGGGTGGTCACAACCGGGGCCCCGGCATTGATCAGTGGGCTGACGATGATGGCTTTTCCATACCGAAAGGCATAGACCAGACAGAGCGCCCCGACGGAGTTCAGGGACTGGATCAGGGCCGCCATCCAGGGACCCCGGAATCCCCAGTGGACGGGTTGCGAGACATCGGTCATCAGCAACGCGACCGGGGCGAGCAGCAGGCCCGTGATCGCCATATAGGCGAAGATGCTCTCGGCCCCCATCGATCGGTTGGCGTACGAGATGACAAAGCCCTGGATCCCCCACGCCAGGAAGACCAGAAGAGCGAGCAGCACCCAAAATCCGACCCCTCCGCTGCCGGGTTCCGAATACGACAGCAGCACGGCTGCGGCCAAGGCCAGAACGATCCCCACCCACCCTCGCCGGCTGGCGCGTTCCCGGCTAATCGAGAGAGCCATCAGGATGGTGACCACAGGCGAAAGGGAGATGAAAGGAAAAACCAGATAGGCCGGCGCAGTCCGAAGCGTCTTGAACAGGATGAGCTGGCCCCCAGCGCCCAGGAGCCCCACCGCTGCTCCCAGCAGGACCGATTTGGTATCGGCTTCGAACTTCCAGCCGGCCAGGCGCAACGCGATCAAAGCGGGGGGAACCATGGTCAGGGACCAGACACAGTAGCCCAGTGTTTCCGGGAATCCGGCGTCCGCGGTCGAGTTCATGAGGGCCCCCCAGATTCCCCAAGCCGCTACGGTGAAGATCGCGTACGCCAACCACAGTCGCTCCTGGTGCATTCAACGGTCTCCCCGGACTGGAGGATGCTACGCTCCCAGCCACGAGAATCCAACAGCCGATCTGTGTACTCCGCGTGATCCGTGCAATCCGCGTGATCCGAGTGAATCCTCTCCTACGGCTCCTACGGCAGAATCGCGATGATCCGCAATGGCCCGCCGCTGCCGCCCCTGATCTTCATCGGCAACGCCACCACCAGCGCTCCGACGGCGGGGATCCGTTCGAGAGCGGCCACATTCTCGAAAACCGGGATCTCGGCTGCGGACAGGATCCGGTGGGCTTCAAACAGCTTCGACTGCCCGTATTCGATGCTCGCGGTGTCGATGCCCACCGCGCGCACCGAACGCTCTGCAACCAGCCAGCGGGCGGCATCGGGCGCCAGCCCCGGAAAATGCAGTTCCGCCACCGCCTCCGGGCCGCGCCGGTCAGTACCCAGATAGCGCAGCCGGTCCGGCCAGAAGCGGCTGAACCCCGTCCGCAGCAGGAGAATGACACCTTCCGGCAGGCGGCCATGACGCTTTTCCCAGGTCTCGAAGTCGGCGACCTGGATCTGATAGTCCCGATCCCGGCCGGCCTGCTCCACCACATCCACGACGGCTGCCCGGCCCAACAGCCGGTCCAGGGGCACCTGATCCGCCGGGGGAGCGCCCTGTGCGAAATGGATGGGAGCGTCGAGGTGGGTACCTCCGTGCTCCGCCGTGCAGAACGAATAGGCGGAGTACCAGTAGCCGGCCTCGGTCAGCCCTTCGAAATCGGTGGTCTTGCGGAAGCCCTCGGCAGTGGGCCAGTAGATGGTGTCGGCATCGAAGGGATGGGTCAGGTCGACCAGCTCTCCCGACAGAGGGCCGCGTCCGGCCTTCTGCCGGCAGCCTGGGGAAACGGTCAGAACTAGAACAGCCAGAACGCCAATCGCGGGACGACGCATGAGGAATCCTTGCTGATAGGGTACCTGGTCGGCAGAGGGGATCTGCAAGCTTCAGGTTGAAGTTTCAGTCCCGTCCGGTTCTCCGGAAGCAATTCGTGAACTCAGCCAATCTGTGACGCCACCACACCCGCCTTCCGCAGCAACGCCCGGAGATTGCCGGACAGCACCTTCTCCTTTTGTTGCGGCGTCAGAAACGAGTGCTGGATCCGGGCCAGAACGGTGGACGGGTCATTGATGGAGAAGTCGGATCCGAAGAGGACACGATCAGCTCCGATCTTCTGCACCGCGTACTCCAGCATCCCCATCCGGTCGTGGCCGTAGCCCGAGGTGTCGAGATAGGTATTGGGGTGCTCGGCCACCCGGTCGATCCGTTTGAAAATGTGGTCGTATTCCCGGTCATCGCCGAAGTGGGGAAAAACGATCGTGGCCTGCGGGAACTTATCGATGATGTACTCCATTTCCTGGAGTTCGGTGTGCACGTCCAGGATCATGTTGAATTTCACGACCTGCTCGACCAGCAGCTCGAATTCCTTTATCGTGTACTCGTAAGGCACCGTATAGTTGCACAGCTCTCCCACCCAGACGAATCCCAACTGGGTCCGGCAGTCCTCGATCTCGCGTAAAGCCTCGTCGATATAAAGGGGGTTGACCACACATGCACCCAGGAACCGGCCGCGATACTTCTCCACGTACCGTGCCACCTCCCGGTTGCCGGCCCTGAATTCGGCCGGCGTACTGCCGGTCTGAGAGCGGACCGAATTGATGATCCCGCGGTGGACACCGGTCCGGTCCAGGTAGACGACGAACTCCTCGAAAGTCCGGGTGACCGGATGCCATTGCCAGACCTCGCCCTTTTCGGAGGGACAGTGGAGATGGGCGTCGAAGATTTCCACCTCCCGGCTTTCCCCAGTTCCCCGGCCTTGAGTCGACTCCGGTTGAAGCTCTGCCGGAGGCGGAACGGGCGCTTCCCTTGTCGCCGGGGGTCGCGAGGCGGCGGAACCGACCGCGCCCGCGGCGGTGCCGGCAGACAGACCCAGGAAACAGAAACTGCGCCGGGAAACCCGGCTTGGCCGGGGGTGGGGGTGTCGATGGCTCAAAGGAGTCCTCCTCGTCTCCGGCACTTTCGGCCACAGATGGCGGCATGTCAAGGCAACTGCGTCTTTCCCAAACCCCGCACGCGCTACGGAGCCTTCAAACCGGAATCGGACGCCGGCCCTCACGCACGCTGCGGCTCGGGCACATCGGTCACCGGGGGAGCGAGGTCGGTCTCCGCCGGAGGGCCCAGGATCTCCTGAAAGATCGGACGCAGGGCATCCGCCCAGATCCTGTATGCTTCCAGCTCAAGGTGCAGGCCGTCGGAGGTGACAACCCCGGGCCGTGGGCAACCAGTCTCGTCCACCAGTTTCGGGTTCAGGTCCAGGAAGCGTATTCCCTTCCCGCCTGCATATGCCGCCAGATTCCGGTTGATGGCCGTGATGGCGGGATTGAGTTCCGGGTCGTCCCGGCGGGCAAAAATGCCCACCAGAACGATCTCGGCATCCGGAACCCTGGTGCGACAGGTCTCGACTATGGCCACCACCCCGCGGGTGATGTCCGCAATCTTCCACGGCTCCACCGGAGAGCCGTCGAAGTTGTTGGTGCCGGCCTGGATGACGATGATCCGGGGGCGGAGGCCGTCCAGCTCACCGTTCTGAAGCCGCCACAGGATGTGCTCTGTGCGGTCACCGCTCCAGCCAAAGTTGGCGGCGTTCCAGCCGTGGAAGCTCTTCCGCCAGTGCGCCAGCAGATGCGGGTGGTCGGTACCCGCCCAGCGCCGGGTGAGCGAGTCTCCAACGAAGTAGACATCAATCCGCCCGGACCGGGCCTTCTCCAGCAGGTAGAGATGACCCAGCCGGGACTTCGGATCGGTCCGCTCCAGGGGGAGGTCGGCAGGATGGGGAACAGGTGACGGCTCTGCAGTGGACATGGCTGATTCGCCCTACAGCATACCCAAACGACGGGTAACGAGGTAGCGGGGTAACGGGGTTGCGAGGTAACGAGGTAGCGAGGTTACGAGGTAACGAGGTAGCGAGGTGGCGAGGTGGCGAGGTTGCGAGGTAGCGAGGTTGCGAGGTGGCGAGGTTGCGAGGTAGCGAGGTTGCGAGGTAGCGAGGTGGCGAGGTTGCGAGGTGGCGAGGTAGCGAGGTAGCGAGGTAGCGAGGTGGCGAGGTTGCGAGGTAGCGAGGTTGCGAGGTTGCGAGGTTACGAGGTAGCGAGGTGGCGAGGTAGCGAGGTAGCGAGGTGGCGAGGTAGCGAGGTTGCGAGGTTGCGAGGTAGCGAGGTAGCGAGGTTGCGAGGTAGCGAGGTCGCAGGTCGCGAAACGGCTGTCGGAACCCCGTTACCCCGCTACCCCGTTACCCCGCTACCCCGCTACCCCGCTACCCCGCTACCCCGTTACCCCGCTACCCCATTACCCCGTCACCCCGCTACCCCGCTGCCCCGTCACCCCGCTACCCCGCTACCCCGCTACCCCGTTACCCCGCTACCCCGTCACCCCGCTACCCCGCTGCCCCGTCACCCCGCTACCCCGTTACCCAACACCTGCCACCGGCGCCCGGATCGGACTAAGATAGCCCCATGAATCTGCACGGTCTGTGCTGCGAACTCATTCCGGCGAGCCTCATCCTCTTGCTCGTCTCCACCTGGGTCACGGCCGCACCGCCGGCCTACCGAATCGTCGAATTGCGCCCCGGAACGGATCGTGTGGAGGTCTGGATCGGCGGGGCCCTGTTTACCGCCTACCGCTACGGGCCCGAGTTCAAGCTGAAGCCGGTCTACTATCCGGTCCTTTCTCCAGGCGGCCACGCCGTCAACCGTGAGCTTCCTTACATCCGCAACTCAGGGGAATCCTCGGACCACCCCCACCACGAATCGCTGTACTTCGGCTACGGAGACGTCAACGGCCTCGATTTCTGGAGCTCGGGTCACCAGGAGCGGGTAGTCCATCTCGCCGTCCTCAACCAGCGCAACGGCGAAACCGGACTGCTGGAGACGCTGGCCGAGTGGCGTACTTCCGGCGGCGAAGCCGTTGCCCGTGAAATCCGGCGCGTCACCTTCGGAGCGGGCCCCGACGTCCGCTGGATGGACCACGACATCACCCTTACCGCCCTGGATCGGCCGCTGGTTTTCAACGACACCAAGGAAGGGATGTTCGCCCTGCGTCTGGCTGACGCCCTGCGCGAAAAGGGGGGCACAGGACGTTACCTCGACGCGTTCGGTGAGCAGACCGCGGAGCGGATCTGGGGCAAACGCTCCCCCTGGGTGGCTTTGCAGGGCGTCGTGGAAGGGGAAGAAGTGACGGTGGCGATTTTCGACCATCCCACGACTCACAACTACCCTTCGTACTGGCATGCGCGAGACTACGGACTGTTTGCGGTCAACCCCTTCGGCCGCAAGGATTTCGCCCCGGGATCCGAACCTCTCAACGACCGTCTGGCACCGCACCGGAGCTTTCACTTCCGCTACCGGGTGGCGGTCTATGCCGGGAAGGTGGACCGCAGCCGGCTGGCGGCCGACTACTGGGCGATGATCCAGTAGCAGCACAACACCACGGGGATCTGCCTCCAACCTTTAAACCTTTAAACCTTTGAACCTTCTCCCCTCCCATGAAGATCGCAATCCTCTCAGATACCCACGACCACATCTGGAAAATCGATCAGGCCCTGCACCAGATGGGGCAGGCCGATGTCATCCTGCACTGCGGTGATCTGTGCAGTCCCTTCGTAATCCGTCATCTGGCGGCGGGAAGCGGCGGGCGGCCGATCCATATCGTCTGGGGCAACAACGACGGCGATCCGCGCCTGATTTCGCAGGTGGCTGCGGGTTTTCCTTTCATCACACTGCACGGGCAGTTTGCGGAGCTGACCCTGGATGGAATCCGGATCGCCGTCAACCACTACCCGGAAATCGCCCGTCCCCTGGCCGCCAGTGGCCATTACGATCTGGTCTGCTACGGACACGACCATACCGCCCACCACAGCCGGGTGGGCCGGTGCGTCCTGCTGAATCCGGGGGAGATCCTGGGAATGAAAGGACGCCGCACTTTCGCCTGGTACGACAGCACCACCCGGGAGGTCCGTTTCGAGGAAGTCGACTGAACGCCGGAGCTACAGGTGACGCTCCAGGGCGGCGCAGACCTCCGGGACCGCAGCCGCAGCCGGCACCTCCCGGCTCGAACGGTCCCGGCGGGAGAACAGTTCCACGACCCCCTCCTGAAGCTTCTTCCCCACGGTCAGGCGCACCGGGATCCCAATGAGCTCGGCGTCCTTGAACTTGACCCCCGGGCGCTCGTCACGGTCGTCCAGCAGACAGTCGATCCCCCGTTCCATCAGCTCCTGGTGCCACGACTCCGCCGCCGCCCGCTGGGCCGGATCGTCCGGACGCAGCAAGGTGATGACTGCCTGGAAGGGAGCAATGGCCTTGGGCAGCACGATCCCCAGCTCGTCGTGATACAGCTCGATGGCCGACGAGAGGATCCGTTCCAGTCCGATTCCATAGCTGCCCATCACCAGCGGGACCGGTTGTCCTTCCCGGGTCAGCACGGTGGCGCCCATGGAGGAGCTGTACTTGAGCCCCAGCTTGAAGATGTGGCCCACCTCGATCGCCTTGTCCACACCCAGCGTAGCGCCGCAGGAAGCGCAGGGTTCGCCGGCCTCGACGCTGCGCAGATCCGCCCACAGGTCGGGAGTGAAATCCTCGTCCGGCGTCACGTTCAACAGGTGGTAGTCGTCACGATTGGCGCCGCAGATCAGGTTCCGGCGCCCCTTGAGGGACAGGTCGGCCAGGATCCGCAGTCCTTTGACGCCCACCGGGCCCAGGCTGCCGGGATCCGCACCGAAAGCCTCGCGGATCTCTTCGGGGGTCGCCGGACGGAACACGTCCGTCCCCACGGCCGTGGACAACTTGGCCTCGTTGAGCTGCTGATCCCCCCGTACCAGGATCAGGCACGGCCGGCTTTCCACCACGTAGACCAACGACTTGATCTGGCGTTGCCGCGGTATCGATAGAAACTCGCTGACCTGCTCGATGGTCTTCCGGCCCGGGGTGTGGACCGGTTCCGGATCCGCATCCTCCAGGGGGTCGTCCACCGGGGGCAGCATCGAGGTCGCCCGCTCCAGGTTGGCGGCATATCCGCAGGACCGGCAGTGAACCACCCAGTCCTCACCGGCTTCCCCAAAAACCATGAACTCCTCGGATTCCGATCCGCCCATGGCGCCGGAATGGGCCCTCACGGTGAGGTACTGGAGTCCGCAGCGGTCGAAAATGCGCCGGTAGGCCTGCTCATGCAGCCGATAGCTGACGTCAAGTCCCGTCTCGTCCACGTCGAAACTGTAGGAATCCTTCATCATGAACTGGCGGACCCGCAGCAACCCGGACTTGGGGCGGGGTTCGTCGCGGAATTTGACCTGGATCTGGTACCAGATCTGCGGGAGGTCACGGTAGGAGCGGATCTCGTTGCGGGCGATGGAAGTGAAAACCTCCTCGTGGGTCATGCCCAGGCACAGATCCCGCCCGAAGCGGTCCTTGAGCCGGAACATGTTGTCGCCCATGGCCTCCCAGCGCCCGGATTCCTTCCAGATGTCATCGGGGTTCAGGGCGGGCAGATAGAACTCCTGGGCTCCGATGGCGTCCATCTCCTCGCGGATGATCCGCTCGATCTTCAGCAACGAACGGCGGGCGAGAGGCAGGTAGGAGTAGATGCCGGCGCCCAACTGCCGGATGTAGCCGGCCCGCAGCAGCAGCTTGTGCGAGGGTACCTCCGCGTCGGCGGGGGCGTCGCGCAGGGTCGGGATGAACAGCCTGGACCAACGCATAGGCGGGCATTACTACTGCTTTTGGCGCGGGTGAGTCAAGTCGGGAGTCGGGAGACGGGACACGGGAGACGGGACACAGAATTCGGGAGTCGGGAGGGAGGTAACCGTCCGATCAGTGGCACTTCTGACCGAATCCAGCAAGTTGTTGCGAGTCGCACCCTCCCGACTCCCGTGTCCAGCCTCCCGTGTCCCGTCTCCCGCTCCTACGGCCTCGCCCGTTCGGGCGGAGCCAGGTCGGGAACCGGAAAAGCGGGGTCCTTCTTGTACAGCGTATAGGCCAGTCCCCCCGGCAAGGCCGTCATGGCGACCATCACCAGATTCAGCACCGACAGGGTCACCGCCGCTTCCACCGGTACTCCCAGCTCGGAGAACAGAAGGAAATACATGCTCTCCCGCAGCCCAACGCCGTTGATGGTCAGCGGAATCGCCACCGAAAGATTGACCAGGGGGATGAATACCAAAAACAGGTGAAACGGCGCTTCCAGCCCGATGGAGAGGGCGATCAGCCACATGGCCACAATCACGGCCAACTGGATCAGCAGGGACACGCTGACGACGGCGAACACGGTGCTGCGGCTGCGGCGCAGCAAACCAAGCCCCTGCGAGACCAGTTCCAGCTTTTCCTCCAGGCTGGACCACCCGAAACGGCGCAGCAGACGAACCAGCAGCCGGTGCATGGCGGGATGGAAAATCGCCGCGATGGCGGCGGCAAATCCCAACCCGAGCAACCCGATGACCACAGCCAGCGGCTGGCCGTGAACGGAGACCGGCCGCGCCAGGACGGCAACCAGTGCAATCAGGAGCATGGCGGTAAGCCCCGCCATACGGTCCACCACGGTGGACGTCAGGGTCATGGACAGGCTGCGCGATTCTCGTCGCGCCAGGTAGTAGGCGCGGAAAAAATCTCCGCCGATGGCGGAGGGAAGAAACATGTTGAAGAAATAGCCGATCAGGCAGATCTGGGTGAGTTTGCCGACAGGAGGCCGGATCTGGAAGTGTTCCAGGATGCAACGCCACCGGTAAACGGAGGGTCCCACTGTAGCCAGATGGAGAAAGCCTGCGGCCAGCACCAGACGCCAGTCCGCGGAACTGAGCACGTCCCAGAACTGTTTGAGGTCCATCCGGGAGAGGAGAAACGCCAGCAGACCAACTGTCACCGCCACCTTGATCGCTGTGCGCATGCCGGCTGTCACCTGGCTTCCATTCTTCCCTCGCCCCGGGATCAGGACGCGAAAACCTGTTCGACCCGGATTTCGGATTCCCTATAATAAGGCACGATGCCGGTGTACGAGTACTTGTGTCGGGACTGCAGTCGTCAGTTCTCCAGGTTCTTCTGGCGGATCGCAGACGCCGAGGGCACCCGCTGCCGTTGCGGCAGCGACAACCTGGAACAGTTGGTCTCCCGGGTCTCCATGCACCGCTCCGAAGAGAGTCGTCTCGAAAGCCTTGCCGACCCCACGCGCTGGGGCGACCTGGACGAGAACGACCCGAAGTCCATGGCCCGGATGATGAGGAAACTGGGCGGGGAGATGGGGGAGGAGCTGGGTCCGGAGTTCAACGAGATGGTGGACCGCCTGGAGGCCGGGGAAGATCCGGAAGAGATCGAAAGGTCGATGGGGGCTTCCGACGAGGAGTCTCCCGATCTGTCCGGGGGCGCCGCCGACTACGACAACCTGTTTTGAACGGGAGTCGGGACACGGGAGACGGGAAACGGGAGACGGGAGGCTGCCACTTGGAATAACTTGCTGGATTCGGCCAGAAGTGCCACCGATCGGGCTGTTGCCTCCCTCCCGACTCCCGTATTCCGCTTCCCGGCTCCCGAATTCCGACTCTCCCGCCTCCATGCTAGACTCCCGCCATGGTGATCCGGGATTTCACGCTCTACTTCCCCACCCGGGGCTTCTGCCACGTGGTGGACATCACGGCAGAGGTCCAGTCCAAGATCGACGAATGTCGGGTGCACAGCGGCCACGTCACCCTGTTTGTGGTGGGTTCCACCGCCGGGATCACGACCGTTGAGTACGAGCCTGGGCTCGTCAACGACCTGGAGGAACTGTTCAACCGACTGGCGCCCCCCACCGCCAATTACCACCACGAACAGGCCTGGCAGGACGGCAACGGGTTCTCCCACGTCCGGGCAAGCCTGCTCAAACCTTCACTGACGGTCCCGGTGGTCCACGGCCGGATGCGCCTGGGAACCTGGCAGCAGATTGTCCTGATTGACTTCGACAACCACGCCCGCAACCGCGAGCTGGCGGTCCAGGTCATGGGGATCGCCGACTGAAGCCCGGCTACTGGATCCGGATTTCCGGCGCCAGCATCCACACCCCTGGCCTTTCCAGGCTTTCGCCGATTCCGGACAAGAGCCCCCTGATCCAGGCCCGCGTCTCCTTGACCCCCAAGAACTCCCCGCTGGTCAGTACTTCCAGCAGGGTCTTCGGTTTCGGGAACAGTTCGAGCTGCAGCTCCGCATCTTCCGGCAGCCCCAGGGCATCCCGCATCTCCCGGGCGGCGCGGTGGATTCCTCCCAGCACATCCACCAGGCCCGCCTCCTGGGCTTGCGCGCCGGTGTAGATCCGGCCCCGGGCCTTGGCCTCCAGCTCGTCGAAACTCATCCGCCGGCCTTCCGCAGCCTTGCTCACAAAGGCTGTATAGGTCCGGCCCACCCACTCCGTCACCTGCCGGATCTGCGCCTCACTCAGGGAACTGGTCATGGAGAACAGGTCGCTGTTGGGTGCCAGCTTGATCCGTTCGATATCCATGCCCAACCAGTTGTAGAGTCCCGACAGATCGAACTTGCCGAACAGCACCCCGATGGATCCGGTGATGGTGGAAGGCTGGGACACGATCCGCCGGGCTCCCATCGAAATGTAGTAACCGCCGGAGGCCGCTACACCGGACATCGAGACCACAACCGGCTTTCCGGCTTCCTCCAGCCGGCACACCTCCTCCCATACCAGATCGGAACCTACGGCCGACCCTCCGGGACTGTCGATACGCAGGATGACCCCGCGGATCGCATCATCCTCCCGCAACTGGCGCAGGCGGTCCGCCAGGGTGGTTCCTCCCAACAGGTCCACCAGTCCCTCGCTCTTGCCGCTGACGATCGTCCCCACGGCACCCACCACCGCCACCCTTGTTCCCGACCGGCCGGCGGCGTCCGGAAAAGTCTTCAGGTAATCGGCCACCGAGATCGAGCGGTAGCGGTCGAGATCGCCTTTGAGCCGGTCGCGGATCTCGTGGCGGTATTCGAGGGCATCCACCAGCCCCACTTCCAGCGCCCGCTCCGCCGGCAGGATTCCCACTTCCACCAGGCGGTCCAGGTCCTCTCTCGGGATGGCCCGGTCCTCCGCGATGGCGTCGAGGAATCGTCCCTGGATCTCCGACAACACCTCCGTCAGCATCTGCCGCACTTCGGGTGTCAGCGCCTGGCGGGAATAAGTCTCGGCACTCTTGAACTCCTTGAACTGGATGAACTGGGCCTTGACCCCCAGCTTGTCGAGGGTCCGTTTCATGAAGACCACTTCGGCCATCAGGCCGTCCATGAGAAAGCTGGAGTTCGGATTCATCCCGATGTGGTCGGCGGCGGAAGCCAGGTAGATCTCCTTCTCCATGGCCAGGTCGCCGGCCAGGTACACCGACACCTGCTTGCCCGAATTCCTGAATTCAGTGAGCAGCTCCCGAAGCTCCTCCACCTGCCCCCAGCCTGAGGCCAGCGGCGAGATCTCCACCGACACCGCGGAAATGCGGTCATCCCGGGCCGCCCGTTCCAACGCCCGGTACAGGTCCCAGACCGACGTGAAGTCCGATTCCAGCAGCAGGGTGAGGGGATCTGAAGGCGGGACCTCGGGGATAAACGCCCCCAGGTTGACCTCCAGCACCGTACCCCGGGCAATGGACGCGGGACGGTTCATGAGATACACGAACAATCCACCCACTGCCACGGCGGCGACAATCAGGAACAAAAGGACCAGTACAATCACCAGCGCCAGTTTGCGATTCATCGGGGTGACACCTTCCTGTGGGATCGGCTCCAATTTACTAGAATTCTATGACGTTGGCGGGTCCGGAGCCACCGGGCGGGCGTCCGGCGGATCCGCAACAGGAGGGGGCAATGCACCAACCGACTATCGGCTTCATCGGACTGGGAATCATGGGGCGCCCGATGGCGCTCAATCTGGCCAAGGCAGGCCACCGGCTCACTGTCTGCAACCGCACCCGTTCCCGGGCGGAGGCGATTGCCTCGGAACGGATCCAGGTGGCGGACAGCCCGCGGGAAGTGGCGTCCACCTGCGATCTGATCTTTGTCATGGTGACGGATTCGGCGGCGGTGGAGTCGGTGGTGGCCGGCCCCCAGGGCCTCGTGGAAACCATCCGGCCCGGCTCGCTGGTGGTGGACATGAGCACCATTTCGCCCGCGGTGGAGCAGTCCCTGGACCGCCGGCTGCAGGCGGTGGGAGCCGGGCTGGTGGACGCGCCGGTCTCGGGGGGAGACGTGGGCGCCCAACAGGGGACCCTGGCCATCATGGTGGGGGGACGCCGTCCGGATTACGAGCGGATCCTTCCCTTTCTGCAGGCGATGGGCCGCACCATCACCCATTGCGGACCGGTAGGCAGCGGACAGTTGACCAAGCTGTGCAACCAGATCCTGGTCTCGCTCAACCTCCTGGCGGTGAGCGAGGCCCTGGCCTTTGCGAAAAAAAACGGCCTCGACCCTGCGGTCATGATCGAGGCGGTCCGCGGGGGGGCGGCAGGAAGCTGGCAGCTCTCCAATCTCGGCCCCCGCATCGTGGCGGGTGACTTCCAGCCGGGCTTCATGGTGGATCTGATGCAGAAGGACCTGCGCCTGGTCATGGAAGCCGCCGGCATGGCCCACTCGCCTCTGCCGGGAACCGCCCTGGTCCACCAGCTTTTCAACTCGGCTCAGGCGCGGGGTCTGGGACGGGAGGGGACCCAGGCGCTGGCCAAGGTCTTGTACCAGTTGGGTTGACAAAGGTGGCTTCTGGAAGCTACCTTTGGTTCACCATGCGTGCGGTAGGTTTGAAAGTGCTCAAGAACCGCCTCAGCGAATACGTACGGCTCGCCGCCGCCGGCGAGGTGGTTCTCGTCACCGACCGGGACCGCGTCGTGGCCGAACTTGGACCACCTCAGCCGGAAAGGGCGCTGTATGCCCGGGACGCGCTGCTGGCTGAAGCAGTCCGCGAGGGCTGGCTCACCCCTCCCCTTCTCCCACAGTCCGGCCCCCCTCAGCGACTGCCGGTCTGCTCGTGGTCATCTCTCAAAGAGGAGCTTGATTCCTCCCGGGAGGACCGTTGATCTACCTGGATACTTCGGTGGCGCTGGCGTACCTGCTGGCGGAGGACAGGAAGCCGCCGGACACCCTGTGGCAGGAACCGCTGGTATCGAGCCGCCTCCTCGAATATGAGGTCTGGAACCGCATTCACTCCCGCAACCTCGGATCCAGCCATGGCGAGGCGGTTGGCCAGTTACTCGGGCGTGTGGCGTTGCTGGAACTGTCTCCCCCGGTCCTTTTGCGGGCGCTCGAACCCTTTCCGGTTGCCGTGCGCACACTGGACGCACTTCATCTTTCGTCTCTCGAGTTCCTCCGGGCGCGAGGCCAGAAGGTACTGCTGGCGAGCTATGACAGCCGGATGATCGCCTGCGCACGGTCTTGGGGCATACCCCTCTTTCCCGTGGATTCCGAACCCGGTAGCCGGGACTGACGGCGTCCGCCGGCCGCCTCGCGGGCCACGGTGTCCGGCTATGTCGCCCTGATTCATTCGGTCGTCCCCTGGTGGTCCGGTCTCCCCGGATCCCTGATCCTCGGCTCCCTCGCTGTGACATCCCCGAAGCGATGTATTACACTGGGCCCTCAAGCCGCCTGTCCCGGCCGGCTCTCTCCCCACGGACCGTGCAGTTGGAAGGAGATACAGTCCATATGGCGCAAACGACACACGAGACCGAACTGGTGGTGATCGGGGCCGGACCCGGAGGATACGCCTGTGCCTTTCACGCCGCCGATCTGGGACTGAAAGTGACCCTCATCGATACCCGCGACCGCCCCGGGGGGGTCTGCCTCAATGTGGGCTGCATCCCCTCCAAGGCCCTGCTTCACGCCGCCCAGGTCATCGACGAAGCCGCCCACGCCGAAGCCTATGGGCTGAAGTTCGCCCGGCCCGGCATCGATCTCGAACGGCTGCGCTCCTGGAAGGACGAAGTTGTGGGCAAACTGACGGGTGGCCTGGGCCAGCTCGCCAAGGCCCGGGGCATCACCTACGTTCAGGGCCGGGCCCGTTTCGAGGATCCGCATCGCCTCGGGATCGAAAACGGAAAGCCCCAGTCCGTCTCCTTCAAGCAGGCGGTCATCGCCACCGGATCCCGCCCCAGCCGTTTGCCGGGAGTCGACTTGCAAAGCGACCGCCTGCTGGACTCCACCAGCGCCCTAGCCCTGGAGTCCGTCCCCGCCACCCTGCTGGTGGTGGGGGGCGGTTACATCGGTCTGGAACTGGGCACCGTCTATGCCGCCCTCGGCAGCAAGGTCACGGTGGTGGAGCTGCTGGACGGGCTGTTGCCGGGTGTGGATCGCGACCTGGTCAAGCCCCTGGCCCGGAAGGCGGCGTCGATCTTCGAAGCTGTGCACCTGAAGTCCCGTGTGACCGCCATGAAAGAGGTCAAGGGCGGGATCGAGGTCCGTTTCGATGGCGAATTCACCGGAACCCGCACCTTCGAAAAGGTCCTGGTGTCGGTGGGCCGGAAGCCCAACACCGAGGAGCTGGGACTGGAGAAGGCGGGACTTCAGACTGTCAAGGGCGGCTTCATCCAGGTCGACGAGCAGATGCGGACCTCGGTCCCCCACATCTTCGCTATCGGCGACGTGGCGGGTCAGCCCATGCTCGCCCACAAGGCCATGCGGGAAGGCAAAGTGGCGGCGGAGGTGGCGGCGGGTAAGCGGTCCGCCTTCGACAATCGCGCCATCCCGGCGGTCGTGTTCACCAATCCCGAGGTGGCATGGGTTGGTCTGACTGAAAACGAGGCCAAGGAGTCGGGCGTCGAGGTGAAGGTAACCCGGTTTCCCTGGGCGGCTTCCGGCCGTGCCTTGACCCTGGGCAACGCGGACGGGCTCACCAAGATGCTGTTCGAACCCGGGAGCGGGCGCATCCTGGGCGTCGGATTGGTCGGGCCCAACGCCGGGGAGCTCATCGCTGAGGGAGCCCTGGCCATCGAAATGGGTGCCGTCGCCGAGGACCTGGCGTTGACCATCCACACCCACCCGACGCTGTCCGAAACGGTGGGCGAGGTGGCCGAGATGTTCCTGGGCCACGCCACCCACATCATTCGCAAATAGCAAGGCGGTGCCGGTCGGTCCGGGCCGCCGGGAGAAGATCCGATGGTGCAGCATCTTGACAGTTTGGGAACCTTCCGCGAACTCCGGGTCGGCGGGCGCTCCTACGGCTACTTCAGCCTGCCGGCGCTGGCGGAGAGAGGCTTCCCCGGTGTCGCGCGCCTCCCCTATTCCTTGAAGGTCCTGCTGGAAAACCTGCTCCGTCATGAGGACGGCAAGGTGGTCCGCCGGGCGGACGTGGAAGCCCTCGCCCAATGGGATCCCCACCGGCCGTCGGACCGGGAGATCCAGTTCACTCCCGCCCGCGTCATCCTCCAGGACTTTACCGGAGTCCCAGCCGTCGTCGACCTGGCGGTGATGCGGGACGCCGTCGCCGATCTGGGCGGAGACTCCTCCCGGATCAACCCGCTGGTGCAGTCGGACCTGGTCATCGACCACTCGGTTCAGGTGGACTCCTTCGGGCGTCAGGCATCGTTCTTCATCAACGTCGAGAAAGAGTTCGAGCGGAACCGCGAACGGTACATGTTCCTGCGCTGGGGACAGTCCGCCTTCCGGAACTTCCGGGTGGTTCCTCCGGCCACCGGTATCGTCCACCAGGTCAACCTGGAATATCTGGCGGCGGTGGTGTACACCCGCGAGGAGAACAGGAAGCCCCTGGCCTATCCCGACACTCTGGTGGGAACCGACAGCCACACCACCATGATCAACGGACTGGCTGTGCTGGGCTGGGGAGTCGGGGGGATCGAAGCCGAGGCGGCGATGCTGGGTCAGCCCATCAGCCTGCTGATCCCGGAGGTCGTGGGTTTCCGCCTGTCGGGAGCCCTGCGGGAAGGCGCCACCGCCACCGATCTGGTTTTGACCATCACTGAACGCCTGCGAAAGAAGGGCGTAGTCGGAAAGTTTGTCGAATTCTTCGGTCCCGGAGTTTCCAGCCTCTCGCTGGCGGACCGGGCGACGCTGGGCAATATGGCCCCCGAGTACGGCGCCACCTGCGCCATGTTCCCGGTGGACGCGGTGACCCTGGACTATCTGCGGTTCACGGCCCGTCCCGAGGAGCAGATCCGCCTGGTGGAAGCCTATGCCCGGGCCCAGGGCTGGTTCCACACTCCGGACTCTCCGGAGCCCGTGTACTCCGACATCCTGGAACTGGACCTGGCCGAGGTGGAGCCGTCGCTGGCGGGTCCCCGCCGGCCCCAGGACCGCATCCCCTTGCGGGAGTCCCGGAACGCCTTTCAGTTCGCTCTGGAGAAGATGCTGCCGGCCGCCCGCCGGGTGGACTCCGGAGGAGTGGCCGTGGCTCCGGCACCCGTGAAAGTCCGGGTGGCGGTACCCGACGAGGAGACCGGCAGGATGGAGGAGTTCGATCTCCAGGACGGCGCCGTGGTCATCGCCGCCATCACAAGCTGCACCAACACCTCCAACCCTTCGGTGATGGTGGCGGCAGGCCTGGTGGCCAAGAAAGCCGCGGAACGCGGCCTGAGCCGCAAGCCATGGGTCAAGACCAGCCTGGCACCCGGTTCTCAGGTGGTCACCCGCTACCTCGAGGACGCCGGTCTGGACCGCTACCTGGACGCTTTGGGCTTCGCCCTGGTCGGATACGGCTGCACCACCTGCATCGGCAACAGCGGCCCTCTGCCCGCTCCCATCTCCAGGGCCGTCAAGGAACACAACCTTCTGGTGTGCTCCGTGTTGTCCGGCAACCGGAACTTCGAGGGACGGATCAGCCCTGACGTCCGGGCCAACTACCTGGCCTCGCCCCCCCTGGTCGTGGCCTACGCGCTGGCCGGGACCATGGACATCGACCTCTTGCGGGAGCCGCTGGGACGGGATCGCGAGGGCAGAGACGTCTTCCTGCGTGACCTCTGGCCGTCCCAGGAAGAGATTCGCACCACCGTCCAGCGCTCGGTCCGCCGCGAGATGTTCGCCGAGAAATACGCCGACGTCTTCACCGGCGACGATGCCTGGCGCTCGCTGCCGGTGCCCACCGGCGAGCGCTATCAGTGGGACCCCGACTCCACCTACATCCGCCGTCCCACTTTCTTCGACGGGATGACGCCCCAACCGGAACCCGTCCAGGATCTGCGCGGGATGCGCGTCCTGGCGGTACTGGGCGACTCAGTCACCACCGACCATATCTCGCCCGCCGGTTCGATCCAGGTGGACAGTCCCGCCGGCCGCTATCTCATCGAGCACGGCGTCCAGCCCGCCGACTTCAATTCCTACGGCTCGCGGCGCGGCAATCATGAGGTCATGGTGCGGGGAACCTTCGCCAACGTCCGGCTGCGTAACCGCCTGGTGGATGTGGAAGGGGGGTATACCCGCCACCCCGACCTGCCGGGTCCGGTGCCGATTTACGATGCCGCCATGAAGTACGCCGAACAGGGGATTCCGCTCCTGATTCTGGCCGGGAAAGAGTACGGCTCGGGTTCATCCCGCGACTGGGCGGCCAAAGGCACCCGCCTGTTGGGGGTCCGCGCCGTGCTGGCAGAGAGTTTCGAGCGCATCCATCGCAGCAACCTGATCGGCATGGGAGTCCTGCCGCTGCAGTTCAAGCCCGGGGACAGCGTGGACAGCCTCGGTTTGACCGGACACGAGACGTTCGACGTTCTGGGACTGTCCCGGCGGCTGGAGACCGGAATGGAGCTCACCGTCCGGGCTTCCCACAGCGGTCGGACGCGGGAGTTCCGGGTGTTGGCGCGACTGGACACTCCCAACGAAGTTCAGTACTACCGTCACGGAGGGATCCTCCATTATGTATTGCGGTCGCTGATGGCGTCCTGACGGCGTTCTCGGCGGCAAAGTGCAGCCTTCCCCAGGGAAGGTTTGATGCATCGGTGCGGGCAGTATCCGGAATGCGGGAGGGAGCATGGGGCCGCTGGCTGTTCTCGTTCTGGGCGTCTTTCTGATCCTGGGTCTGTTGCTCTGTCTCCGGCTGCATCCCTTCCTGGCGCTGCTGATCTCCGCCTTGGCCTGCGCCGCCGCTTCCCACAACATCCCCTGGGACAGGGTGATGCCCAGCGTCTCCGGGGGGTTCGCCGATCTGATGGGCCGCATCGGCATCCTGCTGGTGCTGGCGTCCATTGTCGGCCGATGCCTGGTGGACAGCGGGGCGGCCGACAAAATCATCCGCTCGTTCGTCCGTCTGTTTGGAGAAGGACGGGAACAGTACTCGTTTCTGGCCAGCGGTTTCGTGCTCTCCATGCCCGTCTTCTTCGACATGGTCTTCTACCTGCTGGCACCGCTGGTGCGGGCCGCCTACGCGCGCCGGCGCCGGGATTACGCCCTGATGGTCTGTGCCGCGGCCGCCGGCGGTGCCATCACCCACGCCCTCGTCCCACCCACCCCCGGGCCGATCCTGGTATCGGAGGCGCTGGGCGTCCCCATCGGTCTGACCGTCGGCATGGGCACGCTGCTGGCCCTGGTGCCGGCACTGATCGGCGGCGTGGTCTACGCCAACTTCATCAACCGCCGGCTGGAGATCGTTCCCCGGGAGGTCTACGGCGAGTCCATCGAACAGCTTGAAAAACAGGCTCGCCGGCCCGAAAGCGAACTCCCTTCCCTGGCCGCATCGCTGGCCCCGGTGGTGATCCCGGTGGGACTCATTGCCCTGTCCACCGCCGGTCCGCTGCTGCTGGGACAGGGCAGCCCGCTGGCCCGCACCCTGGAGCTGGTGGGAGACAAGGACTTGGCCTTCCTCCTGGGTGCGGCGTTGGGCATCTGGCTGGTGGCATCGCGTCCGGGGGTACGGCTGCGGGACGTAACCTCGTCGCTGGAGCCGGCGGTGGTCAGCGGCACCAGCATCGCCTTCATCACCTGCGCCGGCGGTTCCTTCGGCCGGGTCCTGACCGACTCCGGGGTGGGCGGCCTGATTGCGTCGGCAGCGCAGGAATGGGGTCTCTCGCTCATGCTGCTGGCTTTTCTGTGCGCCGCCCTGATCCGGGTGGCGCAGGGGTCGGCCACCGTGGCCATGGTGACCACCGCCGGCATCGTGGCACCTACCCTGGCGGTAACCGACCCCGGTTTTCATCCGGTCTATCTGGTGGCGGCGATCGGTTACGGTGCCACCACCACCTCCTGGATGAACGACAGCGGCTTCTGGATCGTCTGCAAGATGGCCGGGCTGTCCGAGTCGGAAACGCTCAAGACGTGGACGGTCCTGCTGACTGTCGTCGCCGTCACCGGCTTTCTGTGGGTCAGGCTGGTGGCCTGGATTTTCCCCCTGACGTAGGCCGTCCGGTGGGAATACAATGAGCTCAGGAGCTCACAGTGGACATCCGGGAGGATAGTGCCGGCTTGATCGAGATTCCCATTTTCCCCTTGCCCGGAGTCGTGCTCTTTCCGGGGACCCAGCTCCCCCTGCACATCTTCGAACCGGGTTATCTGCGGATGCTGGCGGACGCACTGGCAGGTTCCCGGCGGATCGGCATGGTGCTGGCACGGCCGGGTGCCGGAGACCGGGAAATCTGCGAGCTGGGAGTGGTGGGCCACATCAGCGGGGTTTGGGAGGCCGAAGACGGCAACTACGATATCGTCCTGAGCGGGATGGACCGGTTCCGGATCGTGCGATTCACCCGCGACGAACCCTACCGCCAGGCCCAGGTAAGGCTGGTGGAGGAGGTCTACGAGTCGCGGGAGGATGACGGAGACTTTGCCGCCGAACTGGTCCGCGTGCTGGGCCGCCTGCTGGCTGCTGAGGACTTCCCGGAAAGCGCGTTGATGCAGGCGGATTTCCCCACGGTGGTGAACTGGATGTGCGCTGTGCTGCAGATCCGTCCCGAGGACAAGCAGACCCTGCTGGAGCTGGACCACGTTCGGCAGCGCGCCGAGGCGGCGTACGCGGTCGCCCGCCAGCTCCTTGCCCAGAAGGAATTTGTGGAATCCTTCGCCCACTTGAAGCCCCAGGACCCCCGGTCGAATTAGGGGTAGAGCGGGTTACGGTTAACGGGGTAGCGAGGTAGCGAGGTAGCGCGGTAACGGGGTAGCGCAGTAACGGGGTTTTCTGCGAAGGCCGCGCCAGCGGCCTGAGCCCTGGAGTGCGGAA
>CAZGEH010000023.1:0-20213 GCA_964524795.1 uncultured Acidobacteriota bacterium
ATCATCACGCGCGTCTGCGGCTGCCTCTGCCAGGGGAAGCGCGCGCGGATCGCGAAGGCCTCCTGGCCTCCCGGGTGCGGGTCCTTCTCGGTGTAGCGCTCGCAGGCGATCTCCGCGGGTGCGTACTCGTCCAGCAACTTCGAGGCCGCGCTGCAGGCTTCGCGGACGGCGCGCTCCATCGCCTCGCCGGTCGGCACGCCTTCCAGACCGGAGAAGTCCAGGTCCTCGGAGAAGCGGTAGTCGCCGAAGTAGCACTTCTTGAGCGCCGTGCCGCCCTTGAAGACGAGCGTCTCCCGGAGCGAATCGACCTGCCCGATGCCGGCCAGCACCCAGGAGAGCAGGTAGTCCCGCTCGAGGACCTCCCAAGGGAGACCGAGGCGCTTGCGCGCTTCTTGGAGTCGCGTGCGGAGCGGCTTCATGCCTTCACCTTTCCGGGAAGGTTCACTTGGATCATCCAGCGCGCGTTGGTCGGTCCCTTGCGGGGCCCCGTGGGATCGAGCTTGCGGTAGCCCTTGATCGGGAGCGCGGCCAGCCGTTCGAGCTTCGAGACGTCGACGCCCTGGTGTTCCAGCACCCAGCCGAGGCGCTTCGCCGTCGCAGCGTCGAGCTTAAGCGCGTACTCGATGATCCGCTGGAGGTCGAGGTCCGTGCCCCGCGCTTCGAACGCATGGAGGACCTCGGCAAAGTCGCCGCAGTACTGCGGCATGGCGAGGCCGTCCAGCAACGTGCGCTCGGGATCGGTGATCCCTACCCGGGTCTCGCCGATCCACACCTTGTCGGTTCCGAAGAACCGCTCGGGCTTCACCTGGACGAACTGGTAGGTCGTGTCCCCGACGAGGAAGCCCCGGTGATCCTGCCTGGCCTTGACTCCCCGCATGCGTGGAACCGACGCGTCAGTCGTCGTGAGGACGAACACCTTCCTGGGTGCCTGCTCCGTCAGGCCGTGGTGGTGCAGCGCCGACCAGTGCGAGATGGCCGCCGGCTCGACCAGCGCCATGGCGATCTCGAACTCGTGGGCGGGCGTGACGCCGGGCACCGTGGACGAAAGCGCGTAGAGCCCCTTGCGCAAGCGGATCACCCAGCCCGACTTGGCCAGGTGGTGCAGCGCCTGGCGCAGATAGCCTTCCGACAGGCCGACGGCCGGGGCAAGCTGGCGAGCGCGGGCCGCGGTAAAGATGCGATCCCCTTCGCTTGCCAGCCGCCTGACGAGCTCGACTCCCGGACCTGTATGCACTAGATTCTCTCTGGTCATTGTTCGCCTCGCTCGAACAACCGCACGTTCGGGTCTATTGCCAAGCTTAGTAGATATATCACGGCAATTGTTCGTCGCTGTCAAACAATCTCCAGTCGGAATCTAGCATCCCTCTCGGAAGGTGCTCCGAACACGACCTTCTCGTCGAAGACGTAGCCCACGAGGTCCGGGCGGTCGGCCCGGTCGAGAGCGTCGAGGATCGCCTCCTTGTCGCGGATGAGGAGCTCGCGGTAGTTGCGGCGGCTCACCCTGGCGCAGAGCAGTTCGAGCGCCGTCTGGCCGTCGTGATGCTCGCTCCAGATTGCGTGGATCGCCTGCCGCAGCCGGTGGCGCTTCTCCTGAAGCGGCAAGGGTTGGCGGTCGAACGGCTCGGACTCCTCCCGGATCTGCCCGGCGATGAATCGAATGCGCATGTCGCGGGCCCGCATGAGCTTGGCGATCTCCTCGCCCAGGACCATGTCATCGCGCACCATGCCGTCGAGCTCGTTCGTGGGATCGCCCTTTACGCCGGCCACGTCCTTTCTCCGCCCTCATCAACCGCGTCACGTGGAAGAAGGACGCGGATGCCCACAAAAGCCGGTTCGAGGGGGCGCTTTTCGAGCGTCCCTTCCGGTCCGACCGGGGGCGGCTCCTGCGCGAGGTGGTCGAGGACCTTCGGTGGCGGGCTCAACGGGCATGGCGGCAACGGGCACGGACCGGCCGGGACCGATGGGGAAGAAACGAAAGACCGGACGCCGCCCATCCTGGCGGGGCGTGTGGCTCAGGCTGCGCTCGGTGCGCAGGCGGGGATGAACTGGGGTGGGTGATGGGAATTGAACCCACAACTCCAGGGACCACAACCCTGTGCTCTGCCAATTGAGCTACACCCACCACAACTGCAAGATGCGCCATTTTAGTCCAGAACGCCCCGCCCTTCAACCGGACTTGGGGCGATCCGAGGGGGCGGGGGATCCTGGGGATGACACCGGCCCTTCCCGGCTACAGTTGCCGCTGCGGGGCAAGAGTGACGGCGGTGCTGCGGGAGTTGCGGCTGTCCGCTCTGTCAGTCAGACGGCTCGTGGCGACAAACTCCAGCGAGAATGCCAGGACGATCGAGAGCATCCCGCCCAGGACCAGGGCTACGGCGGCATAGAGCAGCGGCCGCGGCGAGACGGGGAGGCGAGGTGCGACCGCCAGCGCTCCGATGTGGATATCCTCGTCTTCCTCCGCCTTGGCCAGGCGAGCCGCCTCGAACTTCTGGGCCAGCGTCTGATGGGAAGCACGGCTGGTCTGGAGCTCGCGGTAGATCTCCTCGGTTTCCATCTGCCGCAGCCGTTCTGCCTCCGCCAGCTCGACATCCCGGCGCCGTTCGAGCTGGGAGTATTCCGTCTTCCGCTGCGCATCCAAAATCTTGAGCTGGGTTTCGCGGTCTCTTTTCAAGGTCTCCAGACCGGCCTCACGCCGCTTGAGCAGACTTTGCAGACCCGCCTCGCGATTCTTCTGCAAGGAGACCAACTCAGTTTCCAGCGAGGCCAGCCGGTCCTTGAGCTGCCCGATGTCGTCCCGTACCCGCGCGGCTTCCGTCTGCAGATGTTGCCGTTTCGGGACCAGAGTCTCATACTCGATCTGCACCTGCGTGAGCTGGTTCAGGAGAGTCTGGTAGGTGGGATTGACCAGCTCGCTGCGCAGCTTGAGGTGGTCCAGTTCCTTCGGCAGCATACCGCCCGATGGGCTGCCCAGACGGGTCCACAAAGCCTCGTCGGTGATCGCCTTCGAGAGAACCAGCAGGGGCGGCTGGGTGCTGATCTGCTGGCGGATCTGCTGCAGCGTGTCTCCATGGGTCTTGATGGCCAGCTCCGTCTCCAACAACTGCTCTTCGAATCGGCTCAGCGCGTTCTGTTTGATCTTCAGTTCCTGCTGAAGCAGGGCAATACCGTGGTCCGCCTCAAACTGCTGGCGCAACCGCTCGGTCTCACTCTCGTACTCGGCTCGCAGGCGGGAAGTCTCGGCCTCGTAATCCGCCAACAGGCCGGCAGTCTGGTTCCGGTGAGCGGCGAGGAGCTGATCGGTGTGGTTGGCATACTCCAGCAATCGTTGTAACCACCCGGACTCGAGGCCGAGGATGCGCCCGTCGTGGAAGTCCTCCCGCCGCTTCAGTTCCCGTTCCTGCGTTTCAACCAGCTTCGCCACTTCAGGATACTGGGTTTCAATGAATTCCAGGGTGCCCTGTTTGCCACGGGTGGAAAGGCCCTGACACTCCCGCACCGCCGTCTCCGCCCACTTGTCGGCAATCCGTTTGGCCTTCTCTGGAGAACCGGCCCGGACCACCAGCCGGACCACCGGACTGTAGGCAAGTTCCCGCAGTTTGCTGGGTTCCAGCCTCGTCTCCATACTCCCGGCTCTTTCGTCGGGCCTCAGGACGCCCTCTTCCACCAGTGCCTGGCGCACCGATTCCTTGACCGCATCGCTGTCGACGATCATCTGGTAGGTCTCAACCGTCAGTGGTTGGGGGCGGAGTTCGGTGGAGAAAACCGGGGGCTGTACCAGCAGGGTGGCAGTAGCCTCGTAGCGGGGCGGCATCAACTTCCCCGCGACGAATGCCAAAAGACCGCATCCCAGCGTCACCAGCAGGATCTGCACACGGCGCCGCCACAGGACCAGGATGTAGTCTCCCAGTCCGACCTGGTCCGGGGACTCCCAGTCAGGGTAGTAGCCGGGGGCCAGGATGTACGCCGGCTGGATCACCCGCTCTTCCGGCGGTGTGGGCTGCTTGGAGTCCGGCATGGGCGGAGTCTAGCACATCCGGCTGTTACCCTTTTCGCGGCCGATCCGGTGAATCCGGCGCCGCGACGTGAGCCCCGCACTGGACAAGCGGGAAAAGGCCGGTCAGCGATCTCGCCGGGAGCGAAGACCCCGTCGCGCCGAACAGCAATCACCTACTCGTAGTGGAGAGCCTCAACCGGATTCAACCGGGATGCCCGGACGGCTGGAAACAGACCAGACAGAAGGCCGACCAGACCGAGTGTCACCACCGCCGTCAGGACCGCCCGCCATGTGAACTGGAGGTGGATGTCGGCCTGCTGGGTGGGATCATCCAGAATGGTGCTCCAGAAGGGGATGATGCCGATGGCCCAGGCGGCCAGCTCGGCCAGCAGATAGCCGATCACACCCCCGACCAGGGCAATGACCAGCGCTTCCAGCAGGAACTGCAGCCGGATGTGACGGCGCCGGGCGCCCAGCGCCTTCAGCAACCCTATTTCCCGGGTCCGTTCGGTGACCGAGACCAGCATGACGTTCATCAGCCCAACTCCGCCGATGCTCAGGGTCAGGATGCCGATCACCACCAGCAGCACCTGCATGCCCACCTGGATCGCCGAGAAGATGCTTTGCATCATTTCCCAACGATGCAGCAGGAGTGCCCGGTCGTCTCTCGGATCAAAGTGGTGATTGCGGCCCATGACCTGCATGAACTGGGCGAGGGCCTGGCTTTCGAAAGCCGGATTGGCCGTCTGCAGGACCATGACGCTCAGGTAGCGGGTGGAGGTCAGCGCGGCGAGCGCCGTGTAAGGCACGAAGGCGCAGCGGTCATCCGGCTGGAAGTAATTGCTCATCGCCACTTTCTTCTGCAGCACGCCCACTACGGTGAAAGAGAGCCCGTTGATCCGAACTTCCTCCCCCAGTGCCGGGGCTTCAGAAAACAGCTTGTGCTTCAGGTCGTACCCCAGGACCGCCACCCGCCGGGCATACTGGACGTCTTCGGCGGACAGGCGCCGGCCTTCCGACAGATAGTGTCCGCGCATCAGGCCGTACTCGTGATTGACTCCCCGCACGCCGGTGGTGGTCATCCGATTCTCGGTCTTGATGGGATAGATCCGGAAAATCTCGGGGCTGACACGGATGATCAGGGGGCACTGGGCACGGACGTCCTCGACGTCCCGCAACTCCATCTGGATCCGCCTCCCCGCCCGCTGGCCGCCCGCCTGCATGCTGGTCTGGCCATTCCAGACCACGGTCACGTTCCGGCCGTAGTGCGACAGACCCAGTTCGAGCGCCCGGCTGAAGCCGTCTCCATAAGCGAACAGGATCACAAAGCAGGCGACACCCCAACTGATTCCGCACAGGGTCAGCAGGGTACGGGTGTGATTGCGTCCCAGACTGTCGATGGCGCGCCGCAGGATTTCCAGGAACATGCCGTCAGGCCTCCGCCCAGTTCTCAGTTGGACTCGAACCGCAGTGCCTCGATGGGGTCCATCTGCGCGGCCAGATAGGCCGGATATATTCCCGCCCCAATGCCCGCCAGAGCCAGAGCGCCCACTGTCCCCAGGGCGATCGGTCTGGAGATGATCATCCCCTTGAACACCATCTCGGGGAGCGGCAATGTATTGATCGCCGCGCACACCGCCCATGCCAACAGCAAACCTGCACCCCCCGCCAGCAAGGTCAGCACCAGCGCCTCCGCAAAGAATTGCCGAAGGATATCGGAGCTGCGCGCCCCCACTGATTTGCGCAGGCCGATCTCCATCGTGCGCTCCCGCACCGAGACCAGCATGATGTTGACCACGCCCAAGGCACCCAGCAGCAGGGTGACCACGCCGACCGTACCCAGAAACCACTGCATGCCGCCCATCATGAGCTCCATCATTTCGAGCTGGTGGGCGGTGTTCCAGATGAAGATCGCGTCCCGGTCGCGGGGATCGAATTTCCATTTGCGCCCGAGGATCTCGCGAACTTCGCGCTCGGCTTCCCGATAGCGGTCGTGGCTCACCGGCGAAGCGATCAGGTTGTTGATCAAGTCGGGGGAGCTTCCCCTCGCGGGGTTGGAGAACAGCTTCCTCAGGGTCCGGTAGGGGACAAAGATCGAACTGTGGTCCTGGCCGTGGTAGTTGTTGTTGAGCTCCTTGTGCGGCATCAGACCGACGACGGTGAATGGGTAACCGTTGATCGAAATGGTCTGACCCACCGGATCCGCGGCATTGAAAAGCTGTTTGCTGACTTCGGTCCCGATGACGCAGACTGCCCGGGCCTGTTCCTCGTCGGCCTGATTGATCAGGCGGCCGCGGGCCGCCTCGATGGTCCGCATGATCTGATAGTCGGGGACCACGCCGCGGACGTGGAAGGTGCCGTTGTTGATGGAGGTCTTGGCCACCAGGTCGCTGCGGATCAGCTCCGGGCTGACCCAGCGGACGAACCGGGCCTGATCGCGGATGGCGACGTAATCTGCGTATTCGAGGCGGATATCCCGCCCCGCCTGGAAGCCTTCGGCCTGCAGGGATGTCTTGCCGCCCCAGATGATGAGGATGTCCCGGCCGAGCTGGCGGAGACCGTCCCGCTGTGCCTGCCGGAAACCCTCACCGGATGCGGTCATCAGGATGATGGACAGTACCCCCCAGGCAATCCCGAACATGGTGAGCAGGCTGCGGAGTTTGTTGGTGCGCAGCGTGTGAATGATCTGGCCGATCGTATTCCGGAACATGGCTGCCTCTTTGGCTCGGTCGCGTCGGGCAGAGGAGTGTCCGGCCTGGAGCTCAGTCCAGCAGGCCGCCGCCGGCGGGTTTGACCACGGTCTGACCCTCGTCCAGTCCCGCCAGCACTTCCGTGGTGGTGCCGTTGCTGATGCCCACCTCGATCGGGGTCCGGTGGCGCTGGGTTTCAGCCCCCGGGTCATAAACCTCGGCGAACGCCTTGCGATCCTGGTCGTAGATGATGACCTGTTCCGGGATGAGCAGGATCTGCTGCTTCTCCTGCACGATGATTTCTGCGTTGGCACTCATCTGCGCCCGCAGGATTCCGTCGGGATCCTCCATCGAGACCCTCACCTCGAAGCCGATGACGTTGTCTTCCTTCTCGCCGAGAGGCGCGATCCGGATCACCTTGCCCTGGAAGGGACGGTCCCGGAAGGCGTCGACCTTGACCACCGCCTTCTGGCCTTCGTAGACCTTGCCGATGTCGGTCTCATCCACCCGACCCTCGAAATACACCTGGCTCATGTCGCCCAGCGTGAAGATCAAGGTCGCCTGGGAGCCGAGCTGAAGGATCGAGGAGACCGCATCACCCACTTCCACATGACGCTTGAGCACTTTACCGGTGATGGGGGAGCGGATGGTGGCATAGCGCAGGTTCTCCAGGGCACGGTCCAGCGAGGCCTGCGCCTGGGAGACTTCGGCCGCGACGCGTCCCACCGCCTTCTCGGCGGCTTCGATGCGGGACGACTGCATCATCAGCTCCGACTTCAGGGCCTCGACAGCGAAGCGGGCCTCCTGCAGGTCCCGCTCCCGCTGGTCGAGATCCGAGTGGGGGATCAGCTTTTCTGCGAAGAGTGCTTCATAGCGGCCGACCAGCTTGGCGTGGTAGGCCACTTTGTCTTCCAGGTTGCGGAGATCCATCTCCATCTTGCGTTTCAGGTTGATCGCCGAAGCCAGATCGGAACGGGCTTCCTCCTGCCGTGCCGACGCCGCCCGAAGGTTGGCCTCGGCTTCACGTACCTGGGCATGTAGCAGCTCTTTGTCCAGTTCCACCAGGATGTCTCCGGCCTTCACCAGGTCGCCCTCGTCCGCGTGGAGTTCCTTGATGAGGCCGCTGGCTTTGCTTTTCACTTCCACCTTGGCCACGGGCACGATCGAGCCGGTGGCAACGACGGAGAGAGCAAGATCGCCGCGTTGCACCTGCGCCAGACGTTCGGGTGGAAGCGACGCCTCCGACCGGAAGATGTTGCCGAAGACCAGATAAGCGCCAGCTCCCAGAATCAGCACCACCGCCGAGAAAAAGCCCAGCCTGAAACGATTCTTCTTGCTCATCGGTCTCCCTTCATCGCAGGGGAAGAACGTAAGCCCGGCCCAAATAGTTCCGCCCCAGGCGCAGGCCGCTTTCTGGCGGAGGAGCTGAACCAGGTGTAAGCTTCCGGGCATGTACGGACCCCGAACCCAGGAGCTGTACTGTCGCGAACTTGACGAGATCCGGGAACGCGGCCTCTACAAACGGGAACGCGTCATCCGTTCGCCCCAGGGAGCGCTGGTGGATACCGACGAGGGCGAAGCCATCAACCTGTGTGCCAACAACTATCTCGGTTTCGCCAACCACCCCGAAGTGGTGGACGCGGCGCGGCAGGCCCTGCTGGAGCGGGGTTTCGGCATGGCGTCGGTCCGATTTATCTGCGGCACGCAGGACCTGCACCGGACTCTGGAGCGGCGGATCTCGGAGTTTTTCGGCACCGAGGACACCATCCTCTACGCCTCCTGCTTTGACGCCAACGGCGGCCTGTTCGAAACCCTGCTGGGTCCTGAGGATGTGGTCATCAGCGACGCCCTGAACCACGCCAGCATCATCGACGGAATCCGGCTGTGCAAGGCGCAGCGGAAAATCTACGCCCACGGGAACTTGGGTGAGCTGGAGCAACGCCTGCGGGAGTCGTCCGGTGCGCGGATCCGGCTCATCGCCACTGACGGGGTTTTCAGCATGCACGGCGACTTGGCACCGTTGCCGGGAATCTGCGACCTGGCGGAACGCTTCGATGCCCTGGTGATGATTGACGAGTGTCATGCCACCGGTTTTCTGGGAGAGACCGGGCGCGGAACCCCGGAATACCTCGGGGTCCAGGGAAGAATCGACATCATCACCAGCACGCTGGGCAAGGCGGTGGGCGGCGCCTCCGGTGGTTTTACCACCGGCCGCAGGGAGATTGTGGAGCTGTTGCGCCAGCGGTCCCGTCCGTATCTGTTTTCGAACTCGGTGGCGCCGCCGGTAGTGGCGGCTTCGCTCAAGGCCCTGGAGCTGATCGATGCCCATCCCGAGTTGAGGCGGCGACTCTGGGAGAACACAGAATTTTTCCGCCGGGAAATGGCGTCCCGCGGTTTCCACATCCAGCAAGGGATCCATCCGATTGTGCCGATCATGATCGGCGATGAGCAGGTGACGGTGAAGATGGCCCAACTCCTCAATGAGAGAGGAGTGTTTGTGGTGGGGTTCAGCTACCCGGTGGTTCCGCGGGGGCAGGCGAGGATCCGGGTCCAGCTCTCGGCGGCCCACACCCTCCAGCAGCTCGAACGGGCGATCGAAGCATTCGTCGAGGCAGGCCGGCTGGCCGGCCTGCTGTAGGCGGCTGCGAACCGACGCGACGACCCTGTTGGCGACGGGTCAGCGGCGCCGCTGTTCGGGCACCGGGTAATTCTCGTCGCCTGCCACCCAACCGATCATTGCCAGCACGATGGCGCCGGCGGTGACGTTGACCGCCAGGTCCACCAGGCCGAAATGACGGGTGGGCAGCGCCGCCTGCAGCAGCTCATCCCCCAGGCCGATCAGGAAGACCACCCACAAGCTCCATATATACAGATCCCGCCCCTGGAAACGGAACCGGAGGGCGTCGAAAACCAGCAGGGCCAAAGGCCCATACTGGGCGAAGTGGAATCGTTTGGCCGGTACGGCCAGCGTCTCGAGGCAGAACGCCACCACCAGGGCGGCGGCCGCCAGGACTGCATAGCCGGAGAGCCGGGGACGGTAGAGCCGGACGGCCAGCACCGCCACCGCCAGTCCCGCCACCCCCAGCCCGAAGTTCATCCACCAGGAGACCGTGGCCCGGCCTACCCGGTCGTAAACGGAGACATAGAGGTCGAACGCGATGGTCAGCGTCGCATACAGGACAGCGGTATACAGCGCCACCGCCGTCCAGGCACGCCGTTCAGTGCTGAAGAGGGTACGGCTTGCGGCCATGGCGAACGGCTAGGGTAACCGGTTCCCCTTGGTCGCGCCACTCTCTACCGATAACATGTTCGGACCATGAACGGCCGTTTCGGACTGTTGCTGTCGTTGTGCCTCGGGATGAGCGTCCCCCTTGAGGGAGGGATCTGGCGGCTCTATTACCTCGGCGGCCAGTCCAACATGGACGGCTACGGGAAGATCGAGGAGCTGCCGGCGGAACTGCTGGCGCCGCAGGAGGACGTGTGGATCTTCCACGGCAATCCTGCACCCGACGGCGACGTCACGGGAGGACTGGGCCTTTGGGCCCGCTTGCGGCCAGGCCATGGGCGCGGGTTCTCATCCGACGGGACGGCCAACCGTTACTCGGATGCTTTCGGCGCCGAACTTTCCTTGGCTGCCCGGCTCAAGCAGCTTTACCCGGGTGAGAAGATTGCGTTCATCAAATACTCCCGGGGAGGGACGTCGATCGATGTTGCGGCGGCGGGCAATTTCGGCTGCTGGGACCCGGACTTCGAGGGCGGACAGGGTCCGGGACGCGGATTGAACCAGTGGGATCACTTCCTGTCCACCCTCCGTGCGGCCCTATCGGTGCGCGACATCGACCAGGACGGCGTGGAGGATACATTGGTCCCGGCCGGTATCGTCTGGATGCAGGGTGAAAGCGACGCCGCCTGGGGCGCAGAAGTGGCCGGCCGCTATCAGCACCATCTGAAACGGCTGATGGATCTGGTGCGGGCGGCCCTCCGGGTCGACGACCTGCCGGTGGCCGTGGGTCTGGTCTCCGACTCCGGCCAGGACGAGGACGGAAAGGTGTGGGACTACGGCTTTATCGTCCGTGCCGCCCAGCGGGCCTGGGCCGCCGGCGACTCCCGGGCGGTCCTGGTGACCTCCACCGACGGTTACCATTATTCGGACAAATGGCACTACGACAGCTTCGGCTACCTCGACCTGGGAGAGCGGTTCGCTGAGGCTCTCAAAATGCTGGACATGCGGTAGCTGATGGGCCCCAGCGGAACCACCCGCGAGCGGTCCGGACATCGCTCCAGGAGCTGGGCGGCGGTCAGGCCGGTCACCGGATCGACAACCAGCGGAGCGATCTCGACCAGCGGAACAAGAACGAACCTGCGGGCCCGCAATCCGGGGTGAGGAAGCTGGAGCTCGGGTGTCTCCAGGACCTGGTCCCCGTGCAGGAGGATGTCGAGGTCGATGGGCCGGGGTCCTTTGGGGTACTGGCGACGCCGCCCCAACGCCTGTTCGATCTTCAGGCAGCGCTCCAGCACATCCAAGGGTGTCAGGGTGGTGCAGCCCTCACAGACCAGGTTCAGGAAGTCCCCCTGCTCGCGCAGCTCCACCGGTTCGGTCTCGTAGATCGATGAGCAGGCCGCCAGGGCGAGGTCCGGGCCGGCCAGCAGCTCCAGTGCAGACTCCAGGTAGCGCCGGCGGTCGCCCAGGTTGCTGCCCAGCGAAAGGAAAATTCGGGTTTCGTTTCCGGACTCAGAAGACTGCATCAGGCCTCCGGATGTTCCCGAAACTGCCGATTCCCTTCAGGAAAAACGAGAACCGCAACTGCCGCTCCTGCCGGTTGCTGATGTTGAATCCCCCGACCTCCAGGGAAACGCCACAGCAATCCCAATAGTAGTTGAGGCGGACCAGGTGGTTGAGGAAACGGTCGGCTTGTCCGTCGTAACTGAAGACACCCAGACCGGACAAGCCCCGGTTCTGGTCGCCCACGACGACGCGGCCCTGGAGCTGGCGGGTCTTCCGCAAGGTGCCCACCAGTTCCTCTGCCGCAAAGTACGTGGCGGCCACCGCAAGAAGCTGGTTCTGCCAGTTGCCTGTAAGCGAGAAGCTCCGGAAGTCGCCGCCGGTGGTGTCGAAGTCTCCCCGAAGGTCCAGGCTGGCGCCGTGACCTGGGTTAAGACGAAGCACCGAGGTCACCGGTGAGAGGTCACGCGGCCCCAGCGCATAGGGGATCCCGCTGAGGGTGTTGAGTGGAAAGAAATGGTTTGCGCCACCTTCGCGGATGGCTCCCCCGAAGGCAGGATCGAAGAAATACTTCTGCGAGACCTTCCAGGAGAGCCATTCTCTCGGCTGTCGCCCAGGGCCGCCCTTGACGAAGAGCCGGTTGACCAGCGCGTACTCGATCTCGTTGGTCTCGGCGATGGCGTCCAGCGCGTCGAAACGGATGATGCGGCGGAAATCTTCGATCCCGGTCACACGGCGGTAGCGGACGACCGGCTCCAGGAGATGTTTCCAGCGCCGGCCGCGCCCATCCTCCCAGATTCGGGAAAGACCCCAGCCTCCGAGACTGATGTCCAAGTCCAGGTACTGCCGGTGGACGCTGTCGCCGGACACCGGCTCGGTCTCGCTCTCGCCGTCGATGCTGTCGCTGTAGAAAGTCTGGCGTATGCCCAGCGATGGCGTCACTCTCAGACCCTGCAACAGGGGGAGAGAAAAGTACCCCCGGGGGTAGAAATCGATCCGCTGGCTCACCTTGGGAGTTTCGATCCGCGAATCGGAACGATTCATACCGCTGACGGAGCTGTCCAGGTCCACGTACAGTCGGGTCCCGGGTACCCGCTGGCCCAGCAGGCGGAACTGCAGGGCGGGCGTGGCCTGGGTCACGGTACTGCGTCCCGGGAAAAGCGTTTCGTCGCGGGCGAGCAGAATGTTGAGCGAACGCGCCCGCGTATTGTTGGTCAGAAAGAATCTGGATTCCTCGGTAGGCCGGGTGGCAGTAAAGAAGCTGTCCGAAAAGGTCTGCCGGAAACGGAAATTGGATACCAGACTGAAATCCGCAGCAGCACGGAATCCGCTGCCGAACCGGGTCACCCCCACCCCCTCCAGGCTGGCGCCTCCCTGGTTGAGGCGGTCGTCCACCAGCTCCCCGGTGAGGTCCAGAGATGTGGTCGGATTGGGTCGCATGCGCAGGTTGAATGCGCTGCCCAGCCCCCGGCGGGAGTAATAGTCCTGCTGCAGCATGAGATCGGCGGACCGTCCAAGGACAAGGTAATAACGGTTGGTGAGCCGGCGCCCCTTGTTGTTGGAAGTCCCGGTCGTCGGCAGCAGGAACCCGCTGGAACGCTCTCGCTTTTCGCTCGGGACCACAAGGTAGGGGAAATAGAAAAGCGGCACCTGCTTGACCCGAAAGACGGTGTGTTTAAGACGGGCAGTCGATTCGGTATCGATGGTCGCCCGGCTGACCCGGAAACTCCACTTCGGGAGAGAATCCTGACAGGCCGTCAGGTAGCCGTCCTCAGCCAGGTAGGTGGTTGGACCGGTCTTGGTGAGGGTACGCACCCGGACGAAGATCTCCTCGTCGGTAAATCCGTAGGCATCGTGGATCACGCCGGTATGGTCGTCGACACTGAGTTCGGCCCGTGACCCCCGCAGCCAGCTCCGACCCCGCACCAGTTCGAGGTTGCCTTCCACGACGATCCGCCGTTCCCCGGCCCGATAGCGGATGAGGTCGGCTGTGAGCCGGTAGTCGCCGTACTCGGCCACCACGGCCCCTCGCGCGACGATCTCCTCGTCGGCGGTCTCGATGGTGTCGGCCGTCACCCGGAGAACCTGGTCGCCGCGGGGGACTTCAACCTGGGGGCGGTCCTGCGCCGCTGCGATGGCTGCGGGTCCGCACCAGATCAGGCAGGCCATCAGCAACGGGCCTGAAAGGGCACGGTGGCGCCGATCATCGGACTGCCGGCACCGCCTGCCTGTGGACATGCTGACTAAGATACCAGCAGGCGGGCCGGCCGGCAGCGGACGGCGGCCCGGCCGATTTGAAACCCGCGCCAATGCTGGAGATCTGGCATTCCTGCGCCGGTAATGCTAGGTTATTTGGATGCCTGACTCCCCGGAGACTCCCAAACACGAGAAGTGGCCGTCGTACACGATGGTTGAAGACCGCATGAAGCGGATCTATTTCCAGTTCTACAAGGAAACCTATAAGACCTCCCAGATTGACCGGAAGAACAAGGAGCTGATCGCCATAGCGGCTTCTCTGGGTTTCAAGTGCTTTGGCTGCCTGAAGGGACACATCGAGAAGGCGCGCCAGTATGGCGCCACTCCCGAAGAGATCAGCGAAGCCATTTGCATCACCATGGGAGTGGCGGCGGCATCCGTGGTCGATCAGACCGACATTGTCGCCGAAGCCCTCCAGCTCAAGCTGTTCGACTAGACCTCCGGCCCCAGGGGAGAGACCGGAGGGAGGGAAGGAAGGCGAAACCCGGAGAGGCGGGGGAGGTCCGACCCCTCCGGGGTTCGTGGGAGACCGCTAGGGTCTGGCTACTCAGATGCAAGAAGTGGTCAAAGGTTCAATGTCCGATTCACATCGGGTGGCGGGGCAGACAGAACCGTCCCTGGAGGTGGGCTTTCGCCGGTATCTGGAAGCCTTTGTGTTCTTTCACCTGGGCGCCGACGCCGAGTTGAGCTGGAACCGCGACGAGAGCGGAATTGAAGTGGGCATCGAGCATTCACGCATCCGGCCGACACGATTCCGCCTGTCCCCCGATCAGCTTCGGGAGATGGTTGACGATTCCCGAAAGGAGGAGTTCCTGCTGGAAGTGCTGACCCAGGCGAGGAAGTGAATGCCATGGAGTGGACTGCGGAGGACCTGGAACAACTTCGCCGGGCTCGTCGCCTGCTGGAGTCGGAGGGGCTGGCGGTACGTTTGGCGGAGGTCTTGGGGGTGCCTCTGGAGCGGGGCCTCCAGATGCTGCCCCGGGGCTGGCACAGGGTGCTGCAATCCGCGGTGAACCGGGCGCTTGAGGCGGCTCTCGGTGCGGCGGTCGTATCCTTGGGAGACCCGACTCCGCGGCCCTCCCGGGAGAGCCTCCACAAGCTGGCGGTACTGGCGACGGGGGCGGGTGGCGGGGCCTTTGGTCTGGCCGGCCTGATCGTGGAGCTGCCCATCTCCACCACCATCATGCTGCGATCCATCGCCGATATCGCCCGCAGCGAGGGGGAAGACCTGTCGCTGCTGGAAACCCGTCTCGAATGCCTGAAGGTGTTCGCCCTGGGAGGACCGGCTCCTGGGGACGCCGCCGCCGAGACGGGCTACTTTGCCGTCCGCTCCGCGTTGGCCGGAACCGTCCGTGATGCTGCCCAGTTCATCAGCCGGCAGGGCCTCACCGAAAAAGGGGCGCCGGTGCTGGTGCGGCTGATCACTGCCATTGGCAGCCGCTTCGGCGTTGTGGTTTCCGAGAAAGCGGCAGCCATGGCGGTACCGGCCTTGGGCGCCGCCGGCGGTGCGCTGGTCAATACGTTGTTCATGAGTCACTTCCAGGACGTGGCCCGAGGGCACTTCACGGTCCGCCGACTGGAACGGCGCTATGGCCGCGAGGCGGTCGAGGAGGCTTACGGCAGCCTGCTCCCGCCGGCAGCACCAGGCGGGCAAGCTGATTGACTCGCTCCTGGATTGCCATCCAGATCAATGGACTGTTGCCCTGAATAATGACTGAGGGTTAAAGTGGTGGGTGAAGGTCCGAGAACGAGCCAGACTCGGAGGAGTCGCCGGTCGGTTCCACCAGCTCCGATATCTCGCCTTCGCCGCCGCCGTCAGTCTCCTCCACCCGGGCCCCAACTCGAAAGGAGGTACATATGACTCGGCTCAAGAACAAGCTTCACCAGAAGATCCTTGAGGGGCGGGAGCGCGTGACCCGGCTGGTCAAGGAGTATGGAGACGTCAAGATCAGCGACGTGACGGTTGCCCAGGCCATCGGGGGAATGCGGGGCGTCAAGTGCCTGGTGACGGATATCTCCTATCTGGATCCGGATGAGGGAATCCGTTTTCGGGGCTTCACGATTCCCGAGACGCTGGAACGGCTGCCAAAGGTGCCGGGCCGCGAGATGCCTTACGTCGAGGGCCATCTGCACCTGCTGCTGACCGGGGAGATCCCCTCGGAGGACGAAACCCGGGAGATCGTGGAGGAGTTCCGGCGCCGGCAGGGGGTGCCGCAGTATGTGTTCGACATCCTCCGGGCGATGCCCCGCGACAGTCATCCCATGACCATGTTTGCGGTGGCGATTGAGTCCATGCAGCGGGAGTCGCTGTTTGTGAAGGCCTACCAGAGGGGACTCCACAAGAACGACTACTGGGACACAACTTACGAGGATGGACTCAACCTGTTGGCCCGTTTACCCCGGATCGCAGCCTATATTTACCGGATGAAGTATCGCTCCGACATCATCATTGAACCGGACCCGTCCCTGGACATGGGTGGGAACTTCGCACACATGATGGGGATTCCCGAGCCCTATGATGATGTTTCGAGGCTTTACTTCATCCTGCACAGCGATCACGAGAGCGGGAACGTCAGCGCCCACACCGGCCATCTGGTGGCCAGCGCCCTGTCCGACATGTACTACGCCATTTCCAGCATGATCAACGGTCTGGCCGGGCCTCTGCACGGCTTGGCCTGTCAGGAGGTCTTGCGCTGGATCCAGGCCCTGATGGAGAAGATGGGCGGCAAGCTGCCATCAGAGGAGGAGATGCGGAAGTACGTGTGGGATACGCTGAACTCCGGGCAGGTGGTCCCCGGGTTCGGCCATGCTGTGCTTCGCAAGACGGATCCGCGCTACATGGCACAACGCGAGTTCTGCCTGCGGCATCTGCCCGACGACGAGATCTTCAAATTTGTGGATCTGCTGTTCCGGGTGGTTCCGCCGGTACTGAGGGAGCATGGCAAAGCCAAGAATCCTTGGCCGAACGTGGATGCCCAGTCTGGTGTGATCCAATGGCACTATGGAGTCCGCGAATACGACTTCTATACAGTGCTGTTTGGTATCGGGAGATCGCTGGGAGTTGTCAGCAATATCATCTGGGACCACGCCTTGGGCTTCCCCATCGAACGGCCGAAGTCGGTGACCACGCACATGCTGGAGGAAATCGCCCGCCAGCAGAAGGCGCTCCAGCAGCAGGCGATAAGGGAAACGGCGGGAGCGACGGTCTGAGACGACCGTGGAAAATGGTGCCCCAGGGGCGGCCGAGTCTCTACGGGACTCCCCGTATCCGTTCGGCGCCCCAACGGGGCCAATCGTCTCGATTCACCCGGCAACTCGAACTGCCGCCTCAGACGCGCAGCTCGGACCGGAGCAACTGTTGCAGCTCTTCCCGCTCGGCTTTCGAGAGTTTTTCATCCTGCAGCAGAGTCTGAACCATGGAGCTGGGAGCTCCCCCGAAGGCCTTCTGGAGCAGTGAGCGCAAGGCGGTCTTCTGAGCCTCGGCCCGACTCACCGTCGCTTTGTACAGGCGCGTGTTGGCACGCATTCTGGAGGTCAGCGCGCCTTTCTGACTGAGGCGCAGGAGGATCGTCTGAACGGTCTGGTAGGCCCAGCCTGTCTTCGGTTCGACGGTTTCCAGAACGTCGCGAACGCTGCTCTCCACTGGACGGTCCCAGATAGCATTCATCACAATCCATTCAGCATCGGATAGTCGCATCACCCAACCCCTTTCCCCTTTTGAGCCTGAAAATGACTGAGCTGCCAGCCGGATCTCCGGAGGTCTTCCAGCACACCCGCTGTGCCGGCGGAACCCACCAGAATTGTCACTCCACTCCAGCAGGGTCCCGAAACCCGCCGAAGAACCAGACTGATTCAACGACTCTGGAATTCTGGCGCATTTTCAATGTGAATTCAATATAGGTTGGTTTGTTTTCGCCATAGCAGGCAGTGTGCCGGCCGAAAAGGGAAATTCAGATCCCCCACGCCGGCCTCGGTCCCACCGTTTCCCCGCGGTCGGAGAAGTCAGGAGAGATTCGTCAGTCGCGCAGGTGTCCCGCGCCGTAGACGACATACTTCCGGGTCGTCAGATCGCTTACCCCCATGGGGCCGTAAGCGTGCAGCTTGTCGGTGCTGATCCCGATCTCTGCTCCCAGTCCGTAGACCCCTCCGTCAGCCAGCCGGGGGCTCGCGTTGACCATCACCGAAGAGGAATCGACTTCCCTCACGAACCGCCGCGCAACCTCCAGGGAACGGGTGACGATCGCCTCGGTATGGTTGGAGCCGTAGGTTTCAATGTGTTCGATGGCCTCTTCCAGGCCGTCCACCACCCGGATGTTGCAGATCAGATCCAGATATTCCGTACGGTAGTCATCCGGCGTTGCCTCCCGGGAGTCGGGGATCCACTGTCGTGTCCTGGGACAGGCACGGATCTCGACTCCGCGGCGGCGGAATTCCTCGGCCAACCGCGGCAGAAACTCGGGCGCCGCGGCGGCATCCACCAGCAGGGTCTCCATGGCGTTGCAGGTGGCGGGCCGCTGGACTTTGGCGTTGACCGCAATCTTCAGCGCCATGTCCAGTTCAGCATCCCCGTGCACGTAAACATGGCAGATGCCTTCGAAGTGTTTGATGACGGGAACGCGGGCTTCCTCCACCACCCGCTGGATCAACCCTTTGCCTCCGCGAGGGATGACCAGGTCGACCAGTCCCACGCGCGAGACCAGCTCTCCGATGATCTCCCGATCGGGGTGCTCGACTACCTGTATGAGGTCGGGGCTCAGGCCGCTTTGGCGGAGTCCTTCATGCAGGCAGCGGGCGATCGCCAGGTTGGACTGCAGGGCTTCCGAACCGCCCCGCAGAATGACGGCATTGCCGGCCTTGAAACAGAGAGCGGCCGCATCGGCGGTGACGTTGGGCCGTGATTCGTAGATCATCACGATCACTCCCAGGGGGATTCGGACCTGGGCCACCTCGAAACCTCCGGGCCGGCGCCATTGGGCCACCACCTCTCCCACCGGGTCGCGCAGGGCCGCGATTTCCTCCAGGGCCTGGGCCATGTGTTCGATTCTCTCCTTGGTCAGGGTGAGGCGATCCATCAGTGCCGCGGTCAGGTTCCGGGACGCGGCCCTTTCCAGATCCAGGCGATTGGCGGCCTGCAGTCCTCGACCGCCCGCGCGGAGCGCGGAGGCCATCTTTCTGAGCGCTTCGGACTTGAGTCCCGGATCGCAGCCCAGCAGGGCCTGCGCTGCCCGCCGCGCCCGGCGACACAGCTCCAGGACATAAGCATTGACAGCAGTCTGTTCCATGGCCCTCAAGTTCTTGAGCTCTTCAACCTTTCAGTCCTGGGGTCCCAGGACCACCATGTCGTCCCGGTGGATCACTTCGTAACTGTCACGCGGCCCGAGGATGGAGGCGATCTCATGGCTTTTCCGTCCGCGGATTGCCTGCAGGTCCTCAGCGCTGTAACGTGTCAGACCCAGAGCGAACTCGTGGTGGGCGGCGTCCGCAAAAACCCGAACCAGTTCTCCTCGCTGGAACCGTCCTTCCACTCGGGAAACGCCGGAGGGAAGCAAACTCTTTCCGCCGGCCCGCAAGGCCGTTTCGGCTCCCGGGTCCACGAAAATCCGCCCCTCTCCGGGACACTTTCCCAGGGCGATCCAGCGCTTCCGCGCGGACATGCGCCTGGGGCATGGCTCGCACCAGGTGCCGACTTCCGCTCCCGCCAGGACCTGGGCCAGGATTCCCGGCTCACGGCCGGGTCCGATGAAGGTCAGGATGCCGGCCCGGGTTGCGAGGCGAGCAGCCTCCAGCTTGCTGCGCATCCCGCCCAGGCCGAAGGCCCCGGCACTGCCGGCGCCGATATCCACCTCGGTTTGGTCGTCCCGGCGCAGGTACGCCAGCCGGCGGGCGCCCGGCAGATGGGGGGGACGGTCGAAAATGCCCTGGACATCCGTCAGGATGACCAGCAAGTCAGCATCCACTTTGCCGGCGATCTGGGCGGAGAGCTGATCGTTGTCGCCGAACTTCAGTTCCTCGATGGCAACGGTGTCGTTTTCGTTGACGATGGGAAGGACGCCCCACTGCAGCAGGGTCTCAAAGGTATTGCGGACGTTGAGGTAGCGGGCGCGGTGATCCATGCTGTCGCGGGTCAGCAGGACCTGGGCAACGCGGATCCCATGGTGGCCGAAGACCAGCTTGTAGTGGTGCATCATTCGCGACTGCCCCACAGCGGCCAGCGCCTGCCGGACGCTGGTTTCCGCAGGAGGAATCTCGAAGCCCAGTTCCCAGGCGCCGGCGCCGACGGCTCCCGAGGAAACCAGGATGACGTCGCGCTCCTGACGGCGAACTTCGCCGATCTGCCGGGCCAGGCTCTCCATCAAGTCCAGATTCAGGCCTTCGTCGGGTCCCCGCAGGAGGTTGGTGCCGACCTTGATCACGAGGCGTCGGACAGTGGCCAGACGTTGGCGGATGAATGACTCCATCGTCGTCAGGCCCAACACTATACATCGGACGGGTCAGGGGGAGCTGGTAAGCTGTCCGTGGTGTCTCCCATACCGCGCCGGATTCGCCGCAC
>CAZGEH010000024.1:0-11910 GCA_964524795.1 uncultured Acidobacteriota bacterium
CTACGGGTGGTTGGATCGGGAAATCCCGGAGGGATGCCAGAGAGTAGCCGGAGGTCGAAGCGCAGCGAAGACCTCCGGAACGGACGGACCAACGCCAGCGGCGGCACCCTGAAGGGGTGCCATACAACCGATCTCCGGTCCCCGCGACGTCACGGCGGTCCAGGGACGGGAATCGCCTTACAGCCAGTTTTTGGGGTCAAAAATGGCTTCCAACTGACTTTCCAGCGCCCCATTTGCAACGTCTTAATGGTTGTTGTGTCAGTCAATTGCCGTGGTCCGACCCGGATCCACCTTGGTCAATGGTCCGGCCGAGGAAAATTCCGGTCGGCGGCGTCGAGCACGAGCACCCAGTCGATGACCTCCCCCAGCTCAGGTGGGCGGAATTCCCGCTCGCCTTCAGCAGGGAACCTGCCAATCCGAGTCGCCTCGCCGTTGCGGGGATTGAACCACCACGCCTCCACCTGGGCGGCGCGGATCACGGACAGGCGTACGCGAAACGGACGGCCGACGGGAGCGTAGACCATCGCATAAGATCCTTCGGCGTCGCGGGTTCCCTTGAATCGGTAATGGCCGGTTCCCGGCACCGCCGTGGCGACCGCGTGTTCGGCGAGTACCGTATCGTCCGGGATCCGGGTAAGGAAAGGCCTCGATTCCAGAAGTCGTCGGGCGTACTGCATCTGCTCGGCACCGGGTTGATCGAGGGCCTCAAACCAGGGGAGGAGGGGGAAGTTGATGAGTTGCCGACCCGGCTGCCACATCTGCCAGACGGAATGGTGGCCGTAAGTGTGACCGGCCGCCCCGTTGAAAAGGTCCCAGTAGAGGGCTCGCCGGACGTCCGCCGCCACGCTGTGTCCAAGCTCCTTCGGCCGGAAAGAGATCGGGTGGTCCTCGTAGATGGGCTCCCCATCGACGACCGGCTTCACGGGCTCGAGCGAATAGTCTTGCAGCGTGCCGTCGTAGCGCCCGTACAGGCTCTCGTGGCCGTTTTGGCGCAGGTTGAAGTCGAGCCACTCCTCGGCGTGGAAGTACTGGGCGGAGCCCTGTCCACCCGTGGGATGGAAAGTGATCAGATGGGCCCCGCCGTCGCCGCGACGCAGTCCGCGTGCAAATGCGCGAACGATCTCGCGATGCCGGTCCGATTCCACAGGCCGATCGCCCCCGAGAATCCAGATCACCGCCGCATCCCGGTAACGCCGGCCGAGCCACTCGCCGTAGATTTCGGCGTTCTCCGGCGTGAAAACCTCCGGACCGACTCCCCACTTCAGGTTCCACTTGTCACCCCAGGTGGGCAGCAACCCGACAAACATGCCTCGGTGATTGGCCTCCCGGACGATGAAATCCACGTGATCCCAGTAATCGTTATCCGGACCTTCCTGCACGGCCGGACGGGTGGGATCGTCGTCCACCAGGGGCACGTGCCCGTACGCATTCGGAGTGTGCAGGCCGTCGAGTTCCGCCAACGCCACCGCCTGGATCACGGTGAAGCCCTTGGCCGCCCGATTCTCGAGGTAGCGGATCGCCTCCTCCCGGTTCAGGCGGTGGAAGAGTTCCCAGGCGGTGTCGCCGAGGTAGAAGAAGGGGCGTCCGTCCTCGTAGACGAGAAACCGGCCGTTTTCACTGATTCGCAACCGCTTGCCCGATGTCGGCGCCGCGATCAGAAGTACTGCGCAAAGGCTTGCGACTGCGAGACCATGCAGGATGCGGCTTGCACACATCACAGTTCCCCCTGGCAAATCAGGCGTTTTCTTGTTCTTGCGGGTGAAGAATGTCCCGGATGGCCTGCCGAAGTGGGGAGTCGCGAAAGATGTCGCGCCAACCGGGGTGAACGTAATGGCTCATCCCCCAGGCGATCGCCCGTTGGGCGGCATCGGAAAAGGGCGACGGTTCCGCTCCGGAGACGATGGCAAGAGCGATCTGGGTGTGCCCAGCCCAGAAGGATTCGGCGGCCGCCCGCGGGACGCCCTGAGCCACTGCCTCCTCGAGGGCTTCCCTCATCCAGCGGGCGGCCGTAGCCACAATGATTTCCGCCATGGCCGGCTCCAAAATGGCGAATTGCTCCACCGTCACCCGATGGACCTGGCGGATGGGGGCAAAGACAGCTCTTGCCACCTCTACGGCTTCCTGAAACACCACCTCTTCGCCGGCCATGAGACAAGTCAGAAGATCTTGAAAAGCCAAGCCTCCGAAATAGTCCCGGCGCGCTTTTTTCGTGGGCTGCTCGGTAAAGATCGGCGGATGACAGGGGTGGACGATCACCTGACTGATGTCCGGGCGCCGGGGCAGCTCGCCCAGGTACGCCGCGGCGGCATCCAACATGATCAGGGCCGCACCCGGCTTGAGCAGGGACACGATTTCCCCTGCAACGGCCGCGATGACTGCGTCGGGCACGGCCAGAATCACGAAGTCGGCCAGGGGGAGAGCCGAAAGAAGCTCACCGATCGGATAACCTTCCTTCCTGAGTCTTGCCTGCTTGACCGGGTCATTCTCGCAGGCCAGGACCTGGTAATTCTGCGTTGCAGCAAGACGGGCGGTGGCACGAAGACCCATCTTCCCCCCAGCGCCGACGACAGCGACCACAGCTTTCGACATGCCCAAACTCTCCTTTCTACACGATGAGCTGGCGCAGGTAGCCCACACTGGTCTGCGCCCACTCCTGTTCCAGCAGGATCGTCTCGGCCAGGGTCCTCTGCTCCGGTACCCACAACTCCAAAATGGCGTTGGCCTGGACGGAGTGGGACGCCAGCTCCTTCAGCACCCGAGAGCAGTCAAGTTGGCCCTGGCCGGTGGGGCGTCCTTCCACCCGAAAACCCATGCGGTGCCACTCCCGTCGGACCACGAAGTCTTTCACGTGCAGGCAGACGGTGAAAGGTGCCAACTGGCCGATGACCTCGACGGGGCCCTCCGGTATTGCGAGGGAATTGACCGTATCCAGGACAGCGCCCACTGTGGCCGTTCCCAGCCGCCTGAAGACTGCGGCCATTTCTCCGGCCGGCGTCAAGTAATTCTCCAGGCCCAGACGTACCTCGGCCGCCTCGAACTCGTCGAGCACCTCTCTCACAGCTCTTTCCAGTTCATGGGCTTTCGGGATCTGCCCGTCCGCCAGGACAGGCGTCGTACGGATCAGCCGGGATCCATTGGCAACGGCAAACTCGAGTTGGCGCAGGAGATTCCGGGCTTCCAGGCCCTCTGTACCGAGTTCCAGTTCGAGGCGGAATTGGCGGACAGCGTCCAGGACCTCGGACCTTTCACCGGGGTCCAGGTCCACGAGGGGCAAATTGGGGCCGAACTGAATCGCCTGGACGCCCAGGCGATGCGCTTGCTCGACCAAATCCAGTGCCCGCATCGGCTTCTCGGGCTCGGTCCCCGGCACGCCGATCGACCACATGTAGGTGTAGGTTCCGATCCCCAACTTCATGAGGCGGCCCTGTTTCCCATGGCAATGACCGCAATGGCCACGATGAGGACAAGGATGCCCAGGCGGGAGTACCGCACCGCTTGGGGCGGCGCTCCCCGCCATTCTCCGGACAGCCAACCCAGGGTGTTCGAGGTGATCAACGCCATCGACATGAACAGCGGCCAGCCGACCACCGGTCCAAGCTCACCCAGGCTGTTGGCTCCCGCACCGTAGACGACGAAACTGCCGAAGCAAAGCAACCCCATGGACGAGGCCCACGACCAGTCGTGGTGACGGGAACCACGAAAGCGGGCCCAAGTCCGGTTTCGGTACAGGCGATAAACGGCATACCCGGCGTTTGGCAGGAGTCCCGCCGTCAGGCACAGAGGCCAGATCGCATTACTGGCTGCGTTGAGGCTCGCCCCGGCAGCCAGTGCGCGTTCCTGCAGTTCACCCCCGAAGGCGAAGCTGAAGTTCAGCATGGGTGAGAAGATTCCCGCAAAGATGCAGATCACCAGTCCGGTCAGGAACCCGCCTCGGGGAACCGCAGGACCTTCCCGCAGGCGGGCCGCCTTGGCGCAGAGCACAATTCCGCTCAGCACGATCGCTGTTCCGATGATCAGGGCGAGACCCCGGTGGGTCCAAAGCTCATCCGGGTGCAGGATGAGCAAAGGATAAAACGTCCCGATGGGGGCGATGAGCCCGAGGATGAGGCCGTAGCCGATGGCCAGGCCCAGCCGATCGATTCCCAACCCGAACAGCACCGAGCCGATCCCCCAGCCAAAGCCGAAACCGAGCACCCGCCGCACCACTTCAGGTGAGGCTCCCGTCAGGACCTCTCCGAGCCGGGGCACAGTAAGCCAGGCGGCCACCCAGGGAATGACCAGCAAACCAACCACCGAGTAGACCAACCACGAGTTCTCCCATGCCCATCGGGGCAGTTTCTTGAGCGGGGCGACGAAACTGCCATTCAGAACACCTCCCAGCAGTACGGTTCCCACACCCAGCAAGATCTCCATGCAGACGTGTTCCTCCTCAGGAAACATCCAGGACGGCGAGTTCATAGGGTCCCAGCGGAAGACTTCGTTCAAGCCGGGGAACCTCCACCTCGATCGCTTCCGGCCGGCGGTTGCCGACAATCCAGCGTTCCCGCGCATCGCTCTTCAACAGGAGCCCCGCCACATCACTGGCCCTCTCAGCCTCACAGGGGATCCAGTCGAAACTGGAGACTTCCGCTATGGCGGCGAAGACCTCGTAAACGGGAAACGTGCCGGACCTGTCCTGCACTCCCTCCGGGCCATGGGAAGCAAAATAGGTGGCGGATGCCGCACCGGACCGCAGTAACGCGCTTAACGAAGCCAAGGTCCAGGCGGCGCAGAAACGCTCATGTTGACGCGGATCCGGCGGGGGAGGCACGAAGTGGGCGGCCGCCGGGTTGTTTCGCGGCCGAAGCGTGATGGGTGAGACGATAATCGGTTTGCCTCCCGAAAAACGTTGGGCGGTGCGGATGGGCCAGCAGATCCCCTCGGCATTGGCCATCACCCCCTCATCGTCGTCCACATGCACCTGCGGACACGCTGAGAAGCAGAGTCCATCCCAACCATCCCCTGCCGGCCGGTTGCGGTTCAGTTCGGCGAAAGGACCGTCGGTTCCGACCACCAGCAATGCGGCCGGGCCCAGGATCTTTCGGGCGGCTTGAGCGGCTTCCGGCCCGGAGGTCGGTGCATCGGACTCGAAGACCAACCAGCGGGCGACGTCGTCGGAAATCGCCTTCAGTTCCTGCAGGACTGCAGTGTTCCAAACCGCCAGCTCCAGGCGTGTTTCCAAAAGACCGGCCAGCTCAGCCAGGAAAGTGGGTGCGGGAGCGGTCCGGCAATCAATCCGGACGTGATCCATGCGAAGCCGACGAAGGCGTTCGATCTCGTCGGGAGTCGGATCAAACTCGTGGTGCCACTGAAGTCCGAGCAGGGGGCGTTTCCGGGCCTTGTTCTGCGGCCAAAGGCGGACACGCGTGGAGCTACATTTCCTGACTGCAGGGGCGGGAAGGTTTGTCGGGACGCCGACAAGGGGCCTGGAGTCAATTTGCGCAGGCCATCCTGACGAGATGGAGCGCTGGCCGGTGGCTCCGGAGAATCCGATGTCGATGTGCAGGGCATGGTGCACTTCTGCACCAGCGGGCACTTCTACCGGGAAAGGAAGCGAGAGCGGTGTGCAATATGTCTTGTAGTTGTGGTCGGTCCAGTTCCGTTGGTCTTCGGTCTCGAACACGTCTCCAGAGAACTCGAGTTTCGTTTTCAGCCCCGGAGACGGCTCCCACTGCAGACTTCGGATCGAGGAGAAAGGCTGCCAGGGAGCGACGTAGGTGGGAAAAGTGGACTGGACCCTCTCGCCGGAGACAGTCCCTACAACGCACGGTTTCCCCAGGCAGGATTCGAGCGGATGGTGTACGCACAAGCCCAGTCGGTTCCGTTTGAAGGTGGAGCGAGCAATGCCGTCCAGCTTGACTGCGAACCGAGGGAGACGGGCGTAAGCTTCCACAGCGATTCGCCAGCAGACTGCTATGGATGCCTGTCGGTGCACGACCGAGAGGGTCAGCAGCAGCTTGTCCGGTCCTAAGTCTTCCGCGATTTCCCCGACCGCGGCTGGAATGGATCCCCAGTTCTCGTCCCGTACTGAAGCATAGATTCGTTCCAGAACCTCGTGGGAATCGAACCGCAAGTGCAGCAGGCAAGCCGATGGCGTGATCGAGAACTCCCAGGGACCGATGCAGTACCGGCGAGGCGCATCCAGCATGACTTAACTCAACTGCAAGACGGCATTGCGGGCGGCCGATTCATAGGCTCCGTACACCAGACGCATCGTCCTCAAGTTGTCTTCCCCCGTGGTTTCTGCGGAACCCTCTCCCCGTAGAGCCTGCAGCAAATTCGCCTGGCAGGGGACGATGCTGGAGTGCACGACGTCGTATCGGGCGTCGGCCCAGGGATAGTGAGGAGGCGGGAACCGTTTCGCCCAGGTACCTTCCGCCGTCGTAATCCGGATCCAATAATCGAAGGCGAGTTCCGCAGAGCCTTGGGAAGCCTCGACGAAGATTGTGGTTTGGGGGAAATGATCATGCTCCAGGGGATTTTCGGCGTACCCCATTTCCACGATCACGGTGGCGCCTGAAACCGTCCGCAAGATGACGGTGGCCACATCCTCACCGCGGATATCGGAGTGGACCTGAACAGTCTGGCAGTACAGGGATTCGGCTTCTCCGAACAGCCATCGGGCCACGTCCAGGACATGGCTCCCCATGTCGGTCAACACAAACTGCTCCAGATCCCGCAGGAACGGTTGGTTTTGAAAGACAGGAAACCCGGAAACCATGCGGATCCGAGCGCGAAAGATCCGGCCGATGTCGTTCTCGTTGAGACATCGCTGGAACTCGCGCATCGGCGTCTGCCAGCGCCAGTTCTCGTTGATGAGCAGGCGGACTCCACGATCCCGGCAAGAAGCGACCATCAGTTCGGCCTCGCGCAAGGAAGTCGCCATGGGCTTCTGGCAGACGACGGGGTAGCCTTGTTCCGCCGCCATCAGGGTGAACCGGCAGTGGGTGGAGACATCGGTCACGATGTCGGCGAAGTCGGGCCGCGTCTCCCGGAGCATGGTTTCGGGATCGTCGTACACGTCGGGTATCTTGAACTCGCGAGCCAGAGCTTCCGCCTTGGTCCGGGTCCGGTTGTAGATTGCGACACACTCTGCTCCACCCGCCTCCAACCAGCCCGCCAGCTGGTAACGAGCCCAGAACCCGGCGCCGATCATGGCAAACCGTAAAGTCTTCATGGCTGGGAGATGGTATGCTCATCATACCAGCTCAGTCAAGGAGATCGTATGGCGGAAGCGGAGACGATTACCCGAAGTAAACTGGCCGACCAGGTCTTCGAACGGCTGTTGAATCTGTTGGAATCGGGAGAACTGAGGCCCGGTGACTTTGTCCCATCGGAGCGGGAGCTGATGCGGCGCTTCGGGGTGGGTCGGCCGGTCGTACGGGAGGCTCTACAGCGCTTGGCCACCTTAGGGGTCATCGAGATCCAGCACGGCCAGCGGGCCCGCCTCACCCGGCTGGCACCGGCCACGGTTCTCGAGACTGTGGATCGGACGGTTCGGCACCTCCTGGACCAGTCACCGGAGTTGCGTGATTCGCTGCGGGAGGCTCGCCTCCTGTTTGAATTGGGAATGGTCCGCATCGCCGCACGGAAAGCCGACCAGTCAGATCTCGCCGCGCTCCATGGGGCATGGGAAGCACAAGCCGCGGTGAAAGGAAAGCCCACCGAGTTCGTGGCGGCCGACATCCGCTTCCATCAGACCATCGCGGCGGTAGCGAGAAATCCTGTGTTCACAGCCGTCAGCGCCGCCCTGCTCCAGTGGCTCTTCGAGCGATATCCTGATTTGCTGCGGGTGCCTGGGTTGGATGACCTGACTCTACAGGAGCACGCAAGGATCCTGGAAGCCATTTCGGAACACGACGAGGAGGGCGCGGCCGAAAGCATGCTTCGCCATCTCAGTCGCGCGGACCCCCGTTATGGGGATGCACTCGCGAGACTGTTCGGGCCGGATCGGAAGACCGGCATGGCGTGAACGGTTCCAGATCTGCACACAGGCAACCGCAGGGTGCCCCGGGTGGCTGCCGCGAGGAGGCGGTGGTGCCGGCGAAAGCCGTTCCGAAGGCCCGTGGTCGCCCGGCCGTCCCCAGAGAATAGCCGGAGGTCGGAGCGTAGCGGAGACCTCCGGAACATGCGCATCAAACCAGGGGCGGCACCCTGAAGGGGTGCCAGAGAATCCAGTTGAAAACCGTTCTGGGACCCGCGGTAGTCCGTGCGTCCCCCGCGGATCCCACGCAGTCGGCAATGGGGGATTAAACGTCCACCGCGCCTTTGCAGTTGGGGTAATCCGAGCAGCCCCAGAACTGGCGGCCGGCGTTTTTGCCGGTTTTGGCCGTGCGCAGGACCATGGGCTTGCGGCAGCGAGGGCAGTTGGGGATCAGATCCGTCGGATTCGACGGATCGGACCGATCCGGCAGATCTTTCTTCTTCCCCCGAAACGCCAGGCGGGCGGCGGCCAGTTGCTCGCTGTAACCGCCCTGTTCTATGAAACTGAGCTCCAGAGAGGCAATCTGGCGGTCGAGCAGGAAGTTGGCCTGGTGGATCAGGCAAATGATGGCGTTGGCCCGGACAGCGGGGTCCTTGTGTTCCAGCCAGGGGGCGTACAGGGCCCAACGCTCGCGATCCGTCAGAGCCGTCAGATCGGACTGATCCGGCCGATTTTCCTTTACTTTTCCAGGCACTTGGCGCACGGCCAGCGCTTCGGGCGAATCAACCGGCCATTGCGGCAAGTGGCGGTGGCGCAGGTAGTCCTCGAAGTCCAGGAGCAGCTCTTCGAGGCTGGCGCGGGCGACGTTAAGCAAGCGCAGCTCGGTCTGGGAAGAGGTGGCGGCGGCCCGGCTGGCCCTGGGCGATGTTCTGCCGGCCCGAGCGTGCTGCCTGAACCATCTGGTCCACGAGCCGCGAACGGCTGTCGAGGAACTTCTCGCAAAACCAATAGACGGCATCGTAGATGAGCGTGGCCGTCTGAATGCTGGCCGCCTGGCGGTAGCCGCCGCTGGGATGCAACTTTCTTGATCCCATGGCTCGGTCGGATCTGTCCGATTTGTCGGGCTTCATGGCAATCCCCGTAATCCGGCGGTGCCTCGCGCACCTGCATCGGCTTCCTCAGAGTATCCAGGCGCACCGGCTCGTCGAACATATCGACAGCAGCCGGCTCGTGATTCGTTCCGGGTCCTGGGGCGCATGAGCAATACGACATGACAGTCTACAGGGCTCCGATCCGTCAACGATGCGTCCGTCTTCTGCCGGAGAAAGGCCGGTCCCGTCGACCGGGCCCGGCGTGTCTGACGCGGGTTCCACGTCAGACCCTTGGCGGAGCCTGTCGTTTCGGTCCACGGCCGACACAGAATCGACCGGTCTTCCGCTTCTCGGGTGTCCGTTTTCCCTCCATCGGTATCCTCCGTACAATGCCGTCTTGACACCAGGAAGACTTGGGCGGGACGGCGTAGCGTTCTACCGATGGGGAAGGCCGGCCGCCGTTGCCGGTCAGGGATCCGGCAGGAGAATGGCAATGAAATTGGAACTGCAGGCCAGATGTCGGCGCTGGACGGGGTTGATGGCGGGCTACCTGATGACGACCGCGCTGTCGGTCGCCGAGGTGTGGGACCCGGGCGAGAAGGCACGGGTTGTGGTTCTGACGGACATTTCCAACGAACCGGACGATGAGCAGTCGTTGGTTCGTTTTCTGGTCTATGCCAACGAGTACCAGGTCGAGGGGATCGTGGCCACGACCTCCACCTGGCTGCGGTCTGGAACCCGAGAGGATCTGATCCGTCGCGCCATCGAGGCTTACGGACAGGTCCGGCCCAGTCTGGGCCGCCATGCGCCCGGCTACCCCACGCCGGGAGAGCTTGAGGCCGTTGTGGCCGCCGGTCAGCCGGGGTACGGGATGGCCGCGGTCGGCGAAGGCAAGGCCAGTGCCGGCTCGCGGCTGATCCTGGCAGCCGCCGATAAGGAGGATTCCCGCCCGCTGTGGGTCGCGGTATGGGGGGGAGCGAACACTCTGGCCCAGGCACTCCTGGACGCCCGGCGGGAGCGAAGCCCCGAAGGGCTGGACCGGCTGATCTCAAAGCTCCGGGTGTACACCATCTCCGACCAGGACGACGCAGGTCATTGGCTGCGCCGGGAGTTTCCCGGACTGTTCTATATCGTCTCGCCCAGTACAACGGACTGGAAGGAGTACTGGCGGGCTACCTGGACGGGCATCAGCGGAGATCGTCACTACAAGAATGGCCCGTTCCATCACTTCGAGCTGGTGGACAATCCGTGGCTGGAGGAAAACATCATCCGGGACCACGGACCCCTGGGAGCCCTGTACCCGAAGCTGGCGTACATCATGGAAGGGGATACGCCCTCTTTCCTGGGTCTGATCGACAACGGGCTGGCGTGGAGGAGAAATCCCGGTTGGGGAGGCTGGGGCGGACGGTATGTACTCTACCAGTCTTATGGGGAGACCCGTCCCATCTGGACCAACAACCATGACAGTCGAGACACCGTGGCGCTGCCGGATGGACGGGACGTGTGCTCGGATCCGGCCACCATCTGGCGCTGGCGCAGGCACTTCCAGCATGATTTTGCGGCTCGGATGGATTGGTGTGTGGCCCGGAGCTTCGAAGACGCCAACCACAATCCGGTGGCGATCCTGAACGGAGACACTTCGAAGGAGCCGTTGCGGCTTGAGCTTCCTTCAGGGGCACATCTTGAGCTTTCTTCGATCGGTTCGACGGATCCGGACGGAGACAGCCTTCAGGGTTCCTGGTTCATCTACCCGGAAGCCGGAAGTTGTCAGCAAACGGGAAGGCTGTCCCGCGGGGAAGGAGAGTCGGTGGAGTTTGTCGCCCCGACCGTGCGGCAGCCCTGCACCGTACATGTCATTCTGCAGGTGGAGGACGATGGCCGACCGCCTCTTGTGGCGTATCGCCGGGCGATCATTGAAGTGCAGCCTTGAGGGACTGCGGGGCACTGCGTCGCTGGTGGGAACGCGGGAGGCGTGGTGGCCGGGCGGGTGTCCCTCTTCGACAGAATTCGTGAACGATGCAAGCGAATCGGCGAGATCTTTGGCTCTGCGCCTTCGACTTGGGAGTGCGGAGCCAGGATGGGTTCATAGAGCGCAAGCCGTGCGGGGGGGCGGTAGCCCGGGCGTCCCGCCCGGGTGGGCCGGTTGGACGCCCATCGTCCGGGTCCTTCTCCCGGCCAGGAACCGGCAGCCAGGAAACGGACGATTCCGCGGTGCGAACAGTTGCACGACCGAGACGGCCGGGCTACGGGTAACTGGCGCGAGGTGGCGGTCCAGACCGGCGGTCCGGAGACGCGAAACGCCACACAGGCGTTTTTTGGGTTCTGGGGCCACAATTCCAGTCTCAGGACAAGAGCACCGTCGGGAGGTCAGGGGGTAATCGGCTTATGCCGGCGTCCAGTGACGAGGGGGAGAGGGGATCAGCCCACGGGGTCTTGCGTTAAACAAGAACCGCTGAAATCAGCGGATTGAATTTTGGCTCCTCAGGTTGGACTCGAACCAACAACCCTCCGGTTAACAGCCGGATGCTCTGCCAGTTGAGCTACTGAGGAGCACTGGTCCCGAACGAAGCCGACAATATAGCCCAATCCCCGCCGGTGTGCAACCTGTCGGGCAAGGCTCAGTCCAGGTTCCCGACGTCGGAAGTTGAGGCCAGGGTGGCCTTTGCGGGATAAGGTGCGACGGCCGGGCCGCCGCATGGCCTCCGCAGAAAACCCGTTACCCCGTCACCCTGTTACCCCGTTACCTCGCTACCCCGCTACCCCCAACCCCGCTACCCCGTCCCGCGGGGACGTGACTGCCGCAGTGGACGGGACAAGGCGGAAGCAAGCTTCCGCACTCCAGGGCTCAGGCCGCTG
>CAZGEH010000025.1:0-11136 GCA_964524795.1 uncultured Acidobacteriota bacterium
GCGGAAGCTTGCTTCCGCCTTGTCCCGTCCACGGCGGCGGTCGCGTTCCCACGGGACGGGGGTAGCGGGGTAGCGCAGTAACGGGGTAGCGGGGTCGCGGGGTAACGGGATGAGGGGGTAATCAGGTCGCAAAAGTCGTACCCGTGACGGTGCCGGTTTCGTTCTAGAATTGGTCCAGAGTGAGGAGTCCGGGGTACGCGATCTATGTCCACATTCCGATCTGCGCCCACAAGTGTTATTACTGCGACTTCCACTCCCGGCCCGTGGATCCGCCGCAGCGCCTGCGCTATCTGCAAGCCCTCAGAGCGGAAATCGAACACACCCCCTGGCGGGGATCACACGCCACTTCCCTGTTTCTGGGCGGCGGGACACCTTCGGAACTGACCGGAGACGAGATCGAGGAACTGGTCAACGCCCTGAGCGCCGTTTTCCAGTTCGACGACGACGCCGAGTGGACCATCGAATGCAACCCCGGCACCCTCAACCCCGCTTCCTGCGACCGCCTGGCGGAACTGGGTTTCGACCGGGTGAGCCTCGGGATCCAAAGCTTCCATGACGAGCTGCTCAAGAGGCTGGGGCGCATCCACAATGCGGCCCAGGCGCGACAGTGTTACGAGTGGATTCGGGGAGCAGGCTTCGAGAACGTCAGCTTCGACCTGATGTTCGGCATTCCCGGTCAAACCCTGCGGGAATGGAAGATCGACCTGCGACGGGCCCTGGAGATGGGTCCGGAGCACCTTTCCCTCTATAGCCTCTCCGTCGAGCCCGGCACACCCTTCGGACACCTCCGCGACCTGGGCGCTCTGGAAGAACCGTCCGATGATCTCGTCGCCAGGATGTACGAAACCGCCATGGACCTCACCCAGGTGGCGGGCTATCATCACTACGAAATCTCCAACTACTGCCTGCCCGGATTTGAATGCGCCCACAACCTGGTCTACTGGAGCAACCTGCCGTACCTTGGATTCGGGGTGAGCGCCGCCTCTTATGTCGATGGAACCCGTTGGACCAATACCTATGATTGGGACGCCTACTTCGAAGGCGCACTTCGGGGACAGGTGCCGCGGGTAAACGAGGAGAAGCTTCGCTGGAACCTCGCCTTGGGCGAGGAAATCATGTTGCGGCTGCGGACCTCGGAAGGCGTCTCCCCCGCGCGGCTGTCGCGCAAGTACCGCTGTGACTTCGAGGGCCTGTTCCGGTACTCCATCGATTTCCTCACCCGCCAGGACCTGCTGGTTCGCGAGGGCGACCACCTCCGCCTGACCCGTCGCGGCAAGTTGCTGGCGAATGAGGTCTGCCGCGAATTCCTGCAGTCGGCCCAGGCGCTGGAAGGCGGAAGCCACTGATGCGAATTCTTAGGGCTCTGTTCTTGCTGCTGTTGTTCCCGCTCCTGGCCGGGCTGCCGGCCCCGCTGCCGGCAGCCAGCCGCGACGCCGAGCCGCTGGAGGAAATCCGCCGCACAGGTTTCAACGAATCCGAGCTGCAAAGCCTGCTCCTGAACCTGGCAGACATCCCCGGTCCCCGACTCACCGGATCTCCCGCCCTGCAACGGGCCCGCCGGTGGGCGATGGACCGTTTCCGCTCCTGGGGGATCCCTGACGTCCGCCTGGAATCGTGGGGCGATCCGGTTCCTTCCTGGGAGGTGGAGCGCTGCACACTGGAGATGCTCAGCCCCCACTATGCCAACCTGCTGGTATTCCCGCGGGCCTGGAGCCCCGGGCTGTCACGGGTGCTGCAAGGAGCGCCTCTGCATGCGGTGATGGAGTCGGCCGCCGACCTGGACCGCTATCGCGGCCGGCTCAAAGGTGCCCTGGTGCTGCTGGGAAAACCCCGGGAACTGGACGGGGAGATGACGGTCAAACCGCAACGCTTCAGCCAGGATGAGCTGGACCGCATGCTGGAGCCGGAACAGCCACCCCGGACCGATCCCGAAGAACGACGGCGGAAGCGGGAGGAGTACTTGCAGTGGCGGCGTCAAGTGGCGGAGTTCCTGCGCCAGGAGGGTGTCCGGGCGGTGGTGGAGCCCGGTTTCGGCGCAGGCGGGACCGTACTGGTCATCGGCGGTTCACCGGCCAGTCCGCCGGATGTGCCTCAGCTAGTCCTGGCCCCGGAACACTACAACCTGCTGGTGAGACTGGTGGAAGCGGGAGTGCTGCCGGAACTGCGGCTCCACTACCAGGTGCGCAGGGGACCGGCGACTCCGGACGCCAACCTGGTGGCCGAGATTCCCGGTTCGGACCCGCGCCTGCGCGACCAGATCGTCATGCTGGGGGCGCATCTGGATTCCTGGCTCGGCGGTACCGGCGCTTCCGACAATGCCGCCGGCTGTGCCGTCGTCATGGAGGCAATGCGGCTCATCCGGCGGGTGGGCGCACCACGCAGAACCATTCGGGCGGTGTTGTGGAGCGGTGAAGAGCAGGGGCTGCAGGGTTCCCGGGCCTGGGTTACCCACAACCTGGCTCCCCGCGACGGAGAGTTTCCCCCGGAGCAAGACCGCCTCTCCGCTTACTACAACCTGGATAACGGCAGCGGGAGGATTCGTGGCGTCTACTTGCAGGGCAACGAGGCGGTCAGGCCAGTTTTCGAGGAGATCATCGCGCCACTGGCCGACCTCGGGGTGTCCACGCTAAGCCCGCGTCCCACCTGGGGAACCGATCACGTGCCTTTCGATTCAGTGGGGATTCCGGCGTTCCAGTTCATCCAGGACCCCCTGAAGTACGATACCCTGACCCACCATTCCAACCTCGATCTGGTGGACCACGTCTCCGTCGAGGACCTACAGCAGGCATCGGTGGTGTTGGCGTGGTTCGTCTGGTCGACGGCGATGCTGGACGACCCGCTGCCGCGCAAGAACCCTCCGGCGCCTTGACCGGCAGAAGGGAGGCTGTACCCATGGATCGTCGTTCTTTTCTGTTCAGCTCAGCACTCCTCCCGGTTTTCACCACTTCTGCTTCCCGACTCCCGACTCCAGGCGACCGGACCTTCAAGCCGCCCCGCCTGCGGGCCGGTGATCTGGTGGCCATTGTCAACCCGGCGGGCGCCACCGCTCACCGGGTGGAGGTGGAGATCGTCACCGAGAGCCTCCAGGCTTTGGGCCTTCGCGTGAAGCACGGACGCCACCTGCTGGATCGCCACGGCTACCTGGCGGGAACCGACGTGGAACGGGCCGAGGATCTGAACCGGCAGCTCGCGGACCCCGACGTACGGGGAGTGGTGGCGGTGAGGGGCGGATGGGGATGCGCCCGCATCCTCCCGCTGGCGGATTTCGAGGCGCTGCAGCGCGATCCCAAGATCCTGGTCGGCTACTCCGACGTGACCGCCCTGTTGCTGGCGGGTTACGCCCGCACAGGTCTGGTCACTTTTCACGGCCCCATCGGCCTTGGACCCTGGAACGCCTTCACTGTGGACTACTTCCGTCGAGTCCTGTTCGATGGGGAGGCGGTCACCTTCCGCAACCCGGAACGCAGGGGCGACAATCTGGTCCAGGTCCAGGACCGGATCCAGACCATCCGGCCGGGCATGGCGCGGGGTCGCCTGCTGGGGGGCAATCTGACGGTGCTGACCGCCTTGCTGGGAACAGGCTACCTGCCCGACTGGCAGGGCTGCATCCTGTTCCTCGAGGACATCCGGGAGGAGATCTACCGGGTCGACCGGATGCTGACCCAGTTGAAGCTGGCGGGCGTCCTCGACCAGGCTGCCGGATTTGTGTTCGGCAAGTGCACCGAGTGTGACCCCGCCCAGAGTTACGGCTCCCTGACCTTGGACGACCTGTTCGACGACCACGTCAAGCCCCTGGGCATTCCCGCCTTCCAGGGAGCGATGATCGGCCACATCACGGAGAAGTTCACGCTGCCGGTGGGGCTGGAGGCGGAAATCGACGCCGCCGCGGGGACCATCCGCCTGCTCGAACCGGCAGTTGTGTAGAGGGGAACGGGGGAACGGGGTAGCGGGGTTGCGGGGTAGCGGGGGTGAGATTTTGAAAACCGCTTCGTTACCTCGTTACCCCGTTACCTCGTTACCCCGTTACCCCGCTACCCCGTTACCTCGCTACCCCGTTACCCCGTTACCCCGCTACCCCGTTCCCCCGTTACCCCGCTACCCCATAACCCCGTTACCCCTTCCCGGGAGAGACGGGGTTGGACCGTCTCTCCACGGCGGCCATCATCCCGACGTCCACGACCAGCGATTCACCCTGGTAACGGATCCAGCCGGCCTTACGGAACTGCGACAGGATATTGGAGAGGTAGGGGCGGTTCGCCCCTGTCAGCCGGGCAAGGATGTCGTGGGTAACCCGGAGTTTCAGCCGGACCTGGTCGGACCTTCCGTTGGCAGACTGACCGTGACGCTCCGCCAAATGCAGCAGCGTCCGGGCAAGACGCTGCTCGATCTCCAGAAACGACAGACCCGCAATCTGGTCGTAAGCCACCGCCAGCCGGTCCAGCAGGATCCCGGTAAGGTTGGCTGCCAGTGCAGGGCAGCTTCTGGAAAGTGCGAAGAGATCAGCCCGCTCAAGCACCGACACCCAGCAGTCTTCATGCCCCGAGGCTGAGACCTGGTAGCTGGCACCGTCGCGCACCGCTTCCAGGCCGAAGCTCTCGCCTCCACGCAGGATCTCCAAGGTCTTCTCCCGCTGGTCCGGTGAGGAGAGGAAGAGGCGGACCGTCCCCCGGTTCAGAATGAACAGCTCCCGGGCAGGCTCTCCGGCGGTGAAAATCGGCTTGCCCTCCTGGTAGACGCGATCCCGAGCCCGTCGTGCGACGACCTCCAGATCCTCTGGATCGAGTCCCGAGAAAATTGAAGCCCGGCTCAAGTGCCAAAGCCGGTCGCTCCGGTTCAGGTTCTCCAGAAGGGAGTTCCCACTGCTCAAACCCATGGCATGCCCCCTGAACTGCTGCGTATAGCCCTATGACACGCAGCCGGCGGGCAAAAGGTTCCGTGCGGCGCGATTAAGTTCAGGGGCGCAGGGATCCAACCTCACAGCCCGTACTCTTCAGGACTGTAGTCGGTACACGGCCGGCCCTGCATCCGCTCCACCATCTCCTCCCCGGTTTCCGGCAGCTCCCCCAGCGCCCGCTCCAGACGGTCCAGCCAGGGCAGTTCACGTCGGTCCAGCTCCAGCTCCGCCGCCGCCAGTCCCGCCCGAAGCTCCGCCAGGGCTCCCGCCACAGCCACCAGCGTCCTGCGGTAGGGGTCTGCCGCACCAGCGATCCGTTCGGAGAGGCGAAGCACCACGTCGGGCCTCAACACGTAGGCTTGCGGGTCCAGCCGGGAGTCGGATGCGGCCAGCCAGTCCCGGAACCGGCGCACCTCAGACACGGTACCTGCCAGCACCTCGTTCATCAGCCGGCAGTCATATACCAGTTGTTCCAGGCTCATCACCGGTGCCCGGCCACTCAGCAACTGGACATTCTGCACCGACTCGTTGGACCAGCAGTCGCAGACCGCCTGGCTGATGTTGCCTATCGGGCTGAGATGGGCACAGGCGGCGGTGCGCCCCTCCATGGCGATCGGAATCCCGGTGATGGCCTTGAGAAAGGGCCCTTCGTAAGCGCAGTCCTTGCTGGGACCTACGGCGCCGGCTTCCACGGCAACCAGCGAACGGGGCACGCTGGCGACCCGGATGACGGCGGCCAACACCCGGGGGATCATGTGTTTCTCCGCCAGCACCATGGCGGTGTTGGCGAACCCGCAGGCAGAGTCACCGGAGGGCAGGATTCCCCGCCCGGCACACAGGCGGCTGAGGTGTCGCCAAAGGAAGTCCATGTCGCGGGGGGCCAGCACCCCCAGAGCGAAGACCATCTGTTCCAGGTCGGCTTCCAGCAGAGCCCGGTCGAAAAGTTCCTTGCCGCCTGTGGACTCGATGGCCAGCAGCTCGGCCCCGGCCGCGGCGGCCTGTTCGAACAGGCGACACATGGCCTCCCAGTAGGGACCGCTGCGCAGGCGCGGCGGCCGGACGAATTCCCGGAGGTCGTTGGGGGTCAGACGCAGGGCGGCCTTGAGTCCGGTCCGACACCGGGCGGCGTCGATGCGCTCAGCCAGCAACCGGGTCAGCTCAAGGCCCCATTCGGGTTGCAGGGTCATGGGCGGAAGGGTCTCAAATTCCACCAGCAGCTCGGGATGGGCGAGCCGTTCGCATCGTTCCAGCACGGCCGTGATCATTTCGTCGTACTGCCGGCGGATCTCGGGCCAGCGTGCGGCGTCGATTTCCTGGGCCGGCAGGGTAAAGTTGATCTCGGGGATCAAACGTCCGGCGCCGATGCGCAGTCCGTTGCCGGTCTGGACGGGGCGGGGAGCCGTGCCTGGCAGGAACTGGTCGAGGTGGCGGATGGCGAGTTCGGCCATGGGGGAGGCCAGCTTACACCGATTCCCTCCAACCCGCGAGCAGAGCCACCGACTTCACAGGACGAAGATTCAGAGGGGTGATCCGCGCGATCCCCGCGATCAGTGTGATCCGAGTGATCCGCGTTGATCCGAGCCCCTGCGGCTGCTGAGCTTCCTTGAACAGGGTTTGCTATACTGACGCCCTCCCGGTCGGGACGTGGCGCAGCCTGGTAGCGCACCTGAATGGGGTTCAGGGGGTCGCGAGTTCGAATCTCGCCGTCCCGACCAGCCATCGCCAACTCCTCGGTGGGGATGCAGTCGACGTCGCCATCGAAGCTGAACTCGGGCTCCTTGCGCAGACGCTTGGAAGCCTTGGCCAGCTCTTCCAGTTCGACGGGATCCACATCCTTGATCCTGGCTGCGTGTTCCAGCAGGAGGTCACCTACGTCGTGCCATTCTGGCGGATCGACTCCGATACCACGCAGGAACCCTTTGAGCGCCAGCTCCACCACCTCTTGAACGACGTCCGACCAGGCTTCACGTTCCATGAGCACCTGCAGGGCAGCCGACCGATGGGCGCAGTTCCGATAATAGCCGGCGGCAAGCTGGCAGGTCGTCACAGCTCCACCACCTCGCCCGGCTTGAGACCCGGCTTGTATTCCCAGGAGTCGCCACCTTTGGACGTCCGACAGCGAGTCCCCAGCAGCCGCGTTTCGAAAATGGCCGGATCCTCAACCCCCGCTTCAGCGAAGATCGGGTGCCCCGCTTCGCGGACGTGCCCAAGTTGGAAGTGCACCTGGTGGACCGGCGGGACCTGCCCTCGGCGGGGGGCGGCGAAATCACGATCATCGCTCTCGCTCCGGCAATCGGCAACGCGATCTCCGCCGGCGGCGTCCGGCTGCGTTCCATGCCCCTGTGCCTGCCCCCCGGCGGCGTAGCCCTGCCGGATTTTTCCCCCACTCCCTTTGAAGGGATCAAGCCACTGCCTGGCTGGGAAACTTTGCCTCTTGTCCCGCACTGCAACTTGAGGTACTGAAGAGATCTTGCTGGCGATGGATCTTCCCCTCAACGCCGTGACCATCAGCGACCGGGAGGACACCTCCGTCGGCCTGGTCTCCCGCCTCGGAGAAGTGCTGCCGCGCGTCCGGTTCAAGGCGTTGTCCGGCGACCCGAGGGAAGCCGGACCGGCGGAACTCGAGACCGCCGATGTCATTCTCCTGGACGGTTCCATGTCCGGCCTCGACCCCCTCGAACTGTGCCGCAGCCTGAAGGCAGATCCCCGGATCCACCATGTTCCCGTGCTGATGCTGCTTCCGCAGGATTCGAGTCCGGAATTCTCCCTCAGCGCCTTCGAGGCGGGTGCCGACGGGCTCCTTCCCATCCATCCGACGCCGGCGGAATTGGCAGCCCAGCTTCGGACCTTGGCCCGGCTTGCAGCCGCAGGCCGGTCTCAACGACTGGCGCCCTTTTCCAGGGACAGCACCGGGGAACTCCATTCAGATGGCGGACCGCTTGCCGCGGCCTTCGACGAAGTCGACCGCTGGCGGGCAGCCCTCGATGCAGTGAGCGATGTCATCTGGATCCTAGACCCGGAGGGCAAGGTGCTTCAGGCCAACCGGGCGGCGGAAACGGTCTTCCGGCGCCCCTTGGAGGAGATCGTCGGCAAACCCTGCTGGGAAATTGTCGCTTGCGGAGAGGAAACGGCTTCGGTTTGCCCCTTATGCCGGATCGGCGGCACGCTGCAACGGGAAACGCTTGTTCTGGAGATCGACGAGCGCTGGTTCGAGATTGTGGTGGAGCCCATCCTGGACCAGACCCGCACGCTGACCGGCATCGTGCACATCCTGCGGGACATAACCGCCCACAGACAGATTACCGAGGAGTTGCAGAGAAGCGAAGAACGTTTCCGGCAGGTCTTCGAGGCGGCGGCCGTCGGCAAGTGTCTGGTGCTGCCGGATGGCAGGATCCAAATCGCCAACCGGACCTTCGCCGGGATCCTTGGCTATCACCGGGAGGATCTTGCCGGTAAGGCCTGGAAGGAGCTGATGCCGCCTGATGAGGGGGCACCGCCGGGCGAACTGTTTGAACCGCTCCTGTCAAGCCCGGTGGAACAGCCCACAGTCAGGACCAGCACCCGGTGCGTCCGCCGGGACGGTTCCTCCGTCTGGCTGGACCTGGCTATCGTACTGCTGAAGGACGCGAATGCGAACCCCCTGCACTTCGTCGTGACGGCGGTGGACATCACCGGACGTAGAGAGGCCGAGGCGAAGCTGGCCGAGTCGGAGGCACGCTACCGGGCCCTCTTTGAAAACATGAACGGCGGCTTCGTCCTGTTCGAGGTGGTGCAGGATGACAACGGAGCCCCGGTGGATCTCACCATCCTGGCGGGAAACAAGGGGTTTGAAACAGCCACCGGGTTGAGCTTGGCCGAAGTGACCGGCCGGCGCTTCACTGAGGTTTTGCCCGGAATCGAAAGGGACTCGGCGGATTGGATCGGCACCTACGGGAGGGTCGCCTTCACCGGAGAGCCCTGCCATTTCGAGAAGGGCTCGGATCTGCTGGGCCACCGCTATTCCGTCAACGCATACCGCCCGGCGCCCAACCAGTGTGCTGTCACGTTTCTCGATGTCACGGAAGCCAGGCAGGCCGAAACGGAGCGGGACCTGCTGTTCGAGGCGATCAGCCTGAGCCTCAACGAGGTCTATCTCTTCGATGCGGAGACCTGGCGCTTCCGGTTCGTCAGTCAGGGCGCGCAGCGGAATCTGGGCTATAGCATGGAACAGTTGCGGGAAATGACCCCCCTTGACCTGAAGCCCGAGTTCGATACCGAGAGCTTCACCCGGATGGTGGCTCCGCTGCTGGCAGGTGAGAAGGCCTATCAAGAGTTTGAGACGGTTCACCGGCGCGCCGACGCCTCGTTGTACCCGGTGGAGGTTCGGCTTCAGCTTCTTGAACATGAGGGCGAACGGGTTTTTCTCGCTCTGATCCTGGATCTGACACAACGCCATCGCGCGGAGGCCGAACGGGCGCGCCTGATCCAGACCATCGAGCAGACGGCGGACACCATCCTTGTCACCAGCCCGGAAGGGGTGATCCAGTACGTCAATCCGGCGTTCGAGGCCGCCACCGGTTACACCAGGGAGGAGGTCCTGGGGCGAAACCCGAGGCTCCTGAAAAGCGGACTGCACGACAAAGCTTTCTACCGCGATCTGTGGGGAACCATCACCTCGGGCAGAACCTGGAAGGGCCGCTTCCTCAACCGGCGAAAGGACGGCACTCTCTGTACCGAGGACACGACGATTTCACCGGTGCTGGACCAGAACGGCCGGATCGTCAACTATCTGGCCGTCCAGCGGGACATCACCCAGCAGCTCGAGGCGGCCGAGGAGAAGTCGCGGCTGGAAGAACAGCTCCACCGCGCGCAACGGCTGGAATCGGTGGGACGGCTGGCCGGGGGAATCGCCCATGATTTCAACAACATGCTTGGAGTGATTCTGGGCTACGGCGAAAGCATCCTCGAGCAGTTGCGCGAGGGCGACCCGCTGCGGGAAGAGGTGGAAGAAATCATCGGGGCGGGACAACGGTCCAGCGCCCTGACACGCCAGCTCCTGGCCTTCAGCCGGCGGCAGACGCTGCAGCCCGAGGTCATCGATCTCAACAGCGTGATCCGGAACATGGAGAAACTCCTTGGCCGGCTGATCGGCGAGGACATTCGCCTGCAGTTGGTGCTGTCCGAAAATCTCCATCCGGTGCTGGCGGACCCCAGCCAGATGGAACAGGTGATCATGAATCTGGCTGTCAACTGATCATGAATCTGGCTGTCAACGCCCGTGACGCCATGCCCGAGGGTGGAACCCTGATCCTGGAGACCTCAAACCAGCGGCTGAGCCCGGAGTACGCCCGAACCCATGCGGAGACCGAGCCGGGGGACTATGTGATGTTGGCGGTCACCGACACCGGCACCGGCATGGACAAGGAAGTCATGAGCCGGATCTTCGATCCTTTCTTTACCACCAAGAAAAAGGAACACGGGACGGGGCTTGGCCTCTCGGTGGTCTATGGAATGGTCAAGCAGTCCGGTGGACACATCTGGGTTTACTCCGAGCCCGGCCGGGGGACGACGTTCAAGATCTATCTTCCGAAGACCGAGGAAGCGGTGCGGCCGCTGGAGAAGCGGGTCGAAAAGGCGGCACTGCCAAGGGGGGTGGCCCACATCCTGGTGGTGGAGGATGAGGAAAGTTTGCGCCGCCTGTTGGAGAACCTCCTTTCACGGCTGGGCTATACCGTCGCGGCAGCGGCCAACGCCGGAGAGGCTCTGCTGCTGGTGGAGGAACAGGGCCTCCGGCCGGACCTGGTGATCACCGACGTCGTGATGCCCAGCATGAGCGGGAGGCAGTTAGTGGACCGTTTGCAGCGGGCCCATCCCGGGATGAAGACGCTCTATATGTCCGGGTACACCGAGAACGCCATCGCGCACCATGGAATCCTGGAGGCGGGCATCGACTTCATCCAGAAGCCTTTTGCCATCCGCGACCTGGCTGAAAAGGTCCGGGAGATTCTGACTCGGGACTACTAGCTCCGCCGGTGAAGCCCGCGCCCCTGCTCGACCGTCGCAACGGGGTAGCGGGTTGCGGGGTAGCGGGGTAACGCGGTAACGGGGTTCTCTGCGAAGGCCGCGCCAGCGGACCCGACCGGCCGCCGCAACAACGCGAAGGCCGCGGAGCGGCCTGAGCCTTGGAGTGCGGAAGCTTGCTTCCGCCTTGTCCCGTCCACTGCGGCGGTCGCGTCCCCACGGGACGGGGTAGCGGGTTGCGG
>CAZGEH010000026.1:0-5339 GCA_964524795.1 uncultured Acidobacteriota bacterium
AGCGGCCGCGAATGTTCGAGTAGTACCGCGCCCCGGCGTAGTCGTTGCCCGACTCGGCGTCCCGCAGGTGGCCGGTGTAGCGGTGCTGGTCACCGGGCGCTCCCGGCACCCACGTCTCCCCGTAGGGGTAGTAGTCCCACCGCTCCGCCTCCGTCCCGTTGACCGCCGTCTTCACCTTCGGACTCCCCACGTGGTCAGTGTGGAAAAACCACGTCGTCCCTCCACTGTACTCCACCGCTTCTGACGATCCACGGAAACCACCCGGTCGCACGGTTACGAGCTCGCGGCCCCCAGCGACCGGGTGGCGCCGAAGGCCCTCGGGTTGGGCCGGCAGAGCGCAGCGACGACGGCGCGTTCGGTGGGGTCCAGTAGCTCGTGGCCGCGAGGAATCGGCTGCCCACGAGCCTCGCGGAAACCCCGTAACTCTGCAACCCCGTTACCTCTCCGGGGGCGGCATCGCCTGCTCCCGCCCGACGATGGCTGGCCACCCGTAGGCCCGCATCTCCTCCAGCGATCCAAACTCAGCCGTAAACAGAAGCCTGCCCGGAGGCCGGCCCTCCCAAAGGTCCAGCCGGCGCCCGCCCAACACGTCCCGCCAGTAGACAAACTGTCGTCTCGCTCCCGCCTGGTCGATCTGGCGGCAAAGCCCGGTAGCAGGCACTGGGATCCGATCCACCTCCTGAAACCGCTCATTCGCCAGTTCCAGACTTCCCCAAAGAGTCAGGATCAGCGCGCCCGGAACCGGCAGCAGATCATCGTATTCGAGCACGATCCTCGCTGCGGTGGCCAAGTCCATCGCCTCCAGCCCCTCCACCAGAAAGTCCAGTGTCCGCACCCACTGTGTGAACGGTTCATTTTCGGTGCGGTTGAAGCCCTGCTTGAGAAAGCAGAGCCAGTGGTCGGCCACCCGGCGCTCCCACAAGTTCTCTCCCTGCAGCACCTCCCACTTCACCTCTCCCTGGCGATTACGCCACAAGAACGCAATGTTCTCCCCCACCTTGAACTGGAACATGCACGGTGCCGTGGGATCCACCCCCCGAAACGGATCCTTCTCTCGCCACCGCTCGTCTGCCGTCCAGGCGAGGTACATTTCGGCATCCTCCGCCGCTTCGCTCCTCAGCCGGCTGAAAAACACCGCCTCCTGCGTCTCCAGCGTAAGCATCTCCGTCGGCATCCACCCCCCGTCCAGCACGATCCGCGGCGTCGACTCCTGTCCGCAAACCGCCTCGATGCCGCTCCCAACCAGACAGCACCCCACAACGAACACTTCCAGTCGACCCATCTGCATCCCTCATGATTCCGGACAACCCGCTTCCAGGTATCGCTGGATCGCCGCCGAAGGCCCATCGGCATGCGGTGCGAGCCCCAAAGCGCGCGCCAGCCCGGCATCATCCAGACCCGACACGAAGTGGAACAACTCGTGCCCGAAGACGGCCCGCCGGGTCAGCCCTTCGTCAGCCAAATACGCATCGTCGAAGAACTTGGGTCCCAGCAATACCCTGGAGGAGCGGAAGTGATCGCCCACTGCCACCAGCCGAGCTACACTCTCCCCCGCTCCCCAGTTCCAGAACTGGAGCAGCGTGTGTCGGGAATCCCAACCGCTCTCTGGTGTGGGCTGGACGCCTATGCTGGCCAGCGACAGGTTCTGCCATGGAGAACCGTCGCGAATATCGTAGAACTTCATTCTGGACGCTTCCTCGGCAACCGCCTTGCCGCTCTTCGCCGCCCAGCTTTCCAGATGCCGGCGGCACGGCGACTGCAGAAACTGCCTGAGCTCGCTCTGAGCTTGCTGGTTGAGTTCCTGCCAAGCCGCTAGCGCCGCGTCCGGACCTGCCGTACGATCCTCGGATTCGAGCGCTCTTTTGCCCGGCCGCTGGGGGACGCCGAACAGTCCGTGCCTGAAGGCCTGGACATACACCGTCGCACAGAGGACACCGCTGGACACAACGATCCGGAACCCCGTGTCGAACGGCTCCTCGCCTCGACCATCGGGATCCACATAGTTGATGGGATTGTTCAGCACGTAAGCGTACCGGTTCAGCCGCTGGGGGTTGGCGAGATCCCCCGGCACCGGGTCCACACCCAGCCAGCGACCGCGGGCGCTGGAGTAGTAGCGCGCCCCCGCAATGTCGTTGCCCGACTCGGCGTCCCGCAGGTGGCCGGTGTAGCGGTGCTGGTCTCCGGGTGCTCCCGGCACCCACGTCTCCCCGTAGGGATAGTGGTCCCACCGCTCCGCCTCCGTCCCGTTGACCGCCGTCTTCACCTTCGGACTCCCCAGGTGGTCAGTGTGGAAAAACCACGTCGTGCCTCCACTGTACTCCCGGTGCCTGTCCCTGAGCCAACGATTTCGCCAGGGTGCCGTGTTGCAAACCTCCGGCCCCAGGTCCACGCCACCGGCCGAACGGCGCCGACCGAAATTCGCTCAGGCCGCGCCAGCGGCCGGAGCCCTGGAGTGCGGAAGCTTGCTTCCGCTTTGGTCCCGTTCCCGCACCACCGATCACACCCGCCAGCCGACCGGTCGTTCCCGCCAACCGCCCGTAGCACGGCCGTCCCGGCCGTGCAGCCGTTCAGGGGGGCGGGACCGCGGCGTCGGCCCACTCCAGGGACGCAAACACCCCAGTCCCGTCTCCCAAAGCGGCGTCGGCAGCCCTTCGGGCCTCTGCCGCCCCACTCCCAAGGCCCGCCCGCGTCTTTCGGAGTGCGCCGGCAGAGCGCAGCGACGACGGCGCTTTCGGAGAGGCATCCCACCGCCAATCGGGCGAATCCGGTGGTCCCTGAGCGCGATCCCAAAGCGGCGTCGCCGGGCCTACGGCCCTCTGCCGCCGCACTCCCAAGGCCCGCCCCCGCCTTTCGGAGTGCGCCGGCAGAGCGCAGCGACGACGGCGCTTTCGGAGAGGCATTCCGCCGCCAACCGGGTGAATCCGGTGGTCCCTGAGCGCGATCCCAAAGCGGCGTCGCCGGGCCTACGGCCCTCTGCCGCCGCGCTCCGAAGGCCCGCTGCCGCGGGCTTCGCGGATCCTCGGACCCTGGGAACCCCGGAAAGGACATCGGGAACCGCCTTGGCGCCACCCGCCAGGAAAGGCGGCGTTCCGATCCCACCGCTCGCCCAAGCCATCGGAGACATGGGTCCAACCACCGTGACCGTGAAGTTCGTCAACCCCCAGTTCATGAAGTCCAGGACGCCCCACCACGGGAACGGATTGGCCCCGTCCGGATCCACTAGGTTGGCGGGATTGTTCAACCCGTTAGGCGCACCGGTTCAGCCGCTGGGGGTTGGCGAGATCCCCCGGCACCGGATCCACACCCAGCCAGCGGCCGCGGGCGCTGGAGTAGTAGCGCGCCCCGGCGTAGTCGTTGCCCGACTCCGCGTCCCGCAGGTGGCCGGTATACCGGTGCTGGTCGCCGGGCGCTCCCGGCACCCACGTCTCCCCGTAGGGGTGGTAGTCCCACCGCTCCGCCTCCGTCCCGTTGACCGCCGTCTTCACCTTCGGACTCCCCAGGTGGTCAGTGTGGAAAAACCACGTCGTGCCTCCACTGTACTCCCGGTGCCTGTCCCTGAGCCAACGATTTCGCCAGGGTGCCAGCGGCATGATGGGGTCGGACCACGGCAAGTGATTGACGAAATGGGATTTAGGCACTGAAAGAGGGCTCCAGGAGGGCATTGGTCGAGAGAAGGGTTCCCTTGTCCTGCCGGCGATTTGTTGCCGGGAGAAGGGCATGGACGATCGACGCCTACCGTCCAACCCGGGCGGGACGTCCGGGCTACGGCGGGCCCCCGCACGGCTTTAGCCAGGCTTGTCTGGCACCCCTTCAGGGTGCCCTCCTGTTGTTGGTCCGTCCGTTCCGGAGGTCTCCGCTGCGCTTCGACCTCCGGCTATATTCTGGCATCCCTGCGGGATGCCCCGCTCGCTGGCGCCGGCGTTCTGGGGGGCTCGCTCACTGCGTTCGCGCGCTGAACTGAGTCGACGCCTCCGGTGTCGGGCACACGCGCCGGCGTCGGCCAGGCGAGCCAACCGTTCGTAGCACGGCAGTCTCGGCGCCGTATCAGTAGTGCTGGCGACGCCGGAGAGGTCAAGTCAGTTCAGGAGCTGGGGAACGCAAGATTTCGATCGCACAACTAGTCCGAGGCGCAGCATCCAGGCTCCAAACCAGCGGGCTTCTTGCGGTCTGCAAGCAACCCAAGTCATCATCATGGCCTGGGCATCGTGGCGGCCGTGCCAAGTTCCTCTCTGAGCCGCCGCAGTTTCTGTTCGTGTTGCCGGAAGTCCTCCACTGTCTTTCGCCACCCCGCGACGTCACCTGGTGCGGCGGTGATCGAAATCCGTGCCGGATGATAGGCCCCCGGGTCCGGCCCATGCCGGTCATACTCGATCCGGTAAACGACCGCTGCGTCGTCCAAGGCGGGATCGGTGCGGAACTCCAGCCGGACCTCGAGACGGAAAGGATCGATTCGCATCGCCTTCCATTGCTGCAGGGTGTGCCTGGCCCAGGACCGGACGTCCGCCTCCAAGTCCAGAATCTCCGGCAAAGGGTCGAAGGCCGATCGCACGTTGACCGTCACCGGCTCCACTGCCAGCACCTCGCCTCGTGCGAAGTGCAGCACGAGACAGATCTCGATCTCCGACAGTAGCCCACGGTACTTCTCCTTCGCCGGGGGAACCACCAGCGGCAGGACCAACGGCGGCGGAAGGGAACTTTCGCCCACCGTCGTTGCCTGCAGGCCCATCCCACACCCCACAACTGAAGCAGCAAGCGCGAGGATCGCCCACTTCGACTTCAGAAACATACCGACCACACCTTCCGATTATTCTCCACCACCTTGAGCGGGTAATCTTGGTCCTCTAGAAGGAATCCGGTCGCGTGCCCCAGTTCGTGCAGGATTACCAGTTCCTGGAAGCTCCAGAGGTTGAGCTGGCCAGGATGGTTGCCCACGCCAACCCCCAACCATTGCGCCGTCTCCGCGACCAGATCGCGCTTCCCATCGCCCGAACCCAACATGCCGTTGGAGAACCCTTCCTGATCTACGAGAATCTTTCCGCCGTTGAATCCCGCCACCGCGCCACCCAAGAGGCGGAGTTCGTGCGGGGTCCGCGGATGCCGGATCAGATGCTGGTTCCACATCTCCTTCAGTTTGGCCACAGCTTGCGGACCTCCCCCGATTGCCTCCGCACAGCCAGGGTTCGCCTCAAGCCGCATCAGCGCCCGTTGCACCGCAAGACCAAGACCGCCTGTAAAGGGGCGCTCGCTGGGAGCTGCCGACCCACCTCGCACACCGTCCTGGCGGTTCTGGCCTCCACGGCCGGATGAACCGCCGCCCGGGGTCGGCTCCAGCGCCGGAA
>CAZGEH010000027.1:0-5192 GCA_964524795.1 uncultured Acidobacteriota bacterium
CATGATCTCCACCACGATGATGCGGTGGTGGCTGTGGGCGGTGCTGTGGAGGCGGTCGATGGCTTCGGTGGCGATCCCCAGGGCGGTGTCGAAGCCGAAGGTGGCGTCGGTGAGGACGACATCGTTGTCGATGGTCTTGGGCAGGGTAATAATGTTGAGTCCCTTTTCTTTGAGCAGGAGGGCATTTTTCTGGGTGCCGCCCCCGCCCAGGCAGACCAGGACATCCAGATGATGCTTCTTGTAAGTGTTGACCATGACGTCAGTCATGTCCAGGAGCTGGTTGCCCACCGGCATGCGGTTGGGCTTGTCCCGGCTGGCGCCGAGGATGGTCCCGCCCCGGGTGAGGATGTCGGAGAGGGCGCTTCCGTCAAGCTGCATGGTACGGTCCTGCATCAGCCCGCGGAAGCCGTCGCGGAACCCGATGACGTGCATGCCCCAGCAGCCGATCGCCGCCTTGCCGACTCCGCGGATCGCGGCGTTGAGCCCGGGGCTGTCACCACCGGCGGTCAGAATTCCGATGTTCTTTGCCATGTCTGCTCCCTGTAGGACAGTCGCGGCAGCCGCCCGGCGGCGGTCGCCGTGTGCATGGTAAGCCCCGGCACGGCGGGGATCAAGGATCGGCAGGGCGGGTGAACCCTCGGCCGCGGTCACGGCATCCTTGGTCGGTAGAGCCGCAATCGAAGGTTCAGAGACTCCCGATCTGCCAGGTTGACCGGAGAGACTGCAGTCCGGGCTGGGAGACAACGGCTTGAGATCCAGAGCGATTGCACTGAAATTGTATCTCGCGCTGCTGGCGGTACCTGGCGTGGCCCCGTTTGTCACAGCCTCCGATCTTTCGGGTCCTGCTCCCGATGTGGACTTCATCCTGAGACGCGCCCTGGAGCGTTCCCGCTGGTACGAACAGGAACGGATCGAAACCACTTTCGCCTTCCAGCTGGATCGCGTCTCGGAAAAGCTGGACCGCCGGGGAGAGGTCTCCGAACGGGAGCACCTCACTTACGCGGTGGAGCCATGGGACGGGGGCCTGCCGCTGGAGAGGCTCGTCCGCAAGAACGGCCGGGAACTGACTGTCAGCGAACGCATCGACGAAGAGAAACGGCTGGCGGAACTGCGGAAGGATCTGCGCGACCACCGGAAAAGGGCGGAACGCCGCCAGGAGCGGGTTCTGTTCGATGAACGGCTGGTCTCCAGGTACGTCTTTACCTTCGAGGAACGTGAACTGCTGGATGGCCGCCGGACGCTGCGTGTCGCCTTCCGGCCGCGCAGCGGGGACCTGCCGGTGGAGACCCGGATGGACCGCGCGCTGAACAAGGCTGAGGGATGGATCTGGGTGGACGAGGAGACGGCGGAGATCGCTCGCGTTCAGTTCCAGCTCAAGGAAAAGATTCCCGTATGGTGGGGGCTGCTCGGTCACATCTCCGCCGTGAAGGGGTCCATCGAGCGGGCCGAGGTCGAGCCCGGGATCTGGATGCCGCGGCAGTTCGAGCTTTACCTCAACGGACGGATCCTGTTTACCTCCCTCCACCGGCAGGAGCGCATCGCCTGGAGCCGGTTCCGCCGGGCGGGGGAACTGAACCGGGAGTTTCCGCCGGAGCCGGCGAAGGGATCGGAATAGCCAGGGCCCCCACCCGGAGGCGCCGCAGAAAACCGCTACCGGAACAGCCGGTCGATGTCCACCGAGTCCGCCAGCCTCCGATAACCCGAGTCGTTGAGGTGCAGGTGATCGCCGCTGTCCAGCTCCGGCAGGAGCCGGTCCGGGTTCTCCGGATCCCGGACCGCCTGCTCGAAGTCGATGACCGCGTCAAATCGCCCGGCTGTACGGATCCAGTCGTTCACCGCCCGGCGCGCCGCCTCCCGCTCCGCCGTGAAGTAGAAGGAGCCGGCGAAAGGCAGCAGAGTTCCTCCAAACACGCGTATTCCCCGAGCCTGGGCCCGCCGGACGATCTTTTCATAGGCCGACGTGATGCGATGGACCAGCGCGGAGGCGTCAGCGGGGTTCGCCAGATCTGAGGTACCGATGTCGTTGATCCCTTCCAGCACAACCAGCCACCTGACCTGTCCCTGCGACAGTACGTCGCGGTCCAGCCGCGCCAGCGCGTTTGGGCCGAGACCGTCCTCCAGCAGACGGTTGCCCCCCAGTCCCAGATTCAACACCCCGATTTCCCCGATCTGCACCAGCCGTTCGGCGAGGAAATCCGTCCAGCGGCGGTTCCGGTTGGTGGTGGAGCCGCGCCCGTCGGTCAGGGAGTCCCCCAGAACCGCCACCGCTCCCGACGCCGTGGAGGTATCGACGTCGATCCCGCTGAGGAGGTACCAGCGTTCAAAGGTGACGGGTCCCGGCAGTTCCGCCGAAGCGGTGTGTTGTCCAGCCTGCAGGTACGAGGTACAGCGGGCGCCCGGGTGGCCGGTGATGTCTGCCGGGGCCTGGCTCACGTAAATCGAGATCGACACGCTGCTCAGGGGAGCCAGGGGGAAGTCGACCGGATCGGACAGCAATGGAGCTCCCGCCGGGATGATGGCCGAAGGCTCTCCGGAGAAGGTCAGCCGGCGGGCGGTTTTTGGATCGATCCGATGTTCTCCGGCCGGCAGGGCGATTCTGGCCTCGGCGATGGTCAATGGCCCGCGGCCGAAGGCGTTGGAGAAGCGGACCCGGATCCGCCGGCCGCCGATGGACACCCGGACGACCTGGCGCAGGGTGTTGCCCTCGATCCCCGGGGCCGGCGGAAGGTTGTGAGTTTCCGGAAGCTGAGGCGCCGCCGCCCAAGTACCCACCCAGTGCCCGGATTCGCCCGGCCGGGGTTGGGCGCCGGATCCCGCCTGAAGGCACACCGCCATCCACAGCAGGGGGAACAACGGGGGCCGGGCAGGGCGGCCGAAACGGCTCATGGCTGTGCGGGGCATGTCAATGTCGCTCTCCCGCCTCCCAGTAGCGCTGAATCCAGGCCAGGAACGTGGGCCAGTTCGGCCCCGCGGTGTGTCCTCCCCGATGCTGGCGGAAAGCGATCTCGCCATCGATCAAGGCGGTCTCGATGGGTGGGAAAACATCCGTCCCCAAGCCCTTCTTGCCCAGCAGCTCGTACACGGGTCCGGCGGCCACTGCCGCCATGAACATTCCCCGGGCGTCGATCCACTGGCCTTCCACCTCCGGCGCTCCGACGCCGATGAACACCGGACGCGGAGCACAGAGGGCGATCAGCTCGTGGGAATCCACCGGGAGATCATCCCAGGTCAGGGGGCCGGCGTATTTCAGATAGTTGCCGGCCATCCAATGGTACTCGCCGGAAGAGGCGACGTTTTCCACCAGCTCACCGAAGTTCCGGCGGTGCAGCTTGGCGCCGGCGGCACCGGAGGAGGCGATGAAACCGGCTGCGAAACGCTGGTCATAGGCCATGGCCACCAGCGCCGCCTTGCCGTAGCGGGAAAGGCCTTCGATGGCGACCCGGCGGGCGTCCACCGCGGGAGCGGACTCGAAATAGTCCAGCGCGCGGCTGGCGCCCCAGGCCCAGGCGCGCAACGCGCCCCAGTCGTCGGGCCGGCGGGGCTGCCCCCGGTTGGCCAGACCGATGATGCCGCGGGTCAGCCCGGCACCGGTGTCCGCCTGGACGGTGGTGGGAATCAGGATGGCATAGCCCCATCCTCGTTCCAGGACCAGGCGATGCCACTCGGGTTCGGGGATGGGGCGCGCGGCGCGGCCGAAATCGAAGCCGAACTCCAGGATTACGGGAACCGGGCCGGCGGCGTCGGCCGGGGTCACCAGGGTGAGGTCGATCTCGACGCTGATCAGGGGATAGGTGGACTTGTCGGCAATGCCCTTGAGTTTGCGAGTCAGAATCGGGATGTCCCCCTGGGTGCCCTCGCTCACGTCGGCCACGGACCAGTGGACGGCGGGCACCCCAGGCGGGACCCGTCCGTAAACCTCCCGATCGAAGAGCTCGACGAGCTCGGGACGGCGCCGGGACCACCACATGTCGGCGGTATTGACGGCCTGCCGGTCCTGGGTGAGCAAAGGATCGGGAAGGCAGGGGTAGGGATTGGCTCGGGATTCGTCGTAGTTGACGGCGTTGGGAGCGGCGGGATCACGAGGGTTGGCGCCCGGGCGCAGTTGTTGGATTCCCAGCAGATCCAGCATGGCCCGATGATCCTGTTCGGCGGTGCGGTCGACCGGAGGGGTCAACCGTTCCTGCAATCCGGTCCAGGCCCGGCCGGATGAACCGGCTGCCGGCAGGAAGGCCAGCAGTCCCGGGACGATCCAGAGTTTCCATCTGGGGTGGGGATGAACCATGGCGGGTCCAAACTATCAGATGTGCGACCCGGGCTGAACGGCCGGTCCCACCTCCGGCTACTCTCTGGCATCCCTCCGGGATTTCCCGATCCAACCACCCGTAGCACGGCCGTCTCGGCCGTGCAGCCGTCCGCGGGGTGGGATCGCCCGCATCCGTCACCCACAGAAGGGTTTCGTTGTCCTGCCGGCTTTCTTTGTCGGGAGAAGGGCCAGCACGATGGGCGCCAGCCGGCCACGCCGGGCGGGACGCCCGGGCTATCGTTTCGAGATGCCCCGCAGGGGCATGGGCAACGCTGACTCCTGACTCCCCAAGCACCGCATTTTCATGGTCTTCAGGCACCCCCCGCAGGGGGCGTGTGCAGCTCCTTCCGGATCTCCAATCGCCAACGGCCGTTTTTCCGTGCCCATCTCCAGAACCGCACCCTGCCCTGTGCCGGTCTCCCTGGTGTCAGCACGGGATTGTACGGGGGATGCCCATGGATGAAGAGAGAAGACCTTTGCGAACGACAAGAGCGGTCGAGGTTCTTGCCTCGGGCAAAGAGCCGCGTCCGCATCCGCCCCCCAGAGAGGCGGAACCGGGTCGTTGAGACGGTGGCCGGAGCGGCAAGAGGAAGCAAAAGAACAGTGTCCCCTGTATTCCCGCAGAGCCCGCCACGAGGCGCTTGACAGGTCTCTTTATTTGCTGAGTGCAAGAGCGCCCTGCTGCTATCCGTGCTGCTTGTCGCTCTCCTCGGGGCGCCTGCTCTGGGGGGAGGGCAACGGGTCAGTGGGTGCCATGGCGCCGAAAAGATCCTGGCCCGGGTTGGTGACGGGTTCCTCACCGAGGCTGATTTGTGCCAGGTGATTGCCAGGCAGCTGGCGGCTCTCGAGCTGCAGAAATACCGCCTGCGGAAGACGACGCTGGAACGCC
>CAZGEH010000028.1:0-4728 GCA_964524795.1 uncultured Acidobacteriota bacterium
CCGAGGCCATCGACCGCCTGCACAGCACCGCCCACAGCCACCACCGCATCATCGTGGTGGAGATCATGGGCCACAAGACAGGTTGGCTCGCGCTGGGTGCAGGCATCGCCGGGGGTGCCGACGTCATCCTGATTCCCGAGATCCCTTACGACATCAACTCGGTGGCGGAGGCCATCCGGAAGCGCAGCCGCGAGGGGAAACAGTTCAGCATCGTGGCTCTGTCTGAAGGCGCCATGTCCCGGGAAGATGCCAAGGCCCTGAAAGAGTCGGAGGAGAAGAAGAAAAAGAAAGGCAAGGACAAGAAGAAGGAAGATGAGGAGGAGGAGCTGGCTTTGGAGATGCGGCTGGCCAACCGAACCCTCTCCCTGTCCCGGCGGCTCGAGGAGCTTACCGGCCTGGAGACCCGCGTGACGATTCTGGGCCATCTTCAGCGGGGAGGGACCCCCTCGGCGGGAGACCGCCTGCTGGCAACCCGCCTGGGGACCGCCTGTGCCCGGTTTATCGCCGAGGAGCGCTACGGGATCATGGTGGCGTCCCGGGGCGAGAAAGCCGAACCCGTACCTTTGGAGGAAGTGGCGGGGAAGCGCAAGACCGTTCCCCTGGATCATCCGTGGATCGAAAGCGCCCGTGCTGTCGGAACCTGTCTTGGCGATTGAGCTTCCGGCCGGACTTTGGCCGGCGAAGTTCCAACATCTGGAGGTACCATGTCCCAGCAAACGCAACCGTCTGTTTCCCGTCCTCGCCGCCGAACGTTTCTGAAGACCGGCCTGGCCACCACCATTGTGCCGCGCTACGTGCTGGGAGGCCGCCGCTTCATCCCGCCCAGCGACCGTGTCAACATCGCTGTCATCGGCACCGGCGGGCAGGGGATCGTCAACATCCGCGCCCTGTTCGAGCATCCCGACGCCCAGGTCATATCCATTTCCGATGTAAGCGCCGACGCCGATTACAGCCGCTTCTATTACGGCGGCCGGGCGGGCTGGCAGCCGGCTCTCAACGTAATCCTCTCCGCCTACGCCAAACGGGAGCGGGCCGGCACAGCGGGCAAGTGCTCGGTTTACATCGACTTCCGCGAGATGCTGGAGGAGGAGCAGGCCATCGATGCCGTGGTGGTCGCCACCCCGGATCATGTCCATGCGGTCGCTACCATCGCCGCGATGCAGAAGGGCAAGCACGTATATTGCGAGAAGCCCCTCACCCACTCCGTGGGGGAGGCCCGGCGGGTGGCGGAAGTGGCCCGCCAGACCGGCGTGGCCACCCAGATGGGCAACCAGGGTCACTCCGGCGAAGGGATCCGGCAAACCTGTGAGTGGATCTGGGCGGGGGCCATCGGGCAGATCCGGGAAGTACATGCCTGGACCGGCGCCAGCGGCTGGGCGCAGGGTGGGCGTCCCACCGACACTCCCCCGATCCCTGCCGGATTCCATTGGGATCTCTGGCTGGGCCCCGCTCCCTGGCGGCCCTACCATCCCGCCTACGCCCCGTACAACTGGCGGGGCTGGTGGGATTTCGGCACTGGAGCCATCGGTGACATGGCCTGCCACAATCTCGACCCGGCATTCTGGGCCCTCAAGCTGGGCCATCCCACCTCGGTCGAGGCGATCGATACGCCTGTGAATCCGGAGGTAGTTCCGGCGGAATCCACCGTCCGCTACCAGTTTCCGGCTCGGGAGAACTTCCCCCCGGTGACGGTGACCTGGCACGACGGGCAGCGACGCCCGGAGGTTCCCGGGGGACTAACCGGACCGGTGATGGGAAACGGCATTCTGTTCGTGGGAGAGAAAGGCCATATCCTCTGTCCGGGTTGGGGAGGACCACCGCGGCTGCTGCCCAAGGAACTTGCGGATTCGTTCCAGCCGCCGCCTCCGACGTTGCCCCGATCGCGGGGTCACCACCGTGACTGGCTCGACGCCTGCAAGGGCGGCGAACAGCCCAGCTCCAACTTCGAGGTGGCCGCCCATCTGACCGAGGTGGTCCTGCTGGGCAACATCGCCCAGCGGGTGGGCCGCAAGATCGAGTGGAACGGCGCCGAAATGAAGGTGGTGGGCGATCCTCAGGCCGATGCCCTGGTGGATCCGCCTTATCGGGCCGGATGGGTCCGGTGAGCCTGGGGCCGGCTCTTCGGATCCGCCGAGGGATCGGCAAGCTCCTGGAGGCGGCGTTGGCGGCGGCGGCCTCGACAGCGGCACTCGTGGGTACCAGGTGCCGGACGGGTCAGGTCGGCGAGGTCGTGACGGCCGATCCGATCGTCGTCGACTGCGGCGCCCTCGCCGGGCCGGCGCGGCTCCCGTCTCGGTTCCGGCGATCCACGACGGGAAGCCGGCGGGGGACCGGCGCCATATTTCCTGATGGGTGGGGAAGGCGCCAAGGGTGGTAACGGCGGGAAGCGGCACGGGTCCGAGCAGACCCGCGGGGCGAAGGGAGGCTGGAGCGCATGGCGGACCCATCAGACCTGAGGTCGGCGGCAACCTCGGCGACCGTCGTGGCATTCCTGATGATCGCCAACCAGGTGGCCGGCAAGGCCACCCGTGACGCCCTCTTCCTGTCCCAGTTCGACGTAACCTCACTGCCGACGATGCTGATGGCGGGAGCGGCGTTGTCGCTGGCGGCGGTGTTGGGCGTCTCGCGTCTCATGAGCCGTCACGGCCCGGCAAGGCTGGTGCCCGCGATCTTCGCCGCCAGCGCCGCGCTGCTCCTGCTCCAGTGGTGGCTGGCGGTGCATCAGCCCCGGATCGCAGGCGTGCTCCTCTATTTTCATGTTGTGGTGTTCGGGTCCATCCTCATCTCCGGCTTCTGGTCCTTCACCAATGAACTGTTCGATCCCCGTTCGGGAAAGCGGATGATCAGCCGGATCGCCACCGGCGGGGCGGTGGGGGGTCTGGCGGGAGGGGTCCTGGCCGAACGGGTCGCCGCCGATCTGGATGTGCCTCTGATGCTGCCCCTGCTGGGTGTGATGCACCTGATCTCGGCTGTGTTGTTGTTCCGGATGCCCGCCGATCGACGCGGCGCCGGTCCCCATCATGCCGCCTTTCCTTCCGGCCTGGGAGCCCTGTTTGGACTCCTGCGCCGGCAGTCCTACCTGCACAGCCTGGCCATGCTGGTTCTGGCGGGAACAGCCTGCGCCGCCCTGATCGACTATCTGTTCAAGGAGCAGGCGGTCCGAAGTTTCCCGGAGGAAGGCGGCCTGCTGCGCTTCTTCGCGATCTACTACACGGCCATCAGCCTGCTGGGAGTCCTGTTGCAGGGCGGGTTGTCCCGGGTGGCGCTGCAAAAACTGGGAGTCGTCCGCACCGCCGGCATTCTGCCTGCCACGCTGGCGCTGGGGGGACTGGCCAATCTTGTGCTTCCGGCCCTGGCCACGGCCACTGCGGCCCGTGCCGGGGAGGCGGTCCTCCGAAATTCCCTGTGGCGGTCCGCTTACGAACTTCTCTATACGCCCGTACCGCCGGCGGAGAAAAGAGCCGTCAAGACCGTCATCGACGTCGGTTTCGAGCGGCTCGGAGACGCGCTGGGAGGGGGTCTGGTGAGGGTCCTCCTGCTGCTGGCGCCGGCAGTCGCCTTGCCGCTGTTGCCCATCACTGCCGGGCTGCTGGGACTGCTGGGGCTGGCGGCAGCGGTTCGCCTGCACCGGGGTTATATCCAGACGCTGGAGCGGAGTCTGCGCACCAAGGCTGTGGAGCTGGATCTGGACCAGATCGAGGATCGCACCACCCGGCGGACCATGATGCAGACCCTGGGCGCTCTGGACGTCCAGGAACTGGGCCTGGCGGAATCCGAGGCCTCCCAGGCGGCTTCGCCGGTTTCGCCGCCGCCCCGCCGCAAGGGACCGGCCGAACAGCTCGAGGCCCTGCGTTCCGGAGACATCCGGCAGGTGCTGGCAGTCCTTCACCACGGCGATCTGTACCCGTTGCTGGTGCCACAGGTCATCCAGCTTCTGGCGTGGGATGCGGCGGCGGTGGAAGCGATCCGGGCGCTCCGCCGCCTTGGTCCGCGGATCACCGGCCAACTGGTGGACGCCCTCCTGGACCTGGACCAGGACTTCACGATCCGGCGGCGGATTCCCAGGGTGCTTGCCTCCATACCCACCCAACGGGCGGCTGAAGGGCTGCTGGCCGGCCTTGGCGATCCCCGCTTCGAGGTCCGTTACCACTGCGGCCGGGCTCTGCTCCACATCACTTCGGAGAACCCGGAAATCCGCTTGCCCGCGGAGGCGGTGGTGGAGGCGGTGGAGCGGGAGGTGTCGGTGGACCGTCCAGTCTGGGAGAGTCAGCGGCTGCTGGACCAGTTGGAGGTGGGCGAGGACCAGCCGCAGTATCTCGACGACCTGGTGCGCGATCGCGCCGGCAAGAGTCTCGAACATGTGTTCACGGTGCTGTCCCTGATCCTGCCCCGGGAGCCCCTGCAGATTGCCTTCCGGGGACTGCACACGGACGATCCCGGTCTGCGGGGGACCGCTCTGGAGTATCTGGAAAGCGTGCTGCCGGAGCGTATTCGGTCCAGTCTGTGGCCGTTTCTGGAGGCCCGGCGTGAGGTGGAGGTCCTGGCGCGTTCCCGGGAGGAGGTCCTGGAGGATCTCCTGCGGTCCCATGAGTCGATCCAGATCTCGTTGAAGCACCTGCGGGACAGGGAGGGATAACGGGCTTCCGGCAGCATCCGTGTGATCCGCGCGATCCGTGTGATCCGTGTGATCCGTGTGATCCGTGTGATCCGTGTGATCCGTGTGATCCG
>CAZGEH010000029.1:0-2434 GCA_964524795.1 uncultured Acidobacteriota bacterium
CGGAACGCTCCGTGACGATCCCCGAAACCATCGAGGGACGGCCGGTGACGTCGCTTGCCCCCTACGCGTTTTGGGGGTGGGAAGGGGACAGCGTTACCAACCTCAGCCTCCCGGCCACGCTGATTTCCCTCGGGAATCCGCTGGACTCCCTTGGCGATTCGATTGACGGGCTGGAATCACTGGAGGCCATCACGGTGGCGGAAGGAAACCCGCAGTTCAGCAGCCGGGACGGCCTGCTGTTCAGCCGAGACCAAACCACGCTGCTCCGGTGTCCCCAAGCATGGGCCGGAGATTATTCCGTTCCCGAATCCGTCCGGCGGATCGGCGCGCGCGCCTTCAGCCTGTGCCGGAACCTGGAGCGTTTGACCTTGCCTGAAGGAGTCACCGAAGTGGGTGCGCGCGCTTTCGAGTCTTGTTCCAGCCTGATCAGCGTGACCGCGGGCGCGGACCTGGTGCCCACGGTGGTTGCTGCCGGCAGCTATTCCGGGCGACTGGATCCCGCGTCCCATCTCCGTTTTCTGATCGTGAATGAGCACGTGGCGGTCACCGGCCACGACTACTGGGAAGGCGTCATTGAGTTCTGGTCCTCGGGGCCGCCCATCGAGGTGGAGATTCCACCCCGCGTTGACGGCCGACCGGTGACCTTCATCGGCAGTTCGGCCTGCCAGGCGATGGCGTTGAGCACGGTGAAGATTCCGGCCGGCGTATCCTGGATTGGCGAGGGCGCCTTTGCCTACTGCTCACGCCTGACCCGCATTGATGTCGCCGCGGACAATCCGTTCTACCGCAGCGTGGAGGGAGTGCTTTTTGACGCGCCCCTCCAAACCCTGCTGCAATATCCCGGAGGCCGGGTGGGGGACTTTGCGGTTCCTGCCGGCGTGCGACGCATCAGCTCCGACAGCTTTGCTGACTGCCCGGGGTTGACCGGGGTGACCGTTCCCGACTCGGTGACTGCGATCGGTGACCGGGCATTTTGGAAGTGCCCGAACCTGGGTTTCATTCTCTTTGGCACCGGAGTCAGCAGCATCGGGGAGCAGGCCCTCGACACCCGCGGCTACCTCTGTGATAGCTGGGGTGGGCCGCCCTGCTGGGGTGGCAACTGCGGATGCCACTACTACGGCGCCGCCCTCGAGCTCTATTTCCTCGGTGATGCCCCGACCGGCGGCGGGTTCTTTGGAGAGCGCGGACTTCCCACGCGCCGTGAGGATGCAGGCCGTTGGCAGGCCCACGACCTCTCCCCGCCGCCGTCCGTCCATTTCCTCCCGTGGACCGGTGGATGGGGGCGGTCGCTCGACGGAATGCCCACCATCCCCTGGGGAGGAGAACCGGTGCTCCTCAGCCAGCCGCAGTCCCACACGGGTTACGCCGGGTCAGTCTGCCAGCTCTCTGTTCGCGCCGCCGGCCCGGAGCCGATGCGGTATCAGTGGGAGCACGATGGCGCGGACGCGGACGCTGCGACCGGCGCCAACCACGCTTTGTCACCCCTGCAGCCGCGCGACGCGGGCTTCTGGCGGGTCCGGGTCAGCAACGCTTACGGTTCTACCACGAGTCAGATGGCCAAGGTCACCGTGCGCACCCCGGCACCCGGCAGCTACGAAGCCGCCGCCGTGGCCCTGGATCCGCTGGCCTACTGGCCCTTGGACGAAGCCGAGGGCGGCACCGCCACCGACTTCGTCACCGGCAGCCCCGGCAACTTCGTCGGCGCCACGCGCCTGGGCGAACCTGGCGCCACGCCCAACACGGGCCACAGCATCGGCTTCGACGGCACGTCCGGGGTCGTCGCGCCGCACAACCCGGCGTGGGATGTGGGCACCGGCGACTTCACGGTCGCGGCGTGGATCAATCCCACCGACTTCTACCCGTCAGGCTTGGTCGCCAAAGGTGGCTCCGGTTGGGCGCAGGGCTGGCTGCTCGAATTCAGCGCGATGAACGAAGGCACGTTGAGCCTCGGGACCTTGCTGGAGACGGGCGACAGCCTGGGCTCGGTGCAAACCGCTCCCGGCGTGGTAAAACTCAATGAGTGGCAGCATGTGGTGGTCTCCTGCCGGCGTGATCCGGCGGCGGGGCCAGGACTGAACTCTACGGGCAATGGATGGACGAAAGTCTACCGAAACGGCGTGCCGGTTGCCGCGGGGGACATCGGGATAGGTAACCTGAACAACCCGGAACTGCCCTTCGCCCTTGGGACGATTTCCAACTGGAATGACTTCTTCCCCGGCCGGATGGATGAGGTGGCGCTGTTTGGCAAAGCCCTGTCCGCCGAACAGGTGGCCGACCTTTATGCCGCCGGCATCGGTGCGCCCCGGCCGCTGCGCTTCACCCGCGCTGGCGAGCAGCTCACCCTGACCTGGACCGGCGGCGTCCTGCAGTCCGCCAGCACCCTGGGCAACGGGCGGTCGGGGCCGGATTGGAAGGACCTGCCGGAGGCGACGTC
>CAZGEH010000029.1:2534-4424 GCA_964524795.1 uncultured Acidobacteriota bacterium
CCCTGGGCAACGGGCGGTCGGGGCCGGATTGGAAGGACCTGCCGGAGGCGACGTCCCCCTTCACCTTCGGGACGACATCCGGCGCGGGCTTCTTCCGGGTTCGCATGCCCTGAGGCAAGTGGCATCCGTCGTTGATTACCCGGGTCCGACAATTCTCGCGACACGGCTCCACAGTTATCCAAGCAGAACGAGTCATGAACACGACAACACCATCCCCGCGCTGGCTCTTCTCTCGCTGCACCTTCGCAGCGGTCAACCTCTGGCTTGCCCTGCTGCTTCCCGGGGGCGGCACCGAGGCAAGGGCCGCCAACTGGGCAGCAGGTTGGACCCGCACCCCGTCCCCCGTTGCCCGCTGGTCCCATCTGGCCGTCTCTTCTGACGCCTCCACCATCGTGGCGATCGGTTGGGAGGAAGCTGCGGACGGTGAAGAGGCGCGCCGGATTGTCGCGGTCTCGGAAGACACCGGCAGCACGTGGCGTACCCGGCCCCTGCCGTCCACGGCTGCCCCCTACTGGGTTTCCCACCTCGCCGTGTCCGGCGACGGGTCCCTTCTCGTCGTTGCGGGGCCGGTTGAGATTCAGGCGCCCGATGGCACATCAAGGCAGGAGACGAGCCTCGTCACCTCGGAGGATCATGGCGCCACGTGGAATCGCCTCGGTCTGCCCGGCGAAACGGCCCAGTACCTGGCGGAAGGCGGCATGATTAGCAGCCTGTCCGTATCCCGTGATGGTCGCTCGATCCTGGTAGCCGTCGCGGGCTTCGTTTGTCTGAGCCAGGACCGGGGTCGGACCTGGACGATCATCCGACGCCCCGAAGAGTTTTGGATGCAATGGGTCGCGGTATCCGGCGACGGCTCGACCCTCGCCATCGCCGAAAGCAGCCAGGCGATGCTCCTGTCCCGGGACTCGGGGCGGAGTTGGAGCGAGCACCCGTTGCCTGAACTCGATCTTGCATCCGCGCTCTCCGGGATTCGGCTAAACCGGGACGGTGGTGGGGTCGTGGCCTTGCCGCAGAACGGGCCCTTGCTGCGTTCCGATGATCAAGGGCTGAACTGGCGTACGGTTGCGCTGCCCATTTCAGCGGTCAGTTGGGCCGTCTCCGATGCGGGCTCCCGCCTCCTGATCGCTCCGCCCAATCGCCAGTGGCCGAACCACCAACCACTCCCGCTATTCTTCAGCGCGGATTCCGGGGCAACATGGGAGTCGGTGGACCTGGGCTGGGTACCCTTGGTGGCGATGTCCGAAGACGGCTCGGTGCAGGTCGCCGCGCCGGATTCCGGGGCGATCCTCATCAACGGCGTCCTCTTTCCGCCCACCCTCCTGGGCACGGAACAAACGGGTTCCGTGGCTTTGGTGGACGACGCCACGGTTACGTTCCGGGTGGACGCGACCGGGGGGGCGCTCTCCTACCAGTGGCGTCGCAACGGCGTAGATTTGGAGGACGCTCCGGCGCGGATGGGTACCCGCACGCGCGAGCTGATTCTGACGGCCACTTCTTCGGCCGATCTCGGCACCTACAGCGTGGTGGTGTCGAACCTCCGGGGCTTGCTGGAAACCCCCGTGGGCGAACTGAAGATGACCCTTCCGCGGATCGTCGCGAGTGCGCCGGGGACGCCGTTCTTCGCCAGCGCCGGCGACCCGGTCCCGCTCACGGTGCAGGTCGAGGGCGGGGAAATCGGGGTGGAGTGGATGCGCGACGGCCAATCTCTAGGGCAACGCGGCTCCTGGGATCGGCCGGGTCTGCAGGTGCTGCGGCTCACGGACGTGCCTGCCCCGGCCATCGGGCAGTTCTCCGTGCGCGTGCGTAACCCGCTGGGCGAGATCGTGGCGCCGGTCGCCTGGATAGGTCGGGCGTCTTGGGCGCGGGCGGATGCTCCCGCGGCCGCCTGGA
>CAZGEH010000030.1:0-4334 GCA_964524795.1 uncultured Acidobacteriota bacterium
TCAACGGCACGGAGGCGGAGCGGTGGGACCACTATCCCTACGGGGAGACGTGGGTTCCGGGAGGCTCCGGCGACCAGCACCGGTATACCGGCCACCTGCGGGACGCCGAGTCGGGCAACGACTACGCCGGGGCGCGGTACTACTCGAACATTTGCGGCCGCTGGCTGAGTGTGGACCCGGTGCCGGGAGACCTTTCCAACCCCCAGCGGCTGAACCGGTATGCGTACGCGGTCAATGATCCAGTGAACTTCCTGGACCCGGATGGGGCGAACCCGCGGGCTGCCTACTGGCCACCGTACTGGGAGAGCCCGCCGGGATTTCCGGCGCTGGAGCCGACCCCGGGCGGCGGTTCATCCGGCCGTGGAGGCCAGAATCGACAGTCTGGCGTGGCAGGAGGAGCGGGGATTCCATTGAATTGGTGGCGGAAATACATGGCAGCGTTGACCCGGGCTCAGAAGGAGCTCACGGATCCGCAATGTGTCAAGTTCTTGCAACAGATCCTTGCATGGGCACGGAACAAGGGAATCGGCAATGTGATGAATCTCACCGTGGATTCGCTGAGCATGGCATTGTTCCTGGCTGTGAGAACCACTCAATTCGGCAGCAAGTCGCACCCGGAGATGGCCAACAACCCTTCAATTCGCGCTGCGGTGGAAGGTTCTAACCTCTATCTGGGTGACGCGTTCTTTGCAGTTGGTTCCTCGGTGATCGAGAACATGCAGACATTGATCCACGAGGCCTTCCACCTCGCGATTAGTCCCGACCGGCCAAGGCCTTCCAGTTCTCCGGATCCGGCTTACCTCCTTTATGGGGCAGCTCTGAGTGACGAAGAGCTTGCCCACGCTGCAGGGGTCTACCAGAATCACTGGGATACATTTGGTCCCCGGGAGCGGCGCTCCAGGGCATCAGCGGCGTTTTCGGAGGAACTTGCTCGGCATTGTCGATAGGCATCGTCTACTCCCGAATTCCCGAACTGGAAAGACATGAATTATCCGGTGCTGTGGATTGTGTGCGTTCTATTTAGTGGGTTGTCTGCTGGGCTGGCTCAGGAAGCGAAGACTCGATCTCCAGTGCGCCTGACGTCACCCTTAGTTGTGCCCGAGTATCCGATTTGCGGAAAGGCTTTCTATGGTGCCGACCTAAGTATTCAGTTCACAGTAGAACACGGGAAGGTACGACAGATCGAAGTGATTGAGGCATGGCTCATCTTCGAAGGCAAGAGGTGGGCGGTGGATCCGTCTGCCGCGCAGGTGACACCATTCCTTGGAGCGCTGCGAGAAGCCATGGATCGGTGGGAATTCACTTCGGCCAATGCGTCCGTCCACTCGTTGCGTGCCGAATTTCGTGCCGGCCCGACCCGGGATTTGGAAGGAGACTACACAGTCTACCGTGTCGAGCGAGCGTGGACGGGCATTCCGACTAAGCTGGTAATCGAGTGGTATCTGATGCTGAATCTCGCGAGAAAAGATTAGCTTGGAGGGATGCAAACGGCCTGAGTGGTACAGCGGGCCACCTGCGGGACGCGGAGTCGGGCAACGACTACGCGGGGGCGCGCTACTACTCCAGCGCCCGCGGCCGCTGGCTGGGTGTGGATCCGGTCTTGGGGGACCTTGCCAACCCCCAGCGGCTGAACCGGTATGCGTATGTGCTGAACAACCCCATCAACTATCTGGATCCCGATGGTCGAGGCGAGGAGCCCTTCGACACGGGGTTCCGGATCGTTGTGTCCAGCGGTGTCCTCTATGCGACGATGTACGTCCAGGCCTTCAGCCACAGCCTGTTCGGCGTCCCCCAGCGGCCGGGGAAAGCGGCGCTGGAAGCGCTTGAAATCATGGGCGAGCTCGGAGGGATCCTCGGTGGCCAGCGAGGCGAAGACTCCAGGCATCTGCGGGACGTGCTGAGAGTCGCTGACGGCCTGATCGCAGAAGAGGGATGCCGGAACTTTCTGGAACGGATCTTCAAGCTGTCGAAGGTCCCATCAGCGCAGCACAACGGGGTGTCCCATCTGCAGGACACCCTCAGAAATGCTTCTTACCACTACGTCAAGGGCCGCGGAGCAGTCAGCAGCACCGGAACCGACGTGTGGCAGTACTTCGAGGATAATCCGTCTTCCTTGGCGTTCTATGAAATGTACTCAGGAACCGGCGATGTCTGGGTCCATTTCCGCCGTGCAGTCTTGCTCCAGCCTCACGTGACTGTAGCCCAAATCCTCATACATGAGGCTTTTCATCTTCTTTGGTCGCCTGCAGGTACCCAGGATGTGTTCGGCTTTGGCCTTACCGATGTTGAAATAGCCAACGGGTTGGGCGTGTACTCCGCATCTGACCCAAAGGAGGCATCCCGTGTTTGGCACGCGGAGCTGGTGCGTTATTGCAACTAGTTTGGCGAGTCTGATTGCGTGCGCGGGGACGACGATGGGCGGGGACTATTTCGTCCTGCCGAGCTATCCAGACCTGCTGCGAATGTTGAGAGCTCAGGGGCAAGTCAGCGTCGAGATCACGGTGGAAAAGGGCAAAGCCATTGGGGCAAGGGTTTCGCGACATACCCTCAGTTCCCCGACTACTGATCATTTACCGTGGGAGGAAGCCCTGACCAGTTCCGTTGAAAGTTTCTTGAGCGGATTCCGTCACTGGACTTTTGCCGAGGGCACCAGCGCGGTCGTCGAGGTTGAGGTGAGGCTTCGACTCGTGGGTGACCCGGAGCTGACTCATCAACCGACCCATAGCTACCGGGTTCGGACAGGAGAAGGAGGGATACCGGATCTGATCATTGTGGAGGTTCCTCCTTTGCCGGTGATTCCAACCGAGTGAGTGAAGGAAGGTGGCGTTTTCGCCCAGACAGGATGGGTTGTACACCAGCCAAGAGACTCCGGGCCGGGCGTCTCGGCGAGGTGGCACGGTTGGGCTCCGGTCGTCAGTGCTCTGCGATTTTTGGAGATGGGATGAGAAGGCCAGTCTGACGCAGTCGCTACAATGCGCTGCAAGACCGAACGGGCAAAGAGCCGGGAAAGGAGAGACCGGCCTTGACAAATTGTAACGCAGAGTGAAGGGAACAGAACCGGGGACTATTATAGTGCCCCCCTCGAAACGTGAGACACCTTGATAGGGTGAAATATGGACTTGAGGGGAACGGGCACGGGCGGAGGCCGTAGGCCGAAGCCCGTGCCCGTTCCCCTGCGCCGCTGCGCTGGAGGTAACCATGCCCAAGGTGTCGAAATTCACGAAAGAACAGAAGCTGGACATTGTCCTCGACCTGATCACCGCCAAGCTCTCTCACGCCGAGGTGTGCCGCAAGTACCAGAGCAGCTCGACGTACGCCTACAAGCTCCGCGACCGGGCCCTGGAACGGCTGCGCCAGGGCATCGACCACGAAGTGCCCCGCCCCAGCAGCCGGGAGCAGGACCTGATCCTCCGCGTCGCCGACCTGGAACAATTGGCCGGCGATCAGGCGCTGGCGATTCGCGCTCTAAGAAGAACGAAAGGTTGGAGCTGACCGTGCAGACGGTTCGTCACCAGTCGGGTCTGAGCGTGCGACGCCTGGCCCGCTGCTTGGAGGTTGCGGTCTCGTGCGTGGGCCGGTGGGTCGGTCCCCTGCGGCCGCCCCAATCCCCCTGCCGCCCGTGTCCAGTCAGTGGCTGTCCGGACCTGCGTGCCGCCGTCCGGGAACTCTGCCTGCAGGAGCGATACCAGACCTGCGGTTACCGCCGGATCTGGGCGCTGTTGCAGCGTCGGGGCTGGCGCGTCGAACGCAAGACCGTGTATCGGATCATGCGCGAACTGGGCCTGAGCCGGCCGAAGATCTGGCATCGGCCGTCGCGGCCCAAGCGGGTGGAACGGATGCGGCCGACGGCGGTTGACCAGGCCTGGCAGATCGACATGACCAGCCTGCAGCTGGCGGATCTGACGCCCTTGTTTCTGGTGGTGGTCACCGATTGCTACCCGCGCGAGCTCGTGGGTTGGACCCTGGATCGGCGGTGTCGGGCCTCGCAGTGGACCAGTGCCGTGCGGATGGGGCTGGAAAGCCGGGGCTGGCAGACCCCAGGAGACCTGCCGGGCCTAGTGCTGCGCTCCGACAACGGTGCACAACCTCGTTCGAACCGGTTTGGTGGGGTACCTGGGCAGCGTGGGGATCCGGGGACAATCCACCGGCTCCAACGCTCCGGATGACAACGCTTTTGTGGAACGGGTGATCCGCACGATCAAGGAGGAAGAAATCTGGCTGAATTCCTGGGCGAGCTGGGAGGAAGCCCACGCCGCCATCGAGGCTTACGTGCGCTTTTTGATGACAACAGGCTGACGGCCATCGCGGACCATCTCTCTCCAGAACGGCAACGC
>CAZGEH010000031.1:0-1947 GCA_964524795.1 uncultured Acidobacteriota bacterium
TATCTCTGAAGATGGCAACCACGGAAGCCGTTTTTTTCTGTTCCTTGTCCATCTCTTGAGCACTCGGGAGATCGTCGACCCTGGCGTTCCTGCTTCCCGGGGGCGTCTGGAGCGCGCCGCACGTATGGATGCTACCGGCCGATCCAGGCTCGTGGCTTGAGCGCGTCACGAGCTGCTTTGAGTAGTCGTTCCCCCCTGGGGGGGCGGAGGGGGGGATCCGGTCCCGTCCGCCGGCGTGCCCTTGCGTACGCGCAGCACTTTCTTCGGAGCCTGGATCTCCCCGAAGTAGCCGGCCACCCCCATCTCCTCCAGCGCCTTGCGCTCGCCGGGCGCCACCTGATCCGGACCCTTCGCCGCCGGTAACCCAGCCTCGCTGTAGACCGCCGGGAGCGCCGGCTCGGTTCGCTCTCGTTTCCCAGTGCCGCGATTCGGCGCAGGGGGCGTTCCCTTCTTGGGGCCGGTCTTCTTCTTCTTTCCGGTGACCTTGATCCGCAGACGGGCCAGCTTCTCCTCGGTGAGCCGGGGCTGGGCGTAGCGGTAGGGCTCGTTGTTGATGAGCATGAACCAGACGATGCGCGCCATCTTCCGGGCGCAGGCCACGACGGCGACGTTGTGGTTCTTGCTCCGTCGCAGCTTGCGGTAGAAGACGCCCAGCGGGCCGGGATGGGTGCGGAGGTGCTGCGCGGCCTGGATCAGGAGCCAGCGGGCGTTGCTGTTCCCTCGCTTGGTGATGGGGCCGTGGTAGCACCGGCCAGCGGACTGCCGCGTGCTGGGCGCCAGGCCCAGGTAGGCAGCCAGCTTGTCGGGCTCGGCGAAGCGGCGGAAGTCGCCGATGGCCGCGAGGATCCCCACGGCAGTGGTGTAGTTGACGCCGGGGAGGGTCATGAGCAGCCGGGCGCGCTGGTCGTCGTTGGCTTTCCGGGCGACCTCGGCATCGATGGCGGTCAGCTCTTTGCCCACGGCGTCCAGCAGGCGCAGGTCACTCTCCACCAGGGCGCGGCTCTCCGCGGGCAGTTCGAGTTGTTCCAGCCACTCCATCCCCTTCTGGCTGAACAGGGTTCCGTCCGGCGGCGGGATGAGCTCCGCGAAGAGGACGCTGTGGATCCGGTTCTTGAGCCGCGTCTGCTCCGCGACGAGCCCGGCGCGGCGCGAGGTGAGGATGCGCAGGCGTTGCGTGTCCTGGTCCGGGGTCCACACGGCGGGAAGGTACTCGGTGCGAAGGAGTTGGGCCAGCACCTGGGCATCGACCTTATCCGTCTTGATTCTCGCGTAGGCGATCGCTTTGGTCATCAGCGGATTGGAGACGACCGCCGCCTCGACGAAGGGACGGAGAGTGGCGGCCACCGCCCAGCAATGGGTGGTGGCTTCCAGGGCGACGCGGTCTCCGGGGCGGAGGTGGCTCTCTGCGAACGCCTGCAGCCCGGAGCGCGTGCAGGAGATCGTGTGTCGTTCCAGCACGTGTCCGCGGGCGTTCATGATGCACGCCTCGGCAAGGCGGCGGTGGATGTCAAGACCGACGAAACGATTCATGACCGGGGTTCTCCAAAGGAGTTGGGATGCGCGACGGGGCTGGACGCCATAGGGTCCGCCCCCGGCCGGCGCTCTTCCGGCGAGCCGGACGGGCGCTTCACGGGAGCCAGACGGCACCTATCTCTTCGAGCTCTCAAGGTCTCACCCAGGTGGGCCGGAAGGGAGGCCACTTACGACAGCGGGCTCACGGGCCCATACCCGTAGCCGGCCGCCCCGTCCGACGAACAACCCCTCGCGCATCCCAACAGATTGGCCGGTGGCTGAACGCGGTCCCAAACCCGGTGAGACAAGGGTTGCAGCGACGAGCCAAAAAAACAACACTCCCCGGCGCGACGACCGGAGCGGAGAAAACGACCGGGCACCGATCCGACCCCGGCAGACGCCGAGCCGGAGGGTCCCCGGCACGCTGCCGTGAGG
>CAZGEH010000032.1:0-1510 GCA_964524795.1 uncultured Acidobacteriota bacterium
CTGACGGCGGCAGGTGTGTTCCGCCCGTCTTCCTTGTCCCGCCGAAGTCCCGCCTCGGCGGAGCGAAGGAGGATCGTCTTCGTTTTCGGGGGCGCGCGTGATCTGCCCCCCTTTACTGGACCATTTCCAGGGTGAGTTTTTCCCGGGTTGGTTGACTGTTCTGCTGGGTGTGTGTTGGGTGGCTTCCTTCCCCCTCCCGTCCCCCTAGGGGGACGGCCGCCGCCGCAAATTCGGCCGGCGCTAGATTACCCAATGAGCTGTGCGGTCGGCAATGGTTGTAATCGTCCCGCCATTCCTCCGTGGTTGTCCTCATCTCCGACACCTGCAAGAACCAGTGCTCGTTCAGGCACTCGTTGCGAAAGGTTCCGTTGAAACTTTCGACATACGGATTCTGCGTCGGCTTTCCCGGCTCAATGAACTGCAGCTTTACCCCTCGTTGGTAGGCCCATTGATCCAGGGCCCGGCCGGTGAACTCCGGTCCGTTGTCCATCACCAAGCACTCGGGTAAACCCCGGGCCGCCACGATCCGGTCCAATACCCTGGTCACTCGCTGACCACCGATCGAGGTGTCCACTTCAATGGCCAGGCATTCCCGGCTGTAGTCATCCATCACATTAAAAAGCCGAACTTTCCGACCATCCGCCAGCTGATCGCTCATGAAGTCCATCGACCATCTTTGGTTCAGTCCCGTCGCCGGCACCGGTTTCTCGCCTCGCCATCGTGCCGTTTTACGCTTCTTTCGCCTGTTCACCTGTAGCTTTTCCTCCCGGTATACCCGGTAAATCCGCTTATGGTTGTCCCCAAACCCCTGCCGACGCAACGCCACCATGAGCATCCGGTAGCCCCATCGCCGGCGCCGTGCCGCCAAGTCCTTAAGCGCCACCCGCAACCCCTGGTCATCCGGCTCCTGGGCCTGGTAATAATAACTGCTCCGGTTCAACTCCATCAGCCCGCAGGCCCGCCGGAGGCTCACCGCGTACTCGGTGTTCAGGTACGCGGCGGCCTCCCGCCACTCTGCGGGCTTTACCAGTTTTTTGAGGTAACATCCTTCAGCATCTGGATGTCCAGCGCCTGGTCGGCCACCAGCTTCTTCAGCCGCCGGTTCTCATCCTCCAGGTGCTTCAACCGCTTGGCCTCACTGACTTCCAGCCCTCCGTACTTCGATTTCCACCGGTAGAAGGTTCCCTCGGCGATGCCATGCTTACGGGCCAACTCCGACAAGGGCAGGCCCGCCTCGGCCTCCTTCAGGACCCCTATGATTTGCTCTTCGCTGAACCGTTTCCTTTTCACGCGTCCTCCTTTCCTTTATCTTATCCGGGAGGACTCTCCTTGAAAACGGTCCGGTTTTAGGGGGGCAGATCATGACGACCATCGCCTTGGCCCGACCTCCGATCTTGTGCATGGTCTGGGTGCGGAAATGCTCCAGCATGACTTCCGTCTTCTGCGCGATGTTGTGCGGGTGCAGCCGCATGAATCGCGCCAGCGCGCGGGCCGCCTTCTTCCGCGCGAC